>DASXYG010000107.1:0-243509 GCA_036502625.1 Streptosporangiaceae bacterium
CCCGAAGCGGTCCTGGCGCGACATGTCGTGCACGGCGGCGAGGCGGTTGATGGTCGCCGCCACGACCAGGCCGCCGGGGCGTACGGCGCGGCGGGCCTCGGCGAGGGCGCGCACCCGGTCGGCGCGGTCGGGCAGGTGGTAGAGCGGGCCGAGCAGCAGCACCGCGGCGGCCGCCGCGTCGCCGGACGGGAGGGCGCGTGCGTCGCCCACCTCGGACGTCACGCCCGGGAGCGCGGCCGCCTGGGCGACGTGCGCGGCCACCGGGTCGATCAGGTGCACGGCGTGGCCGTCGGCGGCCAGCCACGCGGCGTGGACACCACTCCCGCCGCCCACGTCGAGCACGGCCGCGGGCGGCGGCGGCAGCAGGCGCCGCAGGACGTCCTGCGTACGGAGGAACTCGAGCAGGCCTGTGTCGGCGCTCAGCCGGGTGGTCTCGCCGCCGCGCTCGTAGTACGCGATGATCTCCGCCGCCGGAGTCGGGTTCGCCATCCCCACAGGGTGTCCGGTCGCACGGCGCGGCGTCTACGGGTTCGCGGTCGCGCGACGGCGGAGGCGGAGAGGAGCGTCGCGGCGGCCAGGCTCCCCCAGAGGGCGGCGGGGCCGCGGGCGGCGATACCGGTGATGACCGCCGGGGAGACGGCGAGGCCGAGGCCCGTGGAGAGCTGGAAGCGGGCGAGGGCGCGTCCCAGGACGGGGGCCGGGGCGCGGGCGGTGACGAGCGCGGTGGCGCTGCCGGCATAGATGATCTCGCCGATCGCGCAGACGACGGACACCGCGGCGACCGCCGGGGCGCCCCAGCCGTGTTCCCGTACGGTGGCCGCGAGGAAGCCGAGGTAGGACGCGGCCAGCACCACGCCGGCCAGCGCCAGTACGGCCCGCCGGGGGAAGCGGGACATCAGGACGGTGACCGGCACCTGAAGCGTGACCACCAGCACCGTGTTCGCCACGAAGACGGCCGCCGGCCACGCCGGGGACGCGTGCAACCAGGTCACCAGGACCAGGGGGAGCGCGATCTCGGGGATGTTGAGGCAGAACGCGTAGACGACGTTGGCGGCCAGCAGCGCGCCCATCCGGGGTGCGGGCACGTCGGCCCTGTCACCGGCCGGGGCGGCGGCCGGACGCGCGCGCAGGCGGACCGACCATGCCACGGCCGCCGCGGCGAGATAGGCGAGCCCGGTGACGGCCGCCAGCGCCCGCAACGCGGTGGTGCCGCCCGCCAGGCACACGGTGGCGAGGAGGGCGCCCGCGCCCAGGCCCGCGTTGCGCAGGGCGCGGCCGGCGGCGAGAGCCGCGTCGCGTTCGCGGCCGTGGGCGACCGTGGCCACGAGCGCCGCGTGGGCGGCCGGCCACGCCTGGTTGCCGATGCCGAGGAAGAGCACCGCCGCCGCGAACGGCCAGACGCGCCCCGCGGGCGCGGCCAGCAGCAGCGCCACGCCCACCACCCGTACCAGCATCGACGCCGCCACGACCGTGCTGCGTGCGCCCCGGTCCAGCCATCGGCCCACCGCGGGCATGCACGCCAGAGCCACGACGACGCCGGCCGTCATGACCATGCCGGTGACCGGCGCGGAAAGCCCCAGCACCGTCACCCCGTAGAGCAGCAGGAAAGGCCGCAGCAAGCCCGTGCCGAGCGCGTCCACGGCCAGCGCGACGGCATAGCGGGGGCCGCCGGAGGCGCGGACGAGGGCGCGCGGCCGGATCGTGGTGGTGGTTGCCATGGCGCCCATGCTGCGTTCGGCCGCCGGTCCGGCCGCGTCGGTTGACGAACACCGTCAACCGACGCGGTCATCGGCCATCCGGCCAGCGACAATGACGGGATGACGTTGAGGATCGACATCGGCGGCCTGCCGTCCGGGCGGCTGCGGTTCGCCGCCTCCCCGCTGGCCGAGCTGACCGCGATGCTGCACGTGCTGGCCGAACCCGGGCATCACCCGCGGCTCGCCGGCTGGGCCGGGGACGTCTGGGCCGGGCTGCGGCCGGAGCTGGCCGAGCGGCTCAGGGAGGCGGAGTTCCTCTGGCGTTCCTCACGAGCCGACTTCCTGGTCCCCGCCCGTCCCCGGGCGACCCTCGCCGAGGAGCTTGACGACGTCGACCGGATCGACGACGAGACCTACGTGACCGCCGCGCTCATCACCACGTGCGGCAGCAACCGGGTCCACTTCGCCGCGCCGTCACCGCTCGCCGACGCGACGGCGCGCGAGCGGGCCCTTGACCTCGCCCAGGCCCGCGGCGCGCTCCAGGAGGCCTTCGCGGAACGGCTGCTCACGGACCCCGCGGCCGTACGGGCGCGGGTGCGGCACACCCTCGAACAGTGCGCCGAGGCCTTCTTCGACGCCGCCTGGACGGACGTCGCCGGGCGGCTCGCCGCCGACCTGCGCCTGAAGAACGACCTGCTGAGACGCCAGGGCATCGGGGCGGCGCTCGCGTCCGTCTCCGGCGCCGTCACGCTGGCGCCGGACGGCACCCGCATCCTCGTGGACAAGCTGCAGGACAACGCGACCACCGCGCACGGCACCGGGGTCACCTTCCTCCCCAGCGTCTTCGGCCGCCCGCACCTGGTGGCGATCCACGCGCCCGGGTGGCAGCCGGTGATGCAGTACCCCGTCGCCGAGCCGGGCCCATCGGAGCCGGTATCGCTGGAGACGGTCACGCTCCGGCTGGCGGCGCTCGCGCATCCGGTACGGCTGCGGCTGCTGCGCACCCTGGCCCGCGGCCCGCACACCACCGGCGAACTGGCCCACGCCTGGGAGCTCTCGCCCCCGGAGGTCTCCCGCCACCTCGCGGTCCTGCGCCGCGCGGGCCTGCTCACGGCCCGGCGCCAGGGCCGTTACGTCCGGTACACCGTCAATCTGCCCGATCTGACGACGCTGGGCGCCGACGTGCTGGCGGCCGTACTGCGCTGAGCGGCTGCGGCCTCTGCGGGTTAAGCTCGGCCGATGCGTGTACGGGCGGTTGAGGGTGGCGACCTCGGGGCTGTCGCGGAGATCGCCGTGGCGAACGCCGACAATGCCGGGAGCGATCCGCGCTATGTGGCCCACCTGCGGGCGCACGGGCGGTTCTGGGTGGCCGACGACGTGGGCACGGTCGCGGGGTACTGCGCGACGCGGCGCATCGGGGACGCGACCATGCTGTGCGACCTGTTCATCGCGCCCGAGCGGCAGGGGCGCGGCCTCGGGCGCACGCTCCTCGGCCACGCGTTCCCCGAGCCGGGCGCGCGGTTCACGTTCGCGTCGAAGGACCCGCGGGCGCTGCCGCTGTACATCCGGTTCGGGATGGCGCCGCGGTGGCCGCTGCTCTACCTCAACGGCCCGCCGGTGCCGGGCGGGCCGTGCGGCGAGGCGGTGAGCGCGGCCGAGGCGGCGGACGCCGCGGCGCGCCTCGGGTCGCCGGGCCGCCTGCCGGACTTCGCGTTCTGGGCGGACGCGCCGGGCGGCCACGGGGTGGTCGTCCGCGACGGGCGCGGCGTCGTGGCGGCGGGCGCGGCCGGGCCCCGGACGCTGCGGCACCTGACGGTGGCCGCGGGTGCGGACCCGGCCGCGGCCGTACTCGCCGCGACGGGAATGTTCGCGGCGCCCCTGACGGCCTGCCTCCCGGGCCCGCATCCGGCCGTGCCCCGGCTCCTCGCCGCCGGGTGGCGGGTCACGGAGTACGACCACCACATGTCCAGCGCGCCGGACCTGGTGGCGGCGACGGGCGTGCTGTCGCCGTCGCTGGCCTGAGCGGCGGGCGTACGGGCAGCGTCGCCGTCGCCGGCCTGAGCCGTACGGGTCAAGGGACGCCGGTGATGCCGCCGTCGACCCGGAGGTCGATGCCGTTGATGTAGCCCGCCAGGGGGCTGGCGAGGAAGGTGACGGCCGCGGCTATGTCGGTGGCGGTGCCCAGGCGGGCCGCGGGGTTGGGGGCGTACTCCTCGGCTACGGCGCGTTCGATCTCCGGCCAGGGGGCCGGGTTGCCTTCCGCGGCGGCCCGGGCGGTGAACATCTCGCGCATGCCGTCGGTGACGATCACGCCGGGGCTGACGGTGTTGGCCGTCACGCCCGTTCCGGCGAGGTGGCGGGAGAGGCTGGTGGTCATGTTGACCACGGCGGCCTTGGCGGCGGAGTAGTCGACCATGTTGGGCAGCGGTGTCGTGGCGGCGCGGCTGCCGAGGTTGATCACCCGGCCCCAGCCGCCGGCGCGCAGCGACGGCAGCAGCGCGGTGATGAGCCGCGCGGCGGAGACCACGTTGCCCGTCATGGACTCCAGCCAGGACGCGGGCGTCACCTCCGACCAGTCACGCTCGGCGAACGGGCCCGCGTTGTTGACCAGGATGTCGGCACCCCAGTCGCGGGCGCGGTCGGCGACGCGGGCCGCCTCGGTGTCGGACGTGAGGTCGCCGGTGACGGCCTCCGCGTCATGCCCCTCGGCGCGCAGCGATGCCGCGACCCCGGTCGTACGGCCCTCGTCGCGGCCGTGCACGAGCACGGCGGCGCCCTCCGCGGCCAGCCGCACGGCGATCTCCGCCCCGATTCCGCCGCTGCTCGCGGTGACGAGCGCGCGGTGTCCCCCCAGTTCCAGATCCATGGGCGGCGACCCTACCCGCGACCACCGACATCCACCGGTACGCCCAGCTCAGCGAGGGCCTTGTCGCCCGGGGTGGCGGCGGCGCGGGCGTACGCCTCGGTGTACGCCCCGGCGCCGACGAGGGCCCGCGCGGCGGCCGCGACGCGCTCCACGTCCGGGTCGCTCGTCACCGGGGCGCCGCGGATCGCGGCCGCGAGGCCGTGCAGCACGGCGGCCCGCCCGCCGTCGCCGTCGAGCACCGCAGCACCGGCCAGCCCCTCCACGGCACGCGCGGCCACCGGCCGGTTCCAGCCCGCGGCGGTACGCAGCACGGCGGAATGCCGGGCCCGCGCCCCCGCGGCGTCGCCCCGAGCCTCGGCCACGCGTCCCAGCCCGATCCACGCCGCCATCTCCGGCTCCGAGGCGCCGGCGATGGTGTCCACGCCGGAGATCGCGCTCGCGCCCCCGGTGATCTCGTTGTACGCGTGTTCGGCCGCGTCGAGGTCGCCGGACAGGCGGGAGAGGTCGGCCAGGCCGCGGCGCGGGTCGGCCACCCGGTCGACGCCGCCCGTACGGCGGAAGAGGTCGATGGCGCGGAGGTAGTCGGCGCGGGCCGCGTCCAGCGCACCGGCGCGGGCGTGGCTGTCGGCGCGGCGGCAGAGGACGTCGGCGCTGTCCTCCAGGGCGCCCAGGCGGGTCAGGATGGACATGGCCTCGTCCAGGAGGGCGATGCAGCGGGTGTGGTCGCCGTGCCAGTCGGCGATCGTCGCGAGTTGGTCGAGCGCCTGGGTCATGCCCCAGCGGTCGCCGATCGCGCGGTAGCCGTCCACCGCCTGCGTGAAGTGGTCCTCCGCGCCCGCGACGTCGCCGCCGTACAGGCACGTGAACGCGGTGCCGACCTGCAGCAGCGCGGCCGACCACGCGTCGTGGCCGAGCAGCTCGGCCATGCGGCTCGTGTCGGTGGGGCTGCGCGGCGGGCCGACCGTCACGGCCCACAGCACCACGGTGAACGGCAGCCGCGGATAGTGGTCGAGGCCGTACATCAGGTCGTGCGCGCGGGCCATGTGCGCGCGCAGCTCCGGGGTGTCCAGGCCGCCGCCGATCGCGGTGGCGGCGCACAGGATGTACTCCTCCTGGCGGTCCGCCGGGGGTGTGCCGACGGCGTCGAGCACCCGCTGGGCCAGCGGCGCGACCTCGGCGCGCAGGCCCCGCAGGTACCAGAACAGCGAGAGCGTCCCGATCAGCCGCAGCGCGAGCCCGGTGTCGTGGCCGGCCGCCCACCGGGTGGCCGCGAGCAGGTTGCCGCGCTCGGCGGTGAGGGCGTCGAGGCGTTCGAGCTGGTCGTGGCCGCGCAGGTGCGGGTCGGCGTCCTCGGCGAGGGCGAGGACGTACGCGGCGTGGGCCCGGTGCGTGGTGTCGGCCTCGCCGTGTGCGGCGAGCTCGTCGGCGCCGAATGCGCGTACGGTCTCCAGCATCCGGTAGCGCCCGTCGGCGGCCTCGATCAGCGACTTCTCCGCGAGGTCGTCGAGGAGGTCGGCGGCGCCGGGCAGCCCGCACACCGCGCGCGCGGCCTCGGCCGTGGCGCCGCCGGCGAACACGGTCAGCCGCCGGGCCAGCGCGCGCTCGTCACCGGACAGGAGGTCCCAGCTCCAGCCGATCACCGCGCGCAGCGTGCGGTGGCGCGGCGCGGCCGTACGGTCGCCGCGCGACAGCAGCCCGAACACGTCGTCCAGCCGGTCGGCGACCTCGGTCACCGGGAGCGTGCGCAGGCGGGCGGCGGCCAGCTCGATGGCCAGCGGCAGGCCGTCGAGGGCGCGGCAGATCCGCAGGACGGGGCCGCGGGTGTCGGCGTCGAGGGCGAACCCGGGGCGTACGGCGGCGGCGCGGTCGGTGAACAGCCGCACCGCGGGCGCGGCGTCCGCGGTGGACGGGTCGTCGTCCGGCGGGAGCGGCAGCGGCGGCACCGGGCACAGCGCCTCGCCGGTGATGGCCAGCGGCTCGCGGCTGGTGGCCAGCACGCGCAGCCCGGGGCAGGCGGCGAGCAGCCGGTGGACGAGCGCGGCGGCGGCCTCGACGACGTGCTCGCAGTTGTCGAGGATCAGCAGCGGCGGCGCCTCGGCGAGCGCGGCGGCCAGCCGGTCGGTGGCGTCGGCGGGCGCGCCGGGGTGCTGCCGGAGCGTGCCGTCGCGCAGGCCGAGCGCGGCCAGGACGGCCAGCGGCACGCCCGGGCCGTCGGCGACCGGGGCGAGGTCGACGAACGCGACCGCTCCCCCGCGCCGCGCCGCCGCCTCCAGGGCCAGCCGCGTCTTGCCCGCGCCGCCGGGGCCGAGCAGCGTGGCCAGCCGCCCGTCGCGCAGCAGGCCGCCGATGCGCGCGATCTCGGTGTCGCGCCCGACGAAGCTGGTCAGCGGCGCGGGCGGCGGGGTGTACGGCCGGTCGGGTGCGGGCGGCGGTGCGGCGTTCTCCTGGAGGATCGCCAGGTGGGCGGCGGCGAGCTCGGCGGACGGGTCGGCGCCGAGCTCGTCCGCGAGCAACCGGCGGGTCGCGTCGTACAGGGACAGGGCCTCGGCCGTACGCCCGGTGGCGTGCAGCGCGCGCATGAGCTGGGCGCGCGGGCGCTCGCGCAGCGGGTGGGCGGCGATCAGCGGGCGCAGGTCGGCGGCGACGGTGTCGGGGGCGCCGGCGGCGAGGCGCGCCTCGGCGTGGTCCTCGACGGCGGTCAGCCTGAGGTCCTCCAGACGGGCGGCTGCCGCGTCGGCGAAGGGGGCGTCGGCGACGTCGGCCAGCGCGGGGCCGCGCCACAGGCCGAGCGCCTCGGCGAGGGCGGCGGCGGCGCGGGCGTGGTCGCCGCTGGTGAGCGCGCGGTGGCCGTCGGCGGCCAGGGCGGCGAAGCGGTGCGCGTCGACGTCGCCGGGGTCGATGACCAGCCGGTAGCCGGCCGGGGTGTGCGCCACGAGCGCGGGGTCGCCGAGCGCCCGGCGCAGCCGCGAGACCTGCGACTGGAGCGCGTTCGCCGCGGTCGGCGGCGGGTCGTCGCCGTACAGCCCGTCGATCAGCCGCGCGACGGGCATGACGCGCCCCGGCTCGGTGAGCAGCAGCGCCAGCAGCGCACGCACCCCGCGCCCCCCGACCCCCACCACTTGCCCCGAGCCCGACCACACCTCCAGCGGCCCCAGGATCCCGTACGACATGCCTCAATTCTCCCCGATCCGCACCTACACTCGGGTCGCCCGCGCGGCGGAAGGGGACGGCATGCGACCAGATGCGGACGAGGTGCTGCACTTCTCCGAGGACGCCACGATCACGCGGTTCGTCCCGCACGTCGCGGCGACCGCGCGCCAGCCCGAGCCGTACGTCTGGGCCGTGGACGCGCGGCAGGCGCCCGCGTACTGGTTCCCCCGGCAGTGCCCGCGCGCCATGGCGTGGGCCACCACGGAGACGACGGACGCCGACCGGGAGCGGATCCTGGGGCCGGGCGGGGGCGTGCGCGTGCACGCCGTGGAGTACGGGTGGCTTGGCGCGATGCGGTCCGCGGAGCTGTACGCGTACCGCCTGCCGGCGTCGGAGTTCGCCCCGTTCGGCACGCCCGAGGCGCACGCGTGGGTGGCGACGCGCCCGCTCGGGCCGCCGGAGCGCGTCGGCGACCTGTTCGCGCTGCACGACGAGGCGGGCGTCCAGTTGCGCGTCCTGCCCGTCCTGTGGCCGTTCTGGGACGCCGTGACCGCCTCCAGCCTCGGGTTCAGCGGCATCCGCCTGGGCAACGCGCGGCCTCGGGACTCGGCTACCGTCGCTGCACATGGCGCACACGGGGGTTGAGATCACGGCGGGGCTGGTTCGGGGCCTGCTGCGTGCGCAGCATCCCGACCTGGCCGACCGTCCCGTCCGGTTCGGTGCGCGCGGGTGGGACAGCCAGATGTGGCGGCTCGGCGACGACCTCGCCGTACGGCTGCCGTGGGCGACACCGAGCGCGGACGAGCTGCTGCGCAAGGAGCACGCCTGGGTTCCGGTGCTGGCGCCGCGGCTTCCGCTGCCGGTGCCCGTGCCGCAGCGGCTCGGTGAGCCGTCCGAGCCGTTCCCGCGGCCCTGGATCGTCACCACCTGGGTGCCGGGCGAGCCCGCCGACCGGGTTCCCGCCACGGACCCCGCGACGGCCGACGTCCTGGCCGGGTTCCTGACGGCGATGCACCGGCCCGCCCCTTCGGGGGCGCCCACCGGCCGCAACCGGGGCGGGCCGCTGGCCGCCCATGCGGGGCCGTTCGCGGAGGCGCTCGCCGAGGTCTCTCACCTGGGGCTGATCGCCGACCCGGACGCCGTACGCGCCGTCTGGGAGGACGCCGTGGCCGCGCCCGACTGGGCAGGTCCGCCAATGTGGCTCCACGGCGACCTGCACCCGGCCAACGTCCTCACGGCGGACGGCGCCCTCTGCGGCGTGATCGACTTCGGCGACCTCTGCGCGGGCGACCCGGCGTACGACCTCTCCGCCGCCTGGACCCTCCTCCCGGACGGCACCATCGACCGCTTCCACGCCGCCTACGGTGCCGCCGACGCCGCGACCTTGCGCCGCGCCCGAGGCTGCGCGGTCATCCGCGCCCTGGCCGCCCTCCTCGTCGCCGACGCCGGCCACCACGGCCGCCCCGGCGGCAAACCCACCTGGGGCCCGCCCGCCCGCACAGCCCTCCACCGCCTCACCGCAACGGCCCGCTGACCCACCGGACCAGGCCCGCCACCGTCCGCTCTCCGGCCGCCGCGGAGACCGCCCCGCGGCGTTCCACGCCGCTACGATCAGGACGTCCGTACATGATCACCGGGGGCCGCCATGACCGACGCGCCAGGTCCTGCCCTCGCGGTCGCGAGCGACCCCGGGGACGCGATCGCGGCCGCGGCGCACGCGCCGGGCGACCCCGGGGACGCCGTCGCGATCGCCGAGTCCGTGGCCACGCTGCCCGCCTTGCCCGTCGCCGACACCGGCCGCTACGGCGTACGCGCCCTGACGCACCTGTGGCTCCGGCGCCGCCGGTCCGCGAACACGCGGCGGGCGTACTTCCGCGACCTGGGCCTGTGGCTGGCGTACTGCGACCGGCACGGCCTCGACCCGCTGCGCGCCCGCCGCGCCGACATCGACGACTGGGTGGACACCTCGGGCGACGCCCCCCGTACGGCGAACCGGCGGCTGTCCGCGGTCTCGTCCTGGTACCGCTACCTGGCCGCCAACGACGCGGTCGGCGGCAACCCGGTGGCGCTGGTCGACCGCGCCGACACCGGCCGCGAGGAGTCCGCCACGCCGAGCCTGACCGCCGCCCAGGTCGTGGCGGTCCTCGACCACGCCACCGAGCGCGCCGACCGCCTGGGCTCGGAGCCGGCGCTGCGGTCCGCGGCGATCCTCCGCATCCTGTTCACCACCGGCGTCCGCTCCGGCGCGGTGCTGTACGCCCGGTTCCCCGACCTCGGCGTCAACGCCGGCCACCGCGTGCTCGCGTACCGCAACAAGGGCGGCCACACCCGCCAGGCGGTGCTCGTGCCGTACGCCGCCGAGATGCTCGACCGCTACACCGCCGTACGCGCCACCCGCGCCGCCGTAGCCCCCGGCGAGCTGACCGGCCCGGTCTTCGTCACCTGCCCCCACATGCGTTACCCCGGCGACCGCCCCCTGACCTCCCGCGACCTGGCCAACCTCGTACGCTTCCACGCCCGAGGCGCGGGAGTCCCAGACGCCGCCAGACTCGTCCCCCACTCCACCCGCCACACGGTAGCCACCCTCGCCTTGGCCGCAGGCCGAACTCTGACCGAGGTCCAAGATCTCCTAGGCCACGCCGACCCCCGAACGACCCGCCTGTACGACGCGGCCCGCCACCGCCTGGACGACTCCCCCGCCTACACCATGGCGGGCCTCCTATCCCGCACCCCACCGGTCTGAGGACGGCTCACACGGCCCGCCCCAAGGGCGCAGCCCCGCGGCCCAACCCCGAGAACGCCCCACTGAGAACGCGGGGGGCAGTCGCGCGCAGCGCGGCCTTCGGCTTGCGTCCCGCCCCGAGCCCCGCTCACCCGACCGACCCGCCCGGCCCGGCCCGGTCTCCGGAAGCAGGCGTTGAGACCGCGCGGCCAAGAGCGCAGCCTCGCGGCCCAACCCCGAGAACGCCCCGCTGAGAACGCGGGGGGCAGTCGCGCGCAGCGCGGCCTTGCCTTGCGCCCCGCCCCGAGCCCCGCCCACCCGACCAGACCCGCCCGGCCCGGCCTCCGGAAGCAGGCGTTGAGACCGCGTGGCCAAGGGCGCAGCCTCGCGGCCCAACCCCGAGAACGCCCCGCTGAGGACGCGGGGGGCAGTCGCGCGCAGCGCGGCCTTGCCTTGCGTCCCGCCCCGAGCCCGATCACCTGCCCCGTCCCGGCCTCCCGGGACGGGGCTGAGGCCACGCGTCCAGACCCTGCCTCTCGGGGCACGGGGCGAGACCGCGCGAGGCCAAGGGCGCAAGCCTCACGGCCCAACCCCGAGAACGCAGCGAGAACGCCACGCGGGGGGCACGCGGGGCGGAGGTTGGGTTTGGGGCGCGGGTTTCCCCAGGGGCGTGGAAATTCGGTGGCGTACCGCATGGGGCGGGGCTAGCCTTAGCGGTTCGCTTTGGCGTTCCGGACCTGCGTTGTCCGTAGGGCCGTGCCCCTTTCATTCGCCTCTGACAAGGAGACACGGCACGGTGCGGGTCTATCTCGCGGTGCTGGCCTGTGGGCTGCGCCGCTACTCCACCTATCGGGCGGCTACGGCTGCCGGGGTGCTCACGAACAGCGTCTTCGGGCTCATCAATGCCATGGTGATGCTCGCCGTCTTCCACGCGCGGCCGCATATCGGGGGGTTCGACGCCGCCGACGCGGTCACCCAGGTGTTCGTCGCGCAGGCCATGATCGGGCCCGCGGCCACCTTCGGCCCACCGCTCGACCTCGGCGACCGCATCCGCGAGGGCGACGTCGCGGTCGACCTCCTGCGCCCCGCCCACCTCACCGCCTGGTGGCTCGCGCACGACCTCGGCCGCGCGGCGTTCGCGTTCGCCTTCCGCAGCCTTCCCACGTTCCTGGTCGGCGCCCTCGTCTTCCCCCTCGTCCTCCCCCACGACCCCGTACGCTGGGCCGCCGTGCTCGCCGCGGTCGTCCTCGCGACCCTGGTCGGATTCGGCCTGCGCTACCTCTACTCCCTGGCCGGCTTCTGGGTGCTCGACACCCGCGGCATCAACGCCGCCGCCTGGATCCTCGGCCCGATCTGCGCGGGCATGCTCCTGCCCCTCGTCCTGTTCCCGACGCCGGTCGCGGACGTCATGCGCGCGCTCCCGTGGTCGGCCCTCGTCCAGGTGCCCGCTGACATCCTCCTCGGGAAGACCCACCTCCCCGGCGGCACCGCCGGCGCCCTCGCGTACCAGGCGCTCTGGGCCGCCGCACTCCTCGCGATCGGCGCGGCGCTCACCGCGCGGGCCACGCGCCGGGTGGTGGTCCACGGTGGCTGACGCCGACCCGGCTCCCCGGGCCCTCACCGCGTACCCGCGCCTCGCCTGGACCTGGTGCACGGCCATGGCGCAGTACCCCGCGTCGCTGGCCATGTTCGCGATCGCCTCGTTCGCCGCGGCCACCGCCGAGCTGGGCGCGATCTTCGTGGTGTTCGCCCACGCGGGCCGCATCGCCGGGTTCGGCATCCGCGAGGCCCTGCTCTTCTACGGCCTCTCGGCGATCGCGTTCACCATCACCGACTTCCTCCTCGGCTCGGTCGAGCGCCTCGGCAACCACATCCGCAGGGGCACGTTCGACACCATGCTCGTACGCCCGGTGTCGCCGCTGGTCCAGCTCGCCACCGACGAGTTCTCCCCGCGCCGCCTCGGCAAGGTGGTGCCCGGCGCGATCGCCCTCGCGTACGCCCTGGGCCACGCCGGCATCCACTGGACGCCCGCCCGCATCGCCACGGTCCCGGTGCTGGTCTGCTCCGCGATGGTGATCTGCGGGTCGATCTGGGTGATCGGCGCCTGCGTGCAGTTCTTCGTCACCGAGGCCGGCGAGGTCGCCAACTCGGTGACGTACGGCGGGCAGGCGCTCGCCGAGTACCCCCTGGCCATCTACGGGCGCGACGTCGTACGCGCCGTGACGTTCGTCGTGCCGCTGGCGTTCGTGAGCTGGCAGCCCGGCCTGTACCTCCTGGGCCGCCCGGACCCCCTGGGCCTGCCCGCCGTCCTCCGCTACGCCCCGCCCGTGGTCGCCGCCGTGCTGTTCGCGCTGGCGGCGCTCGTCTGGCGTGTGGGGCTGCGCCGCTACCGATCCACCGGGAGCTGACCCATGCCCGACCCACTGATCTCCGTCCACGGCCTCGGGAAGGACTTCACCGTACGCCGCAAACGCCGCAGCACCCTGGGCCGTACGGTCCCGGCCGTCCGCGACGTCACGTTCGACGTCGCGCCCGGCGAGATCGTCGGCTACCTCGGGCCGAACGGCGCCGGGAAGTCGACCACGATGAAGATGCTGATCGGCATCCTCGCCCCCACCCACGGCACCGCCCGCGTGGCCGGGCTGGAGCCCGCGCGGCAGCGCACCCGGCTGGCCGCGCGCATCGGCGTGGTGTTCGGCCAGCGCACGACCCTGTGGTGGGACCTCCCATTGCGCGACAGCCTGGCGCTGACCCGCCACCTCTACCGCGTGCCCGCCCAGGCGCACGCCCGCCGCCTGGCCGAGCTCACCGAGCTGCTCGACCTCGCGCCGTTCATCGACACCCCCGTACGCCAGCTCAGCCTGGGCCAGCGCATGCGCGGCGACCTCACCGCCGCGCTGCTGCACGACCCGCCGCTGCTCGTGCTGGACGAGCCCACGATCGGGCTCGACGTCATCAGCAAGTCGACGATCCGGGCGTTCCTGCTGGCCCGCAACGCCGAGCGCGGCACCACCATCCTGCTGACCACGCACGACCTCGGCGACGTGGAGCGCCTGTGCCGCCGGGTCATGGTGATCGACCACGGCCGCCTGGCCTTCGACGGCGGCCTCGACGCGCTGCGCGCCCAGGCGCCGGTGGGCCGCACCCTGGTCGTCGACCTGGCCGCGCCCGCGCCGCCCATCGACGTGCCCGGCGCCCGTACGCACCGGGTCGAGGGGCCGCGCCAGTGGCTGGAGCTCACCGCGAACCCGGCGTCGGTGATCGCCGAGGTCACCCGCGCGCACGACATCGCCGACCTCACCCTCCACGAGCCCGACATCGAGGACGTCGTCACCCGCCTGTACCGCGACAACGCCCAGGTCACCGCGTGAGGAAAACCTGTTGGCGGTCCACGGCGGCCGCTGCTAGTTTTCTGGAGGCCGTGCGAGAGAACGAGGAGGTGGTACCCGTGAACACAGCAACGACATGGGTGCTCCCCTCCGGGGTCACGGCCGGGCGATAGGTCGTCCGGGAGCGCCGCTCACGCGCACTCCCGAAAGGCACGACCATGCGATTCACCTCCGAACAGCGTCTCGACGACGGCGTCCTCGAGCGCGGGTTCACCCTCGGCGAGATCCCCGGCATCCTGTGGACGCCCGCGTCCGCGCCGGCCCCGCTGATCCTGCTCGGCCACCCCGGCGGACTGGACAGGATGCGGCCCCGGCTCGTCGGCCGGGCCGTGCACTCCGCGGCGGACGGCTTCGCCACGGCCGCCATCGAGCTCCCCGGAAGCGGCGACCGGCCGGGCCTGCCCGCCGTCGACCAGGCCCGCGCCGACCTGCGCCGGTCCCTGGAGTCCGGCGAGCCGGTAACCGACGACATCATCGACCGCCTCATCCTCCCCCTGGTCGAGAGGGCGGTCCCGGAGTGGCAGGCCACGATGGACGCCCTACTCTCGCTCCCCGAGATCAGCGGCCCCGTCGGATACTCAGGCGGGGTGATCTCCATCGCCGTCCGCCTGGCGGTAGTCGACCCCCGCATCGCGGCCGCCGGCCTGTTCGCCGGAAGCTTCGTCCCCCGCGCCACCTTCGACGACGCCCGCCGGCTCACCATCCCGTTGCACGTCCTGTTGCAATGGGACGACGAAGGCAACGACCGCCAGGCGGCCCTGGACCTCTTCGACGCCTTCGCTTCCAAGGAGAAGTGCCTGAACGCCAACATGGGCGGCCACACCGGCGTCCCAGAATCCGCAGGCGCCGCCGCAGCCCACTTCTTCACCCGCCACCTCCGCTAGCCGCCGCCCCGCTCACGCCGGTACCGGCATCCCCTCGCGGCCCGGCCGAGGGCGCCGGGGCAGCCGCGCGCAGCGCGACCCCGTTCCATACGGGGTATGGGGCGGCGCCCCAGGCCGCGATAAGGCCGCGCTGCGCGCGACTGACTTCCCGCGACCTTGCGTACCGGATTCCGTGGTTGGGCCGCGAGGCTACCGCCCTTGCCGGCCCGGGGGCAGCCCCCGACCCGGCGATGGGCCGAGCACTGAGGACGCGGGGGCTGTCGCGCACAGCGCGGGGCGCGCTCCGGGCCGAGACAAAGGCCGCGCTGCGCGCGACTGACCCCCCGCGACCCTGCGCACCGGGGTTGGGCCGCGAGGCTGCCGCCCTTATTCGACCGGATCGCGGGGTGAGCGCGGGCGGCAGCGTCCCTCGGGCCGTGACGGGACAGGTCACGGCGTCAAGCTCGCGCAGCGCGCACGGGTCTGGGCGGGGGCGCGGCAGCCTCCGCGACAAAGGCCGCGCTCCGCGCGACTGACCCCCCGCGACCCTGCACACCGGACTCCGGGGCTGAGCCGCGAAGCTACCGCCCTTGCCCGACCGAATCGCGGGGGCAAGCGCGGGCGGCAGCGTCCCTCGGGCCGTGACCGGACGGGGCACGGCGTCAGGCGCGTGGCTGACAAGCGCAATCGCTGCGCCGAGGGAACCGGAGCCGGATGCCGCAGGGCGGCAGCCTCGCGGCCCAGCGAAGAAGCCGCAGCACTGAGGACGCGGAGGGCAGTCGCGCGCACCCCGACCCCTGCGCACGGCGGCCCCCGGGCGCGGGACTGCCGCGCGCAGGGATCGGGGTGAGGTCGCGGTGGCCACCGAGACCCTGCGCACCGGGCTCCGGGGCTGGGCCGCGAGGCTCCCGGCCTTGCCCGACCGGGTCGCGGTGAGCGCGGGCGACAGCGTCTTCCTGGCCGCGACGGGACGGCTCACGGCTTTGGAATCGCCGGGCCGGGGCACCCGAGCCGGTTGCCCCAGGGCGACAGCCTCGCGGCTCAGCGAACGAGCCGCTCCACTGAGGACGCGGAGGGCAGTCGCGCGCAGCGCGGCCTTTCGCACGGCGGCCCCCGGGGCGCGGGGCTACCGCGCGCAGGGGTCGGGGTGAGGTCGCGGGGCTGCCGCGATAAGGCCGCGCTCCGCGCGACTGACCTCCCGCGACCCTGCGTACCGGATTCCGGGGTTGGGCCGCGAGGCTGCCGCCCTTGCCCGGCCCGGTCGCGGGGAAAGCCCAGGCCGCGGAGTCTGTCCAGACCACGGCGGGGTTGAACAGCTCTTCGACATCGCGCTTGAACGCGATGGCGCACAGGATGCGGTTTGTGTTCGCCGATCCGTCCGGTGCGTCCCCATCGACGTACGGCACGTACGAGCACGTGGGAGTCGGAAGTGTTCCTCTCTGCTCCTGGATTGTCACTGTCGGCCACCGGTAGGCGTCGCTTAGCTAGGACCCGAACCCGTCACCGACCAGGAAATGAGGGATGACGTGACCAGCACTGGGGATTACCGCGACCTGCTGACCCACTCGCCGGATGGCGAGTCGCGCGGACACCTGGCCCGCGTCGGCGACGTGTTCCCGCTCGACCCTTCCGGCGATCTCGCCGGCGGCGTCGATGAGCCGCGTTCGGCGCGGCGGCCGTGGGGGTTGCGGTACCTGACTGCCCCGCCCGCCCCGCGCGCGGGCAGGCACGACGCGGACACGGGCGAATACAGTACCGGACCAAATACTGACAACAGGGGGCCGGAGGAGAAGGGCAAGGATTAGTGACCGTCCTGATCCTCACGGACGCGGACGACCCCACGGCGGTGCGCGTCATGGCCGAGCTTGCCGGTCGTGGCGTGCCCGCCGTACGGGTCGCCCCCGCGGACTTCCCCACCCGCATCGGCATGACCGCCGGGATCGGCGGCGACGGGCCGTGGGCGGGCGCGTTGACCGACCTGGCGACCGGGCAGACGGTCGTCGAGCTTGAGGGCGTGCGCAGCGTCTACTACCGGCGTCCCAACCAGTTCCAGGTGGCCGAGGACCTGTCCGGCCCGGAACGGGCGTTCGCGTACGGGGAGGCCCGGATCGGATTCGGCGGCGTGCTCCAGGCGCTCAAGGACTGCCTGTGGGTCAACGATCCGGTGGCCGCGGCGCGCGCGGAGTACAAGCCCGTCCAACTCGCCGCCGCCGTGGAGTGCGACCTACGCGTCCCCGAGACGATCATCAGCAACGAGCCAGAACGTGCGCACCGCTGGGCGGCCGAGCGAACCGGCCCGATCATCTACAAGCCCATGTCCGGGATCTGGCACCACGACGAGGGACAAAGGCGCGTCCTGTACACCACGCCCATCGAAGACATCGACAGCATGCTGGAGCCCGGGTTCGCAACCACCGCGCACCTTCTCCAGGAGCAGGTGGCCAAGGCGTACGAGGCGCGCGTCATGGTGATCGGCGACGAGGTCCTGGCCGTCGCCATCCATACGACGTCGGAGAAGGGCCGCGGCGACTGGCGCTCGGATTACGACTCGCACAGATACGAAGTGATCGACCTGCCCCCTGACCTGCGCGGTAAGCTCCTCGCCCTGCATCGGCGCCTCGGCCTGGTCTTCGGCGCCGCCGACCTGATCCGGACCCCGGACGGCCGGTGGGTGTTCCTGGAGACCAACCAGTGCGGCGAGTGGGGCTGGCTCGCCGCCGAGACCGACCTCCCGATCACCCAGACCTTCGCCGACCTCCTCCAGAAAGGCCACCCCTGATGGACGTCCGCCATCGGATCGAAACGCTGGTCGGCGACCTGACCGCTCAAGGTCTCCTCAGCAGCGACGAATGGCGCGAAGCCCTGCACGCCGTGCCCCGCCACCTGTTCGCGCCGGATCGCGGCTGGGCCACCCCCGACTATCCCGGCGGCGGCCCTCCACGGTCGATCGACCGCGACGCCGACGAGCCCGGCTGGTGGGACGCCGTCTACTCCGACACCTCGATCACCACCCAGGCCGACGACGGCGCCACCGACCCCGCCAGCGGTCAAGGTCTCCCCACCTCGTCGTTGTCCGCCCCCGGCATCGTCGCCGCTTTCCTCGAACTCCTCGACGTCCACGACCACGACCGAGTCCTGGACATCGGCACCGGCACCGGGTGGACCCCCGGTCTGCTGTCCGCGCGGGTCGGCGACGCGCGCGTCACCTCCATCGAGGTCGACCCGGCCGTCGCCGACCAGGCCGCGGCCAACCTGAAGCGCGCCGGACGCGCCCCGCACCTGATCACCGGCGACGGCGCGGCCGGATGGCCGGACGGCGCGCCGTACGACCGCGTCCACGTCACGGCCGGAGTCAGCCAGATCCCATACGCGTGGGTGGAGCAGACCCGGCCCGGCGGGGTGATCGTGCTGCCCTGGACGCCCGGCGTCGACGGTCTCAAGGCCCGGCTCACCGTCCTGGGCGACGGCACCGCCATCGGCTCACTGCACGGCCCGGCCAGCTACATGATGCTCCGCGACCAGCGCACCCCGCAGCGCTGGGCCACTCATCACGCGAGCGATGCGGCCGAGTCCCGGACCCGCATCGACCCCCGCCCCATCGCCACGGCCGGTCCCGGCCTGGAACTCGCCATCACCGCCCACGCGCCCGGCACGACCGTGATCCCGCGCGACGATGACAACGGGGAGTTCTCCCTCATGATGTACGAGCTGGCCCGCACCGAAGGCACGTGGGCGGCCTGCGACTACTACCCGGACCGCACCGAGTACGACGTCCTCCAGTACGGCGACCGGCACCTGTGGGACGAGGTGTCCGCCGCGTACATGTGGTGGCTGGCCAACGGGCGCCCCGGCCCGGAGCGCTACGGCCTGACGGTCACCCCCGACGGCGTCTCGCTGTGGCTGGACCACCCGGGCAACCTCGTGTGCCCGTAACGACCGCATGCGGCCAACCGGCGTCCGGGGCGGCGACAAAGGCCGCGCTGCGCGCGACTGACCTCCCGCGATCCTGCGTACCGGGTTCCGGGGCTGGGCCGCGAAGCTGCCGCCTTGCCCGACCGGGTCGCGGGGGCAAGCGCGGGCGCAGCGTCCCTCGGGCCGTGACGGGACGGGGCGCGCCGTCAGGCTCGCGCCGCGCGCAGGGGTCTGGGCGGGGCCTTCGCGATAAGGCCGCGCTGCGCGCGACTGACCCCCCGCGACCCTGCGCACCGGGCTCCGGGGTTGGGCCGCGAAGCTACCGCCCTTGCCCGACCGGGTCCCGGGGGCAAGCGCGGGCGGCAGCGTCCCTCGGGCCGTGACGGGACGGGGCGCGGCGTCAGGCTCGCGCCGCGCGCAGGGGTCTGGGCGGGGGCGTGGCAGGCTTCGCGATGAAGGCCGCGCTGCGCGCGACTGACCCCCCGCGACCCTGCGTATCGGGCTCCGGGTTGGGCCGCGAGGCTGCCGCCCTTGTCCGGCCGGGTCGCGGGGTGAGCGCGGGCGGCAGCGTCCCTCGGGCCGTGACGGGACGGATCGCGGCGTCAAGCTCGCGCCGCGCGCAGGGGCCTTGGTGGGGCGCGGCAGCCTTCGCGATAAAGGCCGCGCTCCGCGCGACTGACCCCCCGCGACCCTGCGTACCGGATTCCGGGGTTGGGCCGCGAGGCTGCCGCCCTTGCCCGGCCCGGGTTTGCGGGGTGAGCGCGGGTGGCAGCGTCTTTCCTGGCCGCTACGGGACGGCTCACGGCTTTGGAATCGCTGCGCCGAGGGAACCCGAGCCGGTTGCCGCAGGGCTGCAGCCTCGCGGCCCAGCGAAGAAGCCGCAGCACTGAGGACGCGGAGGGCAGTCGCGCGCAGCGCGGCCTTTTCCGCACGGCCGCTCGGGGCGCAGGGCTGCCGCGCGCAGGGGCCGGGGTGAGGTCGCGGGGGCCACCGCGACAAAGGCCGCGCAGCGCGCGACTGACCTCCCGCGACCCTGCGTACCGGATTCCGGGGCTGGGCCGCGAGGCTACCGCCCTTGCCCGACCGGGTCGCGGTGAGCGGGCGACAGCGTCTTCCTGGCCGCTACGGGACGGCGCACGGCTTTGGAATCGCCGGGCCGGGGTACCCGAGCCGGTTGCCGCAGGGCGGCAGCCTCGCGGCCCAGCGAAGAAGCCGCAGCACTGAGGGCGCGGGGGTCTGCGCGCGCAGCGCGGCCTTTTCCGTACGGAGGCCCCCGGGCGCGGGGCTGCCGCGCCCGGGAGTCTGGGCGGGGCCTTCGCGATGAAGGCCGCGCTGCGCGCGACTGACCCCCCGCGACCTTGCGTACGGGGTTCCGGGGTTGGGCCGCGAGGCTGCCGCCCTTGCCCGGCCGGGTTGCGGGGTGAGCGCGGGCGGCAGCCTCTTCCGCCACGGGACGGGGCGCGGCGTCAGGCTCGCCGCTGTGGAATCGCCGAGCTGAGGGGCCGCCGTGCCCGGTGCACGAAGGGCGGCAGCCTCGCGGCCCAGCGAAGGAGCCGCAGCACTGAGGACGCGGAGGGCAGTCGCGCGCAGCGCGGCCTTTCTGCGGGCGAGGCGAGGCCGCTGCCTTTTCCGGGAGCCGCTGCATTTCCGGGATGCGGGCCGGGGAGACGCGGCCTCCCTGCGGGCGCCGGGAGCCACTGCATTTCCGGGATGCGGGCCGGGGAGACGCGGCCTCCCTGCGGGCGCCGGGAGCCGCCAGGGGGCAGCAGGTTCGTGCCCGCGTCTACGCCGTGGCGGACGGCGTCGGCGGTGGCGCGGGGGCCGCGCCCGGGTCCGTCACCGGCGGTCCGCGCGCTGGGTGCGCATGGGCTCGTGGAGGTCGAGGGTGGCGAAATCCACCGGCCAGTCCGCGACCTTGTACGACAGGCCCAGGTCGACGTGGTGGAGTTCGAGTTCGACCAGGCGGCGGAGGAGGCACTCGGACGCGGGGAACTCGGCGTACGCCATGACGCGTACGGGGGTGTCCGCGAACTCGTCCGTCATGGCGGCGGCCTCGGTGGCGAAGGACTCGGCGGAGGCGATGACGTCCGTGAGCTGCTCGGCTACCGGGCGGCGCGCGCCGGTGGTGATGTCCGCCTCGCGGGCCTCGGCGCTGGCGTAGCCGTACGCGGGGACGCCCGTGCGGGCACCGGCCATCAGCTCGCGCAGGGCGTCGCCGCTGCGCGCCACGTGGGTGATCACGTGGCCGCGCGACCAGCCGGGCAGCAGGGACGGCTCGTGCGCCTCGGACTCCGGCAGCGCGCGTACGGTGTCGAGGAATCGTACGGTCGCGGCCTCGATGCGGCCCATCATGGCCGCGCGGTCGCCAGTGTCCATCCCTGCCCCCTCGGTCTCGCCCGGCCGCGAATTATGCCGAACCCGGCCCGCCCCCGCGAACGCGCCCCCGGCCGCCCGAAGCCCGCACCCCCGCGAACGCGCCCCCCCCCGCCGCCCAAGGCCCGCTCCCCCGCGAGCCGCTCCCCCGCCGCCTACGCCGAGTGCCGCGCGGCCACCCCGTCCAGGACCAGGTCGAGGCCCGCGGTGAAGATGGCCTCCGGGCTCGGGTGCGCCGCGTCGTGGACGACCGTGGACAGCGTCGGGTACCGGCCGGTGGACAGGGCGCGGGTCAGGTACGGGCCCGCGGCGCGTTGCCAGGCGTGTTTGTCCAGGCCAGTCGCGCGTTCGGCGCGGCGTTCGGCTACCTCGCGGCGGAGGGCGCCCACCACGTACGCGTTCAGCGCGCCCGCCGCCTCCTGCGCCGCGTCGGCGTCGCCGAAGCCGGGGGCGCCGTACACCGCGGACAGCGTGGCCTCCCCGTGGGCCAGGGCGTTCGGGCCGAGGTGGGTGCGGCCGCCGAGGAGGTCGGCGAACCATTCGTGGTGCAGCGCGGCACGGCGGGTGCGGGTGGCCAGGGCGCGCAGCGCGGCGCGCCAGTCGGCGCCGGGCGGGCGGCGGGTGGAGATCTCGCCGTACACCGCGTCGATCATGAGGTCGAGCAGCTCGTCCTTGGTGGCGACGTAGCGGTAGAGGCGCATCGGCCCGGCGTCCAGCTCGGCGGCGACCTTGCGCAGCGACACCGCGGCCAGGCCGTCGGCGTCCGCCAGCGCGAGCGCGGCCGCCACGATGCGCTCGCGGCTCAGCTCGCTGGGCGCCGCGCGCCGCGGCGGCTCGGGCCGCTCCCACACCACGGTCTCCTCACGCGCCATCACGCCTCACCTCCGGTGCGGAGCGTATCGCGCCGTACGTCGTACCCGTGCGATACAGTGTATCACTATGAGACATCGTATCGCCGTGGTCGGAAGCGGCCCCGCCGGCCTGACCTTCGCCCGCGTCCTGCACCGCCACGGCCACCCCGTCGCCGTCCTCGAACGCGATCCCGCCCGCGACGCCCGCCCCCCGGGCGGCACGCTGGACCTGCACAAAGGCCTGGGCCAGCTCGCGCTGGAGAAAGCCGGGCTACTGACGGGGTTCGCGGCGCTGTCCCGTCCCGAGGGGCAGGCCATGCGCATCCTCGACGCGGACGGCACCGTCCTGCGCGACTGGCGGCCCCGTCCGGACGAGCGGGCCAATCCCGAGATCGACCGCGGGCACCTCCGCGACCTGCTGCTCGGCCCGCTCGACGTCCAGTGGGGCCGGGGCGTGACGCAGGTGGTGCCGGGGACCCGCGACGGCGTACGGGTGCACTTCGCGGACGGGCGGCAGGAGGCGTTCGACCTCGTGGTCGGCGCGGACGGGGCGTGGTCCCGGGTCCGCCCGGCGGTCTCGCCGGTGACGCCGCACTACACCGGCGTCACCTCGACCGAGACCTCACTCGACGACGTCGACACCCGCCACCCCGACCTCGCCCGGTTGATCGGCGACGGGTCCGTGGCGGTGTACGGGGCGAACCGGAGCATCGTCGCGCAGCGCAACAGCGGCGGCCACGTGAAGGTGTACACCAAGTTCCGCGCGCCGGTGGACTGGAACGCGGACCTGGACATGGCCGACGCCGCGGCCGTGCGATCGCGCCTGCTGGCCATGTTCGACGGCTGGGCCGCTCCCATCCTCGACCTCCTCCGCCACGGCACGGCTTTCGTCCACCGGCCGCTCTACACGCTCCCGGTGTCCCACACCTGGGCGCATGTCTCCGGGGTGACGCTGCTGGGCGACGCGGCCCATCTGATGCCGCCGCTGGGGGTGGGCGCGAACCTCGCGATGCTGGAGGGCGCCGAGCTCGCCGAGTCCGTCGCCGGGCATGGGGATCTGGACGAGGCCGTCCGCGCATTCGAGGAACGGATGTGGCCACGGGCCGGCAAATGGGCGGAGATCACGACGGCGGGTCTGGAACGCCTGGTGAGCCCGGACCCCGCCGAAGCGATCGCCGTCTTCGACGAGGTCCAGCCGTCCTAACGCCGCGCCAGCGCCACCAGCCCCCGGAACGCCGCCCGGGAGACCACCAAGGTGCCACCGTCCCGGTCCTTGGTGTCCCGGACGCCGATCACCCGCTTACCCACACCGACTTCCACGCACTGACCCTGAGCGCCCTCGCTATAGCTCGACTTCTGCCAGGTCAGCCCCTCGGAGAGGCCAACTTCCACGCAGTTCGCGTGCGTCCCACCGTCACTGAAGCTCGACTTTCGCCACGCCGTAAGCATGATCAGTCCTCCGGAAGGTCCGCGATCACCGCAGCGATCATCTCTTCTGATACATCCGGAGGCAACGCTAGGCCCTGAATCTCATCGAAGTCATCACGGACCTCCCCAACGATCGCGGGTCGATCGAGGAGCGTCGCAATCCGATTGCCCTCTACGTATGCAACCGGCATTGCGTCATCAAATTCGAGAACCCAAAGCGAACCCCGAAACCCCGGATGAACGCCGGACACGAACGGAACGACCTGGATCGTCCACGTCCGATCCGGCGCGATCAGGTGCTCTAGCTGATCACGGAATTCCGCGAGCGTTCCCACCCGCCGGTAGAGGACAGACTCATCAATCACCACGCGCACAGAAGGTCCGTCGCTGCTGAGGATCCTCTGGCGCTTTAGGCGATCCTCCAAGAGCTTTTCGTCGCGAAGAATCGCTCGCGCATACGCCTCGGTCTGTAGAAGTCCAGGCACGTGGCGACTTTCCCAGATGCGGATTCTGCTGGCGCGCTGTTCGTGTTCCTTCAGCTCGCCAAGTGTTGTCATGTCCGTCTGGGCTTTCTCGCACAGAAGCGTCATGATCGGGGCGGGAAGTTTGAAATAGTGGTCGAGCTTGGGGCCGAGCTCCGGGGGTGGGGTGCGGCGGCCGCCCTCGTAATGGCGGACGGAGTCGGTAGCGTAGCCGAGTGCGGCGCCGAGCTCCTTTTGCGTCATCCCGGCAGCTTCGCGAAGCTGCTTGATCGCTTGCCCGAAATCTGCGCGTCCGCCCATGACGTCACTCCGCGTCCTGTTTCAACCGGACAGCTTAAGCGTGCCCGGTCCCATCACCACACACGGTAGCGATGCCGTGGCAGGGTCGGGTGGGAATTCATGGGAACACAAATACGGCACGGAGTTCACGATGACCATGTTCACCAGTGACGACGACATTCGCACCCGGGCGTGGACGGAGATCCCCTCAGACGCGCTCGTGAAATGCGTCCGCGACGGCACCACAGGCGGCTACGAACTCACCTTCGGCACCGACGACCGCCTCACTTTGCTCCTCGCCCCGCACGCCCTGGAATCCATCCGCACGGCCCTCACCGAGGCGGACACTCCCCCCGCCGACCCCGCGGGATGACCCCGGGACCCCGCGCGGCGGCCCGGACCGCCCCCACCCCCGAGCCGGGCCGCCGCGCGGAATATCCGGTTGCGGCCGCACGCTGAATCCGTACACTTGAGCACGTCCTGCCGTCGTCGTTTGGGGAACCGTTGGAGATCTGAGGCTTCGGACACCGCGCCCGTCACCGGTGCGCGCCGACCCTCAGTGGTTCACCCCACGCGTCGCGGCCTTTTTTCATGTCGCGGTGTCCCACACGTGTCCTGATCCATTTCGACATGTGCCACGGGAGCCGCCCGTATGTCATATTCCATCGTCTGCGACGCCGTCACGTTCGCCTGGCCCGACGACACCGAGGTGCTGACGGACCTCGACGCCGCCTTCTCCCCCGGCCGCACCGGCCTCATCGGCGTCAACGGCTCGGGCAAGTCCACGCTGCTCAAACTGATCGCCGGGGAGCTGGCGCCGCGTACGGGGACGGTCACCGTCGCCGGCGAGGTCGGCTACCTGCCGCAGAACCTCCCGCTGCGCGGCGCCGCCACCGTGAGCGACCTGCTCGGCATCGCGGAGACCCGCGCCGCGCTGCTGGCCATCGAGGCCGGCGACGTCAGCGACGCCAACTTCGCCGCGGTCGGCGACGCCTGGGACGTCGAGGAACGCGCCCGCGCCGAGTTGGACCGCCTCGGCCTCGGCCACGTCGGCCTCGACCGTACGGTCGGCACCCTGTCCGGCGGCGAGACGATCATGGTGGGGCTCGCCGCACTGCTGCTGCGCGCCCCGGACGTCCTGCTCCTCGACGAGCCCACCAACAACCTCGACCTCGCCGCCCGGCGCCGCCTGTACGACGCGGTCGACGCGTGGCCGGGCGTGCTCCTGCTGGTCAGCCACGACCGCGCGCTGCTGGACCGGGTGGACCAGATCGCCGACCTGTCCGGCGGCGAGATCCGCACGTACGGCGGGAACCTGTCCGCGTACGAGGAGGTCCTCGCCGCCGAGCGTGACGCGGCCGAGCGCATGGTGCGGGTCGCCGAGGCGGACGTCAAGCGGCAGAAGCGCGAGCTGATCGAGGCCCGTACGAAACTGGACCGCCGGGTCCGCTACGGCAAGAAGATGGAGGCGAACAAGCGCGAGCCCAAGATCATCATGAGCGAGCGCAAGCGCCAGGCCCAGGTGTCCGCCGGGAAACACCGCAACATGCACCAGGAAAAACTGTCGGACGCCAACGACCGGTTGTCCGACGCGGAGGAGGCGGTGCGGGACGACGCCGAGATCCGGGTGGCGCTGCCGGAGACGCGGGTGCCGGCGGGGCGTACGGTCCTGCGGGTCACGCTCCCCGGGGGTGCGGAGCCGGAGTCCGGCAGGCGGCTGGAGAAGCTCGAGGTCACCGGGCCGGAGCGGATCGCGCTGCTCGGACCGAACGGCGCGGGCAAGACCACGCTGCTGCGCGCGATCGCCGACCCCGGGGCGTACCTCGGCCCGCTCGAAGGCGCCCAGGTCAGCGTCATGACCGGCCAGGACGGCGGCGGCGCGCTGCGCTACCTGCCGCAGCGGCTGGACGTCCTCGACGACGACGCGTCCGTCCTGGCGAACGTCCGCCGGTTCGCCCCGCAGGCCACGCCGCAGAAGGTGCGGTCCGGCCTGGCCCGCTTCCTGTTCCGCGGCGACCGCGTGGACCGGCTCGCGGGCACGCTGTCCGGCGGCGAACGCTTCCGCGCGGTCCTGGCGGCGCTCCTGCTGGCGGAGCCGCCGCCGCGGTTGCTGCTGCTGGACGAGCCGACGAACAACCTGGATCTGGCCTCGGTCCGGCAGCTCACGCAGGCGCTGGCCGCGTACGAGGGGGCGTTGCTCGTGGCCAGCCATGACGTGCCGTTCCTGGAGGATCTCGGCATCACGCGGTGGCTGCGGCTGGACCGTACGACGGGGTTGGCGGAGGTCGAGGGGCCCTGAGGCGCGGGGGCGGCCTGGTCAGCCGCTGGCCGGGGGCTCCTCGGAGGTCAGGTCGGCGTCGGTGGCGACGTCGACGAGGAACACCTGGGTGCCGGAGGCGGGGTCGCGTGCGGAGATGGTGTGGAACATGGGCGCGCCGGGGCCGAGGTCGACGACGGTGGCGCTCGCGCCGCGGACCCCGCGGTACAGGTGCGGCGGCGTGGTGAGGTCGACCCGGGTGACCACGCCCGGGGTGACCCATACGGGGACGCCGGCCACGGCGCCGGTGAGCTGGAAGTGGTAGTGGCCGCAGAGGACGGCGCGCACGTCGGTGCCGGTCAGCGCCTCGGCGAGGGCGTCGGCGTCCCGGAGGCTCGGGGCGGGCAGCACGTCCAGGCCGGGCGGGGCGATCGGCGGATGGTGGAAGACCACGACCGAGCCGTCCTCGGCCGGCTCCGCGAGCACGCCGCGCAGCCAGGTGAGCTGCGCGTCCCCGATGACGCCGTGGCCGGAGCCGGGCACCAGTGAGTCCAGGGTGATCACCCGCAGCCCGCGTACGGAACTGACGGCGGCACGCTCGCCGCCGGTGCCGGAGAGGAGCGTGCCGTGGTCGGTGCCGTCCGGGGCGTGGTGGCCGGTGCCGAGTTCCGCGGTGAACGCCCCGCGGTCGTCGTGGTTGCCGGTGCAGTACGCGCTGGGGATGCCGCGTTCGGACGCGAACGTCCCGACCCGCTCCCGTACGGCGCGGTAGCCGCCCCGGGAGCCGTCGTCGGCGATGTCGCCGCTGACGACGACGAGGTCGAGGCCGGGCACGTGGCGGGCGTCGTACAGGATGCGCTCCAGCGACGCCGCCGCGTCGACGCCGTCCATGTCGATGCCGGACGGGGTGAGGTGGGTGTCGGAGAGGTGCAGGATGCGGTAGCGGGCGTCCGTCATGTCCGGAACGCTACTTGTCGAGGACGATCTCCAGCGACATCGGCGTCTCGTGGACCTCGTGCGCCGCGAACCCGGCGGCGGTGGCGTACGCGGCGAACTCGCCGCGCGTGTGCGCCCGCCTGGCCAGCCAGCGCCCGAGGACGAACCGCGTGACCACCCGGTTGACCGCGCCCATCCGCATCCGTGCGACATCGGCGTCCACGGCCTCGCGCGTGACGTCCGGCCGGAGGTCGATGATCAGCGCCCGCCCGCCGGGCCGCAGCACCCGCCGCATCTCCGCGACCGCGCGAGCGGGCTGCGAGAAGTTCTTGAACGCCGCGCAGCAGACGATGAAGTCGAAGCTGTCGTCACCGTACGGAAGCTCGGACGCGTTCCCCTGCCGGAAGTCCACGTCCACGCCCTCGGCGGCGGCCCGCTCAGTGGCGATCTGCACGAACGTCGCGCTGATGTCCACCCCGGTGACGGCGTACCGCCCGGTCCTGGCGAGCGCGATGGACAGGTAGCCAGGCCCGGGAGCGATCTCCAGAACGTCCCCGCGCTCGGGCGCGTACGCGAGCACCTCCCCGGCCTGCTCCTCGATGCGCGCACGATCACGCCCGGTATTGGAGGCGTACCACCGAGCCGTACGCCCCTCCATCGGAGCGCCCCGGTAACCCTTGTCGGTGTTCGACGGCATGACAGCTCCTCGCAAACGCGATACATCGTGAACGACACGTTATATCGCGAGTGGGGGCGTGGCAATGGGAAGGCTCGGGGGTTGGGCCTAGCATGGCGCGGGTGGCGATTACGGTGATCTTGGAGGGGGCGGCTACCGAGCGCTGTCTTGTCCAGGTTTCGCCGCTCGCGGAGCTTTGTGCGGCTCTGCACGCTCTTGAAGAGGCGGGGCATCATCCGGCCAGCCGGGGGTGGGTGGACGGGGTCCGGGGCGGGGAGCCGGGGCTGGTGGACGAGGCGGCTGGGTGGGCGCCGCTTTGGGGGTCCCTGCGGGCCCGGTACTTCTATCCGCTGGACGACGGCGGTGAGCGGGGGCTGGGCGAGGAGATCGCGGCCATCGCCGAACTCCCCGTGCGGGCGTTCGTGGCGATGAGTGTCGAGGCGGTCATCGATCGTGACCGGTCGTTGCCGTACGACCGGGTGCTGGACGACCCGGCGGCGCGGGCGCTGTTCCTGGAGCACGCGCGGCGGTTCTCGGCGCGGCGGCTGGCGCTGGCCGAGCGGTTGACGTCGGATCCGGAGGGGTGCCGTACGGGGCTGCTGACGTTTCTGCGGTCGTTCGGGGAGCGCGCCTTCGAATCGGAATGGCGGAACGTACGGGCGGGGCTGCATGAGGACGTCCAGCGGCGGCGGCGTGAGCTGCGGCGGCGCGGGCTCGGGGTGATCGCGGACGTGACGGTCACCGCGCAGGAGCGGCGCGAACCGCATCGCGTGGTGTTCGACAAGCTGTACCAGGCGATGGCGCGCGTCGGCGACGACCCGCTGGTGCTGCTGCCGTCCGCGCACGTCGGGCCGCACGTGGTGATCAAGCACGCGCGCGGGCTGCCGATCGTGATCCAGTACGCCGCCGGCGGCCCGCGCGAGACGCCGTTCGACGAGGTGAACCGGCGGCTGCGGGCGCTGTCGGACCCGGGCCGCATGCAGCTCTCGCGCGCCCTGCTGCGCGGCCGCCGCACCACCGTCGACCTCGCGAACTACACCGGCATGTCCGAACCCCAGGTGTCGCGGCACCTGCGGCGGCTGCGCGAGGCGGGCCTGGTCCGTACGAGCCGCGAAGGACGCCTGGTGTTCTACGAACTGGACGACGGCGCCGTCATGGCCATCGGCCCCGACCTCATCGCCGCGCTCTGGCGGTGACGCGGCCCCGGCCGCCGACGGTTGACGCGGGCGCGGCAATCACCTTGCCGTGCGTCCGTCCACGCTGCTGATCTTGGGCGCATGTCGCACGTCAAAGACCCGCGCGGGTTCTACCACTCCGGCGCCACCCCGATCTTCGCGGCCGCCGCCGACCAGCGTTTCCACTACTGCGTGTACCTCCCGGAGGCGCACCGTACGGCGGAGCGGCCGCTGCCGCTCGCGGTGATCGTGCACGGCACCGGGCGGTCCGGGCCGCAGTACCGGGACGCGTTCGCCGGGTTCGCGGAGGAGCACGGCTGCGCGGTGCTCGCGCCGATCTTCCCCGCCGGCATCGACGACCCCGACGACCTGCACAACTTCAAGTTCATCGAGTACCACGGCATCCGCTTCGACCGGATCCTGCTGGCGATCGTGGACGAGGTCGCCGAGCGGTACGGCCTGGACGGCGCGCGGTTCCTGCTCCAGGGGTTCTCCGGCGGCGGCCAGTTCGCGCACCGGTTCTTCTACCTGCACCCGGACCGGCTCGCCGGGGTCTCGATCGGCGCGCCGGGGCGGATCACCCGGCTGGACGACGACCAGCCGTGGTGGCTGGGCACCGGCGGCTTCGCCGAGCGGTTCGGCACGGAGATCGACCTCGCCGCGCTGCGCCGGGTGCCCGTGCAGATGGTCGTCGGCGCCGAGGACGTCGAGACGTGGGAGATCAACAACCCCGGCGACAGCAACTGGATGGACGGCGCGGAGAAGGCCGGCCGTACGCGGATCGAGCGGCTGCGCACCCTGCGGGAGGACTTCGAGCGGAACGGCATCGCCGTGCGGTTCGACCTGGTGCCCGGGGTGGCGCACAACGGCATGGGCGTGCTCGCCCCGGTCAGGGAGTTCTTCGCGTCACTGCTGTGACCGGCGCCAGGCGGGGCTGTCCACGAAGTGGTTGTCGTACGCGTCCTGGCTCGCGAGCAGCTCGTCCAGGGTGGCCTCGCCCTGCTTCAGCTTCTCCAGCAGCCGGAAGTAGCCGAATCGCTCGAATCCCGGGGTGACGACGATGAGAAGGTCCGCCGGGGAGCCGGGCGCGGCGGCGAAGGCGTGGTCGGTGTTCGGCGGCACCACGGCCATGTCGCCGGTGCCGAGCGTCAGGATGTCCTCGCCGGACAGGACCCGTACGGACCCGTCGAGGACGAAGAACATCTCCGACGCGGTGTAGTGCTGGTGCGGGACGGCGCCGTCGGCGCCGCTGCCCAAGGTGATGCGGACGGCGGCCAGCGCGCCGCCGGTGGAGCCGGAGTCGAGCAGCAAGCGGCCGGTGCTGGGCGGGCCGCCGAGCACCTCGGCGTCGGCGTGGCGGATCACGGCGGTCTTCGGGTCGACGAGGGTCATGACGGGCTCCTTCGCGGTGGTCGGGCGAGCGCGCCGTCGAGTGCGGCGGCGACGAGGCGCGTGGTGTAGGCCGAGCCGATGGGGCGGCCGGTGATCAGCACGCGGTAGTACAGCGCCCCGGCGAGCTGGTCGAGCAGCACCTCCGGGTCGGTGTCCGCGCGCAGCTCGCCGCGCGCGCGTGCGGCGTCGATCAGCGCGTGGGCGAGGGCGTTGCGGCGTTCGTACATGCGGTGTTCGAGGTCGGCGATGTCGTCGTGGCGGGCGGCGGCGGCGACCAGCTCGCCGACGGACCCGGAGGACCGGTCGCGCGCGCCGCCCGGCCGCCCGGCGCGGCGCATGCGGTCCAGCGCCGCGGCGATCTTCGCCACGTACGCGGCGAGGTCGCGGCGGATGTCGCCGGTGTCGGTGATCTCGTCCTCGTTCTGCAGCCGGGCGACGACGGCGACGGCGAGGTGGTCCTTGGTGGGCCAGCGGCGGTAGAGCGTGGTCTTCGCGACCCCGGCCCGCTCGGCCACGGCGTCGGTGGACAGGCCGCCGTAGCCGTGCGCGAGGAGCTGTTCGGTGGCCGCGCGCAGCACCCGTTCGTCGACACCGCTGTCGCGGGGCCTCCCGCGCCGGGCCTCCGCCATCTCCGCACCCCCTCGAATTCCGCTACTCAAGTTTCGTATATGGGAACCGTACGCCGCCGGGCCCCATTACGCAACTCGGGTTTCGTAAATACGGCGGACCTGGGTGATCTTGACGCGGCGGGCGGCCGTACGGTCGGGTCGTAGGCGTCGCCGAGTGCTTGGAGGATCCGTGAAGATCGCCGCTGTGGAGACGGTGCGGCCGCACGACCAGCCGAACGTGTTGTTCGTGCTCCTGCACGACGAGGACGGGCGCACCGGGCTGGGTGAGGCGTTCTTCGCCGCGCGCAGCGTCGAGCGGCACCTGCACACCGACGCCGCGCCCGTCCTGCTCGGCCTGGACGACGCCGCGCCGGAGCGGGTCGCGGGGGTGCTGGCGTCCTACACCGGCTACGCGGGCGCGGGCGTGGAGACGCGCGCGAACGGGGCCGTGGACATCGCGCTGTGGGACCTGCTGGGCAAGCGGTCCGGGCTGCCGTTGTGCGAGCTGCTCGGCGGGCCGGTGCGCACTCGGCTGCCGGTGTACAACACGTGCGCCGGGCCCGGTTACGTCAAGGGCTCGACGCGGCAGGTCGCGGCGAACTGGGGGCTGCCGGACGGCGCGCCGGACCCGCTTGACGACCTGTACGCGTTCCTCAACGACCCGGCGCGGCTGGCCCGCGAGCTGTACGACGAGGGGCTGCGGGCGATGAAGGTGTGGCCGTTCGACCCGGCCGCGGAGGCGACCGGCGGCACGGCCATCGGTCGCGAGGAGCTGGCGTACGGCGTGGGCGTGGTGGAGGCGATCCGCGCCGAGCTGGGGTTCGACATGGACGTCATGGTGGAGCTGCACGGCCTGTGGCAGCGGCCGGCCGCGACGAAGATCATGAACGCGCTGGCGCCGCTGCGGCCGTACTGGGTGGAGGACCCGATCCGGCCGGACGCGGTGGACGCGCTGGCGCTGCTGTCCCGCGACACCGACGCGCCGATCGCGACCGGCGAGACCCGCGTGGGGCGGCGGCAGTTCGCGCCGCTGCTGGCCGCCGGCGCCGTCGACGTCGTGACGGTGGACGTCCAGTGGACCGGCGGGGTGACCGAGGCGCGGAAGGTGGCCGCGCTGGCCGACGGCTACGCCGTGCCGGTGGCGCCGCACGACTGCACGGGCCCGGCGTCGCTGGCCGCGTGCGTGCACCTGACCGCCAGCCAGCCGAACGGGCTGATCCAGGAGACCGTGCGCGCGTTCCTGCGCACCTGGTACGCCGACCTGGTCACCGGGCTGCCGGAGATCGCGGACGGCCACGTGGAGGTGCCACGCTCCCCCGGCCACGGCGTGGCCCTGCGCGCGGGCGTGGCGGACCGGCCGGACGTCACCCGTACGGTCACCCGGCGGGGCGCCGACGGCGGCGTCACGACCACTACCTAGAGTGAGCGTCTGGGGCTATCCGCGACGAAGGGAGGGCGGCCGTGCGCGCCGTCACCTATGACTCATACGCCGCCGACAACTCGCGCTTGGAGGTCGGCGTGGTCGACGACCCGAAGGTGGGGCCCGGCGAGGCGCTCGTCGAGGTCCGCGCGGCCGGGGTGAACCCCGTCGACTGGAAGGTCATGGCCGGGGGCCTCGACGGCATGATGAACACCTGGTTCCCGGTCATCCCCGGCTGGGACGTCGCCGGCGTGGTGCGGGCGACCGGGCCGGACACCCCGGAGTTCGCGCCCGGCGACGAGGTCATGGCCTACGCCCGCAAGGACGTCGTACGCGCGGGCACGTTCGCGCAGTATGTCTCGGTGGCCGCGTCCGCGGCGGCGCGCAGGCCCGCGGCGCTCGACTGGGCGCAGGCCGGCGGGCTGCCGCTGGCCGGGATGACCGCGCAGCGCACGCTGGACCGGCTGGGCGTCGGGCCGGGCGACGTGGTGCTGGTGCACGGCGCGTCCGGCGGGGTCGGCCACCTGGGGGTGCAGCTCGCGGCGTACCGGGGGGCGCGGGTGATCGGGACGTGCTCGCCGCGCAACGACGCGCGGGTGCGGGCGCTGGGCGGCGAGCCGGTCGCGTACGGCGACGGGCTGGCCGAGCGCGTGCGCGCGATGGCCCCGGACGGGATCACCGCGGTGGCCGACTTCACCGGCGGCAACCTGGACGTCACGCTGAGCGTGCTCGCCCCGGGCGGGCGGCACGCCTCGGTCGCCGACCACACCGTGGAGCAGCACGGCGGCCACTGGATCTGGGTGCGCCCGGACGGCGCGAAGCTCGCCGAGCTGGCCGCGATCGCCGACGAGGGCGCCCTGACGGTCGAGGTCGAGCGCACGTTCCCGCTGGAGGGCGTGGGCGAGGCCTTCGACGCCAGCCGCACGGGCCACGCCGCGGGCAAGCTCGTCATCACCCCGTGACGGGCTCCGCGGGCACGGCGGTGAAGAGCTCGTAGCTGTGGCCGTCGGGGTCGCGGACGTAGACGCCGCGGCCGCCGCCGAGGTGGTTGGTCGCGCGGTCCCAGCCGTGCTCCGGGCCCGAGCCGTACGTACTGGCCGGGTCGGCGGCCAGGCGGGCCAGGACGGCGTCGAACGTCGCGTCGTCCACGAGGAACGCGTAGTGGCCGGGGGCGACGGTGCCGCGGTCGTCGAAGTCGAGGGTGAGGTCGGGGTTGATCCGCACCGGGGCGAACGGGCCCGCGGGCGGGGCGACGCGCAGGCCGAGGAGGGCGGCGAGGAAGCGCGCGGACTCCCGCTTGTCGGTGGCGGGGACGATGGTGTGGTTCAGCGTGATGGGCATGGCGCTCCCCTGCTCGTAATGTGTGCGATTCGCATACGAATATACATGCGTTTCGCACGCGATACGATCGGGGCGTGGCGAACGAGGTGGAGTCCGGGGCCGACGGCGGGCCGGCGCTGTTCCGGCTGGTGCGGTACTGGTCGCGGCGGTGGAGCGCGCAGGCGTCGCACGAGCTGACCGGCGAGATGCGGCACGTCCAGCACATCCTGGCCGTGGAGGCGGTGCGCACGGCCGAGGGCGGCGGCGCGGAGGCCACCGTGGCGACGGTCGCGCACCAGCTCGGCCTCGACCACTCCGGGGCCAGCCGGATCGTGCGCGACGCGGTCGCGGCGGGCTACCTCGTCCGCGCGGTGGCGCCGCAGGACCGGCGGCGCGCGTCGCTGCGGCTGACCGCCGAGGGGCGGCGGCTGCTGGACGGGGCGCGCGACTGGCAGCGGGCGGCGTACGACGGCCTCACGGCGCAGTGGAGCGCCGAGGACCGGGAGCGGTTCGCGGGCTACCTGCGGCGCCTGGCCGCCGAGCTGGGGGTCTGATCCGCCTTATGCGGGAGGGTCCGCCGGGTCGTCGGCGGCGAGGCGGGCGGCGCGGCGGGTGAGGTAGCGGCGTTCGGGGGTGCTGGTCGTACGGCGGGCCGCCTCGCGGTAGGACGCGGCGGCGGACGCCAGGGACTCCGGGTCGGCCTGGAGTTCCAGGAGGTGGGCGCGGGTGGCCAGGAGGCGGTGGTGGGTGGCCATGCGGGGGTCGGCGGACAGGGCGTCGAGGGCGGCCAGGCCGGCGGCGGGGCCGTGGACCATGGCGAGGGCCACCGCGCGGTTCAAGGTGACCATCGGGTTGGGCTCGAGGCGGCCCAGGACGTCGTACAGGGCGAGGATCTGCGGCCAGTCGGTGGACTCCACGTCGGGGGCCTCGTCGTGGACGGCCGCGATGGCCGCCTGCACCTGGTACGGGCCGGCGGCGCCGTGCGGCAGCGCGGCGGTGACCAGGGCGACCCCCTCGGCGATGAGCGCGTGGTCCCACCGGGCGCGGTCCTGCTCGGCCAGCGGGACGAGGTCGCCGCCGGGGCCCGTACGCGCGGGGCGGCGGGCGTCGGTGAGGAGCATGAGGGCGAGCAGCGCGGCGGTCTCCGGGTCGTCCGGCACGAGGCGGTGCAGCCAGCGGGTGAGGCGGATGGCCTCGGCGGACAGCTCGGGCGCGGTGAGGGCGTCGCCGCCGCTTGAGGTGTAGCCCTCGTTGAAGACGAGGTAGAGCACGTGGCGCACCTCGCGCAGCCGCGCGGCGTGGCCGCCGGGCGCGTCGTGGTCGCCGGGCATGCGCAGCGGCGCGGCGGTGCGGATGGTCTGCTTGGCGCGGCTGATGCGCTGGGCCATGGTGGCCTCGGGCACCAGGAACGCGGCGGCGATCTGGGCGGTGGTCAGGCCGCCGACGGCGCGCAGCGTGAGGGCGACGCGGCTGGGGGCCGAGAGGTCGGGGTGGCAGCACAGGAACAGCAGGGCCAGGGAGTCGTCGCGGTCGGTGGGCGACTCGGCGTCGGCGGGGCGCCCGACCCGCTCGGACTGCGGTGTGGCCAGCATGACGTGGTCCTCGCGGCGGCGCCTGGCGTGCTCGCCGCGCACCTGGTCGACGAGCTTGCGCGCGCCGACCGCGACAAGCCAGCCGCGCGGGTTCGCGGGCACCCCCTCGGCGGGCCACTGGAGCGCGGCGGCGAGCAGCGCCTCCTGGCAGGCGTCCTCGCAGGCGTCGAACTGCCCGTAGCGGCGCACGAGCGTGGTGAGGACCCGCGGCGCGAGCGAGCGCAGCAGGTCCTCCACGCGTACGGCGGCGTCGCCCGGCGGCGCGTCCGCCTCGTCCGCGGGCCGTGGGCTCACGGGTTCTGGGGTGCCTCGTGCATGATGGGCCAGACCTCGACGGGCTCGGTGTCGGCGAACGGGAAGTCGGCGGCGATCTCCATGGCGCGCGCCTCGTCGGCGCAGTCGACCAGGTAGAAGCTCGCCATGTACTCCTTGGTCTCCAGGTACGGCCCGTCGGTGACGGCGGGCGCACCGGCCGCGCGGCGGACGAGGCGGGCGTTGACCGCGTCGGCCAGGCCGTACGCCCCGAGCAGTTCGCCGCTCGCGGCGTACTTCGTGTTGAAGGCGTCGACCTTGGCGATCTCGTCGGGCCAGGACTCGCCGGCGCCCAGGGTGTCCCACTTCTCCTGGTTGCCGTAGATCATCAGCAGGTACTTCATCTCGGTTTCCTCTCCGGCGGCGCGCCGTGGTGCGGCCCGCGTTCATCATCGGGTCGGAGCCGTACGGCCGTCCTCGACATCACCGGGGGGCCTTCCCGGAAAAATTCTCCGGTCATTGCACGTCGAACTCGTTGCCCTCGGGGTCGGCCATGGTCACGTGGTGGCTCCCGCGCTCCTGGACGACGGCAAGCACGGTGGCGCCGCGGGACTCCAGCCGCTCGACCTCGGCGTCTCGCCCGTCGGGGCCGATGTGGAGGTCGATGTGCATCCGGTTCTTCACGGCCTTGGGCTCGGGGACGGCCTGGAAGAGGATGCGGCGGCCGAGGCCCGTGTCGGACTCGGGGTCGTGCGGGTCGTCGGGGTGGCGCACGGCGGCCAGCTCCGCGAACGCGGCGCGGCCGCCGACGGTCGTGACGTCGGCGTCGGTGAGCGCGCCGAAACCGCGCAGCCGCGCGATCAGCGCGCTGTGGTCCTCCATGACGTAGCCGAGGGCCTCGGCCCAGAACGCGGCGAGCCGGTTCGCGTCGGCGCAGTCGACGACGAGCTTCCACTGGACGGCCATGTGCTCCCCCTCGTGAACAGGTACGAGCCGCCACGGTAACGGCCGGTACCGACATTTCCGCGGGGGTCAGGGCGCGGCGGCGATGCGTGGCGCGGGCGGCGCCGTGTCCATCCACGCGAAGCTGCGCCCGGCGTCGCTGATCAGCGGGCAGACGTTGCAGAAGCCGCGCGCGGGGTCGGCCTTGTAGCGGAAGCAGCAGGTGCCGAACACCAGCCAGGTGCCGTCCCAGTCGCCGCCGGCGCGGTCGAAGCCCTGGACGGGGAACGGCCGCGGCCGGAAGCTCATCTTGGGCACGGCGTGGGCGATGGCGTCGGTGAGCCGCTCGGCGCGGCGCCACGCGATGCCGGTGTCGTAGCCGCTGTCCTTGGCGGCGCGCAGCATCTGGGCGTGCAGCAGGTCGGCGACCCGGCCCCACATGACGCGCAGGCCCATGCGGGTCTGGTCGTGGATGGCGGTGAACACCGGGGTGAACGCGGCGGCGATGCGGCCGGCGACCCAGGCGTCGAGCGCGGCCGCGTCGGCGACGACCACGGCGTCGGGGTGGTCGGCGGCCGGGCGGTCGCCGATGACGGCGGCGGTGCCGTGGCCGAGCGCCACCTGGACGATGGCCGCGCCGTCGCGGCGCACCCACACGTTGGACGGGGTCAGGTCGGGCGCGCAGCCGTCGAGGTAGACGGCCTGGGAGGTGAAGTCGAGCAGCGCCTTGGTGAGGACGTCGCACATGTTGACCGCGGCGGCGTGCTGCTGGTCGTAGCCGACGGCGCGGGTGTCGCGCAGCCAGGCGGCGATCTGCGTCGGGACGGCGAGCTTGTCGAGGCGGGTCCACCGGCCGTGGCCGCCGCCGGTGACGGTGGACGAGCTGACCACGGAGCCGGCGCCGCGGCGCGTGACCGTGTCGGACAGCGGATGTCCCGCCGGGAATCCGCTCCGGTCACACATCGGGGTCTCCAACCGCCGTTCCCCCTCGGCTCACGAAGTCATCAGTGTTCCCAACGACAGGTAAGCCTAACCTTATTCCTATTGGCAAGGGACGGCGGCCCCCGCCGCGCCGGTCACCCGGCGGCGTACGCGCGGCGCAGTTCCTCCGTACGGTCGGCCGGCCACGGGCAGACCTCGGTGCCGCGCAGGTGGGCGGCGAAGACCTCCATCTGGGTGTGCCAGGCGGCCAGGGCGGTGGCGCGGGCGGCGGGGTCGTCGCCGGTCAGGGTCTGGGTGACGATGACGAGCGTGCCCTGCGGGACGACCTCGGCGCTCCAGCGCACCTCGCCGCCGCCGGATCCGTACGCGAGCGCGTGCTCCCCGCCGTCCCCGCCGTCCGCGCCGTCGCCCGCCGCCTCGGTGACGGCCCCGGCCGGGACGTAGCCGTTGGTGAACCGGATCGGCGGCGCCTGCCCCACCGTCGGCTCCGCGCCGTCGGTGAGCGCCGCCCAGACGCCCTTGTGCTGCGGGAACAGCCGCTCCACGCGCAGCGTCCAGCGGCCGGCGCCGTGTTCGGCGGTGCCGTGCAGCAGGCCGAACTGGGCGTGCAGCCGCTCGTGGTCGGCGATGTACCGCTCCTCGGTCATCTGCTGGACGGGCGTGCCGTCGACGACGGACGCCATGGCGTCCAGGCAGGCGTTCCATCCGGCCGCGAAGCTGCCCGCGCGGGTGCGGTTGCCGTTGTCGAAGGCGTGGGTGAAGACCAGCTCGCAGCCGTCGCCCGCGGGCGTCAGCTCGATGCGCAGCGCCTCGCCGTTCCAGGTGAACGCGAAGACGCGCGGCTCCTCGACCTCGGTGATGACGCCGTCGCCGCCGTCGGTCCCGCCGAACGCGCCGAACGTGATCTGCTCCCCCACGGCGAGCCGCATGTTCATCTTGGCGGGAAACCACTCCGCCAGGTGGCCGGGTTCGGTGACGGCGCGCCAGACCTTCTGCGGCGGGTGGGGCAGGAAGCGCTGGAACCGCAGCACATCGCGGCCGTCGTCGGTGCGCAGCTCGGTGTCGGTGTCCATATCGGTCAGTCCTTCGTCGTCGTGCCGGGCGTGCCGGGGTCGTCGGGCATGGTGTCGAGGTGGGCGGCCAGGGCGTCCAGGGAGCCGGCCCACAGCGCGCGGTACGGCGCGAGCCAGTCGTCGAGCTCGGCCAGCGGCGCGGACCGCAGTTCGTACCAGCGGGTCTGGCGGTCCGGGCGGACGCTGACCAGCCCGGCGTCGCGCAGCACCCGCAGGTGCTTGGACGTGCCCGGCTGGGTGAGGCCGAGCGCCTCGGACAGTTCGCCGACCGAGCGCGGCCGTTCGCGGAGCATGTCGAGCATGCGCCGCCGGGCCGGCTCAGCGATCACATCGAATACGGTGGCCACACGTGCAACATACCCGAGATCGCATATAACCCGCAAGGCATGTACGGCGGGGATGTGCGGCGGCCCCGGTCCGTACGGGCCGGGGCCGCGGTGGTCGCGTGCGGTCGGGGGCTCAGGCGGTGGCGAGCAGCCCCTGGCGGACGAGCTCGTCGGCGAACGCGTGCACGGTGGCGGCGTCCAGTTCGGGGGCGGCGGCGGTGAGCTCGGCGAGGGTGTGCGGCGCGCAGTCCAGCAGCGCGCGCAGCAGCGGGGTGGCCGCGGCGGCGAAGGTGTAGCGGCGGCCGTCGGCGTCGACCTCCGTGACGTCGGGGTGGGCGCGCAGCACGGCGCGCGGCACCACCAGGCGCACGCTCGTGGCCGGGTCGTCGGGCAGCCCCTGGTGCACGGAGTACGGCAGGCTCGCGCCGCCGCGCGGCGGCGCCTGGCCGTCGCGTGCGGCGAAGAACCGGTCGAGGACGTCGGGCTCGGCGAGGTCGGCGGCCAGCGCCTCGGCGAGCTCCTTCACCCGCTGCCGCTGGGCCTCCGGCGGGCCGAAGCGCGGGAGGTCCTGGCGTGCGAGGTCGAGGCGGCGCAGTTCGTCGGCGACCCAGGCGGCCAGGTCGACGCCGTTGGCGCCGGTGAACCCGAACGTCAGGTGGACGCTCGGCTCGGTCATCGCGGACGCGTCGTGCCACCAGCCGCGCGGGACGTGCAGGGCGTCGCCCGCGGTGAGGATGAAGTCGTTGGCCGGCTCGCCCACGGGCGGCTCGGGGGGCGCGACGTCGCGGCGCGTGGGGTGCGGGCGGGTGGGGCCGAAGACCCGCCAGTGCTTGCGGCCGTGGATCTGCACGACCAGGACGTCGTGGTCGTCCCAGTGGGTGTCGAAGCCGTGCACGGCGCCGAAGCTGGCGTAGCAGTTGACCTGGACGCGTTCGCGCAGCCGGTGCTCGAGGTCGGTGGCGAGGTCGTCGATGGGCCCGTACAGCTCGTCGATGGAGTCGATCACCAGCGTGGCGCCGTCGCGGATCGCGGCGGCCAGGCTGCCGTACTGGATGCGCTGGTAGGAGCCGCCGCGGCGGAGCGCGACGTCGGTGGTGTAGGTCGCGGGGTCGACGCGGTCGCCGCCCTGGGCCAGCCGCAGCCGCGGCGTCTCCAGGCGGTGGCGGCGGAGGATGTCATTGAGCGCGGGCCACGGCAGCAGACCGGTGAACCGGTCCGCCGCGCCGCGGAACACTTCCATGCGCCGCCCCCAGACGGCGCCGAGGAACTCCTCGACGCCGTAGGGCGCGACCAGCTCGGACAGGCCGGTCATCGATGTTGCCTGCCCTTTGTTCAGTCGTTGCCGTCGTTGTCGGTCAGTGCCGCGGTCGCGCGGTCGCGCGCCGTGTCCAGCGGCTCGACCGACAGCAGCAGGGTCGTGGCTTCCGGTGTGCTCGACATAGGCCATCCTTTCGTCCCCCGAGACGGTTGGCCGCCCGCGCCGTTCGGGGTCCCGGCGGCGGGCACGGTCGCATGAACGACCCACAGCCACTATTAACCCCCACAGGTAGGGACGAAACCGACTTCGTTCCGTTCAGTGGAGCCGTGCCGCCTTTGTGCACGCGGCGTCGCCGTGGCAGGCGCGCATGCGGTCCAGCGTCGCGTGCAACCGGTCGCGCTGGTCGGCGGGCAGGGAGTGGTAGGTGTTGCGCAGCTCGTACGGGTCGGTGCGGCGGTCGTAGTACTCGCGGTCGCCGTCGGCGTACTCGACGTAGGTCGCGGTGGTGGTGCGCAGCGCCGCGTACGTGGGCGGGTTGCCGGACGCCTTGGTCTGGTGGTCCGGGTCGTCCTTGGCGGTGTTCGGGCCGTGGTGCTCGACCAGCGCGGCGTCGCGCTCGTCCGCGCCGGGCGCCTTGCCGTGCAGCGCACCGGCGAGGCTCTGCCCGTCGGCGCCGGTCGGCTTGGCGCCGCCGAGGGCGGTGAACGTGGGGCACAGGTCGATGTTCTCCGCGGGCGCGGAGACCGTGCGCCCGGACGGCACGCCGGGCCCGGTGGCCACAAACGGCACGTGCACGTCGGTGTCGAAGGCGGTCTGCTTGCCCGCCGCGAGCCGGTGCTGGCCGAGGTGGAAGCCGTTGTCGGAGGAGAACATGACGTACGTGTCCTTCTCCTGGCCGGTGGCGCGCAGCGCGGCCTGGACCTTCGCGAGCAGGTCGTCGACGGCCTGCACGGCGCGGGCGCGCTTGCGGTACGTACGGTCGATGCGCTTGACCTGCTTGGGGGTGAGCTTCGGGTGGTCGCGCAGCCAGGCGGGCTTGTCGGAGACGTCGGCCTCGTTGAACGACGGGTCGCGCGGCGCGGTCAGGCCGGGGAAGTCCTTGCGGTCGCGCGGCGCCGGGGTGGCCGGGCCGTGCGGGGCGAACGTGGCGACCTCCATCATGAACGGGTTGCCCGCGGACGCCTGCTGGTGGATGAACGAGGTCGCCTTCCCGGACAGGACGTCGGTGAGGTAGTCCTTCGGGCGGTGGCCGTACTTCACCGGCTTGCCGTTCTCGTTGAGGACGTAGTTGTACTCCGGGTAGCCGTTGCCGGCGACGTCCCACTCGTTCCAGCCGGGCGGCTCGTAGCCGTGGCCGGCGGCCGGGGTGCCGGGCTGGTAGCCGTTGAGGTACTTGCCCATCATGGCCGTGTGGTAGCCGGCGCTGCGCAGCGACGTGGCGAAGGTGTTGTTCTCCTCGCCGCGGTCGTGGAAGACCTGGAACCCGCCGTCCGGAGCCTGGTTGGTGTACACGCCGGTGTTGTGCGGGAACTTCCCGGAGAAGGTCGAGGCGCGCGACGGGCAGCACAGCGAGTCGGTCACCGAGTAGTTGCTGAAGTTCACGCCCTCCCGCTGCATCCGCTGGACCTGCGGCATGTACTTCACGAGGCTCGTGTCGAGGTCGTCGGTCAGCACGAACACGATGTTCGGCTTCCCGGGGTGCCGCGCCGTGCCGCCGCCGAGGTCCGCCACGATGTTCGCGCCGGCCGCACACCCGGTGGCCCCCAACGCGAGCACCGCCGTCCACGCCACGCACACGGCAAGGCCGCGCCGCGATCGTCCGCCTGCCACCATGGGTCCCTCCGTCACCGTTCGGTTCTGGTTGGTCCGCGAGCGTAGCCAGGCGCCATGCACGCCGTGTTCGGGCCGTGTACGAGGACGGTAAGGATCGGCCGCGAACGCGAAGGAGTCCCCCGCGCAGCGCGGCCACCCGGTCGTGCTGGCGTTCTATCCCGGTGACGACACCGCCGTGTGCACGAGGCAGATGTGCGCGTACTCCTCGGGCCTGGAGGAGTTCACCGGCCTCGACGCGGTCGTCTGGGGCATCAGCCGCCAGGACATCGACAGCCACGAGCGGTTCGCGCGCAAGCACGGGCTGCGGCTTCCGTTGCTGGCCGATACGGCGGGTGTGGCGGTCGGGGCGTACGGGATCGGGCTTGGCGGCGGGCTGTATCGCGACGTCGCGACGATCACCGCCCGCCTCGCCGAACTGGGCGCGGCGCCCGCCTAGGCCAGGGGGCCGGGTAGGGGGCGGGTGTGGAGGATGGTCAGGCGGGAGACGGCGCGGGTGAGGAGGACGTACAGGCGGTGGAGGCCGCGGGGTTCGGCGGCGACGACGTCCGCGGGTTCCACCACGATCACGTGGTCGAACTCCAGGCCCTTGGCCATGCCTGCGGGGACGACCGTTAGGCGATTGGTGCCGAGGACGGCGTTGTCGTCGAGGACGGCGTGGGGGATCTCCGCGTCGGTGAGGGTCCGGGACAGGGACGGTGCGTCTTCGTCGGCGGTGATGATGCCGACGGAGCCCTCCTCGGCGAGGGCGGCGCGGCAGGCGTCGGCGATCGCGGCGGGGAGTGCGGCCGGGGTGGCGGGGCGGATGTCCAGTGAGCCGGGCGACTGGCGCATGGACGACGCGGGGGCCAGGGCGGGCGCGATGTGCGGCAGGAGACGGCCGGCGTAGTCGAGGATCTGGCGGGGCACGCGGTAGCCGACGGTCAGCTCGCTGCGGATGGGCGCGGGACGGCCGAGGTGGGTGAGCAGCGTGGCCCAGTCGTCGGCGGCCCAGGCGGTGGTGCCCTGGGCGATGTCGCCGAGGACGGTGGCCGAGCCGGTGGCGCAGCGGCGGCCGATGGCGCGCGCCTGCATGGGCGAGAGGTCCTGCGCCTCGTCGACCACGACGTGGGCCAGGCCGGGGGTGCGCTCGATGAGGTCGGCCGCCTCGTCGACGAGCACGGCGTCGCCGACGCTCCAGCGGGCGGACTTCGGCCCGCGCGCCGGCTTGGCCCACACGACGGCCCGCTGCTCCTCCGCGGTGAGCACGCCGTCGGCGGCGGCCGCGAGCGCCGCGGGGTCGGACAGCGTCTCGATGACCACCCGCACCGGGTCGGCCTTGGGCCACAGGGCGTCCACCGCCGTACGGACGATCTTCGTACGGCGGACCGCGTCGTGCGTGCGGTCGTCGCAGGCCTCGCCCGCCTCCTCCATGCGGGTGAGGATCACGTGGGCGATGCGGTGGGCCAGGAGGTCGCGGCCCGCGCCGTAGCGCACGCCGCGGTCGCGCAGCTCGGCGACCAGTTCGTCGAGCGCGTACGCCGGGACCCGCCAGCGGCGCGACCCGCGGGGCAGCACGACCGCCTCCGCGGCCGGGTTCAGCCGCGTCCACAGCGCACGGCGCAGCACCTCCGCCATGCGGGCGTCGCCCTTGAGGCGGGCCGCCTCCGGGGTGTCGGCGGCGCGGACGGGCACGGGCAGCAGCCCGGCGAGAGTCGTCTGGGTGACGCCGATCTCGCCGAGCGCGGGCAGCACATCGGCGATGTAGCCGAGGAACGCGGTGTTGGGGCCGATCACCAGGACGCCGCCGCGGCGCATCCGCTCGGCGTAGGCGTACAGCAGGTAGGCGACGCGGTGCAGGCCGACGGCGGTCTTCCCGGTGCCGGGCGCGCCCTGGACGCAGACCGTGACGTCGGGGTCGGCGCGGACGATGTCGTCCTGGTCGGGCTGGATGGTGGCGACGATGTCGCGCATCGGGCCGATGCGGGGGCGCTCGATCTCCTCGACGAGGATGCGGCTTCCGGTGCCCGCGGCCTCGCCGGCGGCCAGGTCCTCGTCCTCGAAGCCGGTCAGGCCGGATCCGGCGAAGCCGTAGCGGCGGCGCAGCGCGACGCCGAGCGGGTCGGCGGGGCTGGCGCGGTAGAACGGCCGCGACACCGGGGCGCGCCAGTCGATGACCAGCGGGCTCCCGGTGCCGTCGTGGACGTGGCGGCGGCCGATGTGCAGCCGCTCCCCCGCGTGGTCGGCCGACGCGGGCCCGTAGTCGAGGCGGCCGAAGAACAGCGGGGTGTCCGGGAGGTCGGTCAGCGCCTCGGCGCGGCGGTGCAGGTCGAGCTTGAGGTACTCCAGCGAGACCGGGTCGCCGGCCATCGGCTCGAGCGCGAGCACGTCGGCGCGCATGGCGGCCAGCGCGGCGCGCGACGAGGCCAGGTGGTCGCGCTCGCGGGCGAGCTCGCCCGATATCTCGTCGCCGGTGGTCTCGGCTCCCCCGGCGGGGTGGGCGGCGGGCATGGCGCAGCTCCAGAAAAGGAAATGGGGTTCCTCGCGTTGGACGCGCCTGCCGTACGTCACGTTGCGTACGGGCCGTCCCCCGCCTGCGAACTTGCCACCTTACCCGCCGCCGCGCGGGCGCTCATCCGGTTATTCGCCCGCGTCCTCCACGCCGAGGTTCGCGGCCACACGCTGGAGCAGCCGCAGCAGCTCGGCGTAGTCGTCGGCGGTGAGGCCGTCGACGATCCGGGCGCGCGCGGCGCGCACCAGCGCGGCGATCCGGGTGTGCGCCTCGGTGCCGCCCGCGGTGAGCGCGTACACGCCCGCGGTGCGGACGGCCCAGCCGCGCGCGGCCAGCGCGTCGGCGTACGGCGCGACGGTGGGCTCGTCGGCGGTCAGGAAGGGCGCCAGCGCGGCGTCGAGCCGCGGGCCGGTGGCGGGCGCCTGGGCGAGGGTGTTGACCACCTGCCAGGCGCGCCGGTTCAGGCCCTCGGCGGCCAGCAGGCGCGCGAAGTCCTCCTCGACGGCGCGGTCGATGTGCTTGATCCAGTAGCCGATGGGCCGGTCGCGGCGGACGTCGGGCGATTGCGCGGTCATCCTGGCTCCAATGCATGTACGATGACATCTAGTTGTACAGTGACATGCGAATGCGGGCAAGCGGGCGGGAGGCGGGCGTGGGCGACGACGAGGCCGACCCGGTCGCCGCGGTGGAGCGGGCGATGGTGGTGATGCGGCGCAGCCAGACCCGCCGCGCGCTGGCGCAGCTCTCCGGCCGCGGCACCGATCCGGGCACCGACGTCAGCGGCTTCGGCGCGCTCGACGCCGTGGAGTCCGGCGCGCGCACGGTGACCGACGTGGCGCGCGCGCTGGGCGTGGACCAGCCGCGCGCCAGCCGGCTGGTGGCCCGCGCGGTCGGCGACGGCCTGCTCGTCCGGGCGGCCGACCAGCGCGACGGGCGGCGCGCCCTGCTCGACCTGACGGCGGAGGGCCGCCGGCTGCTGGCGCGGGCGCACCGGTTCCGGCAGGGTGTGGCCGCGCGGGCGATGGACGACTGGTCGGCCGCCGAGCGCGCGGCGTTCGCGGGGCTGCTGACCCGGTTCGTCGCGGGGTTCGCGCGGGCGACCGGCGGGCCGCCGTCCGGCGCGGACAATGACGGTGACGACGACACGGAGGGCCGGTGAGGGCGATGGCCGACGGTAACGGCGAGCCCGAGGGCGTGGGGCGTACGGCGATCGGGGTGGCGTTCGTGCGGGCCGGTGAGTCGCGGCGGCCGGACGCGCTGTTCCACGACCCGTACGCGTGGCGGTTCGTGGAGGCGCAGTCGTGGCGGCCGCCGGAGTCGCTGCCGGACGCCGCGGACGTGCGGCGCCGGTTCTGGACGACGGTGATCGAGGGCACGGTGGTCCGCACCCGGTTCCTCGACGAGTACGCCGAGGCGGCCACCCGCGCCGGCTGCGGCCAGGTGGTGATCCTCGGCGCGGGCCTGGACGCCCGTGCGTACCGGCTGGACTGGCCGGCCGGCGTGCGCCTGTTCGAGGTGGACACCGCGGACGTGCTCGGCTTCAAGGACCGCGTGCTGGACGGCGAGCCGGCCCGGTGCGCGCGGGTGCCGGTGGCCACCGACCTGCGCGACGACTGGCCGGCGGCGCTGACGGCGGCCGGGTTCCGCGCGGACGAGCCGACCGCGTGGATCGCCGAGGGCCTGCTGATCTACCTCAGCGACGCGGAGAACGACGTCCTGATGGAGCGGCTGGGGGCGCTGTCGGCGCCGGGCAGCCGCCTGGGGCTGACGCTGTCGGGCCGTAAGGACGGCGACCCGGTGGTGCCGCGCGCCGGCGCCCCCGCGGACGGCGACCCGGGGAGCCCGACGGTCACCGTGGTGGGCATGTGGCGGTCCGACGGCCCGGCCGACCCGGAGACCTGGCTGGCCGGCCACGGCTGGGACGCCACGGTCTACCGCACCGGAGAGCGCGCCGAGGCGTACGGCCGGCCGATGACCGCGGAGACGCACCGGCCGCGCCACCTGGTCGACGCCGTACGCCGCTGACCGCCCCTACGCGGCTGCACCGCGGCGCGGCCGGCGCAGGGTCGCCGCGGTCAGCACGGTGAGCAGCGCGCACGCCGCAGTGAGCACGATCGCGAGGTGGTGCAGCCCGGCGTCGGTGGCGCGCGGCCCGTACGTCAGGCTGATCACCGCGCCGGAGGCGATGGCGCCGAGGTACTGGAAGGTGCGCAGCAGGCCGGACGCCGTGCCGATCTGGTCGCCGGGCGCCTGCGCGTACATCGCGGCCTGGTTGCCGACGACGAGCAGCCCGTTGGGCACGCCGATCACGGCGGACAGCCCGACGAGCAGCGGCCACCCGCTGGCGTGGCCGAGCACCAGCAGGCCCGCGGAGCCGAGCAGCAGCAGCGGTGTGCCGATGAGCAGCGGCCCGGCGATCCGCCGCCCGCGCGCGCCGAACACCGTGACCACGGCGGCGACGACCGACATGGGCATCAGCATCAGCCCGGACGCCGACGCCGACAGCCCCGCGGACTCCTCCAGCCACTGCGTCCAGCCGTAGACGAAGCCGTAGATCACGCAGAACGTCAGGATGTAGCGCAGGTAGGTGGCGGTGAGCGCGCGGTTGCGGCCCAGCATGCGGATGTCGATGAACGGGGCGGCGGCGCGCAGCTCCCAGGCGAGCAGCCCGGCCAGCGCGACGGCGCCGACGGCCAGGACCGGCCAGTTCGGCGCGGGCAGCCCGGTGAGGAAGACCAGCACGGCGATCAGGCCGACGATGAACAGCGCGATGCCGGGCGGGTCGACGGCGCGCCACAGCGTACGGAGACCGCCGCGGGGCAGGGCGTCGTCGCGCGGCAGCCAGGCCAGCGCGAGGACGGTGCCGGCGACGGCCAGCGGCAGGTTGACCAGGAAGATCCACCGCCAGCCGCCGGCGGCGATCAGCAGCCCGCCCAGCGGCGGGCCGAGCACCATGGACACCTGGCCGGTCAGCGCGAGCATGCCGAGGACGGACCCGGGCGCGGGCCGGTTCAGCCGCGCGGCCTGCCGGTGCACCATCGCCATCGCGGCCGGGAACGCCGCGGACGTGCCGAGCCCGATGACGACGCGGGAGACGATCAGCGCGCCGAAGGAGAACCCCCAGAAGCCGATCAGGCCGCCGGCGGCGACGAGCGCCATGCCGGCGAGGTAGACGCGCAGCGCGCCGAACCGGTCGGCGAGCTTGCCCATGGTGGGCTGGCCGACCGCGGTGGCGAGGTAGAGGCCGAGGACGAGCCAGGTCGTACGGTCGGCGCCGACGCCGAAGGCGTGGCCGACGGAGACCAGGGCGATCGCGATGATCGAGGAGTTGATCGGGTTCAGCACCGAGCCGACGGACACGGCGGTGACGAACCGGCCGCCGAACCCGGCCTTCTCCGGCGCCGGGCCGCGGCGGGGGGCGAGTTGGGAGACCGTCACCGGCTGAGCACCCGCTCGATGAGCCCGGTCGCGCGGATCACGACGCGCAGCTCCTCGGCGTCCAGCTCGTCCGCCAGGGCCCGGGACAGCCATTCCTGCCGGGAGCCGCGCGCCTTCTCCAGCGTGGTGTGGCCGCGCGCGGTCAGCGACACGACGGTGCTGCGCCGGTCGGTGGGGTGGGGGGTGCGCTCGACGAGGCCGGCGGCGGTGAGCGCGTCGAGCGTCGCGGCCATGGACTGGGGGCGGACGCGCTCGCCGGCGGCCAACTCGCTGAGCGTGGCCGGGCCCTCGCGGTCGACGCGGACGAGGACGTCGGACTGGGCGAGGCTCAGCGCGTCGTCGGGGGTGACGGACATCAGGCGGTGGCGCAGCATGCTCGTCAGCCGGCGCAGGTCGGCGGCGGCCTCGGTGGCTTCCGGGGAGGGTCCCATGTCTTCAGTCTATCTGAATTTCAGGTTGCCTGAAAAGATTGGTGTCCGGGTCCGGCCGGTAGGTTGCCGCGTACGTGATCATCGCGAGGGAGGGGCCGCGGGTGGCGGAGCATCGGGGAACGGCGCTGGTACGGCGGCCGGGGCCGCGGCTGGCCGAGGGGATCGTCACGCACATCGCGCGGACGCCGGTGGACGTGGAGCGGGCGTACGCGCAGCACGCGGCGTACCGGGCGGCGCTGGCGGAGGCGGGCTGGGCGGTGCGCGAGGTGGCGCCCGCGCCGGAGCTGGCGGACGCGGTGTTCGTGGAGGACACGGTCGTGGTGATGGGCGACCTGGCCGTGCTGACGCGGCCGGGCGCCGGTGGACGGCGTGCGGAGGTGGACGGCACGCGGGAGGCGCTGGCCGGGCTGGGGCTTGAGGTGGTGGAGGTCGCCGCGCCGGGCACGCTGGACGGCGGCGACGTGCTCCAGGTGGGCGACCGCGTCTACGTGGGCAGCGGCGGGCGCAGCGACGCGGGCGGCATCGCACAGCTCGCGGGGTTCGCGGCCACGCGGGGGCGCACGGTGGTGCCGGTGCCGCTGCGCGGGGTGCTGCACCTGAAGTCGGCGGTGACGGCCCTGCCGGACGGCACGCTGATCGGCCTGCCGCACCTCGTGGACCCGGCCGCGCTGCCGCCGCTGCGCACCGCGCCGGAAGAGCCGGGCGCGCACGTGGTGCCGCTCGGCGGGAAGGCGTGCCTGATCGCGGCGTCGGCGCCGGAGACCGCCCGGCTGCTGGCGGCGGACGGCTGGACGCCCATCGTGGTGGACGTCTCGGAGTTCGAAAAGCTCGAAGGCTGCGTAACCTGCCTCAACGTCCTCATCGCCAACTGAACCACCGCGCGGTCGAGTGTCGTGGCGGTGAGGCGGGCTTCCGCACTGAACCACCGCGCTGAGGCATCGTACGGTCGAGTGCTAGGGCGGTAAGGCGGGGTTTCGCACTGAACCGGCGTGCTGAGCCGCCGTGCGGTCGAGTGCCGGGCCGGTGAGGCGGGCTTTTCGCACTGAACCACCGCGCTGAGCCGCCGTATGGTCGAGCGCTGGGGCGGTGAGGCGGGGTTTCGCACTGAACCGCCGAGCCGAGGCGTCGTGCGGTCAGGCTGGGTGGCGCGGGTGGGGGTGGGCGTGACGGCGGGGCGCCACTCCCCCAAGCAGCGCCCCGCCCGATCCCCTACCGATCCGGACGCCGGAGCGTCCCCTCGGTTCGCGATCACCCCGTAGGAGCGATCACCGCTCGCATGGGCGGGATCCCACACCCGCCGCGCGAGCCTCGCACCCGGGACAACGCCAGACCCCGGATCTTGGTTCCCGATTTCGGGGGATTTCTTCGGATTCTCTTTCGCGGCTGGTCAGCCGTGGGCGTAGCGGGGCTCGGCGACGACGCGGCGCAGCATCGGCTCGAACTCCGCGATCGGCAGGGTGTCGTAGTCGGGGTCGAAGCTGGCCTGGTCGTACAGTTCGCAGAAGTCCGCGCACGCCTGGTAGTGGGGGCTGTCGGCGTAGCGGTCGCGCACGTTCCGGTCGTCGCCGTAGTGGTGGGCGTAGTAGTACATCTGGAACGCGCCGTGGTGCTTGATGATCCAGTGCACCTCCTCGCGCACGTACGGCCGGACGATCGCGGCGGCCATCTCGCTGTGGTTGTGCGGCGCGAGCTCGTCGCCGAGGTCGTGCAGCAGCGTCGCGACCACGTACTCCTCGTCGCGGCCGTCGCGCAGCGCGCGGGTGGCGGCCTGGAGGCTGTGCTCGTAGCGGGTGACCTGGTAGCCGTCGAAGCTGTCCTTCAGCCCGTCGAGCGCGCGCAGCAGCCGGTCGGGCAGCCCGCCGGTGAGCCGCGCCTCCAGCTCCTGGAGCAGCAGGTAGTCCTCGCGCGTCCCGTCCGCCATGCGGCGGAAGCCGACCGTGCGCATCACGTTCCCCCTCGTCCTCGCAGGTGCACCACGACCGCGCCGTCCTCGACCGCCACCGGGTAGGTGCGGGCGCGCAGGGCCGGGTCGACCAGCGACGTGCCGGTCTCGACGTCGAACTCGATGCCGTGCCAGGCGCAGCGCAGCACCTTGCCCTCGCGCCCGTACTCGTACGTGTAGGGCTCGTCGGTGGGCAGCGTCGTGCCGGTCAGCGGCCCCTCGCACAGGGCGCCGCCGGCGTGCGGGCAGCCGCCGTGCAGCGCGACGTAGCGGCCGTCGACGCGGAACACGCCCACGCGGCGGCGGCCGACCTTGAACACGCGGCGCTCCCCGTCGGCGAGGTCGCCGGCGCCGCACACCACGACCCGGCCGTCGCCGTCGGCCTCAAGCACGCGCACCGGCGGCCTCCTTCGCGTCGTCGGCACGGGCGGGCAGCTTGTACAGGGCGCGGGCGTTGCCGTCGAGGACCGCGTCCTTCCAGTCGGCGGGGAAGCGGGTGAGGAACGGGTCGTCGAAGTCCCAGTGCGGGTAGTCGGAGGAGAACATCAGCATGTCCCGGCCGCCGATGTCGTCCAGCGACTCCCACATCCCCGCGGGGTTCTTGGGGCGCTCAAGCGGCTGGGTGGTGACGCGCACGAACTCCCGCGCGTACTCGCTGGGCAGCCGCTTCAGCCAGGGCGTCTCCTTGCGCAGCGCCTGGTAGTCGGCGTCCAGCCGCCACAGGATCGACGGCACCCACGCGACGCCGCACTCGACGAGCACGAACTTCGTATTCGGGTACTTCTCCGGGATGCCGTGGGCGAGGTAGCTGGCGATGTGGCCCATGCCGGTCTCGGCGTACAGGGCGTGCGCCTCCCAGAAGAACGTGGGGTTGCCGGTGCCCGTGGGGCCGACGTTGACGCCGCCGGTGCCGCCGAGGTGCGCGGCGACGGGCAGGCCCATCTCCGAGGCCGCGGCCCACATCGGGTGGTAGAGCGGGTCGCCGTACGGGCGCTGGGACGCCGAGGTGACCAGGACCTGCACGACCGCGGGGTGGCCGCCGATGCGGCGGATCTCGGCGGCGGCGCCCTCGGGGTCCTGCGGTGCGACGACGATGGAGATCTTCAGCCGGTCGTCCAGGGTCGCCCAGGCGTCGAGGACCCAGTCGTTGTAGGCGCGGGCCAGCGCGGACGCGTAGTAGGGGTTGGCGAGCGTGGACACCTCGACCGACTCGTCGCCGAGCAGGATCGCGTAGTCGATCTTGTACGGGTCGAGGAGCTGGTCGCGCATGAACGCGTAGTCGCCGCCGGGGGTGGCGCCGTTCGGCGGGATCGCGTCGTAGCGCATGTAGCCCTCGGGGTGCAGCCAGGCCCGGTGGGCGTGCGGGAAGGAGTCCCGTCCGCCGGGCAGTTCGCCGCGTTCCAGATAATCCCGGTAGGGTTGGTCCAAGTACGGCAGCAGCACCCGGGCGGACTCCCAGGCGTTGTGCACGTCGCAGTCGATCACGCGCGCCCCCTTTCCTCGTTCGTGCGGAAAACGCACACTGATGCTCATATAGCACGGGGACGCTGTCAAGGTGGCGCGCCCGGATCGGGGTTCCGCGATACTGGGGGCCATGAAGCCGCTGGAGACGGTGGACCGGGCGCTGCAGATGCTGCGCGCGTTCGACCGCGAGCACCCCGACCGCAGCGTCGGCGACCTCGCGGCCGAGCTGGGCGTGCACCACAGCAACGCCTCCCGGCTGGCCGCGACGCTCGCGCTGCGCGGGTTCCTCGAGCGCACCCCCGACGGCGAGCGCTACCGCCTCGGCCCGGAGCTGCGCCGCCTCGGCCTGCTCAGCCTCGTCGAGCGCGACCTCGTCGGCGCCGCGCGCGAGCCGATGCGCGCGCTGGTCGACGACCTGGGCGAGACGGTCGTGCTGTCCCAGCTCGACGGCGACGAGACGGTCGACATCGCGCAGCTCACCGGGGCGTACGTCATCGGCGCGCGGCAGTGGCTCGGCCGCCGCTCCCCGCTGCACGCCACCAGCGACGGCAAGGCGTTCCTCGCCTTCGCCGACCCGCCGCCCGCGCTGCCGCGCCCCCTGGAGCCGTACACCCCGTTCACCGTCACCGACCCCGACCGGCTGCGCCGCGAGGTCGCCGACGCGCGCGAGCGCGGCTGGGCCGGCGCCGACTCCGAGCTGGAGGAGGGGCTGTGCGGGGTCGCGGCGCCGGTGTTCGACGCGCTGGGCGGGTGCGTGGCGGCGCTGAACGTCACCGGCCCGACCTTCCGGCTGCGGGAGTCCCCCGACGTGCCCGGCCCGGCGGGGCGGCTGGGCCCGGCGTGCCGCGCGGCGGCCGACGCGATCAGCGCGCGGCTGGGCCACTCCGGCTGAGGCGCGCCTCCAGGCCGTCGAGCAGGCAGTCGAGGACCCCGAGGAACGCGGCGTCCTCGTCGTCGTCGGTGTGGCCGTAGTCCGTGGGGGCGGCCAGCATGATCTTCGTGAAGTGCGGATAGCGGCCGCTCTCGGCGACCTTCTCCAGGTACGGGCGGGCGGCGTCGACCGCGTCGGGACGGCTGACGCCGGTGCCGCGCAGCGTCTCGCGCTCGGCCATCTCCCGCATGACCGACCCGGTGACCAGGACGTCGACGGCGCCGACGATGCCGCGCACGGTGTCGGGGCCCGCCTTGAGGTGGTCCAGGCAGGCCAGCTCGCACTCGATGAAGTCGGTGGCGTGCGGCCCGAAGGGCGGGTGGGCGCCGAACACGCCGGACAGCCAGGTGTGCGCGAGCAGCACGGCGCGGCGGCGCGCGGACAGCAGGCGGAGGTCGGCGCGCCAGTCGCCGGTCGGCTCGATCAGCTCGACCTCGCCGAGCACGGCGTCGAGCATCAGTTGCGGGAGGTCCTCCTTGCCGCCGACGTGGCGGTACAGCGCCATGGGCGACGAGCCGAGCTCGGCGGCGACGCGGCGCATGGTGACCGCGGCCAGGCCCTCGGCGTCGGCGATCCGCACGGCGGCCTCGACGATGCGGCGGCGGTCGAGCACGGGGCGCGCGGGCCGGTCGTCGGCGGCCATGTTCGCCCACAGGCGCTCGGCGCGCGCCGCGTCGGCGCCGCCACCGGTGTCGGCCATCGGTCCTCCCCCTGCTCCCGTGCGGGTGCGTCGCGTCAAGTATGGCGAACGCCGGGCACCGCACGCGCTTGCGTACATTGTACACGCTGTGTACATTGTACGCGTGCTGACCTCCATGCTGCGGGCCCGCGGGCTGGCCCGGACCTTCCATACGAAACAGGCGACCGTCGAGGCCGTACGGGGCGTCGACATCGACGTCGGCGCCGGGGAGATCGTCGGGTTCCTCGGCCCCAACGGCGCCGGCAAGACAACGACCCTGCGGATGCTGACGACGCTGCTCGCGCCCACGGCGGGCGAGGCGACCGTGGCCGGGTGCGACCTGCGGCGCGCGCCCGCCGACGTACGGCGGCGCATCGGCTACGTGGCACAGTCCGGCGGCGTCGACCCGACGCTGCCGGTCGCGGAGGAGCTCGTGTCGCAGGGCGAGTTCTACGGGTTGCCCGGCGCCGAGGCGCGCCGCCGCGCGGCCGCCCTCGCCGAGCGCTTCGGGCTGGCCAATGTGATGAAGCGGCAGGGCTTGACGCTGTCCGGCGGGCAGCGCCGCCGGATGGACCTCGCGCTCGGCCTGGTGCACCGCCCCCGGCTGCTGTTCCTCGACGAGCCGAGCACCGGCCTGGACCCGGCCGGCCGCGCGGGGCTGTGGGACCACATCAGGTCGCTGCGCGCCGACGACGGCATGACGGTGTTCTGCACGACGCACTACCTCGACGAGGCGGACGCGCTGTGCGACCGGGTGCTGATCATCGACGACGGCGCGATCATCGCGGAGGGCGCGCCGGAGGAGCTGAAGCGGAAGCTGTCCGGCGACGCGATCATCGTGGACCTGCACCCCGGCGACGGCGAGGGGACGGCCGACACGGCGGCCGGCGTCCTGCGCGGGCGCCCGGAGGTGACGTCGGTGGCGGCCGAGCCGCCGGACCCGGGGGGCGGGGTGCGGCTGCGGGTGGCGGTCGCGTCCGGCGACCGCGCGCTGTCGGCGGTGGTGCTGGCGCTGGACGCGGCGGGCGTGCGGCCCGCCGCGGTGCACCTGGCGCTGCCCACGCTCGACGACGTGTTCCTGACGCTGACCGGACGAAGGAGCGAGGCATGACACAGGAGCTGCGCGCGACCCCGGTACGCGACACGTACCTGGTGTTCCGCCGCTACGTACGGCAGACGGTGCGGCAGAAGCCGGCGATCGTGATCGGCATGGTGCAGCCGGTGCTGTACCTGGTGCTGTTCGGGCCGCTGATCGGCCCGGCGCTGGGCGGCGGTTCCGGGAACGGCGCGTGGCGGGTGTTCGTGCCGGGCGTGCTGGTGCAGCTCGGGCTGTTCGGCGCCGGGTTCGCCGGGTTCAAGATCCTCCCCGAGCAGCGGTGGGGCGTGGTCGAGCGGATGCGGGTGGCGCCGCTGAGCCGTACGGCGCTGCTGGCCGGCCGGGTCGCGCACGACGCGGCGGTGCTGGTCGTGCAGTCGGCGCTGCTGCTGCTGACCGGGGTGGTGATGGGGCTGCGGATGCCGGTGGCGGCGGCCGCGCTGTGCCTGCTGCTGGTGGCGCTGCTCGGCGTGGGGCTGGCGGCGCTGTCGTACGCGCTGGGGCTGCTGCTGCCGAACGAGTACCAGTTCGCGCCGGTCGTGCAGATGGCCGCGCTGCCGCTGATGCTGCTGTCGGGGATCCTGCTGCCGATGAGCCTGGCGCCGGGCTGGCTGGACGCGGTGTCGCGCGCGGTCCCGTTCCGCTACATCGTGGACGCCATGCGCGCGGCCGCCCTGGGCGACTACACGGGCATGACGACGGTCACCGGGCTGCTGGTCGCGGTCGTGCTCGCGGTGGTGGCGTTCGCGATCGGGACGGGCACGTTCCGGCGGCGCAGCGCGTGAGGCAACGGGAGCGGCGGCGGGGACCGGGCGGCCGGATCTTGACGGGGCGCCGGAATCATGGCACGTACGAGGGAGTTACCGTTGAGCGGACCCCAAACATCCCATGATTGGCACTCTGCATGTCGACGCCCGCAACCAGTGAACCCTCCGTCGCCGCGCCCGTCCCGGCCGAACAGCCGGGACGGGCCCGCGTCGTACTGCTGGTGATCGGCATCGCGCTGGCCGCGCTGAACCTCCGTACGGCGGTCACCAGCGTCGGGCCGCTGCTCGACGAGATCCGCGCGAGCCTCGGCATGAGCGGCTCGGTGGCGGGCGTGCTGACGACGCTGCCGGTGCTGTGCTTCGCGGTGATCGGCTCGACCGGGCCGCTGCTGGCGCACCGGTTCGGCGAGCGGCGCGTGGTCGCCGGCGCGATCGTGTTCCTCGCCGCGGGGCTGGTGCTGCGGTCGCTGGTGGCGAGCGTGTGGCTGTTCCTGCTGTTCAGCGCCGTCGCCCTGGTCGGCGGGGCGCTGGGGAACGTGCTGATCCCGGCGATCATCAAGCGGTCCTTCCCGCACAAGGTCGGCGTCATGACCGCCGTCTACACGACCGCCATGGCGATCGGCACGACGCTGGCCGCCGGGATCGCGGTGCCGATCGCCGACGCGGCCGGGAGCTGGCGGGTCGGGGTCGGCGTGTGGTTCGTCCTGGCGGTGCTGGCGCTGCTGCCGTGGCTGGGGCTGCTGCGCCGCGACGCGCACACCGCGGACCGCCCGGCCGCGGTGACGATGCGGTCGCTGGCGCGGTCGCGGCTGGCGTGGCTGATGGCCGCGTACTTCGGCAGCCAGTCGCTGCAGGCGTACGTCGCGTTCGGGTGGATCGCGCAGATCTTCATCGACAACGGCGTCTCGCGGCAGGAGGCCGGGCTGATGCTGGCCGTGCTGACCGCACTGTCGATCCCCATCTCGCTGGTGCTGCCGTCCGTGGCGGCCCGCATGCGCAGCCAGTTCCCGCTGGTGGTCGCCATGGTGATGTGCTACGTCGCGGGCTACGTCGGCATGATCGTCGCGCCGGGCGGCGGCGCGTGGATCTGGTCGGTGCTGATCGGGCTCGGCGCGGGCGCGTTCCCGCTGGCGCTGACGATGATCGCGCTGCGGTCGCGGCACGCCTCCACCACGGCGGCGCTCTCGGCGTTCGCGCAGTCGATCGGCTACCTCACCGCCGGGGCCGGGCCGCTGCTGTTCGGCGTGCTGCACGACCTGTCCGGCGGGTGGACGGTGCCGTACGCGCTGGTGTTCGCGATGCTCGCCGTGCAACTCGTGACGGGCTGGCGGGTGTCGCGGCCGCGCCACATCGAGGACGAACTTCCGTCCATGGCCGGTCTTCGGTAAATTTCCGCACGCCGCGACCACGGTGATGGTAAACCTTGTACGGCCATCGCCGTTCGTGGTCAGGTGATCATCGAACGTGATGATCGCGCGGTCGGTGGCCTTTCCCGCGCGCACCCCCTCAGCGCTGGAGGCGGCTTGTGAGCACATCCGGCACCCAGCCGCACCCCTGGCATGCCCGCGGCCTGCCGGACATCGCGACGCTGTCCCGGCTCGCCACGGCGCTGCTGGACGCCGGCGGGCGCGTGGTGTGGTGGAGCGCGGGCGCCGCCGACCTGTTCGGGTTCGCCGCCGACGCCGCCGTCGGCCATGACGTACGGGCCGCGTTCCCGTACGGCGCCGACCAGATCGTGCTGACCGAGGCGCTGGCCCGCGCCGCCGAGGGCCAGGTCTGGACCGGTGTCGTGTCCATTTCCGAGACCGCGGGCGCCCCGCTGATGTGCCGGTTCGAGCCGGTGGGCGGCGCGGCCGACACGCCCGGGGCGGAGCGGGTGCTGATGACCGCGGCGCGCGCGCCCGGCGACGCCGAGCCGTTCGCCGCGCACGGCTCCGCCCTGTTCAACGCGGCCACGCTGATCGGCTCCACGCTCGACCTCGGGCAGACGGCGCGGGAGACCGTCGCCGTAGCCGTGCCGGGGTTCGCCGAGGCCGCGGCGGTGTTCGTGCTGGAGCGGCTGTTCGAGGGCGACGAGCCGCCCGGCGAGGAGGTCGACGGCTCGGTGATGGTGCGCCGGCTGGCGTCGGCGTACGTCGGCGCCGACCCCGACGACTGGGGGTCCGGGCTGCCCGGCGACGAGGTGGTGGTGCACCGCGCGGCCACGCCGTACGCCCGGTGCGTGGCCACCGGCTCGCCGGTGCTGTTCGACAGCATCCACCCCGAGACGGCGGGCGCCGGGTTCCTCGCGGTGCCGCTGAAGGCGCGCGGCCTGGTGCTCGGCTACGCGGTGTTCGCCCGCTCGCTGATGGACTTCGACGAGCGCGACGTGGCGCTGGCCCAGGAGGTGGCCGCGCGCGCCGCGGTGTGCATCGACAACGCGCGCCTGTACCGCCTGGAGCGGCGTACGGCGCGGGCGCTGCGCGGCGCCCTGCTGCCGCCGCGGCCGGACGCGCCGCCGGGCCTGGAGCTGGCGCACCGCTACCTCCCGGCGTCCGGGCGCACCCAGGTGGGCGGCGACTGGTACGACATGATCCCGCTGCCGCGCGGCCGCATGGCGCTGGTCATCGGCGACGCCATGGGCCACGACACCATGGCCGCGGCCGCGATGGTGCAGCTCCGTACGGCCGCGCACACCCTCGCCGACCTCGACCTCCCGCCGGAGGAGGTGCTGCGGCGGCTGGACCGCCTGGCCCAGACCCTCGCCGACGCCCACCTCGCGACGTGCCTGTTCGTGGTGTGCGACCCGGCGGCGGGCACCTGCGACCTCGCCTGCGCGGGCCACGTGCCGCCGCTGGTGGCCTACCCGGACGGCCGCACCGAGCGGGTGACGCTGCCGCCGGGGCTGCCGCTCGGCGTCGGCGAGGCGCGGTTCGAGACCTGCCGGATCACCCTCCCGCCGGGCGCGACGCTGGTGCTGTGCACCGACGGCCTGGTGGAGCGGCGCGGCCGCGACATCGACGCCGGCATCGAGGCGCTGCGCCGTACGCTCGCGGTGCCGCGCCGGTCGCTTGAGGCCACGTGCCAGGCGCTGATGCGCACGGTCGAGGAACACCGCTCCGCCGACGACGTGACGCTCCTGCTGGCCCGCCTCACCCCACAGACGGGTCACGTCCGCTAGCTTCGGACGTGGCGTAATTCCCACCGTAGGGCTGGGGGCAGCGGAACATGCGGATCGACCGGCTGGATCATCTGGTGCTGACCGTCGCGGATCTCGACGTCTCCATCGACTTCTACACGCGGGTGCTCGGCATGCGCGCGGTGACGTTCGGCGACGGACGCCACGCGCTGCGGTTCGGCCGCAGCAAGATCAACCTGCACGTCGCGGGGCGGGAGTTCGAGCCGAAGGCGGCCCGCCCGACCCCGGGCAGCGCGGACCTGTGCCTGGTCACCGCCGATCCCCCGGACCAGGTGGTCGCCGACCTCGCCGAGCACGGCGTGGCCGTCGAGGAGGGCCCGGTGCCGCGTACGGGCGCGCTCGGCGAGATGACCAGCGTGTACATCCGCGACCCGGACGCCAACCTGGTCGAGATCGCCCACTACGAGACATGACGGCACCCGGCGGCTGGTTCCGTGCGCACGCGGCGCCGCTGGACGGGCTCGGCGCGGACCTGCCGCTCGGCGACCTGGAGCCGCTGCGCGACGTCGCCGGCGACGCGCGGGTGGTGGCCGTCGGCGAGAACGCCCACTTCGTCACCGAGTTCACCGCCGCCCGGCGGCGCGCCGTGCGGTTCCTGGCCGAGCGGTGCGGGTTCACCGTCCTGGCGATGGAGTTCGGCTTCAGCGAGGGCTTCGCCGTCGCCGACTGGGTCTCCGGCGCGGGCGGCGACGACCTGGCCGCGGTGAGCCCGGCCGCCGCCGCGTGGGGCGCCGCTGACCTGCTGCGCTGGCTGCGGCGGCACAACCGTACGAGCGGCTCGCCGCTGCGGTTCTCCGGCATCGACCTCCCCGAGGCCGGCGGCGCGCTGCGGCCCGCGCTCGACCCGGTGGCCGCCTACCTGCGCGAGGTCGATCCGGACGCGCTGCCGCTCGTCGAGTCGGCGCTGGAGATCGGCGACCGGTTCCTCGCGGGTCCGGCGCGTCCGCCGGGCCCGCGTGGGGGCGGCTGGCCGCCGCCGAGCAGGACGCGCTGACCGCGGGGCTGGCCCGGCTGCTGCTGCGGATCCGCGCGGTGGAGCCGCTGCTGGTCGACCGCGCCGGGCAGGAGCGGTTCGACGTCGCGCGGCGCCGCGTGGAGGCGGCCTGCCACACCGACTACATGTTCCCGGCGATGCACGCCCTGATGTCCGGCCACGGCCGGGCCGCGGACCTGACGGTGCGGGAGATCTTCATGGCGGAGTCCGTACGCCGGCTGCTCGACCGCGACCCGGACGCCCGCGTGGTGCTGATCGCGCACAACAACCACATCCAGAAGACGCCGGCGGCCTTCGACGGCACCGTCGTGGGGCTGCCCATGGGGCTGCCCATGGGGCTGCATCTGCACCGCGCGCTCGGCGATGACTACCGCGCCGTGGCGCTGACGCACACGGCGGGCAGCGTGCCGGAGATGTATCCGGACGCGGACGCCGCGGTGGGCTTCACCGTCGCCGAGGCGCCGCTGCCCGCGCCGGAGCCGGGCAGCGTCGAGGCGGGGCTGGCCGACGCCGGGCTCGGCGACCAGGTGACGCTGACCAGCCTGCGGGCGCCGGGCGCGCCGCCGCTGGACGCCATCCGTACGCAGAGCGCGCTCATGCGCACGCCGCTCGCGGAGGCGTTCGACGCGGTGCTGTCGGTGCCGAGCGCGACCCGCGACCCGGATGTCCGGTTCTGAGCGGTCAGTCGGTCCAGTCGACGCAGGTGGGGCGCTTGCCGGAGTAGGCGAACTCGGTCACGGCACGGCGCGCGACATCGGCCGAGACCGCCGACTCCGGGGGCACGAACGCGAACCGGCCGCCGGGCACGATGTACATCACGCCGGTCTCGCGGTCGGCGTCGGCGCGCGCCCCGGCGACGGCGGTGCCGTGCGGGTCGCCGGTGCTGATCATGTACGGCACGACAGCGTCCTCCTCGGCCCACAGGGCGACGCTGTGCGGCGCGCCGACGCCGATGGACAGCCGCTTGCCGTTGGCGTGCTCGATCGTGATGAGGCCGCCCTGGCCGTCGGTGCGGGCGTCGAGGCGCTGGAGCAGGCCGACGAGGTCCTCCATGCGGCGCACCCGGCGGCTGCCGGAGCCCGGCCACGACACGCGGATCTTCAGCGACTCCTGCCGCGCCCGCCCGCCCTGGGCCTGCCCGGCGGGCGCCTGGCCGGCGGGGGCGGGCTCGCCGGGGTGGTCGAGGCGGCGCGGCCGCTCGCCGCCGCCCTCGGCGGCCTGGGTGTCCGGCTGGGGCTCGGCGGTGTCGCCGTGGCGCCCGGCCGGGGCGTCGTCCTCGGCGTCGGGCCCGGCCAGCGCGGCGGTGAGGGTGCGCTCCGAGGCCGGGGCGCCGAGCAGGACGGCGCCCTCGCCGATGCGCAGCGCGCGTCCGTCGGCGGCCAGCGCGCCGATGGCCGCGCCGAGGCGGTCGGCGGCGTCCAGCGGGTGGGGCAGACCGTCGGCGTCCGGCAGGTGGCGCTCCTCGGGCTCGACGAGCCACCAGACGTGCGCCTTGCCGCCCTCGGTGGGCGGCAGCGGCAGGCCGGTGCCGGCGTGCCAGCGCACGGACGGCATGTCGCGCAGCGCCTTGCCGACGGCGCCGGCGCGGGCCGCCGGGGAGCCGCGCCACGGGTAGCGGCCCGAGCGGACCAGGAACCAGGCGGTCGTGCCGTCGGTGGCGATCGGGCCGGGCGCGGCGTCGCGCTCCCAGCGGCCGAGCGCGAGCATCGCCGGGGTGTACGGCGCCTCGAGGACGTCGACGGACCGGCCGGTGGCCAGCACGACGACCCGGTCACCGAAGACACGGACCGTCCAGCCGAGCTTGCCGTACGACTCGCGTGCGTCGCTCACCGATCCGAATTCCACGACCATCAACTCCCGGCGACATCAGTCACGGCGCGCGGGCACCCGCGCGCCACCCTCCCCAGGCGCGGACGTCACCTTGCGAAAAGGAGGTGTTCGCGTCGAAATCGTGATCTTAGCGGCATCGGCGGGTGCGGGGTGCGGCCACCGCGCCGATTCACGCGTCATTCATCGCGATTCTTCACACGCCGACGACCATGCCGTCGTACGCCGACTCGTACGGGAGGTCGGCGGGATGGTCGAGGACGTCGGCGGACATGTGCGTGACGATGGTACGCCGCGCGGCGAGGTCCGCGCGGTGCGCCGCGAGATCCGCGACGCGCAGATGGTACGGGATCGGCTTGTGCCGGTAGTAGGCCTCGGCGATGAGCAGGTCGGCGCCGTCGGCGGCGGCGGGCAGGCCGTCGGTCCACGCGGTGTCGCCGGTGTAGGCGATGGTGCGGCCGGCGTAGGCGAGGCGCAGGGAAAGGGCGGGCGCGCCGCTGGCGTGGTCGGCGGCCCAGGCGCGCACGGTGGCGGCGCCGGCGGTCGCGGTGCCGCCGGGGGCGAGCTCGACGACGTCGGTGGTGAAGCGGCGCCGTACGCCGGAGGACCCGGGGAACAGCGCCTCCATGGTGGCGGCCAGCCGGTCGGCGGTGCCGGGCGGGCCGACGACGGTCAAGGGGGTGGCGCGGCGGGCGAACTGGCCGTCGAGGATGAGGAACGGCAGCCCGCCGAAGTGGTCGCCGTGCAGGTGGGACACGAACACGGTACGGATCTCGCCGGGGTCCAGGCCGAGGCGTTTCAGCGCGGGCAGGGACGTCGCGCCGCAGTCGAGCAGCACGGGCGGCACACCGGCGGCGGCGACGTGGATACACGCCTGGAGGCGGCCGCCGCTGCCGAACGCGTCGCCTGACCCGGCGAACGTCACGGTCACCGGCGCGGACTCGCGGGGCTCGGGCATCGGCTCCTCCTACGTTGCGGGGCGACGGGTCGATTGTCGCGCGCGGAAAACCGCTCGCCGCGCCCGCGGGGCGGGTGCCACCATGGCCGGGCCCGACGTACACCCGTGATCGGAGAGGCGCATGCGGCAGTTCCTCGGAATCTCCCAGCCCCATCGGACGAGACACCCCGAGGACGTATCCGCCCATGCCCACCGTGAACATCGGGATCCTGGCCCATGTCGACGCCGGTAAGACCAGCCTGACCGAGCGGCTGCTGTACGACACGGGCGTCATCGATTCGCTCGGCAGCGTCGACGCGGGCACCACGCGCACCGACGGCACCGCGGTGGAGCGGCGCCGCGGCATCACCGTGCGCGCCGCCGTGGCCGCGCTGCCGGTGCCGTACGGGCAGGTCAACCTGCTCGACACCCCCGGCCACAGCGAGTTCGTGGCCGAGGTCGCGCGGGTGCTCGACGTCCTGGACGCCGCGATCCTGGTGGTGTCCGCGGTCGACGGGGTGCAGCCGCGGACGCGGGTGCTGATGCGCACGCTGCGCCGGATGCGGCTGCCGACGCTGGTGTTCGTGAACAAGATCGACCGCCCGGGGGCGCGGTGCGCGGACCTGGTCGACGAGGTGCGGCGGCGGCTCGCGGCGCGGGTGGTGCCGATGGCGGACGTGCGCGGGGCGGGGGGCCGTGCGGTCGCGGTCCGTCCGTACGGGTTCGGGGATCCGGCGTTCGCCCCGGTGCTGGCCGAGGTGCTGGCGGACGCGGACGACGGGATGCTGGCGCGGCTGGTGGACGGGCCGCCGCCGTCGCCGGGCGAGCTGCGCGCGGCGCTGTGGGAGCAGGCCGGGGCGGGGCGGGTGCATCCGCTGTACTTCGGTTCCGCGATCACCGGTGCGGGGGTGTCCGGGCTGCTGGAGGCGGTGGGGGCGCTGCCGCGGCCCGGGCTGCCCCGGGCGGGCGCGCCGGAGGGGCGGGTCTTCGCCGTACGGGCGGGCGCCGCGGGCGAGAGCGTGGCGTTCTTGCGGCTGAGCGGGGGTGAGCTGCGGTCGCGTACGCGTGTGGCGTTCTGGCGTCCGTCCGCTGCGGGTCCGGCGGGGTTCTCCGCGCGGGTGGCGGACCTCCGGGTGGTCACGCCCGCGCGCGCCGAGCCGCGTCCGGTGCTGCGCGCCGGGGAGATCGCGGAGGTGCGGGGGCCGGCCGGGGTGCGGGCGGGCGACCGGCTCGGGGCCGCCCCGGCGGACGGCGCGGGCGTGGAGGCGGCGCGGTTCGCGGGGCCGAGCCTGGAAAGCGTCGTACGGGCCGCGGACCCGGCCGATGAGGGACGGGTGCACGCGGCGCTGCGGCGGCTGGGCGAGCGCGATCCGCTGGTCGTGGTGCGCGGCGATGGCAGTGGTGGCGGCGGGGGGACGGTGCTGGGGCTCTATGGGGAGGTGCAGAAGGAGGTCATCGCGGGGGTGCTCGCGGAGGAGTTCGGGGTCCGCGTGGTGTTCGCGGAGAGCCGGGCGGTGTATCTGGAGCGGCCGGCCGGGACGGGTGAGGCCGTGGAGGCGATCGGGGAACCGGTGGAGGGCGGGGACGCGGGGGCGCGGTTCTGGGCGACCGTCGGGCTGCGGGTGGCGCCCGGGCCGGTGGGCGGCGGGGTGGCGTACGGGCGGGACACCGAGCTGGGGGCGCTGCCGCGGGCGTTCGACCGGGCGCTGGAGGCGGCCGTGCGGGAGACGCTGGCGCAGGGGCTGTACGGCTGGCCGGTGGCCGACTGCGCGGTGACGCTGACGCGCAGCGGCTACGTCGGGCCGCTGTCGGTCGCGGGCGACTTCCGCGCGCTGGCGCCGCTGGTGCTGATGCGCGCGCTGGCGCGGGCCGGCACGGCGGTGTACGAGCCGGTGCACGCGTTCGAGCTGGAGATCCCGGCGGACACCCTCGGCCCCGTCACGTCCCGCCTGTCCGCCCTGGGCGCCCGCATCACCGCCACGGGCGCGGAATCCGGTGCCGCGCCGGGCGATCCCGGTACGTGGCTGGTGTCCGGTGAGGTGGCGGCGCGGCACGTGCACGGGTTCCAGGAGGAGCTGCCGGGGCTGTCGCGCGGCGATGGCGCCTGGTGGTCGCGGGCGTGCGGCGACCGGCGGGTCGGCGGGCGGCCGCCGGTGCGGGAGCGGCGCGGCGGTGATCCGCTGAACCGGGCGGCGTACCTGCGGGAGCTGCGCGGCACGCGCTGAGACGGCACGGGGTCAGCCCCAGAGGGGGGCGAGGTCCTTCTCGATGTTCGCGGCGCGCTGGAGGAGCTCCAGGATGCGGGGGATGTGGGCGGCGGGGGCGGCGATGAAGTCGCGGGTGGTGGTCGGGGTGGCGAGGCGGTTGTCGAACGGGGCGCCGTCCCAGTCGCGGATCTCCACGCCCGCCTCGGCGGCCAGGAGCGTGCCGGTGTGCAGCTCGGTCATGCCGGAGCGGTAGCCGATGACGGCGTCGATGTCGCCGCGGGCCAGCATCGACCAGGACAGCAGCGGCGCCCACAGGCCGAGCACGCGGCGGGTCCCGGCCGACAGCGCGACCTTCACCGCCGCCGCGGTCGGGTCGTCGGCGGCCACCTCGTGGCCCTGGATCCAGTCGACGGTGAGGCCACGGTCCGTACGCGCCGCCGTGCGCAGCGGTCTCCCGCCGGGGCCGGTGGCGCCGCCGCCGTGGACGGCGGACCAGGTGCGGGCGGCCACGATGTCGTGGATGACGGCGACGCGGGGCACGCCGCGCTCGCACAGGCCGATGCCCACGGCGTAGGCGGTGAGGCCGATGGCGAGGTTGTTGGTGCCGTCCAGCGGGTCGACCACCCAGGTCCAGTCGGTGTCGGCGCCGTCGCTGCACCCGGACTCCTCCGCCCACACGCGGTGGCCGGGGAACGCGGCGCGCAGCCGGGCCAGGATGAGGGCGTCGGCGGCGACGTCGAGCTCGGTGACCACGTCGCCGTTGCCGCCCTTGGCGCGCACCCCGAGGTCGCCGGGGTCGCCGGCGCGGGCGACGCGGCCGCGCAGCAGCTCCCCCGCCTCCTCGGCGGCCGCGACGGCCACGCGGTGGGCGTGGGCGAGATCCACCGCCGCTGCTGTCACACGGTCACCTCCGCTGCGGGGGGTTCGCGCAGCATCTGGTCGAGCACCGCGCGGGCTATGCCGATGGTCTCACCCGCGGGGCTGCCGCGCCGGTCGACCCGGTGGGTCGCCAGCCCGATGCGGCCCAGCGACAGGTCGGCGGCGCCGGGCCGGGTGCGGGCCAGCACGATGCTGGCGGCGCTGCGGTGGCGGGGGCTGGACGTGGTGTGGAACGCGCCCGCCGGGATCTCGTACGGGCGTCCGGCGCTGGTCCACTCCTCCTCGCCGGGCACGCAGGCCACGAGCCTGCCGGTGGCGCGCAGCTCGTCGGCGCCGCTCTGGCCGGACACGACGCGGAACAGCCGGTGCGTGGGGTGGTCGGGTTCGTCGCGGACGGCGATGATGCGGTTGCCGAGGCGTCCGCACACGACCCAGCTCAGCAGGTCCCAACTGTGCGCGTGCATCTGGGACGTGGTGGTGTCCGCGCGGTCGGCGGCGGCGCCGGGCGGCCACATGTGCAGGCACAGCCCGGCGTCGGGGCCGCGGTGCAGCGGCACGCACACGAACCCCAGCGGATGGCGTACGGCCGGCGGCCCGGCCGGGCGGGCGCACACCGCGCGCAGTACGTCGAGGGCGAGGTCGCGCACCCCCCGCGCGGACGCGGCGCCGACGCGCGCACCGGGGTCGGTGGTGTTGGCGAGTTCGTCCAGCACGTTGTTCGGCACAGGGGGTCTCCGGGCTCGGGGGTCGCCGGCTCAGCCGTACGGGTTCTTCGGGTTCAGCGCCTTCTGGATGATCGACTTGGTGTCGGTGTCGGTGAAGCCCTCCGGCAGCGGCAGGCCGAGCACCATGAACAGCCGCCGCACCTCCTCCGGTGTGGGCTCGCCGCTCATGGGGACGTCCATGGCCAGCTCGATGGGCACGCGGCGGGACTGCTCGCGGGACAGTTGCAGCTCGGTGGACCAGCAGTCGTAGTAGAACTTCCCGGAGTCGAAGATCAGCGCGGATCCGCGGTCGTCCTCCTGGGTCATGACGACGTAGCGGTCGGAGAGGTCCCAGCGGAAGCGGGTCATCACCGAGGACAGGCCGATGTCGACGTCGAGCAGGCTGTACTGCTGCCGGTACCAGCAGGCGGCGAGGACGGTGGCGTAGGACTCCTTGCGGACCCGCTCGGTGGTCCAGTCCTCGCCGGTGATGTCCGGCTTGCTGGACACGGTGTCGCGGAAGCGCCCGTAGCGCTCGCACACGTCGGGGTCCGACGGGTCGAGGATCTCCAGGCGGACGAGCAGCGCGCGGCGTTCCCGCTTGGCGTTGGCGACGCATTCGGGGAGGGTGACGGCGCGCATGTAGGTGCCGGTGCCGCCCTTGAACGTCCACCGGTCGGTGGAGCGGCGCGCCTCCTCCAGCGCGTGGCCGACCTCCGAGCCCGCGACCGTACGGACGGCGGCCGAGGCGTCGAGGGCGCGGCGCGTGGTGGACACCAGCTCCTCGATGGCGACCAGGTTGTCCAGCCGTTCGGGCAGGCCGCGCAGCGACCGCGACGCGCCTTCGAGCGCGGTGCGGACCTCGCGCTCGGCGGACTCGCGGCGCCACCGGTCGCGCAGCACCGCGAACGCCAGCACGGCCAGGCACAGCAGGATCGCGTTGTTGACGAGGTTCGCCGGGATGATGTCGTTGGCGAGGTCCAGGATGCTCACCACGAGGGCGAGGACCAGGGCGAGCACGCCGTCGGCATGGTCGGCGATTCGTGACCAGAGCCGGTTCACCGCAGTCGCGCTCCTTCACCTCGGGCATCGGGGCGGTTCCGCGTGCCCGGTCGGCGGTGACCGCGCGAAACCCTTACCACGTCGGCATTATTGCGCATGCCACGGCATGTAGCCGGTCAGACACCCTTGGGCAGCAGCGTGCGCAGGAACGCGAGGTCGACGTCGTTCAGCGAGGACACGACCGTACGGCCCGGCCCGTCGGGCACCGGCGCCACGGACGGCACGGTCACCACGGCGCAGCCGGCCGCCTCGCCGGCGAGGGTGCCGTTGAGGGAGTCCTCGAGGACGACGCACCGCGCCGGTTCGACGCCCAGCCGCGCGGCGGCGGTGAGGTACGGCTCGGGGTGCGGCTTGACGTGGGTGACGTCGGCGGAGCACACGGTGTCGGTGAAGACGTCCGCGCCGACGGTGGCCAGCACGGCGCGCATGTGCTGCGGCTGGCTGGACGTCACCAGCGCCAGCGGCACGCCCGCGGCGGCCAGCTCCGCGATGAGGGGCTTGGCGCCGGGCTGCAGCGGCACGCCGGCGCGCAGCCGCCGCGTCATGCCGTCCAGCAGCCGGCCGGCGATCCATTCGGGGTCCGCGGCGGCGCCGGTGACGTCCAGGATGTGCGCGATCGTGCCCTTCAGCGACCCGCCGACCAGTTTCGCGGAGTCGGCGGCGGACCAGTCGCCGCCGAGGTCGGTGACGATGCCGCGCTCGACCTCGAACCAGACGGGTTCGGTGTCGACGAGCAGGCCGTCCATGTCGAAGAACACCGCCGCGGGCGTCCGTGCCGTCGCGCTCAAGATCCTCCTTCTGCTGCGGACTGGACGCGGACGCCGCGCCGGGTCAGGCGTTGAAGTACGTCGCCTCGGGGTGGTGGATGACGATGGCGTCGGTGGCCTGCTCGGGGACGAGCTGGAACTCCTCCGACAGCTCCACGCCGATGCGCTCGGGGCGCAGCAGGTCGACGATCTTCGCGCGGTCCTCCAGGTTGGGGCAGGCGCCGTAGCCGAGGGAGAACCGGGCGCCGCGGTAGCCGAGCTTGAAGAACTGCTCGATGTCGGCGGGGTCCTCGCCGGCGAAGCCCAGCTCCGCGCGGATGCGGGTGTGCCAGTATTCGGCCATCGCCTCGGTGAGCTGCACCGACAGGCCGTGCAGCTCCAGGTAGTCGCGGTAGGCGTTCTTCTCGAACAGCTCGGCGGTGGCCTCGCTGATCTTCGACCCGACCGTGACGATCTGGAACCCGACGACGTCGGTCTCGCCGGACCCCCGGGGGTGGAAGTAGTCGGCGAGGCAGAGGTGGCGGTCGCGGCGCTGCCGGGGGAAGGTGAACCGGGTGCGCTCGGCGCCGCTGTCGTCGAGGACGACCAGGTCGTCGCCCTCGCTGACGCACGGGAAGTAGCCGTAGACGACGCCGGCCTCCAGCAGCCCCTCGGTCTGGATGCGGTCCAGCCAGGTGCGCAGCCGGGGGCGGCCCTCGGTCTCCACCAGCTCCTCGTACGACGGGCCGCCCTCGGCGCGGGACGCCTTCAGGCCCCACTGCCCCATGAACGTGGCGCGTTCGTCGAGGTAGGCGGTGTAGTCGGCGAGGGGGACGCCCTTGATGATGCGGTCGCCCCAGAACGGCGGCTCCGGCACCGGGTTGGTGACGGAGATGTCGGACCGGGCGGGCATCTCCTCCTCCGGCGTCTCCACCAGGCGCGCCTTGGCCTTGACCTTGCGCTCGCGCAGCGGCGGGAGCTCGGCGCCGGCGACGCCCTTCTTCACGGCCATGAAGGCGTCCATCAGCCGCAGGCCCTCGAAGGCGTCGCGCGCGTAGCGCACCTCGCCGTTGAACAGGCCCGCGAGGTCCTGCTCGACGTACGCGCGGGTCAGCGCGGCGCCGCCGAGCAGCACCGGCCACTTCTCCGCGATGCCGCGGGAGTTCAGCTCCTCGAGGTTCTCCTTCATGATGACCGTGGACTTCACCAGCAGCCCGGACATGCCGATCGCGTCGGCGTCCTTGTCCTCGGCGGCCTCGAGGATCGCCGACACCGGCTGCTTGATGCCGAGGTTGACGACCTCGTAGCCGTTGTTGGACAAGATGATGTCGACGAGGTTCTTGCCGATGTCGTGCACGTCGCCCTTGACGGTGGCCAGCACGATGCGGCCCTTGCCCTCGGAGTCGGCCTTCTCCATGTGGGGTTCGAGGTAGGCCACCGCGGTCTTCATGACCTCGGCGGACTGCAGCACGAACGGGAGCTGCATCTGGCCGGAGCCGAACAGCTCGCCGACGGTCTTCATGCCGTCGAGCAGCGTGTCGTTGACGATCTCCAGCGCGGGCCGCTGCTCCAGCGCGGCGTCGAGGTCGGCCTCAAGGCCGTTCTTCTCGCCGTCGATGATGCGCCGCTTCAGCCGCTCGAACAGCGGGAGGCCGAGCAGCTCGGCGGCCTTCTCCTCGCGCATCGACGCGGCGTCGACGCCCTCGAACAGGTCGAGGAACTTCTGCAGCGGGTCGTAGCCGTCGGCGCGCCGGTCGTAGACCATGTCGAGCGCGACCTGGCGCTGTTCGTCCTCGATGCGGTTCATCGGGAGGATCTTCGAGGCGTGCACGATCGCGGAGTCGAGCCCGGCGTTGACGCACTCGTTGAGGAACACCGAGTTCAGCACCATGCGCGCCGCCGGGTTCAGGCCGAACGACACGTTGGAGATGCCGAGGGTGGTCTGGACGTCGGGGTAGCGGCGCTTCAGCGCCTTGATCGCCTCGATCGTCTCCATGGCGTCGCGCCGGGTCTCCTCCTGGCCGGTGGAGATCGGGAACGTCAGGCAGTCGACCACGATGTCGCTGACCCGCATGCCCCAGTCGGCGACGAGGTCGTCGATGGTGCGCGCGGCGACCCGCACCTTCCAGTCGGCCGTACGCGCCTGGCCGTCCTCGTCGATGCACATGACGACCACGGCGGCGCCGTGCTCCTTGATGACCGGCATGACCCGCTGGAACCGCGAGCCGGGGCCGTCGCCGTCCTCGTAGTTGACCGAGTTGACCAGGGCGCGGCCGCCCAGCAGCTCCAGGCCCGTGCGGATGACGTCGGGCTCGGTGGAGTCGAGCACGATCGGCAGGGTGGACGCGGTGGCCAGCCGCCCGGCCAGCTCGTTCATGTCGCCGGTGCCGTCGCGGCCGACGTAGTCGATGCAGAGGTCGAGCAGGTGGGCGCCGTCGCGGGTCTGCGCGCGGGCGATCTCGACGCAGTCGTCGAGGCGGCCGTCGAGCATGGCGTCGCGGAACTTCTTCGAGCCGTTGGCGTTGGTGCGCTCGCCGATCGCGAGGTAGGAGGTGTCCTGCCGGAACGGTACGTGCTGGTACAGCGACGCGATGCCCGGCTCCGGGCGCGGCTTGCGGGTCTTCACGGCGCGGCCGCGGACCCGCTCGACGACCTGCCTGAGGTGCTCGGGTGTGGTGCCGCAGCAGCCGCCGACCAGGCCGATGCCGAACTCCGCGGTGAACGTGTCGTGCGCGTTGGCCAGCTCTTCGGGGGTCAGGGGGTAGCGGGCGCCGTCGGAGGTCAGCTCGGGGAGGCCGGCGTTGGGCATGCAGGACAGCGCGACGCGGGAGTGATGGGAGAGGTAGCGCAGGTGCTCCGACATCTCCGCCGGGCCGGTCGCGCAGTTGAGCCCGATGACGTCGATGCCGAGCGGCTCCAGGGAGGTCAGCGCGGCGCCGATCTCCGAGCCGAGCAGCATGGTGCCGGTCGTCTCGATGGTGACCTGCGCGATCAGCACGATGTCGCGCCCGGCGGCGGCGATCGCGCGCTGCGCGCCGATCACCGCGGCCTTCGTCTGGAGGAGGTCCTGGCTGGTCTCGATGATCAGGGCGTCCGAACCGCCCTCGATGAGGCCGGCGGCGTTCTGCTCGTACGCGTCGCGCAGGATCGCGTACGTCGTGTGGCCGAGGGTGGGCAGCTTCGTGCCGGGGCCCATCGAGCCGAGCACCCAGCGCGGGCGGTCCGGCGTGGCGAAGCCGTCGGCGGCCTCGCGGGCGATGCGCGCCCCGGCCAGGGACAGCTCGTGGATGCGGTCGCTGATGTCGTACTCGCCGAGGTTGGCGAAGTTCGCGCCGAAGGTGTTGGTGCCCACGCAGTCGACGCCGACGGCGAGGTATTCGTCGTGGATTTCCCGGACGACGTCCGGCCGGGTCACGTTGAGGATCTCGTTACAGCCTTCGTGACCCTGGAAGTCGTCAAGGGTGGGACCGGCGGCCTGGAGCATCGTGCCCATAGCGCCGTCGGCCACGATGACGTGCTCGGCTAGGTGATCACGTAGGGACCGTGAGGGAGAACTCATGGGAACCAACCTTATACGCCGGTAACCAAGGCCCTACGGGCGCTACGCTGACCGCCAGCGATCACTTACCGTGTGTGGAAGGGACCGTACGATGACCAGCAGCGCCTATCGCACGATCGTCGTCGGCACAGATGGCTCGTCCTCCTCACTGCGCGCGGTCGACGCGGCCGCCCGGCTCGCCGCCGCCACCGGCGCCCGCCTCGTCCTCGCCTGCGCCTACGAGCCCATGCGCGAAGAGGACCGCGTAGCCGCCGCCGACACCCTCCGCGACCTGGCCTACAAGGTCGAGGGCGCCAACCCCGCGACGGACGCCCTCCGCACCGCCCGCGCCCGCGCCGTGGCCGCCGGGGTGACCGACATCGACGAGCGGGCCGTCCGCGGCGACGCCACCGACGTCCTCATCGACATCGGCCGCGACCACGAGGCCGGCCTCATCGTGGTAGGCAACCGCGGCCTCAACAGCATCAAGGGCCGCCTCCTGGGCTCCGTCCCGTCCGCGATCACCCACCGCTCCCCCTGCGACGTCCTCGTCGTCCACACCACCACCGGCCGCTGACCGCCCGCCCGACCAGCGCGTTCGATCCCTTGCCCCACTGCCGCAAGGGAATCTCACCCTGAGCCCAGGCCGTGATTCTCGCTGGGGGCGTGCGCTTGGGGGCTCGGGACTGGGCCACACCGCAGGCACCCGCTCCTGCACGCGGGATCTCACCCTGAGCCCGGGACCGTGGCTCTTGGTGGGGGTGTGTGCTGGGGAATGGTGTCCTCACCCTGAGCTTGGGACTGGGTCTCTTCGTGGGCACCCGCTCCTGCGCGAGGGGTCGCACCCTGAGTTGGGGAGCCTGCTCATTTATGGGCGCCCGGCCCGGGGCTCGGGGGGTCGTCGCGTCTCACGTAGTGGGGTGGAGCATGCGCATGATCTCCTTGACCGCGGCTTCGCCTTCCTTGCTCGTGGTGAGCTCCGGGAGCAGGTCCGCGGGGACGCGGCGGAGGTCGAGCCAGCCTAGGTAGGTGGCGTAGGCGACTACCGCGCGGCGGCGGGCGGGCGCCTTCGCCAGGCCCAGGTCCTGGTAGATCGCGGTGATGTAGGCGATGCGCTGGGTGGTGACGCGGCGGAGGACCGGACGCACGACCGGGTGGTCGGCGTGGGCCATGATGGCGGGTTGCAGGCCGGGGACGCTCTCGTCGGTCAGGGCGCCGCGCACCAGGCGCTCGAATCGTTCGGACGGGTCGGCGACGCCGTCGAGCTGCTCGATGACCTGCGCGGTGAACCGCCGCTCCCACTCCTCCAGCGCCGCCTTCAGCAGGGCGTCGCGGTCGGTGAAGTGCCAGTAGAAGCTGCCCCGGGAGATGCCGAGATCGCGGGCGAGCACGTCGACCCGTACGGCCGCCACGCCGCCCACGGCCAGCGCGCGCAGCGCCGCGCGGGTCCAGTCCTCAGGGGAAAGCCGGGCTCTTGACACGTCCATACACTACTGTATGTTCAGCTTCCATACAGCAGTGTATGGAAGCGTGAAGGGGCGCCGTGACCGTTCCCACCTCCCCGCCCGGAGGCCCGCCCGCCCGCGAGCTCGTCGGCGAACTGCTGGCCCGCGCCCAATGGACGCCCGAGCGCCTGGCGGCCCACCAGCGGGAACGGCTCGACGGGCTGCTGCGGCACGCGGTCGCGAACTCTCCCTACTACCGCAGGGTGCTGGGCGCCGACGCGGCGCACGGCGGCGTACCGCTGCGCGAGCTGCCCACGCTGACCAAGTCCGCGCTGATGGAGCACTTCGACGAGATCGTCACCGACGGCCGGGTCCGCCGCGGCGCCGCGGCGGCGCATCTCGCCGGCGCCGAACCGGGCCGGCTCCTGGCGGGCCACCGGGTGTTCTCCACCGCGGGCAGCACCGGCGAACGCGGCATCGTCGTCTCCTCCCCGGCGGAGTTCACCGTATGGACCGCCGCCCACCTGCGGATGATGGCCACCATGGGGGCCACGCCCGGCATGCGCGCGGTCGCCATCGGCTCGCCGAGCCCGGGCCACCTGTCCCGGCAGATGTTCGCCGAGACGGGCGGCCCGCCCGGCGACGCGCCCGAGCTCGACGTGACGACGCCGATGCCGGAGCTGGTGGCGCGCCTCAACGCCTACCGCCCGGACGCGATCTCCACCTACGCGAGCATCGCCGCGCTCCTCGCCGAGGAGCAGCTCTCCGGACGGCTGGCCATCGCGCCGGCGATGGTCGCCGCGGGCGCGGAGATCCTCACCGAGGACATGCGCCGCCGCGTCCGCGACGCGTGGGGCGTCGAGCCGCACCAGGCCTACCTGGCGACCGAGGCGCCCCTGCTGGCCTCGACGTCCGCCGCGCAGGTCGGCATGCACCTGTGGGAGGACCTGGTGCTCGTCGAGGTCGTCGACGCGGCGGGCCGCCCGGTGGCCCCCGGTGTCCCCGGGCACAAGGTGCTGATCACCAACCTGGTCAACCGCGTCCAGCCGCTGATCCGCTACGAGCTGTCCGACTCGGTCACGCTCGCGCCCGGCCCCGACCCCACCGGCCGGCCCTTCCGCCGGCTGTCCGACGTCGACGGCCGCAGCTACGAGATCATCACGCTGCCGGCCGCCGGCGGCGCGACCGTCTCTGTGCACCCCGCGCACCTGCGGTCCCCGTTCACCGCCTTCCCCGAGGTGGTCCAGTACCAGCTCACGTACGACGACGGCGGCCTGACCGGGCGCGTCGTGCTCCGCCCCGGCGCGCCGTCCGGCATCCCCGACCGCCTGCGGGCCGCCCTGACCCGGCGGCTGCGCTACGCCGGCGCGATCCCGCCGCCGATCACCATCACCGCCGTCGCCGGCCTCGCCCGCGACACCGGCCACGCGGCCAAGTTCCACCAGTTCAGCCGCCCCGGCCACCTCCCGCCGCCGGACGAAGGACCGGCCTGAACCGGCCCGGCACGGCCCCCGCGAACCGGCACCGGACGGCATTCCGCTTGGCGCGGAATGCGGGGGGCCTCGTGGTTGCTGGCCGTGAAAGGTGTGCGATCCGTCGTACGCTAGCCACGACCGGGTGACCGGTCGCCCGTTACGCTTCGGCGTCACGGGGACGTACCAGCGAAAGGGCCGCCCGGAACCGGTGGCCGGAGGGAGACCGTGCGTGATCGAGCTCGATAACGCCCCAGAGCTCGTCGACCCCATCCTGGTCGCCGCCTTCGAAGGGTGGAACGACGCCGGGGAGTCGGCCAGCGGCGCGATCGGGCACCTCGACCAGGCATGGAACGCCAAGCCCCTCGCCTCGCTCGCACCCGACGACTACTACGACTTCCAGGTCACCCGGCCCACCGTGGAGATCGTCGACGGCGTGAGCAAGGCCATCACGTGGCCCACCACGCGGCTGACCGTGGCCAGGCCCGAGGGCAGCGAGCGCGACATCGTGCTCGTGCACGGCATCGAGCCCAACATGCGGTGGCGCGCCTTCTGCGACGACCTCCTCGGCGTGGTCCGCGACCTCGGCATCGAGCAGGTGCTGCTGCTCGGCGCGCTGCTCGCCGACGCGCCGCACACCCGGCCCGTCCCGATCACCGCGGCGTTCTCCGACCCCGGCGCGGCCCGCACGTTCAGCATTGAGCCCGCACGCTACGAGGGGCCGACCGGCATCGCGGGCGTGTTCCACAACGCCTGCGCCGACGCCGGGCTGGACACCGTGTCGCTGTGGGCCGCCGTCCCCCACTACGTCGCCCAGCCGCCGTGCCCCAAGGGCACCCTCGCGCTGCTGCGCGGCGTGGAGGACGTCCTCGACATGACGCTCCCCCTGGGCGACCTGCCCGAGCAGGCGCGCGCCTGGGAGCGCGGCGTCGACGAGCTCGCCTCGCAGGACACCGAGGTCGCCGAGTACGTACGGTCCCTGGAGGAGCAGAAGGACGCCGCCGAGCTCCCCGAGGCCACCGGCGAGGCCATCGCCCGCGAGTTCGAGCGCTACCTCCGCCGCCGCGGCCCCAAGGGCGGCGACAGCTAGCCCACGTCCGCTAGCCCACGTTGATCAGCGCGATCCCGGCCACCACCACGACCGCGCCCAGCATCCGGCCGCGGCCGAAGCCCTCGCGGAAGAAGACCGCGCCGATCACGGCCCCGGCGATCACGCTCGTCTCCCGCAGCGCGGCCACCGCCGCCAGCGCGCCCACCGTCTGCGCCCACAGCACCAGCCCGTACGCCACGATCGACAGCGCGCCGCACGCCAGCCCGGTCCGCCACGCGCCGCCGATCCCGGCGAGCAGCCGCCCGCGCCGCAGCGGCACCGCGGCCAGCAGCGTCAGCGCCCCCTCCAGCAGGAACAGCCACCCCGCGTAGGCCGCGGCGTTCCCCGAGGTGCGCACCCCCAGCCCGTCGACCACCGTGTACGCCGCGATGGCCACGCCGGTGGCCAGCGCGGCGCCCAGCGCCGGCACGTCCGCGCGCGTGGGCCGGTGGCCGCCGCTGAGCACCAGGCTCATCAGCCCGGCGGACACCACGGCCACGCCCGCCCACCCCACCGGCGACAGGCGGTCCCCCGCGAACAGCGCGCCCGCGACCCCCACCAGCCACGGCGACGTGCCCCGCGCCACCGGGTACACCTGGCCGAACTCCCCCAGCCGGTACGACAGCAGCAGCAGGCCGTTGTAGCCGACGTGCAGCAGCGCCGACGCCGCGATGTACGGCCACGCACCGTGCGCCGGCGCCGGCACGAACACCACCAGCGGCACGGCGAGCAGCGCCGTCGCCGCGCCCATCAGCGCGGCCATCGTCACCTTGTCGCGTACGGCGTGGGCCAGCGCGTTCCACACGGCGTGGGTCACGGCGGCGACGAGCACGGCGGCGACGGCCAGCGGCGGCATGCCGGAGCGCGCGGTGGAGACGGCGGCGAGTACGTGCACCTGGGAACCCTTCGACGGACGCGCGGACGCGTCGGCTCGCGGTTCCTCCAGGCTTTTGTCCCGTCAGATGTGGGCGCCACCGTCGGTGGCGGCCGGGCGCCGCTCGGACCAGGCGCGCCGCCCTTGTTGTACGTCCACCGGATGCGGTACGGGCGGCACCGGAACCCTAGGCGCGATCGGCACCGACCCTAACCCACGCCCTCGTACGCGCCGGAGGCCGCCCCCGTACCGTCACCGGACCGCGCCAGCGCGCACACGGCGTCGCGCACCGCGTCCAGCACCGGCGACCCGGCCTGCCCCGTACGCCACCACACCGCCACCCGACGACCGGGCACGTCGCCGGCCAGCGGCACCAGCCGCACCCCGGCCAGGTTCGACGTCGTCATCGCCAGCCGGTTCGTCACCCCGACGCCCACGCCGTGGCGCACCAGCGACACCAGCGTCTGCGGCTGGTTCGTCTGGCACGCCACCCGCGGCTCGACCCCCGCCCGCGCGAACGCCAGGTCGCTCTCGAACCGGGGCCGCGGCTCCCCCGCCTCCCCGTCGCCAACGGTCACCAGCGGACGCCGCGCCAGCTCGGCCAGCCCCACCGCCGCGCGCCCGGCCAGCGGGTCGTCGTCGGCGACGACCGCGACCAGCGGCTCCGTCCACAGCAGCCGGCTCTCCAGCGCGCGCGCCGCCGGCTCCGGCAGCACCGGGCGGACGACCAGGTCCGCGTCGCCGCGCGCCAGCGCCTCGGCCAGCTCCACCGTCGACCCCTCGCGCAGCCGCACCCGCACCCCCGGATGCCGCTCGCGCAGCCGCGCCACCAGCCGCGGGTACAGGTACGCGGCCGCGCTCGGGTAGCTGCCGAACCGCACCTCCCCGGTCAGGCCCTGCACGGCGGCGGCCACGGCGCGCGCGGCGCCCAGGTGGTCCAGCATCGCGCGGGCATGCGGCAGCACGGCGCGGCCCTCCGGCGTCAGCGCGGCCGGGTGGGCGGACCGGTCGAACAGCCGCGCGCCCAGCGCCGCCTCCAGCCGGGCGACGTGCGCGCTGACCCGCGACTGCGACCGGTACGACGCCTGCGCCGCCGCGGAGAACCCGCCGTGCTCGGCGACCGCGACGAAACTCCCCACCCACTCCAGCCGGTACTGGTACACCTGGCCAGGCTCCACGTTCGCACCTCCGCGCGGCGACGCGACAACTCCACGTGACCCGCCGACAGTGCCACCGCGCCGTGCCGTACGCCAGGGGCGCCCCGCGCCCGCCTCAGACCGCGGGCGCGCCGCCAGCCGGTGGCAGGTGCACGGGCTTGCGCACCGCGAACAGGTACACCCCGGCCGCCACCACCGCGATCACGCTGCTCAGCAGCAGCGCCAGCACGAACGAGCCCGTCCGGTCGACGATGAACCCGGTGATCAGGGGGGCGAACGCGCCGCCGAAGTAGCCGCCGAAGTTCTGCAGGCTCCCGAGCGACGCCGTGGCGCGCTCGTCGGCGATCACGCTCACCAGCGTCCACGCGCCGCCGCTGGCCATGTTGAGGAAGAACTGCGAACCGGAGATGCACGCGATGGCCAGGACGGTGCTGGACGTCAGCGCGGCCGGCACCGTGAACAGCCCGCCGACCAGCAGGCCCACGCACACCGGCCACTTCCGCGCGGCCAGCCCGGCCATGCGGCGGCTCAGCGCGTCGCCGAGGATGCCGCCGGACAGCATGCCGAGCGCGCCGAACAGGTACGGCACGATCAGCGCGAACCCGGTCGTCGCGATGCTCAGGTGCCGCGCGTCGGACAGGTAGGCGGGCAGCCACGTGAGGTACAGCCAGATCGAGTAGATGACGCCCATGAAGCCGAAGATCATGCCCCACGTCGACCCGTGCCGCAGCAGCCCGCCCCACTCCCGCAGCCCCAGCGGCCGGGCGTCCTCCACCGCGGCGTGCAGCGGCCGGTCGCGCCGCCGGTACACCAGCACCCACGCCACCGAGAGCACCGCTCCGGCGACGCCCATCGCGACGAACATGACCCGCCACCCGAAGCCGAGCATCAGCCCCGTCAGCAGCGGCGGCCCGATCAGCGGCCCCACCGCGGACGACATCGTGGCGAACCCGATCGGCGTGCCGCGCTTCTCCTTCGGGTACAGGCTGGCGATCACCTTCGCGTTGCCCGGGTACGTCGGCGCCTCCCCCACGCCGAGGAACAGCCGCGCCACGATCATCTGCCGGAACGACGTCACCGCGCCCGAGGCGACCTGCGCGATCGACCACAGCAGCACGCCGCCGCCGAGGATCCACCGGGTGCCGTACCGGTCGAGCAGCGGACCCGCCGGGAGCTGCGCGAACGCGTACGCCCAGGAGAACACCGACAGCAGCGCGCCGAGCTGCGCGGCGTCCAGGGAGAACGCCGAGCTCACCCCGTGGTTGGCGATCGACAGGGTGCTGCGGTCCAGGTAGTTGACGATGCCGATGGCCAGCAGCAGCACCAGGAACACGTTCCGTTTCCAGGCCGGCACCGGCGGCGCGGACGTGATCACGGCATCCTGCATGGGTCACCTGCCCGGATCGGATCGTGACCGCGACCCTAATCCGGCGGTGATCACCGGAGAACAGCGTGTTCCGGATGGCCGCCCATCCGGAACACGCATAACCCCACGCCGGGCTACCCGGCGCGCCCGGCCGCGGCGCTCAGCTTCGGCACGTAGCGGTCCATCATCCACGGCAGGCTCAGCACGCTCGGCGCGCTCGTGGCGTACACCAGCCCCGGGTCGGTCAGCGGCACGTACGCGCCGTCGCGCACCGGTCGCAGCTTCCTGAACAGCGGGCTGCCCTCGACGGCCGTGCGCACGGACGGGGACAGGTACCACGCGACCAGCACATCGGCCCGGACGCCGGGCAGCTTCTCCATGCTGACCTGCTTCGCGAAGCTGTTCCGGCTGCCGCCCGCGCCCAGCCGGGACACGCTCGGCGCGGGGGTGAACCCGAGCTGGCGCAGCAGCTCCACGCGGGCGTCGGCGTCGTAGTAGAAGTTCACGCTGCCCGGCTCGGTGCCGCTGCCGAACGCGACCGTCTTGCCGCGGAACTCCGGGTGCCGCTTGGCCTCCTTCGCGATCCGCGCCTTCGTCGTCGTGATCAGCCCCGCCGCCCGGCCCGTCCGGCCGAGCGCCCGGCCGACGAGCCGGGTCTGGTCCTCCCAGGACGTCATCCACGGCTTGCCGGGGTAGCCGACCGTCGGCGCGATCTTCGAGAGCTTGGCGTACTGCGCGTCCGTCACGCCGGAGTTCACCGCCAGGATGACGTCCGGGCGCAACGCGGCGACCCGCTCGTACGGCACCTCCGTTCCGGTCGCCTTGATCTGGACGGGCTTCGCGCCGCCGAGCCGCGCCTGGTCCCACGGCAGCACGCCGGTCGTGTCGCCGGTGTCGCCGGTGAAGTCCTGCATCCCGACGGGGACGACGCCGAGCGCCAGCGCGACGTCCTGGCTGCCCCAGCCGATCGTCACGACCCGCTTCGGCGTCGCCGGGATCGCCGCCGTGCCGAGCGCGGACCGGATGCGCACCGGGAAGCCCGGCCCCGCCGAGCCGTCCGCGTGGTCCGGGGAACCGGTGCCGCCTCCGCATGCCGTCGCGGCCAGGCCGACCGCCAGCACCGCCGCCACCGCCGCCGCCGCCGATGCGGCCCATCGGGGATATCTCACGCCTGCTCCTCCACACGAGAACGACAAATAAGGTTAGGCTCACCTTAATCACGTTTGCCGATCGTGTGCCGGAGGGTGCGTGCGAACCGTACGACGCTGGACCGCGACATTCCGCACCCTCATCCGGCCCGCCGCCCCCGCCGACGACGCACCCGTCACCCCGCTCACCGACCCCGGCGGCGGCCGCGCCGTCGTGCGCTACTCCCTGCGCACCGGGCGCCGCGACCTCATCGCGTCCGGCACCTTCACCGCCGTCCACCAGGCCGCCGAGACCGCCGTGCCCATCGCCATCGGCGTGATCATCGACCACGCCGTCGCACGCCACGACCCCGCCGCGCTGCTCATCGGCCTCGCCGGGCTCGCCGCCGTCTTCGGCGTCCTCACCTTCTCCATGCGCATCGGCCTGCGCATGGGCGTACGCGGCATCGAGGGCACCGCGCACGCGCTGCGCGTCCTGCTCACCCGCCGCGTCCTGCACCCGCGCGGCATCGCCGGCGAGGACACCACGCCCGGCAACCTGCTGTCCGTCGCCGCCACCGACGCGCCCGGCGTCGGCTTCTACAACAGCGCCGTCCGCCGCATCATCGGCGCCATCGGCGCCCTGGTCGTCGCCACCGTCGCGCTCATGACGGTCTCACCGCCGCTCGGGCTGTTCATCCTGCTCGGCCTGCCGCCCTGGCTGTGGCTCATGCGCCGCCTCGCCGGGCCCGTCATCCGGCACACCGGCGCCCAGCGCGCCACCGCCGCCGATGCCAGCCACCAGGCCGCCGACTACCTGCGCGGCCTGCGCGTCCTCGCCGGCATCGGCGCCGGCACCACCGCCGCGCGCCGCTTCCACCACACCAGCGACCACGCACGCCACGCCGCCGTACGCGCCGCCACCGCGCGCGCCGTGTACGACGGCGTCAACACCGTCCTCACCGGCGTCTTCCTCGCCGTCGTCGCGCTGTTCGCGGGGATCCTCGCCGACCACGGCACCATCAGCGTCGGGCAGGTCGTCATGGCCGTCGGGCTCGCCGCGTCGCTCATCGCGCCGTTCGCCACCATCACCGCGGCCATCCGCGTGGTCGCCGCCGCCAAGGTCTCCGCCGAGCGCGTCGCCACCGTCCTCGGCGCCCCGTACGCCACCGCCGGCGGCGGCACCCCCGCCGCGCCGCCGGAGGGCCCCGTCGGGCTGGACATCCCGCCCGGCATCGCCGTACGCCCCGGCGAACTGCTCGGCGTCGCCGCCGGCGACCCCGCGGACGCCACCCGCATCATCGACCTGCTCGCCCGCCGCACCGACCCGCCGCCGGGCACGCTGCTCCTCGGCGGCGCCGACGTCACCGGCATGGACCCGGTGTCCGTACGCGCGGCCGTCGTCGTGTCGTTCCACCACACCGACCTGTTCACCGGCAGCGTCGCGGACAACGTCCTCGCCGCCGCGCCGCCGGACCGCCTCGCGCCCGCGCTCGCCGCCGCGGCCGCCGACGACATCCGCGCCGACGCGCCCGTCAGCGAACACGGCCTCAGCCTGTCCAGCGGCCAGCGGCAGCGCGTCGCCCTCGCCCGCGCGCTCGCCGCCGACCCGCCCGTCCTCGTCCTGCACGACCCCACGTCCGCGGTCGACGCCGCCACCGAGGCCCGCGTCGCCGCCGGCATCCGTACGGCACGCGCCGGCCGCACCACGATCCTGATCACCACGAGCCCCGGACTCCTAGCCGTCACCGACCGCGTCACGGTCATCCACGACGGCCACCCCACCGCCGACGGCACCCACGCCGCCCTCCTGTCCACCGACCCCGCCTACCGCGACCTGGTCCTCCGGTGACCCCCGCACCCCCGCCGGACGACCCGGCCACCGCACCGGGCACGGCACCCACCGCCACCGGCACGGAGACCCGCCGCGCGATCGCCCGGCTGCTCCGCGCCGACCGCGTACGGGCCGCGCTCGCGCTCGTCCTGCTGGTCGCCGGGCTCGCCGCCGCCATGGCCGCGCCCCGCGTGCTCGGCCACATGATCGACCTCGTCGTGGACCGGCGCGGTGTGCCCAGCCTGGTCCCGTGGTTCGCCGTCCTGCTCGGCGCGGCGCTCGTCCAGGGCGCGCTCACCGCCACCGGCGGCGCGCTCATCGCCGCCGTCGGCGAACGCCTCGCCGCCACGCTGCGCGAGCGCACCATCGGCCGCGCCCTGCGCCTGCCCCTCACCCGCGCCGAGTCGCTCAGCGCCGGCGGCCTGCTCACCCGCGTCAACGAGGACATGACGACGGTCTCCACCGCCGTCACCGAGCTCGCGCCGACGCTGATCACCGCGGCCATCACCACCGTGCTGACCTTCGGCAGCATCCTCCTGCTGGACTGGCGGCTCGCCCTCGCCGCGCTGTGCTGCCTGCCCCCGCAGGTCATCGCGCTGCGCTGGCTGCTGCGCACCGCGCTGCCCGCGCAGCGCCGCTCCCGCGAGGCCGCCGACGACCGCACCCGGCACCTCCTCGACACCGTCCACGGCGCCGACACCGCGCGCGCCTTCGGCCTCACCGGCCGCCGCGCCGCCACCGCCACCACCCGCTCCCGCCGCTCCATGGCCTGGGCGCTGCGCATCAGCATGCTGGGCACCAAGTTCTACGGCCGGCTCAACGCCGGCGAGCTCCTCGGCCTCGGCGCCATCCTCGCCGCCGGGTTCCTCCTCGTCCGCGGCGACGCCGCCTCCATCGGCGCCGTCAGCGCCGCCGCCCTGTACTTCCACCGCCTCTTCGACACCTTCAACATCCTGCTCGGCGAGTTCAACGAGGCGCAGTCCGCCATGATCGCCACCGCACGCGTCGTCGGCGTCGCCACCCTCCCCACCCCCGAGGAGCCGCGCGCCACCGCCACCCCCGCGGACTTCTCCATCAGCGTGCGCGGCGCCGCCCACGCGTACGTGCCGGGCCGCCCCGTCCTGCACGACGTCCACCTCGACATCCCGCAGGGCCGCCACGTCGCCCTCGTCGGCCCGTCCGGCGCGGGCAAGACCACCCTCGCCGCGCTCATCGCGGGCATCCACACCCCCACCGCGGGCAGCGTCCACATCGGCGGCGTGCCGCTGGACGCCCTCGGCGAGGCCCACCGGCGCCGTACGGTCACGCTGATCAGCCAGGAGACGCACATCTTCGCCGGCACCCTCGCCGACGACCTCCGCCTGGCCGCGCCGCACGCCGAGGACCGCGACCTCGTCGAGGCCCTGGACCGCACGGGCGCCTGGCCGTGGGTGCGCGCGCTGCCCGACGGGCTCGGCACCCGCGTCGGCGAGGGCGGCCGGCGGCTCACCGCCACCGAGACGCAGCAGATCGCGCTGACGCGGCTGGTGCTCGCCGACCCGCCGATCGCCATCCTCGACGAGGCCACCGCCGACGCCGGGAGCGCCGGCGCGCGCGTCCTGGACCGCGCCGCCGCCGCGGTCCTCACCGGCCGCACCGCGCTGGTCGTCGCGCACCGCCTCACCCAGGCGCGCGACGCCGACGAGATCATCGTCCTGGAGGACGGCCGCGTCGCCGAGCGCGGCACCCACGCGGCCCTCGCCGCCGCGGGCGGGCCGTACGCCCGGCTGTGGTCCGCCTGGTCCGCGACCCGCCCGGACTGACCCGGGGCTCAGCCCGCCAGGTCGGCCAGGAACCGGATCGTGGCGTCGTCGGCCGGGAGGAACGTCTCCAGGACGAGCTCGTCCATCGTGACGTCCACCGGGGTGCCGAACGTGGAGACCAGGCTCAGGAACGTCAGCTCGCCGCGCGGATGCCGCAGCCGCAGCGTGACCGCCACCTCGGGGACCGGGCCCGCCGGGGCGTCGCCGGCCCCGCCGTCGTCGTACGGGTACGCGGCCAGTTCCTCGTACAGGGCGTCCAGGTCGTCGGAGCCGAGGAGGTCGGCCTCGCGGCGCAGCCGGTGCAGGACGTGCGCGCGCCACTCCCTGAGGTTCACGATGCGCGACGCCATGCCGTCCGGGTGCAGGCTGGCCCGCAGCACGTTCACCGGGGGTTCGAGCAGCTCCGGTGCGACGCCCTCCATCAGGACGGTCGCGGCGGTGTTCGCGTCGACCAGGTTCCACTGCCGGTCGACGAGGATCGCCGGGTTCGGCTCGTGGCCGGCGAGCACGCCGCGCAGCGCCGCGAGGGTGGCCGACATGCCCGGCCCGTCGAGGCCGCTCTCGTGGTACACCGGCGCGTAGCCGGCGGCGAGCAGCAGCGCGTTGCGCTCCCGCAACGGCACCTCCAGGTGGTCGGCGAGATGCAGCACCATGTCGCGGCTGGGCGCGGCGCGGCCGGTCTCCAGGAAGCTCAGGTGCCGGGTGGACACGTCGGCGGCGATGCTGAGGTCGAGCTGGCTGAGCCGCCGCCGCTGGCGCCATCGGCGCAGCAGCGCGCCGGCGCGGGGCTCGGCGGCCTGGGTGGTGGTCACGCTGACGAAGCTATACGGCCCGCCCGAGGCGCCGCGATTACCTCCCGCGTCATCGACGGCGTACGGGCGCGCGGGCCATGATGATCGCGGACCCGAGGGAGGAACCGCGCGATGACATCTGATCTGGCCGCGCTCGCGGCGATCATGCCGTTCACGAAGGCGCTGGGCGTGGAGCTTGACCACGCCGAGGCCGACGAGGTACGCGGGCGGCTGGCCTGGGCGCCGGACCGCTGCACGTCAGGCGGCGTGCTGCACGGCGGTGCGCTGATGAGCCTCGCCGACGGCCTCGGCGGCATCTGCGCCCACCTCAACCTCCCGGCGGGCGCGGCCACCTCGACGATCGAGTCGAAGACGAACTTCTTCCGCGCCGTACGCGGCGGCGAGGCGCACGCGGTGACGCGGCCGCTGCACGCGGGGCGGACGACCATCGTCGTGCAGACGGACGTCCGCGACGACGACGGCCGCCTGGTGGCCCAGACCACGCAGACGCAGGCGGTGCTCGGCCCTCGTCCTTGATGAGGTCTTTTTCTCCTGGGCGGGGGCGGCGTCGCCCCTGCCCAGGGCCTTTACGTTGTAGATCATTTATACGCGGATGAACGGAAGCACCACCGCGGCGCATGATCCTTCGCTAGGCGGGGGCGCGCAGGTGGTCGGCGTAGAAGGCGAGGATGCGGGCCCAGGCGTCGGACGCGGCCGCCGGGTCGAAGCCGAACCCGAGGACCTTCGCGATCGGCCCCAGCGGCGCCGGCACCGCCTCGTTCAGGAAGCTGTGCCCCGCCGGCGCCGGGTACGTCTCCACGTCGTTGGCCACCCCGAGGTCGGTCAGGGCGCCGGCGAGGCGCTCCGGCGCCTTCGGGTCGGCCCTGGCCATGGGGTCGCGCGCCCCGTAGCTGGCGACGATCGGGCAGGCGCCCGCGAGGAGCTTCGCCGGGTCGGCGGGCACCTCGCCGTAGTTCACCGACGCGGCGTCGAAGCCGCGCGGCGCGGACAGCAGCGCGAAGCCGCCGCCCAGGCAGAAGCCGATGACGCCGACGCGGCCGGTGCAGTCGTCGCGGGCGGCCAGCCAGGTGCGGACGTAGTCGATCGCGGCGAACGTGGTGCCGCTGTGGGCGTGCAGGTCGCGGAAGGCCTGGCGGATGCAGCGCATCGAGTAGATCGCCGGGGCGACGGCGAGGTAGCCGGCGCGGGCCAGGTGGTCGGCCTGGGCGCGGATGTCGTCGTTGAGGCCGAAGGCCTCGGGAAGGACGACGACCCCCGGCCATGGCCCGTCGCCCTCGGGGACCGCCAGGTAGCCGCCGACCTCGACGCGGGTGGGGAACGTGATCTCCGGCACGGGATGCCCCTTTCGTGGGGTCGGGGCCGCCATCCCATCACACGGCGGCCTCAGCGCACCACGGTCACCGCGTGTACTTGCGGATGCGATAGCGCAGCCCGGACGCCGAGGTGCGCCAGCCCGTCTCCTCGGCCACCTCCCATTCGGGGCCCGGCACGGGCGCGTGGGTGTCGCCGTCGACCGCAGTGTCGACCTCGGTCACCGCGAGCGTCGTGGCGTACGCCATGGCGGCGCGGTAGACCTCTCCCCCGCCGATCACCCACGCCTCGGCGGGACCGGCGAGCTCCAGGGCCTCGGCGACGGACCCGGCGCGTTCGGCGCCGTCGGCCGCCCATCGCGGGTCGCGGGTCACCACGATGTTGCGCCGGCCGGGCAGCGGGCGGAAGCGCGCGGGCAGGGAGTCCCACGTGCGGCGCCCCATGACGACGGGGTGGCCGAGCGTGGTCGCCTTGAAGTGCGCCATGTCCTCGGGCAGCCGCCACGGGATCGCGTTGCCCGCGCCGATCACGCCGTCCGGGGTCTGCGCCCAGATCAGCCCGACGATCACACCGCTACCGGTGCCTTGATGGCCGGGTGGTGCCGGTAGTCGACCACCTCGACGTCGGCGTAGTCGTACGCGAACAGGGAGTCGGCGCGGCGCAGGTTCAGCCGGGGGAAGGGGAACGGGGTGCGGGCGAGCTGCTCGGTCACCTGCGCGACGTGGTTGTCGTAGATATGGCAGTCGCCGCCGGTCCAGATGAAGTCGCCGGGGGTGAGGCCGGCCTGCTGCGCCACCATGTGCGTGAGCAGGGCGTAGCTCGCGATGTTGAACGGCACGCCGAGGAAGAGGTCGGCGCTGCGCTGGTAGAGCTGGCAGGAGAGCCGGCCGTCGGCGGCGTAGAACTGGAACAGCGCGTGGCACGGCGCGAGCGCCATGTTGCCCAACTCGGCGACGTTCCAGGCGGAGACGATCATGCGGCGGGAGTCGGGGTCGCGGCGCAGGGTGTCGAGCACGCCGCTGATCTGGTCGATGTGCCGGCCGTCCGGGGTGGGCCAGGTGCGCCACTGCGCGCCGTAGACCGGGCCGAGCTCGCCGTCGGCGTCGGCCCATTCGTCCCAGATGGTGACGCCGTGCGCGTTCAGCCAGGCGGTGTTCGTCTCGCCCCTGAGGAACCACAGCAGCTCGTACACGATCGACCTCAGGTGCACCTTCTTGGTGGTGACCAGGGGGAACCCCTGCGAGAGGTCATAGCGCAGTTGGTGCCCGAAGACGCTCCGGGTGCCGGTGCCCGTCCGGTCGGCCTTGGCCGTACCGGACGTGTGCACCAGCCGCAACAGGTCTTCGTACTGAGTGTCCGCCACGGGTCCCGAGTCTAGGCGCTCATCAATGGAACAGGCTCACGCCGCCGGGCCCGACCAGGCAGCCGACGACGATGAGGACGATGCCCCACAGGAGCTGCTTGCGCAGGATCGCGAAGATCCCGCCGATGACGAGGATGACGGCGATGATCCACAGAATTGTTGCCATGGGCGGGCAACTAGCCGGGCCGGGGTGCGGTAAACGCGGCCCCGTGCGGATTTCAGCCGGCGAGCCGGTAGACGCGGCGCGCGTTGTCGCTGCCGACCTGGCGGGCCACGTGGGCGGCGTCGGTGGCCGTCCACTCGCCGTCGGCGACGCGGCGCGCGAGCACCCGGCCCAGGCCGCGGCGGTGGTAGACCGTCGCGAGCAGCGCCTGCTCGGCCAGGCCGCGGCAGCCGCTGCCGAACAGCACCTTGTGGAACGGCACCGTGGCCAGCGCCTCGGCGATCATCTGCGCCGAGCCGGCGGCGGACAGCGCGAGGCCGCTGCCGATGTCGAGGTAGACGTGCGGGAACGTGGCGGCCAGGCACGCGGCCTGCCGGATGAACGGGTGGGTGTTGACCAGCACGACCGGCACGCCGTACGCCTGGACCTCGCGCAGGAACGGCGCCAGGCTCAGGGGGTCGTTGCGGTGCAGGTCCGAGCCGTCCGACGCGGCGTCCACGTCGCCGACGCCGACCTGGAACTGCACCGGGATCTTCCGCTCGCGGGCGATCTCCAGGCCCGCCCACAGGCCGTGGCGCAGCAGCACCGGGTCGGCGAGGCGGTCCTGGCCGCCCTCGCGGATCCAGCGGGACGCCGCGGCGGTGACCTCGCCGGGCTCCGGCGGCATGGGGTCGACGGCGAGGCCCTCGCGGCAGGCGATCACCGACTTCAGCGCCACCGCGCGGCGGGTGCGCAGCTCCAGTTCCTCGAGCAGCTCCTCGCCGTACGCCGACGCCGACGGCTCGCGCGCGGCCACCCCGGCCGCCAGCCGCTCCAGCCGGACGATCTCGTGGCCGCCGGCCCCGGCGAGCCGCGCCATCTCGGCGGCGTTCAGCCGGCCCGTACGGTTGTCCCCGGAGTCGACGAAGTACGCCGAGACGCCCGCGGCGCGCAGCAGCAGCCGGTTGGACTCCTGCGCGCCCAGCTCGGACCGGCGCGCCAGGTAGGCGGCCGGCGCGGCATGCGGGTCGAGGCCGAGGACGGGCGCGCACCACCGGCGGATGGCCGCGCCCGTCGGCGAGTCGAAATGCGTCGTGCCGGGCGGGGCCGGGCAGGCGCTCATCGCCTGCTCGAACTCCGCCCGGTCCAGGCCCGCCCTGCGGACCCCGTGACCGTGGTGGTCCACGAGCGGCACCCGCAGCGCCGCGGCCAGCGCCTCGGGCAGCTCCTCGACGGACGGGTCACCGGTCAGGGGATCGCAGGCTGGCTGGTTCATCGGGACGCGATACTCCTCGGGGTGTGTTCGCGGACGAGCTCCATGACGTTGCGGACGATCCGCATGCCGGCGTCGCCGCCGGCGGTGAGGATCGACTCAGGATGGAACTGTACGGCCCAGCGGGCGGCCTCCGCGTGCTCAATCGCCATGATGACGCCGTCTTCCGAGCGCGCCGTCACGGCATATCCGCCCGTAAGCGACGACTCGTCGGCGATCAGGGAGTGGTAGCGGGCGGCGGTGAACTCCTCCCCCACGCCGTCGAGGACCCGGCCGCCGAGGACCCGTACGCGGCCCGGCTTGCCGTGTTTCGGCTCCGGGAGCTGGTCGAGCTTGGCGCCTGCGTGCTCGGCGAGCGCCTGGAGGCCCAGGCAGACGCCGAACACCGGGAGGCCGCGCGCGTCGAGCTCGTCGATCAGCGCGGCGCAGCCGAAGTCGGACGGGCGGCCCGGGCCGGGCGACAGCACCACGAGGTCGGGCGCGACCTCGTCGAGGACGGCGGGGGCGAACCCATACCGCCGGGTGGTGACCTCGGCGCCGGCCTGCCGGAAGTAGTCGGCGAGGGTGTTGACGAAGGAGTCCTGGTGGTCGACGAGCAGCACCCGCAGCCCGGCGCCGGGGCCCGGCTCGGGCTCCGCCGCCGCCACGGGCTCCGGCGCGGCCGTGCCGGTGTCGGCGAGGGTCTCGAGGAGGGCGCGGGCCTTGAGGTGGGTCTCGCGCTCCTCGGCGTCGGGGTCGGAGTCGTACAGCAGGGTGGCGCCGGCGCGTACGGCCGCGACGCCGTCGCGGATCTGCGCGGTGCGCAGCGTCAGGCCGGTGTTCATCGAGCCGTCGAACCCGATGACGCCGACCGCTCCCCCGTACCAGCGGCGCGGGGTGACCTCGTGGTCCTCGATGAACTGCATGGCCCAGTTCTTCGGCGCGCCGGTCACGGTGACCGCCCACGTGTGGGTGAGGAACGCGTCGAGCGCGTCGTAGCCGGGGCGCAGCCGGCCCTCGATGTGGTCGACGGTGTGGATCAGGCGGCTGTACATCTCGATCTGCCGCCGCCCGATGACCCTGACGCTGCCGGGCACGCACACCCGGGACTTGTCGTTGCGGTCGACGTCGGTGCACATGGTCAGCTCGGACTCGTCCTTGCGGGAGTTCAGCAGCTCCTGGATGTTCGCCGCGTCCTCCAGGGGGCCGGCGCCGCGGCGGATCGTGCCGGAGATGGGGCAGGTCTCCACGCGGTCGCCGGTGACCCGGACGTACATCTCCGGCGAGGCGCCCACCAGGTGCTCGCCGTCGCCGAGGTTGAAGATGAACTCGTACGGCGCCGGGTTGCGGTCGCGCAGCCGCTGGTAGAAGGCGCCGGGTGAGTCGCACGCGGCGTACAGCACGTGGCCGGGGACGACCTCGAACAGGTCGCCGCGCCGGAAGCTCTCCTTGGCGCGCTCCACGACCTGCGCGTACGCCCCGGGCACGGGTCCGGGGGGCAGCTCTGCGGCGGCGCGTGCGGCCGGGCACGGCGGGGTGGCGCGGTCCAGGCCGTCGGTGTCCGCGCCGTCGACGGTGAACTCGTAGCGGTAGCGGACGCACGTCTCGCGCTTGCGGTCGCGGACGACGATCTCGTCCGGGAGGTGCAGGACGAGGTCGCGCTGGTCGGCGGGGCGGTCGTCGCGCGGGGTGACGGGCTCGAACTGGAAGGCCAGGTCGTAGCCGAACGCGCCGTACAGGCCGAGGTGGGTGTCCGGCGGCCCGTCCGCGCCGTCCGCGCCGCCGGGGGCCGGGGCGAAGGCGGCGATGATGGAGCGCAGCGCGCTGAACACGGTGGGGCGGCGGGTGCGGTCCTCCTCGGGGAGGTCGTCGCCGCCAGGCGGCACGGTCACCTCGACGTGGCCGTCGCCGCTGGTCACGGTGTGGCCGGTGGCGCCGTCGGAGATGTACATGGCGCGCGCGATCGCCGGGAGCACGACGCGCCCCCGGTCGTTGAGCGCGGTGGCGCGCAGCGTACGGCCCCGGGCGACGAGCTCCACGCAGGGGTCGGCGTAGCCGGTGTGCCAGCGGCTGTACCGGCCGGGGTACTCCATTCCGGAGCTCAGCACGCCGCCGCGGCGCGCGTCGGCGGCGTCGACGAGATCGGTGAGGATCTCGGGATCGACCGGTTCGGCCGTGCGGGTGACCCGCACACCGCCGCCGGTCTCGTACACGGTGGTGTCCACCTGCTCGCCCTTCGAGGGGTCGGGCCCACCGGGGCGAGGTGTGCGCACATGCGAACGACCGCCTCGATGGGCGGTCGGTACGCTGCGTCGAACGCGAACCCGGGCCGCCTAACGGCGGCGCCACCAGCCGGTATCCCGGCGCGCTGTGTCCACGGTTCGCATGCGGACGAGCATAGCGGTTCCCCGGGCCGCCCGGGACCCCGGTCCCGCCCTGGTGCGGGCGGGACCGGGACGGGTCATTCGGCGGTGTGGAACTTCAGGTCGCGTGCCGGTTCGGGGGTGACGGTCGCGCCGGCGTCGGTGCTGGTGACGGTCGTGCCCGCGCGGTACGGGTCGTGGTCGTCCGTTTCGGTGCCGTAGCAGCCGGTGGTGCCGGGGGTGCTGAGCATCAGCGTGTACGGGTGGCCGCGGCGCACGGGCACGTTGGGGTGGGTGGTGAGGTCGCGGGCGGACCAGCCGATCTTGTCGGCGGGCACCGTGGTGGACCAGATGGTCCGGGCGCCGTCGCGGAGTTCGAGGCGCAGGGGGTCGGTCGGCGGGTTGCGGAGGACGCGGCCGGTCTCGGTGCCGTCCTTGAAGACCGTCGGGGCGAGGGTGCGCAGGCGGCCGGTGCGGGACGGGGTGAAGGTCTGGCCGCGCCAGGTGGTGCCGGTGATGTCGCAGCGCGGCGCGAAGCCGGCGAGGCCGCTCGTCTGGTCGAGGCCGCGGATGGGGCGCTGCGTTCCGGGGTGGCCGTAGTCGAGGTGGACGCGGGAGTTGCCGCACTTCAGCGGGTTGACGGCGCCGTCGGCGGCGAACGTCAGCGGCTCCCAGTGGTAGTTGGCGAGCGCCTCGTTGGTGTGGAAGTCCCACAGGTCGCTGAAATAGAGGTACGTCGGGTCGCCGTGGCGCTGCGTGAGGGTGGCGACCTGGGCGGGCTGGCCGCCGCAGGACGTGTCGCTGATCTTGGTGCCGGTGACCGGCGCCACCCAGCGCGACAGGTCCCCGGAGAAGTCGTCGGACAGCAGGGTCGTGCCGTCCGGCGTGGTGACCTTCGCGTTGTCGAACATCGCCGACTCCAGGTCCGCGCCGTTCCACTCGCGGAACCCGACGCCGCCGGCCGCGTACGTCGCGTCGGTGTACGTGTCGACCTTCGTGCCGTCGATCGAGGTGGTGAGCGTGGACCCGCTCGCGGTGACCGAGACGTGGTGCCACTGCCCGGCCGTGATCGGCTGGTCCAGCGGTACGACGTGGCTGGCGGTGGTGGCGCCGGCGCGGCGCAGCACGGTGAGCTTCCCGTTGCCGGTGCCGGAGCCGGTGAGCAGGAACAGGTAGCCGTAGTCGTCGCGGGCCATGCGCGCGGCGAACCCGGCCTGCGCGATGTCGCCGTTGGCGGTGGGCAGCGGCGCCACGTCGAAGGAGAACGTGTAGTCCTTCCACGCGTCGGCGCCGCGGGCCAGCCCGTACAGGCCGCCGTGCGCGGTGAGCACACCGTCCGAGGCCGTCCAGGCGTCGCGGCCCTTCCAGGGGCCGAGCGGCGTGGGCGCTGTGAGGTACGCCGTGCCGGTGCCGTCGCAGTAGCCGCAGTTCGGGTCGGACATCGTCAGGTAGTACGTGCCGTGCCGCTTGAACATCGACGGCGCCTCGACGCGCGTCACCCCGGTCACGGTGTACGGCCCGGCGGCGCGCAGGTAGTCCGGCGTCAGCTTGATCACCGCGATGTGCCAGCCCGCGTTACTGCACGTCAGGTACGCGCTGCCGTCGGTGTCGGCGAACACGTCGAGGTCGGCCGTGCAGTGCGTGTCGGCGGGCAGGTCGGGCACCGGCTGCTCGGTGAACGGGCCGGTGGGGCGGTCCGCGGTGTAGACGCGGAACTTATCGGCGGCGTCCTGGTCGTTGACCCACATGACGTACTTGCCGGTGGCCTTGTCGTGCACCACGTGCGGCCGGAAGCAGTACGCGCAGGAGCGGGCGGCCACGACGTGGCCGCGGTCCGTCCAGTGCGCGAGGTCCGGGGACGAGTAGACCTTGAAGCCGCAGAACGTGTCGTTGTTCTGCCACTGGTAGCCGCAGTCGTAGCTGGTGCCGTACAGGTAGTAGGTGTCGCCGAACCGCTGGATGGCGCCGTCGTGGGCGTCCACGGCGTTGCCGTCGGTGTCGAAGCGGGTGACCTGGTGGCCGTCGGCGTCGTAGTTGGTGATCGGGGTGTCGACGGCGGCGTGCGCGGCCGGGGCGGCGAGCGCCGGGGCCACGAGCGCGGCCGCGACGAGCAGCAGGGCGGCCAGCGCGGTGCGCGCGCGGCGGCCGAGGGCGGCGGTCACGAGCCGTAGCCTTCGAGCTCGATGACGCGGCTGGAGGCGTGGTCGTTGGTGTCGTGCACGACCACGCGCAGCGCGCCGGTGGTGGCGGCGGGGAACGTGCGCTCCACCGTGCCGGCGGTGTTGCCGGTGACGGTGGAGACCGTACGCCAGCCGTCGCCGTCGCGTACCTGGATGTCGAAGTCGCGCAGGCCCACCTTCGCGGCCGGGTACTTCGCGCTGTCCAGCGTGAACAGCTTCACCCGGCCGATCGTGACGGGCGTGGCCCAGGTGGCGGTGAGGGTGTCGGGGAACTGCTTGGACGTGTCGTCGTTCCAGCCGCCGACGCCGTTCAGCCACACCGAGGAGTCGGTGCCGCCGTCGTTGGCCCAGGCGGCGTCGGAGCCGCTGTGCGTGCTGGACGCGGACATCGCCGCGTCGCGTACGAGGTTCGCGGTGGTCTTCACGGGTGCGGACGCTCCTCCCCCGTCGTCGGTGCCGGGTGCGGTGAGGGTGACGGTGCCGCCGGTCGCGGCGCCGGTGCGGGTCACGGTGACGGGGATCGTCGCGGAGCCGTGCGCGGGGACGCGCACCGCGCCGCCGGGCGCGGCCGCGGCGAACCCGGCCGAGGTGGTGGCGTGCGGTCGTACGGTCACGGCGTGGTCCTCCAGGTTGGTGACGCGGAACGGGTGCGCGGCGGTGCGGCCGTCGACGACCGGCACGTCGGTGCCGAACGGCGGCTCGATCGCGACCTGGTCGGCGGCCGCCGCGACGGGCTTCGGTGTGGTGGCGGTGAACGTCCAGGTCCCGGCGGGCACGGTGAACACGCCCTTGCCGTCCCGCAAGCCGACCCAGGTGGCGCCGCGCGGCGCGGCGGGCCTGGCGGTGCCGCCGAGCAGCGGCACCTCGACGCGGGCCGGCGCGCCGGCCGGGACCGTCACCTGGAGCCGCAGCGTGCGGCCCGTACGGCGCCACGCGCTGGCCACGGTGCCGCGCGGCGTGCGGTACGACGCGGACGCGTGGGTCAGGTTCCCGACGGCGGACGGCGCGATGACGAGCTTCCCGTACGCCACGGAGTCGTCGGCCTGCCGGATGCCGGCCAGGCCGGAGGTGAACCAGGAGTCGATGGCGCCGAGCATGAAGTGGTCCTGCGACCCGTAGCCGGTGGGGCCGTCCCAGTACTCGGTGAGCGCGGTGGCGCCGTGCACGACCTGGTAGCCGTAGCTGGGCGCGGTGACCCGGGTGGCGATCCGGTCGATGACGTCGTCGCGCCCGGCGGCGGACAGCACGCGGAACACGGCCGGGAGCGCGATCTCCCCAACGGTCAGGTGGCCGCTCTTCGCGGTGATCGCCGCGACCAGGTGGGCGAGGACGGCGGCGCGCTTGTCCTGCGGCACGACGCCCATGTCGAGGGCGAACGCGTCCCCGGCCTGGCTGCCGGTGCCGTACGTGTCGCCGCTGGCGTATTTCGCGTTGAACGCCGAGGCGATGTTCCCGGCGAGCTTGCGGTACGCGGCGGCGTCGTCGGTCCTGCCGAGCACGCCGGCGATGTCGGCGAGCGCGGACGCGGACCGGTAGTAGCCGTACGTCGCGGCGATGCCGACCGGGGTGGACTGGTCGGTGGCCGCCCAGTCGCCGAGGCCGTAGTCCAGCAGGTTCCCCGACGCCTTGGACGTCAGGTGGTCCAGGTAGCGGCGCATGTTCGGGTAGTAGGCGCTCAGCGGCTGGGTGTCGCCGTACGTCCGGTAGTGCTGCCAGGCGGCGAGGATGATCGCGCTGCCCCAGTTCGGGTCGTCGCGGGTGCCGCCGGAGAACACCGCGTACTCGGGGGCGATGTCCGGCACGAGGCCGTCGGCGGTCTGGGCGTCGGCCATGTTGGCGAACAGCGACCGGTAGTACGCCTCGACGTCGTACCCGCCGGTCACGGCCGGCTGCACGAGGTGGGTCTCCTCCAGCCAGCCGAGCTTCTCCCGGTCGGGGCAGTCGGTGAGGACGCTGAACATGTTGCCCTGCACGGACCGGTCGATGATCGTGTGGATGCCGTCGAGCAGTTTGTCGGAGCTGGTGAAGGCGCCCGCGGAGTCGTTGCCGGCGCGCAGCACGGTGGCCGAGACGGTGCCTTTGCCGGGGGTGCCGGGCAGGCCGGTGACCTGGAGGTAGCGCAGGCCGTGGTAGACGAACCGCGGGTGCCAGGTCTCCTTGCCGTGCCCGGACAGGGTGTACCGGTCGTAGATCGGCGGGGTGCGGTTGCCGCCGGCGATCATGGTGCCCTGGTCGACGAGGCCGTCCGCGCCGAGCCGCTCGCCCGGCCGCATGGTGACGGTCGTGCCGGATTTGCCGCTGACGTTGAGGACCGGCCAGCCGGCGACGTTCTCGCCGAGGTCGAACACGTACGTGCCCGGCTTCGGCTGGGTGACCTTCACGGTCTTGCGGGTGCCGACGGGGACGACGGGCGGTGCGGAGCGCGCGGTCAGCGCGATGCCGGGGTCGGGGGCGACGGCGGCAGGGTGCCAGGTGGACAGGTCGGCGCCGGGGCGGTCCCATCCGGTGGGCTCGCGGCGCGCGTCGTCGTCCTCGCCGCCGTACCACTGGGCGAACGTCGTGGGGCCGAGCTCGGTGCGCCACGACACGTCGGTGGCGACGGTGACGCGCTTGCCGTCGCGGCCGGTGATCTCCAGTTGGGCGAGCAGCTTGGGCGGCCCTTGGGCGCCGACGTACTTGCTGTAGCGGTCGCCGCCGCCGGTCACGTTGTACGTGCCGTTGCCGAGCCGCACGCCGATGGTGTTGGCGCCGCCGCGCAGCAGCTTCGTGACGTCGTACGTGGAGTAGACCGCGCGCTTGCGGTAGTCGGTGTTCGGCGGTTCGAGGACGGCGTCGCTGACGGGGCGGCCGTTGACGGTGGCGTCGTACAGGCCGAGCGCGGTGATGTAGAGGCGGGCGCTGCGCACGCCGCCGGCCAGGTCGAACTGTTTGGCCAGCAGGGGCAGCGGCGGCGTGTCGGACAGGTACGCGGGCGGCGGCTCCTGGCCGGTGACGGTGGCCGCGGTGGTGTAGGCGTCCGGGTCGGTGGCGGTCTTGACCGTGTAGTCGACCGGGAAGTTCGGGGTCGTGCCGTCGGAGGTGGTGACGTCGGTGCGCGGGTACAGGACGACCCGGTCGAAATGCGTCGCCGCGCCGAGGTCGAGGGTCAATGTGACGTCGTGGCCGGGGTCCTGGGACTTGTACGACGGGCTGGTGTAGCCGTACGGGGGCTGCTGCGTGGTGAGCGAGCCGTCGGTGACGTACTCGGGCTCCCATTTGCCGGGGTAGTCGCCCTTCTCCGAGGCGGTGACCGCGGCGCCCTTGGCGAGGTCGGTGTCCGGGTGGGCGGAGTCGGCGACGGCGACCTCGGCGAGCTGGAGGCGGCTGACGGCGGTGCCGCCCTCGGTGAGGGGCAGGCCCAGCTTGGTGACGTCGAGGCGGACGTAGCGGGCGTCGGCGGCGGGCAGCTTGACGGTGACGGGGGTGGGCGCGCGGTTCAGCCAGCGGTCGTCACCGATCCACTTCGCGGACCAGTCGGACTTGGCCAGGAGGCCCATCTCCCAGGTGGCGGGGGCGCTCCAGGCGGAGGGGGCGCCGTGCGCGTCCCAGACCCGTACACGCCACCAGACGCGCTCGCGTGAGGTGAGGGCGGCGCCGCCGTACGTGGCCCGCCCGCCGGGCGCGGTGGTCTTGCCGGAGTCCCAGAGGTCGGGGTGCGCGAGCCTGCCCGGGGAGCTGGCGGCGGCGACCTCGTACGCGGTCTGCGCGGCGGCGGTCCCCGTACCGGTCGTGCGCCAGGTGAGCGTGGGCGCGGGCGTGTCGATGCCGACGGCGCTGTCCAGCGCCCCTGTCCGGAGCCCGGTCACCGCCAGCGCGCCGGACGCCGCCCGCGCGGGCACCGCGACCAGGGCGAGCCCGGCGGTGAGGGTGAGCGTTAAGACGAGCGCACCGGTACGGCGAAAGGGACGGGGCATGGGGCTCCTCCAGGTGACGCGGCGCGGGTGGGGAGGCGGGGCGCACCCGCCCCACGCTCCACACCGCCCGTTCGGTGCGCGGGCGGTGCGGGCGTCGGGCAGTGCGGGGCGGGGTGGGGTCAGATGGTGACGAGGTCGAGGTTCAGGAGGTCGGCCAGGGACCTCAGGTCGGGGGTGCGGTGGCCGGTGGCCAGGGCCCAGTGGTGGGAGATGCCGGACGCGGACCAGGCGTCGGTCCACTCGCCGGGGTCGCGGCCGAAGTCGACGCGTGACGTGGTGTTGCCGATGGTCAGGTGCGGGCCGTCGACGATCTCGCCCTCGGAGGCGACGAACGCGAACCGGCCGTCCGGGTCCTGCCGGATGCCGAACGCCGTACAGGGGCCGTGCGCGACGTTCAGCTCCACCGACACGCCGTAGCCGCGCTTGCCGTGGAACACGCCGAGGCCGCGCAGCAAAGGCTTGCCGTCGCCGATGCCGAGGTGCGCGGGGCCGTCGTGGCCCATCTCGACGTGGCCACGGTGGAAGTCCAGCGCCTGGAACTCCGTGAACGAGCCGCCCGCGCCCAGCCGGTCGGCGATCAGCATGGCCAGCGACGTGCGCAGCTCGTACTCCCCGGCCGCGGGGACGCCGCGGGCGGTCAGCAGCGACGCGCCGAGGATCATCCCGGCGCCGAGCCGCTCGTGCACCTCGCCGTCGAGGCCGCGGTGGTAGTAGGCGAGGCTGTCCAGCCCGAAGTCGGCGACCAGCCGGTCCAGGCCGCAGGAGACCCGGGCCGCCCACGCGAGGTCGGCGTCGTCCACGGAGTCGGCGAACGTGAACAGGTCGGTGACCTCGCGCCGGCGGGCGTCGGTCTGCGCGTCGGTGACGGCCTCGACCCGTACGCGCAGGTCGTCGAACTCCAGCACCTCCATATGGCCGCCGAAGTTGCGCGGTACGAGGGTCAGGTCGGTGGCGACGTCGAGCATGCCCGGGTAGAGGTGGCCCATCAGCCCGTGCCGGCCGCGCCGCAGCGCCGCGCGGACCCCCGCCGCGGCGATCCACCGGCCGATGCGCGCCCACGCCCGTTCGTCGCCCAGGTAGCCGGACACCGAGCGGAACGGCACGCCGACGCGGGTGAACGCGTTGGCCATCTCCGGCAGCGGGCAGGCGCCGCAGTACGCCAGCCACTGCCCGGTGTCGAACGTCGCGTGGTCCATCGACTCGGTGGGCTGGAGGTTGATCAGCAGGACGGGCGCGCCGGCGCGCTGCGCGATCGGCACCATCATGGTGGCCGTCATGTACGTCGTGAGGAACCCGACGATGATGTCGCACCCGGCCGCGCGCAGTTTCTCCGCTGCGGCGTCGCCCTCGGGCGCGTCGGAGACGAACCCGGCGTCCACGACGTCCGCGCCCATCGCGGCCAGCCGCCGCGCCACCTCGCCGGCGGAGCGGCGCAGTTGCGGCAGCAGGTCGGGGAACTGCGGCCAGTACGCGCCGAGCCCGCCCGCGACCAGGCCCACCTTCACCGGCGGGACGGTCACATGATCTTCGGTCATGGTCGTCTCCTCAGGGGGTCAGCGGAGGAAGGCGGCGGGCACGCCCGCGTCGACGGGGACGTGCAGGCCGGTGGTGTGCGTGAGATCGCCGCCGACCAGCGCGAACACCGCGGCGGCGACGTTCTCGGGCAGCACCTCGCGCTTGAGCAGTGTGCGCCCGGCGTAGTAGGCGCCGAGCTCCTCCTCCGGCACGCCGTAGACGGCCGCGCGCTTGGCGCCCCAGCCGCCGGCGAAGATCCCCGAGCCGCGCACCGCGCCGTCGGGGTTCACGCCGTTGACGCGGATGCCGTACGCGCCGAGCTCGGCGGCCAGCAGCCGCACCTGGTGCGCCTGGTCGGCCTTGGTGGCGCCGTACGCGACGTTGTTCGGCCCGGCGAACACGCCGTTCTTGGACACGATGTAGACGATGTCGCCGCCCAGGTCCTGGTCGATCATGACGCGGGCGGTCTCGCGGGAGACGAGGAACGAGCCGCGCGCCATGACGTCGTGCTGGAGGTCCCAGTCGGCGGCGGTGGTGTCGAGCAGCGGTTTGGACACCGACAGGCCGGCGTTGTTCACCACGAGGTCCACGCCGCCGAACGCCAGCACGGCCGCGCGTACGGCGGCGGCCACCTGGTCCTCGGCGGTGACGTCCACGGCGACCGCGGCCGCAGCGTCGGCGGTGTCCAGCGCGCGCACCGCGGCGCCGATCTCCTCGGCGACCTTCGCGGCGGCGGCCGCGTCGCGGTCGGCGACGGCCACGCAGGCGCCCTCGGCGGCCAGCCGCCGCGCGGTGGCCGCGCCGATGCCGGACCCGCCGCCGGTGACCAGCGCGACCCGCCCGGCCAGGGGCTTCGGCGCGGGGCGGCGGCGCAGCTTGGCCTCCTCCAGCGCCCAGTACTCGATGCGGAACTTCTCCGCCTCGGAGATCGGCGCGTACGACGACACCGACTCGGCGCCGCGCATCACGTTGATCGCGTTGACGTAGAACTCCCCCGCCACCCGCGCGGTCTGCTTGTCGGCGCCGAAGGAGAACATGCCGACGCCGGGCACCAGCACGATGGCCGGGTCCGCGCCGCGCATCGGCGGGGAGTCCGCGTCGGCGTGCCGCTCGTAGTAGGCGCGGTACTCCTCGCGGTAGGCGGCGTGCAGCTCCCGCAGCCGGTCCCGTACGTCGTCCAGCGGCGCGTCCGCGGGCAGGTCGAGCACCAGCGGGCGGACCTTCGTGCGCAGGAAGTGGTCCGGGCAGGACGTGCCGAGTGCGGCCAGCGGCGCCAGCCTCTCCCGGGCCAGGAAGTCCAGCACCTCGGCGGTGTCCGTGTAGTGGCCGACCTGCCGGGAGTCGGTGGAGGCCAGGCCGCGCAGCAGCGGGAACAGATCGGCCGCGCGTGCGTGCCGCGCCTCCTCGCGCAGCGCCGCGTAGCCGTCGCGTACGGGGCCGAACGGCTCGGCGGCGCCGTGCGCGTCCAGGTACGCCTGCGCGGTCGCGATGATCTCCAGGGACCGCGCCTGGCACTCGGCGCTCGTGTCGCCCCACGCGGTGATGCCGTGGCCGCCGAGCACCACCCCGATGGCGTCCGGGTGGGCGTCGCGGATCGCGGCGATGTCCAGGCCGAGCTGGAAACCCGGCCGCCGCCAGGGCACCCACCGCACCCGGCCGCCGAAGATCCGCTCGGTCAGCGCCGCGCCGTCGGCCGCCGTGGCGATCGCGATGCCGGCGTCGGGGTGCAGGTGGTCCACGTGCGCGGCGCCGACGAGGCCGTGCATGGCCGTGTCGATGGACGGCGCGGCGCCGCCCTTGCCGTACGCGCAGTGGTCGAACGCGGCGACCATCTCGTCCTCGCGCTCCACGCCCGGGTACACGCCGGCCAGCGCGCGCAGCCGGTCCAGCCGCAGCACCGACAGCCCCGCCGCGGTGAGCGTGCCGAGGTCGCCGCCGGACCCCTTCACCCACAGCAGCTCCACGTCCGCCCCGGTCACCGGGTCGGCCGCGGTGCCCTTCGCGGACGTGTTGCCGCCCGCGTAGTTGGTGTTCCGCCGGTCGGCGCCGAGCGTACGGCTGCGGTCGAGCAGCTCGTCGACCGTCCCCATCAGGCGCCCCACCCCGCGGCCTGGCCGCCGACCCGCTCGGCGGCGACCCGCTCGAAGTAGCCGGACCCCGTGTACGCGGCCACCGGATCCGGGTCCAGCCCCATCTCCTGCCGCACCTCGGCCAGCAGCGGCCGCACGTCGGTGTTGTAGGCGTCCATCAGCACCGCGTTCGCGCCCAGTACGTCGCCGGCGTCCTGCGCGGTCCGCAGCGCGTCCGCGTCGACCAGCAGCGCCTTCGCGGTGGCCTCCTGGACGTTCATCACCGAGCGGATCTGCCCGTGGATCTTCGGCTCGATGTTGTGGCACTGGTCGAGCATGAACGCGATCCCCGTCTCCGGGTCGAGCCCGCCGCCGCGCACCACCTCGTACATGATGCGGAAGAGCTGGAACGGGTCGGCGGCGCCCACCATGAGGTCGTCGTCGGCGTAGAACCGCGAGTTGAAGTCGAACCCGCCGAGCTTCCCCTCGCGCAGCAGGAACGCCACGATGAACTCGATGTTCGTGCCCGGCGCGTGGTGCCCGGTGTCCACCACGACCTGCGCCTTCGGGCCGAGCCGCAGGCAGTGCGCGTACGACGTGCCCCAGTCCGGCACGTCCGTGGCGTAGAAGGCCGGCTCGAACAGCTTGTACTCCAGCAGGAACCGCTGATCGTCGCCGAGCCGCTCGTACACCGCGGACAGCGCCTCGGCCATCCGGTCCTGCCGCCTGCGGAGGTCGTCCTGGCCGGGGTAGTTCAGGCCGTCGGCGAACCACAGCTTCAGGTCGCGCGACCCGGTGGCGTCCATGATGTCGGCGCACTCCATCAGGTGCGCCAGCGCCTTCTTCCGTACGGCCGGGTCCGGATGGGTGACGCTGCCGAGCATGTAGTCGTCGTCCTGGAAGACGTTCGCGTTGATCGCGCCCAGCCGTACGCCCCGGTCGGCGGCGTGCGCGGCCAGCGCGGCGTAGTCGTCGACGCGGTCCCACGGGATGTGCAGCGCCACCACCGGGGCGACACCGGTGTAGGCGTGGACCTGCGCGGCGTCGTCGATCTTCTCCTGCGGCGTACGCGGCACGCCGCGCTGCGCGAACACCTTGAACCGGGTGCCGGAGTTGCCGTACGCCCAGGAGGGCGTCTCGATCACCTGGGCGCGCAGCGCCCGCTTGACGGCCGTGCGGTCCGTGGTCATGTGGGAATCCCCCGTATCAGTCGAGGTGGAAGACTTCGGTGAGGGTGAGGGGTGTGCCGTCCTCGAAGTACGGAGCCATATCGGCCTGCCAGCGGGCGTTGACGTCCGTGGCGTCCATGGCGGCCTGCGCGGCGGCGAAGTCGTCGGTCTCCAGGTAGCCGACGACCATGCCGTCGCCGCGCAGGAACAGCGAGTAGTTCCGCCATCCGGCGCCGCGCAGCGCGGCCAGCATGTCCGGCCACACCGCCGCGTGCCGCTCCCGGTACTCCGCGAGCCGCTCCGGCCGCACCTTCAGCAGGAAGCACACCCTCTCCACGCGCGCTCCCTCAGAAGTGGTACTGGTCGATGTTGTCCTTGGTGAAGACCGTGGGCGGGCCGAGGATGATCTCGCCGTTCTGGCCGATCGTCCGCATCCCGAGCTTCCCGGCCTTGAACTTCTCCCCCGGCTTGCCGCTGATCTGCCCGGACGACAGCGACGCCGCCGCGTACGACGCCAGGTAGCCGAGGTTCTTCGGGTCCCACAGCTCGAACTTCGACACGGTGCCGTCCTTGACGAACTTCCGCATCTGGTCCGGCGTGCCCAGCCCGGTGACCGCGACCTTGCCCTTGTACTTCGACGCCGAGACGTACCGCGCCGCGGCCGCGATGCCCACCGTGGTCGGCGCGATGATCGCCTTGAGGTCCGGGTACGCCTGCAGCAGCCCCTGCGTCTGCTGGAACGACTTCTGGTCGTCGTCGTCGCCGTACGCGACCTTCACCAGCTTCACCCCGGAGTACGCCGGCTTCTTCAGCTCGTCCTTCATGAAGCCGATCCAGGTGTTCTGGTTCGTCGCGTTCGCCGTCGCCGACAGGATCGCGATCGTGCCCTTGCCGCCGATGAGCTGCGACGTCAGCTTGATCTCGCTGCGGCCGATCGCCTCGGAGCTGGCCTGGTTGACGAACAGGTCGCGGCAGTTCTTGTTCGCGTCGGAGTCATACGCCACCACCGCGATCTTGCGGCCCATCGCCTGCTTCAGCGGCCCGCACACGGCGTTCGGGTCGTTCGCGGCGATGAGGATCGCGTCCTGCCGCTGCTGGATCAGCGTGTTGATGTAGGACACCTGCGACGACGCGGACGCGTCGGACGGGCCGACCTCCTTGGCCGTGCCGCCGTACTCCTTGGCCGCGGCGATGCCAGCGTCGTCGACGATCGTCTCGTACGGGTTGTTGACCTGCTTGGGCAGGAACGCCAGCTTCAGGTTCTTCTTCAGCGGCGCGTTCGGGTTCGCCTTGCCGTCAGTGGCGGCGGCGCCCTTGTCCTTGCCCTCGGTGGAGTTCTTCGTGGTGCCGCCGCAGGCGGTCGCGCCGAGCACCAGCACGGCGGCCAGCGCGGCGCCCGTCAAGGGTCGCAGTCTCATGAACGGCTCCTTATGCCGGGGAGGGAGGGGATGGGGATGGTGCGGGATCGGCGCGATGTCGCCGCGATCCCCGTACGCGCGCCGCGATCTGCGGGGTGAGCACGGAGATGATGAGGAGCAGGCCGGTGACCATCGACTGGACCTCCGTCGACACGTCACGCAGCATGAGCAGGTTGCGCAGCAGCCCGATGATCAGGACCCCGGCGACCACGCCGCCGAGCGTCCCCTTGCCCCCGTTGAAGTCCACGCCCCCGACGAGCACCGCCGCGATCACGGCGAGCTCCAGGCCGAGCCCGTTGTCGGCGCGCGCGCTGCCGTACCGCAGCGTGAACACCACGCCCGCGAACGCCGACACCACGCCGGCCAGCACGAACAGCAGCAGCTTGATCCGCTTCACCCGGATGCCGGCGAAGAACGCCGCCTCCTCCTGCGCGCCCATCGCGAACAGCGCCCGCCCGATGCCGGTGGCGTGCAGCACGACCGCCGTCACCACCGCCAGCAGCACGAACAGCGCGAACGGGTACGGGAACGGCGTGCCGGGGATCGCGGACGTCGCCATGTCCGCGTAGTTCTGCGGGAACTCCGAGACCGCGTTCGTGCCGAGCAGGACGTACGCCAGCCCCCGGTACAGCGTCATCGTGCCGATCGTCACCGCCAGCGACGGCAACCCCAGCCGGGTCACCAGCACCCCGTTGACCAGCCCGCACACCGCGCCGACGACCAGCACCAGCGGGATGATCGTCTCGATCGCCCACCCGGCGTTCCACAGCGTGCCCAGCAGCGCGGACGACAGGCCCAGCACCGACGCGACCGAGAGGTCCACCTCCGCGGCCACCACGAGCAGCGTCATCGGCAGCGCGATCAGCGCGATCTCGCTGAGGTCGTCCAGCGCGAACGACAGGTTGTCCGCCGTCGCGAAGTCCCCGGTGGTGCCCGCCCCCGCGACGAACACCACCACGAGCAGCGCCGCGACGATCACGTCCCAGCGCACCAGCGCGCCCACGCGCCGGCGCGGCGGGTCCGTACGCGACGGGCCCGTGTCCCGTACCGGTGCCTCAGCCGCCATGACGCACGTTCCTCCTTCGCAGCGCCCGGGTGACGCGCAGGCTCAGCAGCCGGTCCGCGCTGATCGCCAGCAGCAGCAGCACGCCCGCGATCGCGTCCTGCCAGAACGGGTTGACCCGCAGCACCACCAGCGCGCTGCCGATCGTCGTGAGCAGCAGCGCGCCGAGCGCCGCGCCGTACACCGACCCGACGCCGCCGACGATCGCCACACCGCCGACCACCACGGCCGCGACCACCTTCAGCTCCCAGCCGTGCGCGGCGTCGGCCACGACCGTGCCGAACCGCGCCAGCCACAGCACCCCGGCCAGGCCCGCCAGGCCGCCGCTGAACACGTACGCGGTGAGGATCCGCTTGCGCACCGGCACACCGGCCAGCCGCGCCGCGTCCGGGTTCGACCCGATCGCGTAGAACTCCCGGCCGGACGGATACGAGCGCAGGTAGTAGCCGACCGCGGCCATCACCGCGACGGTGATCAGCGGCAGGTACGGCACCCCGAGGACGCTCCCGCTGCCCAGCTCCAGCAGCGACGACGGCACGTCCACGGCGTTGATCTGCTGGCCGTGCGCGTAGAAGTAGTCCAGGCCCTGGATGACGTACAGCATGCCGAGCGTCACGACCAGCGCGGGCACCCGGAAGAACGCCACCAGCGCGCCGTTCAGCAGCCCGAACACCGCGCCGATCGCCACCCCGACCACCAGGACGAGCAGCACGTTCCGGTCCGCGCCCAGCACGAACTTCCCGGACGTGAACGCCACCAGGCCCACCAGCGAGCCCACCGACAGGTCGATGTTGCGCGTCACCACGACCAGCGTCTGCCCGACCGCGAGCAGCCCCAGGATCGAGGCGTTCAGGAACGTGTCCCTGATGCCCTGCGCGGACAGGAAGTCCGGCGTGATCACCGACGTGATCACCACCAGCACCACGAGCGCCGCCAGGATCGACAGCTCGCGCGCCCGCAGCAGCGACGCCATCCGCCCCCGGCCGCCCGTGTGCGCGGCGGCCGCCGCCACGGCGCTCACGCCGCCGCCTCCGCGCGCCCGGTCGCCGCCGCCATGACCGTCTCCTCCGTCGCGTCCGCCCGCGCGATCTCCGCGGCCAACCGGCCCTCGTACATCACCAGCACCCGGTCGGCCATGCCGAGCACCTCGGGGAGGTCGGAGGAGATCATCAGGACGGCCAGGCCCTCGGCGGCCAGCTCCGACAGCAGCCGGTGCACCTCCGCCTTCGTCCCGACGTCGATGCCGCGCGTCGGCTCGTCCACGATCAGCACCGACGGCTTCGTCGACAGCCACTTCGCCAGCACGACCTTCTGCTGGTTGCCGCCGGACAGCACCCCGACGGCGTCGGACAGCCGCCCGTACTTCAGCCGCAGCCGGATCGCCCAGTCGGCGGCGCGGTCGCGCTCGGCGCGGCGGGAGATCAGCGGCCCGCGGCGCAGCGTACGGAGCTGGGTGAGGCCGACGTTCCGCTCGATCGTGCCGTCCATCACCAGGCCCTGCTGCCGCCGGTCCTCCGGCACGAGCGCCAGCCCGGCGGACATCGCCGCCGTGGGGCTGGCCACCGGGAGCCGGGTGCCGGCCACCTCGACGCTGCCCGCGTCGTAGCGGTCCACGCCGAACACCGCGCGCGCCACCTCGCTGCGGCCCGCGCCGACCAGCCCGGCCAGCGCCACGATCTCCCCGGTGCGCACGCCGAAAGAGATGTCGGTGAACACGCCCTCGCGGGTCAGCCGGGACACCTTCAGCACCTCCGCGCCCGGCTCGGTGTCCTGCTTCGGGTACAGCGTGTCCAGGTCCCGGCCCACCATGCGGCGCACCAGGTCGTCCGGGGTCAGCCCGGCGACGTCCTCGGTGGCGATCAGCCCGCCGTCGCGCAGCGTCGTGACCCGCTGGCACAGCGCGAAGATCTCCTCCAGGCGGTGCGACACGAACAGCAGCGCCCGGCCCTGCTCGCGCAGCGTCCGCGCCACCCCGAACAGCCGCTCCACCTCCTTGCCGGTCAGCGCCGCCGTCGGCTCGTCCATGACCAGCACCCGCGCGTCGCGGGACAGCGCCTTCGCGATCTCCACGATCTGCTGGTCGGCGATGGACAGCCCGCGCGCCGGACGGTCCGGGTCCAGCTCCACGCCCAGCCGCGCGAACAGCTCGGTCGTCCGGGCCCGTACGGCGCGCCGATCGATGCGGCGCAGCGCGGCCCGCGGCTGGCGGCCCATCAGGATGTTCTCCGCGACGGACAGGTCGGGGAACAGCGTCGGCTCCTGGTAGATCACCGCGAGCCCGGCGTCCTGCGCGTCGCCGGGGCCGTGGAACTCCACCGGCCTGCCGTCAAGCCGCACCTCGCCGGAGTCCGGCCGGTGCACGCCGCTGAGGATCTTCACCAGCGTCGACTTGCCGGCGCCGTTCTCCCCGGCCAGCGCGTGCACCTCGCCGCCGCGCAGCTCGATGGACACGTCGTGCAGCGCGCGCACTGCACCGAACGCCTTGCTCACGTGGGCGAGCGCGAGGACGGGCGGCGGCGCGGGATCAGGGGGGTTGCTCACTGCCGTCTCCAAGGAAGCCGCATGCGAACGTTTTAATCGAAGTGACCCGGACGGTAGGTCTGTGGCCGCCGTCACGTCAATAGCCTGATCCGCGCCGGATCCCGTACGGATCGCTCCATTGCCTGTCCCACCTGGGCTCATAACGCTCGCGTAACGCGCGCCGGCGTCCCGTACGGACCCGCGTACGCGCCTCGTCACCGGTTGACACGTTTTAATCGGGTTGCCAAAGTGTTCGCCACCACCCACCGAGAGGGGCGCCGCCGCGACAATGGGCACCGTGAACGAGGGCAGCGCCGCCGACCCGGCGCACACGGTCGGCATCCGCGAGGTCGCCCAGCGCGCCGGCGTCTCCCCCGGCACCGTGTCCAACGTCTTGAACCGACCCGAACGCGTCGCCGCCGCGACCCGCGCCCGCGTCGAGGAGGCCATCGGCGAGCTGGGCTTCGTCCGCAACGGCTCCGCCGCGACCCTGCGCGCCGGCCGCAGCCGTACGGTCGGGCTCGTCGTCCTCGACGTCGGCAACCCGTTCTTCACCGAGCTGGCCCGCGGCGTCGAGGAGGCCGTCTCCGACCGCGACCACGCCGTCATCCTCTGCGACTCCGCCGAGTCGGTGGACAAGGAGGGCCGCAACCTGCGCGTCCTCGCCGAGCAGCGGGTCCGCGGCGTGCTCATCACGCCCGTCGACGAACAGATGCGGCTGCTGGAGCGGCTGCGCGCCCGCGGCGTCGCGGTCGTCCTGCTCGACTACCCCGCGCCCGGCGCCGACCAGTGCTCGGTCGCGGTCGACGACGAGAAGGGCGGCGAGCTGGCCGCCGCCCACCTCATCGACGGCGGCGCCGCCACGATCACGTACGTCAGCGGCCCGATGTCCATCCGGCAGTGCGCCGACCGGCGGCGCGGCGCGCGCCGTGCGCTGCGCGCGGCCGGGCGCCCGGCGCGCGAGCTGGCCGAGGTGGTCGTCCCGGAGATGAACGCCCGCAACGGCGCCGTCGCCGCCCAGCGCATCCTCGACGGCGACCGGCCGGACGCCATCTTCTGCGCCAACGACCTCCTCGCCCTCGGGGTGCTCCGCACGCTGCTGCAGGCCGGCCTGCGCGTTCCGGACGACATCGCGCTGATCGGCTACGACGACATCGAGTTCACCGCGGCGTCCGCCGTGCCGCTCAGCTCCGTACGGCAGCCGACCCGGCAGCTCGGCCGCATCGCCACCGAGCTGCTCCTCGAGGAGTGCGACTCCCCCGCGGACCACGCCCACCAGCAGGTCCTGTTCCAGCCCGAGCTCATCGCCCGCGAGTCCACCCGACGCTAGATACGCATCCACCGCCCGGGAGGCGCCGTGTCATCCGTGGACCCGTCCTTCGCCGCCGTCGACCTCGGTGCCTCGGGCGGGCGGGTGATCACCGCGCGCGTCGGCGCCGACCGGCTCGACCTCACCGAGGCGCACCGCTTCGCCAACCGCCCGGTCCGCGTCGCCGGAACGCTCCACTGGAACGTCCTCGGCCTGTACGCCGAGGTGCTCGCGGGGCTGCGCGCGGCCGGCGGCGTCACGTCCGTCGGCATCGACACCTGGGGCGTCGACTACGGCCTGCTCGACGCCGCCGGCGCGCTCATCGGCAACCCCGTCACGTACCGCGACGCCCGCACCGACGGCGTGCTCGACCGGCTCGTCGCCGACGTCGGCGCAGACGACCTGTACGGCGCCACCGGCACCCAGCTCCTCGCGATCAACACGGTCGTCCAGCTCGCCGCCGCGCCGCCGCCCGCCCAGGCCGCGACGCTGCTGCTGATGCCGGACCTCCTCGCGTACTGGCTGACCGGCGCGATCGGCGGCGAGGCCACCGCGGCGTCCACCACCGGCCTGTACGACCCCCGCACCGGCACGTGGGCGGACCGGCTGATCGACCGCCTCGGCCTGCCCCGCCGGCTGTTCCCCGAGCCGCGCCGCCCCGGCGACGTCATCGGGCCGCTGCGCGCCGACGTCGCCGCCGAGACCGGCCTGCCCGGCACGCCCGTCGTGGCGGTCGGCGCGCACGACACCGCGTCCGCCGTGCACGCGGTGCCGGCCGCGCACGACCGGTTCGCGTACGTCTCCTGCGGCACCTGGTCGCTGGTCGGGGTCGAGCTGGACGCCCCGGTGATCACCGCCGCGGGCCGCGCGGCCGGGTTCACCAACGAGGTGGGCGTCGGCGGCACGATCCGCTTCCTGCGCAACGTCATGGGCCTGTGGCTGCTCCAGGAGTCCCAGCGCGCCTGGGGCGTCGACGACTCCGGCCTGCCCGCGCTGCTGCGCGCCGCCGCCGATGCGCCCGCGTTCGCCGCCGTCGTCGACCCCGCCGACCCGGCCTTCCTGGAACCCGGCGACATGCCCGCCCGCATCGCGGCGTACTGCCGAAGCACCGGCCAGCGCCCACCCGATGGCCCGGCCGCGACGGTGCGCTGCATCCTGGAGAGCCTGGCGCTCGCCCACCGCGCGGCCATCCGCACGGCGGCCCGGTTGTCCGGCCGTACGGTCGAGGTCGTGCACATCGTCGGCGGCGGCGCCCGCAACGCGCCGCTGTGCCAGATGACCGCCGACGCCTGCGGCCTGCCCGTCGTGGCCGGACCCGTCGAGGCGACCGCCATCGGCAACGCGCTCGTCCAGGCCGCCGCCCACGGTCTCGCGCCGGACCCGCGCGCGCTGGTCCGCGCCACGCAGGCGCTCACCACGTACGAGCCGGCCGGCGCCGTCGCCGCCTGGGACGCCGCCGCCGCAAGGTTGTCCAGCGCGGATGAACCCGGCGCCTTTACATTGTAGATCATATATCGCCGCACCGATGAGTTCCGGCCGCCGCCCGGGTCCGCCTCCGTGCAAGCACCCGCACGAGAGAGGGCACGGCATGCGCGAACTGGTCGTCACCGAGAACACCACGATCGACGGCGCCGTCGACGGGGACTTCTTCTCCCCCGCCGACACGGCCGGCCAGGACGAGGTCCTCGCGGAGCTGACCCGGCAGAGCGCGGCGTCCGGCGCCCTGCTCGTCGGCCGCGCGACGTTCGAGGCGTTCCGGTCGTACTGGCCGGGCGCGACCGGCGCGATCGCCGACCACATCAACACGGTGCCGAAGTTCGTCGTCTCGACCACGCTGCGCGACCCCGGATGGGCGGGCACGACCGTGCTCTCCGGGCCGCTGGAGGAGGAGATCCGCGCGCTGAAGGCCGCGCCGGGCGGGGACATCGTGGCCACCGGCAGCATCACGCTGGTGCGCGCGCTGATCGCCGCCGGCCTGGTCGACGAGTACCGGCTGTTCGTCTACCCGGTCGTGCGCGGCGGCGGCGAGCGGCTGTTCGCCGGCGCCGCGGGCGTGCCGCCGCTGGCGCTCGCCGAGGCGCGCCCGCTGAGCGGCGGGGTCGCGCTGCTGCGCTACCGTGCGCGCTAGCGGACGTCCAGGCCCGTCACCGCGCGGCCGATCAGCATCCGCTGGATCTCCGACGTGCCCTCGAAGATGGTCATGATCTTGCTGTCGCGGTGCCAGCGCTCGACCGGGTAGTCGCGGGTGTAGCCGTTGCCGCCGAGGATCTGGATGGCCTGCTCGGTCACCCAGACGGCGGCCTCGCCCGCGACCAGCTTCGACATCGAGCCCTCGGCGTTGTCGAAGGACTTGCCCGTACGCGCCATCCACGCGGCGCGCCACACCAGCAGCCGCGCGGCGTCCACGCGGGCCGCCATGTCGGCCAGCTTGAACGCGATGGCCTGGTTCTGCCCGATCGGGCGGCCGAACTGCTCGCGCTGCCGGGAGTAGTCGCGCGCGTACTCGTACGCGGCACGGCCGATGCCGACCGCCATGGCGCCGACCACCGGGCGCGACGCCTCGAACGTCTTCATCGCGGACTGCCCGCCGGCGTGGCCGCCCTCGCGCACCCGGGCCAGCCGCGCGTCGAGCTTCTCCTTGCCGCCGACGACCAGGCACGACGGGATCCGTACGTCGTCCAGCACGACCTCGGCGGTGTGCGAGGCGCGGATGCCGTGCTTGCGGAACTTCTGGCCCTGCGCGAGGCCCGGCGTGCCCGGCGGGATGATGAAGCTGGCCTGGCCGCGGCTGCCCAGCTCGGGGTCCACGGACGCGACGACCACGTGGACGTCCGCGATGCCGCCGTTGGTGGCCCACGTCTTGGTGCCGTTGAGCACCCACTCGTCGGTCGCCTCGTCGAACACCGCGCGCGTGCGGATCGCGGCGACGTCGCTGCCGGCGTCCGGCTCCGAGGAGCAGAACGCGCCGAGCTTGAGGTCGCCCGCGGTGCCGAACATCTGCGGCACCCACTCCCCCACCTGCTCGGACGTCCCGTTGGTGGCGACCGAGACGGCGGCGAGGCCGGTGCCGCCGAGCGCGAGCGCGATGCCCGGGTCGCCCCAGAACATCTCCTCGAACGCCACGGGGATGCCGAGGCCGCTGGGGTCGAACCACTGCTGCGCGTAGAAGTCCAGCGAGTACAGGCCGATCTTGGCGGCCTCCTCGATGATCGGCCAGGGGGTCTCCTCGCGCTCGTCCCACTCCGCGCCGGCCGGCCGGATCACGTCCGCGGCGAAGGTGTGCACCCAGTCGCGCATGTCGCGGACGTCCTCGCTCAGGTCGAGCGAGAACGGCGCCTCGGCGCTGCCGGCTTCGTTCGTGGTCATCGAGTCCCCCTCGATCGGCTGACTGCCGGTGATGTTACTAGAGAGTAGCGGGTTGAATTTACCCTCGGTAGGGACCGCGCGTCGAGCCCTGCGTAACCACGGCGTACGGCGATCGTTACGTCTGGCGTACCGATGTGACGGAAGCGGAGGCTGGCGGCGCGGTGGCGAGGCTCAAGGGGATCGGCGACGTCTCACGCGTATGGCTGATCGGCGGCGCGACCGTGGTCACCGGCGCGCTGATCGCCAGCGGCGTCGCGATCGCGTTCCCGCACGAGGACACCAAGACGGCCACCGCGTACTTCACCCGCGCCGTCGGCGTCTACCAGGGCAGCGAGGTCCGCGTCCTGGGCGTCAAGATCGGCAGCGTCACGAAGGTCACGCCCGAGGGGAACCGCGTACGGGTGGACATGCGGTACGAGGCGCGCCGCAAGATCCCGTCCAACGCGCAGGCCGTCGTCGTCGCGGCGTCCATCGTCTCCGACCGCTACGTCCAGTTCACCCCCGTCTACCGGGGCGGCCCCGTGATGGCCAGCCGCGCCACGATTCCGCTGTCGCGCACCGCCACGCCCGTCGAGCTGGACGAGGCGTTCGGCACGACCAGCGACCTGGCCAAGGCGCTCGGCCCCAACGGCGCGAACCGCAACGGCTCGCTCTCGCGGCTGCTGTCCGTCGGCGCGAAGAACCTCAAGGGCACCGGCGGCGACTTCCGCTCCACCGTGCGCGACATGGCCGACGCCGCGGCCGCCCTGTCCTCGGACAGCGGCGACACCGCGACCAGCATCCGCAACCTGAACAAGTTCACCACCGCGCTGGCCCGCAGCAACGACCAGTACGTCTCGTTCAGCCGCGACATGACCGCGGTGGCCGGGCAGCTCAACGGCGAGCGCGGCGAGCTGCGCGCGGTGCTGCAGGTGCTCGGCCCGACGCTGCGCAACGTCGCGAAGTTCGTCCGCGACAACAAGAAGTCGATCAACACCAGCGTCACCGGGCTCGGCAAGCTGTCCGACATCGTGGCCCGCAACAAGAAGGGGCTCGCCGGGTTCCTCGACTCCGCGCCGACCGGCATCGAGAACGCCGCGATGACGTACGACCCCATCTCCGGCACGCTCATGTCGCGGATCAACATCCAGCAGACCGACAACCTCGCCATGTGGCTGTGCTCGCTGGCCTACTCCCTGGGCGCGCCGTCCAAGCAGTGCGAGTCGCTGCTGAAGCCGATCAACTTCCTCGGCGGGCCGATCAGCAAGATCCTCACGATCGACCCGTCGTTCATCACGAAGATCACCACCACGTACGACGTGAAGCAGCCGCCGCCGGACGCCTACGGGCCGGGCCAGAAGCCCGCGAAGACCAGCAAGAGCCGCGTGCAGAGCCGCGGCATGCCGGGCGGGCCCCCGGCCACCGACCCGACGCTCGGCGGCATCCTCAACCGCTGACCCCACTGCCGAATCAGCCGCCGACGTAGCGGGCGTGGGCGAAGTCGGCGTAGCCGCGGTCGGCGCCGAGGTCCTGCACCCACAGCCCGACGAACGCCCCGGTGAACCCCCACGTCTCCGGCACCCCGTCCGGGCCGGGCACCAGCGCGTACTCATCGGACAGGATCGTGGCGTCCAGCTCCACCGGCAGCGTCCGCCACCCCTCGCCCGTGTCGTACCGGAAGCGCAGCACCGGGCCGTCGAGGTCCGCGGCCAGCCCGACCGGTCCCGTGCCGGTCACGTCCACCCGCGCGGCCGGGTGCCGGACGAGCACCCCGTCGTCGCCGGTCAGCACGTCCAGCACCCGGAGGCCGTCGTCGGTACGGGTGAGGTGCGCGAAGTGCCAGTTCCGCGTGTTGTAGTAGGCGGCCACCCCGGCGAGCTGCCGGAAGCTCGCCGGTTCGGCGTCCACGACGGTCTCGAACGCGCAGCGCCGGTCGGTGACCCGGCGGGCGACCAGGGCGGGCCGCTGGGTGCCGCGCGGCGACTGGCCGCCGAAGATCCGCAGGTGCGACGGGCGCGCGGACAGCGACAGCCACTCGGGCCCGGCCGGGCGCCGCAGCGTGCTCCACTGCGGGCCGAGGACGGGCGCGTCGAAGTCGTCGCGCTCCGGGGGCGCCGGGAACGGGTGCGCGGGCAGCCCGGGGCCCGGCACCTCGACCGCGGGCACGCCGCCGCCGATCCGCGGCCACCCGTCCCCGTCCCAGGTCACCGGCTGGATGGCCGTCTCGCGGCCGAGCACGCACCGGCCGTGCGGCGGATACGGGCGGCCCACCAGGTGGGCCAGGTACCAGCCGCCCGGCGTCTCCACGAGGCTCCCGTGCCCCGCCTTCTGCAGCGCCAGCTCCGGGTGGCCGTACGACGTGAGCAGCGGCCCGCGCGGGTCGGGCTCGTACGGGCCGGTGACCGTACGGGCGCGCGCCACGGTGACCTGGTGCTCGTAGCTGGTGCCGCCCTCGGCGGTGACCAGGTAGTACCAGCCGTCCTTGCGGTACAGGTGCGGCGCCTCGGTGACGCCCGCCGCCGTGCCCGCGAAGATCGTCTCCGCCGGGCCGGTCAGCCGCCCGGACGCGCGGTCGAACCGCTGCGCCTGGATGCCGGCGAACGCGGCGCGGCCCGGCCGCCAGTCCGCGGTCATCGACAGCATCCAGCTCGTGCCGTCCGCGTCGTGGAACATCGACGGGTCGAAGCCGCGCGCGTGCAGCCGTACGGGGTCCGACCAGGGCCCGGTGATCTCCGGTGCGGTCGTGAGGTGGTTCTGCGCGTCCCAGTAGCCGCCGCCGTGGCTGTTCATGTCGGTGTAGACGAGGTGGAACAGGCCGTGCGCGTACGACAGGCACGGCGCCCACACGCCGCCGGAGTCGGGCGTGCCGGCCAGGTCGACCAGCCGCCGCTCGGCCAGCGCGCCGCCGAGCGCGCGCCAGTTGACCAGGTCGCGCGAATGGTGCAGCCGTACGCCCGGATACCACTCGAACGTGGACGTCGCGATGTAGTAGTCGGCGCCGACGCGGAGGATGGACGGGTCGGGGTGGAAGCCCGGCAGCACCGGATTGCGGATCACGCCGGTCGCGTTGGACATCGGGTCCTTTCTCTGGCTGGGGACGGTCACCGGCCGAACCCCGCGGTCAGGCCGCTGAGCAGGTGCCGGCGGCCGAACAGGTACACCGCGAGCAGCGGCAGCATGGACAGCGTCACGGCGGCGAGGATCGCGGGCACGTCCTGGGTGCCCTGCGCGCCCTGGAAGTCCCACAGGCCGAGGGTGAGCGTGCGCACCGACGGGTCCTGCGTGAGCACCAGCGGAAAGATGAAGCCGTTCCAGGCGTTGAGCGCCGTGTAGATGCCGACGGTCACCAGGCCGGGGCGGCTCAGCGGCAGCACCAGGTCCTTCATGACCCGTACGGGCCCCGCGCCGTCGAGGCTCATCGACTCGTACAGCTCGGCGGGGATGTCGCGCATCACGCTGGTCAGCACGAGGATCGCCATGGGCAGCACGAACGCCGCGGTGGGCAGGATGATCGCCGGCAGCGAGTCGTACAGGTGCAGCCGGGTGATCAGCAGGTAGACCGGCACGATCGTGGCCTGCGCGGGGATCGCCAGGCCCATCAGCATCACCGAGAACGCCGACCGCACGAAGCCGCTGCGGCTGCGCACGATCGCGTAGCCGGCCGGCGCCGCCAGGGCCAGCACGATCACCACGGCGGCGACCGTCACGACCACGTTGTTGAACAGGTAGCGGACGAAGCCGGAGGCGAGCACCGTGCCGTAGTTCTCCAGCGTCGTGCCGGGCGGCGCCAGGGCGCCCGCCCCCAGGTACTCCGACCGCGGCCGCAGGCTGGAGGCGAGCAGGTAGTACAGCGGCAGCCCGACGATCACCAGCCAGACGGCCGCGCCGAGGCCGCCGAGGACGTTGGGCCGCGAGGTGGGCGAGGTGCGCACGGTGCGCGCGGTCACAGCCCCTCCCGCTGGCTGGTCATCCGCCGGTAGCCGGTGACCCGGACGACGAGCAGCGACAGCGCCGTCCCGACGACCAGCATCAGCACGGCCAGCACGCTGGCGTAGCCCATCTGGAAGGCGCTGAAGCCGGTCAGGTACATGTCCAGCGGCAGGATCCGCGTCGCCGTGCCGGGCCCTCCGTTGGTCATGATCAGCACGACCTCGAAGTACGTCAGCGACCCGACGACCATGAGGATCGAGGACGTGACGATCGTGTGCCGGAGCTGCGGGACGGTGATCGACCGGAACTGCTGGAGGCGCCCGGCGCCGTCGACGATCGCCGCCTCGTACAGCACGGCCGGGATCTGCCGGGTCGCCGACTGGTACAGCAGCGTGTGGAACGGGATGAACTGCCAGGAGATCACCGCCATGATCGTCCACAGCGCCAGCGACGGGCGGCCGATGAAGTTGCCGTCGGCCACGCCGAGGTACGGACCGAGGGTCGCCGCCACCCCGAAGTTGGGGTCGAGCAGGGCGCTCCACAGCACCGCGATCGCCGAGCTGGTCAGCAGCAGCGGGACGAAGAAGATCGCGGTGAGCACCGCGCGGCCGCGCTGCGGCCCGGCCGCCCACACGCCGAGCGGCAGGCTGACCGCCGTCTGGACGACCCACGTCACGACGGTGAGGATTGCCGAAAGTTTCAGCGACTGGAGCGCCTGCGGATCGCGGAGCAGGTACGCCCAGTTCGCGCCGCCCGCCCAGCGCGGCGCGCCCAGGCCGTTCCAGCGGGTGAGGCTGAGGTAGACGACGAGGACCATCGGCAGCAGCGCGAACACCGCGAAGTACGCCAGCGCCGGCACCGCCCAGATCGCGCCCGGCCGTCCCGTACGGCCACGGACCGCCACGTCAGCCGGCCATCGCCTCGACGAACTGCTTCGGCGTCTGCTGCTTGGCGAACACCTTCTGGAGGTTCGTCAGCAGCTTCTGCGAGGTCGCGGGGTCAAGCGCCTGATCCCAGGACTGCTGGAACGACGGCGTGGCCTTGACGGTGTCGTAGATGTACGTCGTGAAGTCCGCGTGCGGCGCCGCCTTCAGCTTCGGCTCGACGCCCACCAGCGGCGGCACCTGGCCGATCTTGATGAGCGCGTCCACGTACGCCGGGTCGGTGATCGTCTTCGTCAGGAACGCCTGCGCCGCCTGCCGGTTCTTCGACTTCGTGGTGACGGAGAAGAAGTTCGACGGGTTGCCGACGACGTCCTTCGGGTCGCCCTTGCCGCCGGGCACCGTCGGGAACGCGGCCCAGCCGAGCCCGCCGCCGTTGACGAACTTCGGCGCCGCGGCGAGCTGGGCGGAGTACTCCCAGGAGCCCATCAGCTCCATCGCGGCCTTGCCCTGCGAGAGCAGCGCGTCGGCCGCGCCGTTGTCCTGGCCGACGGAGCCGTACTTCGTGCCGAACGCGCCGCGGCCGACCAGGTCGACGATCATGTTCAGCGCGCGGGCGACCGCCGGGTCGCGCCACGCGCCGGGCTTGCCGTCCTGGATGGCCGTGAACGCCGCCGGGCCGCCGACGCGGTCGAGGAGGTACTCGATCCACATCAGCTCCGTCCACGACTGCGAGCCGGCCAGCGCGAACGGCGTGACGCCGGCGGACTTCAGCTTGCCGACGTCGGCGAGCAGGCCGGCCCAGCTCGCCGGGGGCGCGGCGATGCCCGCCTTGGCGAAGACGCTCTTGTTGTAGTAGATCGAGACCGGCTGCATGCCCTGCAGCGGCACGCCGTAGTACTTCCCGCCCAGCCGCGCGCCGTCGAGCACGCTGGGCAGGAACGCCTTCTTGAAGCCGGGGGTGCGCGCGAGCAGGCCGCTGAGGTCGACGACGTTGCCCGCGGCGACGTACGTCTTGAGGTTGCCGCCGCCCCAGTTGCTGAAGACGTCGGGCGCGTTCGGGGAGCCGAGCGCGGTCTGCAGCTTCTGCTTGTACGGATCATTGGCGAAGGTCTGGAGCCTGACCTCGGGGTGCTTTCCCTTGGCGTTGTACGCGGAGATCTCCTTCTGCTGCACCGGGTTCAGCGCGGTGTCCTGCAGGCCCCACACGATCACGCTCTTGGCGGCCGACGCCCCCGGGCCGCTCGTGCCGCAGGCGGCGGCGCCCAGGGACAGGACGGCCACCGCGGTGGCGAGCGAGAGCGTTCCTCGTCGAGATCGGAGCTTCATCGTCGTCCACCTTCCGCGCGAACCTCGCGTACCAGGGAAGTCCGAAAGTTGCCGATATTTTCGAGCGCCCTGAATGTAAGATTCGCTGCGGAGGGCGTCAAGAGGGAGGGGTGTCCGTGTCCGACGGCCAGCGGGTAACCATCGCCGACATCGCCCGCGAGGCCGGTGTCTCCGTACCGACCGTCTCGAAGGTGCTCAACGGCCACGCCCAGGTCTCCCCCGGCACGCGCGACAAGGTCGAGCGGCTGCTCACCGCGCACAGCTACTTCCGGCGCCGCGCCCGGCCGCGCCGGTCCGCGCGCCTGATCGACCTGGTCATCAACGAGCTCGACAGCGCCTGGTGCGTGGAGATCATCCGCGGGGTGGAGCAGGTCGTGCACGAGGCCGGCATCGGGGTCGTCGTCTCCGCCGTGCACGGCCGCGCCGCCGACGCGCGCCGCTGGCTGGACAACCTGTCCGCCCGGGGGTCCGACGGCGTGATCCTCGCGGTCACCGAGCTGGACCCGCAGCGCCGCCGCGAGTTCGACGCCCTCGGGGTGCCGCTGGTCGTCGTCGACCCGGTCGGCAACCCGGAGCCGTCCGTGCCGTCCGTCGGCGCGACCAACTGGGCGGGCGGCATGGCCGCCACCGAGCACCTCCTGGAGCTGGGCCACCGCCGCATCGGCATGCTCGCGGGCCCGCCGGAGATCCTCTGCAGCCGCGCCCGGCTCGACGGCTACCGCGCCGCGCTCGACCGCTACGGCGTCCGCCCCTCGGCCAAGCTGGTCCGCTACGGCGACTTCCACTACGAAACGGGGTTCGCCGGCGCCTCCGAGCTGCTCGACCTCCCCGACCCCCCGACCGCGCTGTTCGCGGCCAGCGACCTCCAGGCGCTCGGGGCGTACGAAGCGGTGCGCCGCCACGGCCGCTGGGTCGGGCAGGACGTCAGCATCGTCGGGTTCGACGACGTCGCGACCGCGGCGTGGTCCTCTCCCCCGCTGACGACCGTGCGCCAGCCGCTGGCCGAGATGGCCGGCATGGCCGCGCGTGCGCTGCTCGAGGGCGTGGAGACCGTGATCCCCGCGAGCATGCGCGTCGAGCTGGCCACCGAGCTCGTCATCAGGGAGAGCACCGCGCCGCCGCCCGGCGCCTGAAACCCCCGCGGCGTACGGGCAGTGCGCTGTGACCCCGGCGTTACCCGGCGCCTTGGATGCCCGACCTATAGTGAAATCCCAAGGTCACCGGATCTTCGCACGGCGAGGAGGCGGGCCGATGGACTGGTGGGTTGGCTGGCTGATCGCAATGGCCGTCCTGGGCGTCATCGAGATGGTGACGCTGACCCTCGGAGCGGGCATCCTCGCGCTCGCCGCGGCGCTCGCCGCCGTCGCGGGCGCCCTCGACCTCCCGCTGCCCGTCCAGGCCCTCGTCTTCGGCCTCGCCTCCGCCGCCGGCCTCGCCGTCGTCCGCCCCGTCGCGCTGCGCCACATGAGCCGCCCCGCCGCGCTGCGGACCGGTGCCCGCGCCGTCGTCGGGCGCGAGGCCCGCGTCACGCAGGAGGTCACCGGCGAGTCGGGGCGGGTGCGCATCTCCGGTGAGGAGTGGTCCGCACGGGCGTACGACGCCGACCGGGTGATCCCGATCGGCGCGTGCGTCGACGTTTTCGCCATCGAGGGCGCGACCGCCCTCGTCCATCCACGCGAGTAGGCCGGGAGTCATCATGGCCGCGGCATCATTGGTAATCGGAATCATCGTCGTCCTCTTCGTGGCGACCGTCGTCTTCAAGTCCGTGAAGATCGTGCCGCAGGCGCGCGCGGGCATCGTGGAACGCCTCGGGCGCTACATGCGCACGCTGGAGCCCGGCCTGAACTTCCTGATCCCGTTCGTCGACCGCGTCAAGCCGCTGATCGACCTCCGCGAGCAGGTCGTGTCGTTCGAACCGCGGTCGGTCATCACCGCGGACAACCTGGTCGTCGACATCGACACCGTGCTGTACTTCCAGGTCACGAACCCGCGCGACGCGACGTACGAGATCGCGAACTACATCCAGGCCGTCGAGCAGCTCACGGTCACGACGCTGCGCAACGTCGTCGGCGGCATGGACCTCGAAAGCGTGCTGACCTCGCGCGAGGCCATCAACAGCGAGCTGCGCGGCGTGCTGGACGAGGCCACCGGCAAGTGGGGCATCCGGGTGAACCGCGTCGAGATCAAGGCGATCGACCCGCCGAAGACGATCAAGGAGGCGATGGAGAAGCAGATGCGCGCCGAGCGGGACAAGCGCGCCGCGATCCTCAACGCCGAGGGCTTCCGGCAGTCGCAGATCCTGTCCGCCGAGGGCGAGAAGCAGTCGGCGATCCTCAAGGCCGAGGGCGGCAAGCAGGCGGCCATCCTCACCGCCGAGGGCGAGGCCCGCGCCATCGACACGGTCTTCACCGCCATCCACGACGGCAACCCCGACCCCAAGCTGCTGGCGTACCAGTACCTCAGGACGCTCCCGAAGATGGCCGAGGGCGGGAACGCCACCTGGGTCATCCCCGGCGAGCTGACCTCCGCGCTGCGCGGCGTGAGCGAGGCGTTCGCCCGCGACACCGGCGAGGCGCACGGCACCGCACCGCGCGCCCCGCAGGACAGCGCCCAGGGCGACGCCGCCGAGGCCGCGCGGCAGGCCGCCGCCGAGGCGGCCCGGCTGTCCGCCGCCGTACCGGAGGCCGCCGCGCTCAACGGCGCGGACACCCCCGCCGAGCTGCCGGAGTCCGACCACCCCGAGCTCCCGCCCGTCCCCGACCTGCCGCCCGCGCGCCGGAGCGCCGAACCGATGACCTGACGGGTCAGACGCTCACGAGCCGTGTGACCAGGCAGCGGTCGCCGGAGCGCCGGCGCGCTTCAGCCGTCGTCCTCGCCGGTGAACAGTTCGAGGTGGCCGCACTCCCGGCAGGCGTACGCGAGGATCGTGCGGCTCCGCCGCCCGGACAACTTGGCGCCGCCGATGAAGTTCCGCTTCAGCGGCCCCTCCACCCACTTCTCATAGATCTGGTCCTTGCCCGCCAGGAAGCCCTCGGTCAGTCCGCCCGCCCCGCAGCGCAGGCACGTCATCTCGGTCGCCATCCCGCGATGGTAAGGGGCGCGACCGGCATGATGTCCCCGTGCGTCCGCCTGCGGTCAGTCGTCGGCGTGGCTCTCCAGGAACGCGTAGACGTCGGCCTCGTCGACGCCGGGGAACGTGCCGGTGGGCAGCGCGGCGAGCACGTGGGAGTGGGCGCGCGCCGAGGGCCACGCCATGCCGTCCCAGCGGGAGGCCAGGTCGGACGGCGGGCGCTGGCAGCACTCCCCGTTGGGGCACTCCGAGCGGGTGCGGTTGGTGGTCTCGCGGCCGCGGAACCAGCGCGACTCCTTGTACGGCACGCCGAGGGTGATCGCGAAGTCGCGCTCGCGGCTGGGGTCGACGTGCGCGACGCACCAGTACGTGCCGGACGGGGTGTCGCTGTACTGGTAGTAGATCGAGAACTTGTCGGACGCGGCGAAGACCCGGCGGCCGGACCACTGGCGGCACATCCGCTGCCCCTCGATGGCCCCCGAGGAGTCCTCGGGGAACACCAGGCCGTCGTTGCTGTAGGCCTTGTAGATGATGCCGGTCTCGTCGTTGCGCACGAAGTGGCAGCGCAGGTCCAGGTGGTGGGTGGCCAGGTTGGTGAAGCGGTGGGCGGCCATCTCGTAGGACACGGAGAACACGTCGCGGAGGTCCTCCACGGACAGCTCGCGCTCCTCCTTCGCCTCGGTCAGGAACCGTACGGCCGTGGGCTCGGGCATGAGCACCGCCGCGGCGTAGTAGTTGGCCTCGACGCGCTGGCGCAGGAAGTCGGCGAAGTCGCGGGGCTGGCGGTGGCCGAGCACGAAGTGGCCGAGCGTCTGGAGCAGGATCGTGCGCGGTGTGTGCATGCCGATCGACTCGCGCTTGAGGTAGATCCGCCGGTTGCGCATGTCGGTGACGGAGCGGACCGACCGCGGGAGGTCCTGGACGTAGCGCAGCGTGAAGCCGTGGTGGGTGACGATCGCGAGGATCAGGCCCTGGGAGAGCGCGCCCGTACGGTAGCTGACCGCGGCGAGGGTGTCGGCGGCCGACTTCTCGATCGCCTCGAAGTAGTTGCCGCGCTCGTGCATCTGGTTGCGCAGCTCGGCGTTCGCCCGCCTGGCCTCCTCGGGGGTGGCCGTCGGCTTGGTGTGCTGGCGGCGCAGCTCGGTGTACAGCCCGGTGAGGTGCTCCAGGACGTCGTTCGGCACCCGCTTGCCGACCTTGAGGTGCGGCAGGCCGAGGCGCGCGTAGAGCGGATCGCGCTGCGCCTCCTCCAGCGCGATCTCCAACTGGGCGCGGCGCGACGGCGGCTGGCGGCGCAGCAGCTCCTCGGCGCTGACGCCCAGGGCGTCGGCGAGCGCCTGGATCAGCGACAGCTTCGGCTCGCGGCGGCCGTTCTCCAGCAGCGAGAGCTGCGACGGCGCGCGGCCGACCATCTCGCCGAGGTCGGAGAGCGTCATGCCGTGTGAACGGCGGAGATGGCGCAGGCGCTGGCCGAAGGTCACCAGATCAAGCTCGCCCGCGAAACTCTGGCTTCCTTCTGCTTCAAAGTACGTCACGGGTTCATCCTAGAGAAAGTTCTGCCGTTCTTCTGCATCTTTCCCCCTCGAAAGCCGGTGAGCTGGACCGAAGACTCGGAGACAAGCCCCCAAGGGGACGACATACGAAGGCGGGAGATCATGGACACCAACGGTCGCCTCAAGGGAACCGCGCAGGAGCTGCGCCAGGAATGGGACAACGACCCGCGCTGGGCCGGCGTCGAGCGGACCTACTCGGCCGAGGACGTCATCAAGTTGCGCGGTTCCGTCGTGGAGGAGCAGACGCTGGCGCGGCTCGGCGCCGAGCGGCTGTGGAACCTGCTGCACACCGAGGACTACGTGAACTCCCTTGGCGCGCTGACCGGCAACCAGGCCGTCCAGCAGGTGCGCGCCGGGCTGCAGGCGATCTACCTGTCCGGCTGGCAGGTCGCGGCCGACGCGAACCTCGCCGGGCAGACCTACCCCGACCAGAGCCTGTACCCCGTGAACTCGGTGCCGCAGGTGGTGCGGCGCATCAACAACGCCCTGCTGCGCGCCGACCAGATCACCTGGTCCGAGGGCGCGCAGGACGAGGCGCCGCATTGGCTGGCCCCGATCGTGGCGGACGCCGAGGCCGGCTTCGGCGGCGTGCTGAACGCGTTCGAGCTGATGAAGTCCATGATCGCCGCGGGCGCGGCGGGCGTGCACTGGGAGGACCAGCTCGCGTCGGAGAAGAAGTGCGGCCACCTCGGCGGCAAGGTGCTGATCCCCACCGGGCAGCACATCCGCACGCTCAACGCCGCGCGGCTCGCCGCGGACGTCGCGGGCGTGCCGTCCCTGATCGTCGCGCGGACCGACGCGCAGGCCGCGACGCTGATCACCAGTGACGTCGACGAGCGCGACCGGCGCTTCGTCACCGGCGAGCGCACGGCCGAGGGCTTCTACCGGGTGCGCAACGGCATCGAGTCGTGCATCGCCCGCGGCATCGCCTACGCCCCCCACTCCGACCTGCTGTGGATGGAGACCTCCACGCCGGACCTCGAGGTGGCGCGGCGGTTCGCCGAGGCCGTCAAGGCGGAGTACCCCGACCAGATGCTGGCCTACAACTGCTCGCCGTCGTTCAACTGGAGCAAGCACCTCGACGACGGCACGATCGAGAAGTTCCAGCGCGAGCTCGGCGAGATGGGCTACAAGTTCCAGTTCATCACCCTGGCCGGGTTCCACGCCCTGAACCACTCGATGTTCGACCTGGCCCGCGGCTACGCCGAAGAGGGCATGCCGGCGTACGTGCGGCTCCAGGAGCGCGAGTTCGCCGACGAGGCGAACGGCTACACCGCGACCAAGCACCAGCGCGAGGTGGGCACCGGCTACTTCGACCTCATCAGCGAGGCCATCACGCCGAACTCCTCGACGGTCGCGCTCGCCGGCTCCACGGAGGCCGCGCAGTTCTGACCGCCGCCTCCCGCGTGATCAGGCTCGCTACCGGATGACGCACGGCGGTTGATGGAACGGTCCCCGGATTCGCTCCCCGGGGGCCGTTCCATTTGAGCTGCGATGATTACCGTACGCATCAGTCATGGCACGATCCGGCCATTGACTGGGCCTTGTAAGGAATGAGTCGACTCCGATAGTCAAGCGGGGTAGCGAGGAACCGTCCCCCGGCTGCCGCCGCGTCCCCGCGTGAGAGTCCTCTACCCGAGAAGAGGTCCACGTGGCAGCAAGAACTCGTCCATTCATCCGCAGGTTAACCCGCAGACCCGCGCTCACGGCGTACGCCGGAGCCTCGGCACTGGCACTCGGGATCGCGTTGACGGCCGCAGCGCCGGCCGCCGCCGCCCCCGCGGGCCCGAAGCCCGTCAAGCTCACCCACCCCGCCGCCGACCACATGGGATCGACGATCCCGGCGCACGAGAAGACGCAGCACATCACGCTCGCCCAGGCGCGGAAGGCGCCCTCCCTCGCCGCGACCGTCCCGGGTATGGACGTCAGCGGCTACCAGGGCAACGTCAACTGGTCCGCCGCGTACGGAAACGGCGGCCGGTTCGCGTACGTCAAGGCCACCGAGTCGACGAGCTACACCAACCCCTACTTCACCCAGCAGTACAACGGCTCCTACAACGTGGGCATGATCCGCGGCGCGTACCACTTCGCCGTGCCGAGCAACTCCGGCGGCGCCACCCAGGCCGACTACTTCGTGGCGCACGGCGGCGGCTGGTCCAGAGACGGGAAGACCCTGCCTCCCATGCTGGACATCGAGTACAACCCGTACGGCGCCACCTGCTACGGCCTGAGCCAGGCCTCGATGGTGTCGTGGATCAAGGCGTTCAGCGACGAGGTCCACGCGAAGACCAGCCGCTGGGTGACGATCTACACCACCAACGACTGGTGGACGACCTGCACCGGCAACAAGGGCGACTTCAGCAGCACGAACCCGCTGTTCGTCGCGCGTTACGCATCATCCGCGGGAACCCTGCCGTACCACTGGGGTTTCTACACGTTCTGGCAGTTCGCCGATTCGGGCACGTTCCCCGGCGACCAGGACGTCTTCAACGGCGCCTACGACCGGCTCCAGGCGCTGGCCAACGGCTGAGGCCATCCGGCACGTCGCCCCGGGCGCTCCCCCGCTCCCCGGGGCGGCGTGCCGATCCCGTCAGCCGCGCGGCACGTACAGGTTGATGTCGCCGACCGTCGCGCTGCCCTCGTAGTAGTTCAGGTGCGGGTCGCCGATGACGAAGTAGTCCGGGTACGCCGAGCCCTTCGGCCAGGTGTGCGGCACCGTGTACGACCCGTACGGGCCGGACATCGTCAGCGACGAGTCGTGCGACCCGTCGTACTGGCCGGGCGTGTTGTTGTAGTGCCACACCGGGTGGCCGCCCTGGGTGAAGCCGCGGTGCTCGCGGATCGTGGTGCGCCCGACGTGGGCGAAGTTCCCGCTCATCTCCATCGTGTAGCCGGTCGCGTCGCGCTCGATCGCGAACCGGTACGCCTGGTGCGGCATCAGCTCGGGGCGCAGCTCCGCCGACTCGACGAGCCCCGGCTCCTGGTCGTTGAAGTCGCCGCACGGGGTGCTGGTCAGGTACGACGGGAACGACCAGTCCGGGTTCTGGAACTTCGCCCCGTCGTTGAAGACCGCGTTGACCGCGTTGTGCGTGCCGTCGTTGTAGGCGTACAGCTTCTTGCTCGCCGGGTCGCAGACCTTAGCGCCGTCGCCCGCGGAGCCGCTGGTGTTGTACGCGTCCATGCCGACCTTGCGGTGGCTGTGCACCAGCACGTTGTTGTGCGGCGCGGCCGGGAAGTCGGTGATCTCCAGGTAGTAGAAGCCGTTCGCGGTGCGCACGTCGGAGAAGTTGGTGTTACAGGGGCTGGCCGCGCCGGCGTAGGAGCCGGACGCCTTCCACGGGTAGTTCGTGGTGCAGCGGTCGCCCTTGTAGCCGTTGGTCTTGCCGTCGTAGTCCTCCGTGCCGTTGCGCTCGCCGCCGAAGTCGAGGGTGCGCAGCGCGTACTCGATGCGGTAGCGGGACGGCAGGGGCCTGGTGGACCGGATGAGCGCGCCGGACCGGTAGCCGGGTTCGGAGATCTTCGCCGCGTAGCCGCCGCCCGGCTGCCGTACGCGGCTGATGGCCGGGCGCCGCGCGGACGCGCCCGGCTGCTTCGTACGGAAGTCCATGTCGCCGAGCTCGGCGGTGAGCCAGCCGCCCTTCCCGAACGCGACCCGCTTGCGCATCAGGTCGAAGCTGCGCACGTCGCGCTCGAAGTCGGCGCCGCCACGCACGTGGTACCAGGGGCCGTCGTCGTCGAAGTGGTCGACGTGCCAGGGGCTGGCCGTGCCGAGCGGGTCGCGGGTCCAGCGCGCCCGGTCCACCGGGAGCGGCTTCGCGAAGTTCTCGCTGTCCACCAGCCGCCAGGCGCCGCTCGCCCGGTCGGGGGCCGGGTGCGCGGCGGCGGCCGTGGCGGGCAGCGCACCGGCGGCCACCAGGGCCAGGCCCCCGGCGAGCAGCACCGAGCGGGTCAGACGTCGTGCCATGGGTGTGCGTCCTTGTCACTAGGGGGGTCGTGCGGGACGGCTCGGGGGTGGGGTCAACCCGTCAGGGGGTCCCCCACGCGTCGGCGAACAGGTGGAGCGCGGTGCCGCCGAGCACCGCGTCGCGTTCGGCGGCGGTCAGCCACGGCATCTGGCGCGCGGGCAGGTCGAGCAGCCGCGCGTAGCCGGGCTCGTCGCGGATCCACGGGAAGTCCGAGGCCCACATGAGGCGGTCCGCGCCGAACGCGTCGTACAGGGCGCGGGCCAGCGGGTCGAGGTCGGGGTACGGGTACCCGGCACCGCTGAAGGCGTACTGGCCGGAGAAGTGCACGCGCACCCCGGGATGGCGGGCCAGCGCGAGGACGTCCGGGAGGGTCGGCGGCGGGAGCTCGGTGGGGATGTGCGGGCGGCGGTGCGCGTCGACCACCCAGTCCCACCCGGTGGGGCAGAAGCCGAGGTGGTTGAGGGCCACCCGGAGGCGCGGGAGCGCGGTGAGCGCCTGGTCGAGGAGGGGGAGCTGGTCCGGCGTGAGGTACGCCCACACGATGAGGCCGTGCTCGGCCATGTGCGCGAGGGCGGGCCAGGCGGGCGACTCCGTGACCGGGTGCGCGGGGTCGCCGAGGTGGTTCATGCGCAGGCCGGACAGGCCCGTGCGGTCCGTACGGTCGCGCAGCGCGCGGACGGGGTCGGTGCCGGGGACGCGGCCGGTGACGGCGTCGTCGGCCACGCCGATCATCGCGAACCGGCCGGGGTCGGCGGCGCGGCACTCGGCGACGTACGCGTCCTCGGGCCCGAGCGGCACCAGGACGGCGCGGTCCACGCCCGCGCCGTCCATGGTGGCGACCAGGTCCTCGACGGGGGCCGTACGGCCGGCGGGCGCCAGCGCGTCGACCGTACGGGGATAGCGGGGCGAGTCCGGCAGGAAGACGTGCAGGTGCGCGTCGACGATCACGCGGCGCCTCCCGTGCTAGGACGGCCGTGGGCGCGGGTCATCCGGCGGCCTTCGCCGATTCCGTCGCGGTGCGGGCGCGCTCGGCGAGGCCGTCGAGGGAGCCCGTACGGTCGACCAGGGAGGAGCCGACGCCGACCGCCGTGGCCCCGGCGGCCAGCCAGGTGCCGATGTCGCTCAGCTCGACGCCGCCGGTGGGGATCAGCTCAGCGTCGCCGAACGGGCCGAGGAGCGCCTTCATGTACGGCACGCCGAGCGGGCCGGCCGGGAACAGCTTCAGCAGCCGGGCGCCGGCGCGGCGGGCGGCCAGCAGCTCGGTGGGGGTGGCGATGCCGGGCAGCGGCGCCAGGCCCGCGCCGTTGGCGGCGGCGATCACCGCCGGGTCGGTGTGCGGCGACACGACGAACCGGGCGCCCGCGTCGCGCGCGGCGGCGACCTGCGAGACCTCGGTGACCGTACCGGCGCCGACCAGGACGCCGCCGCCGAGGCGGGCGGCGACCCGCTCGATCGCGCCGATGCCCCCGGGATCGTCGAGGGTGAACTCCAGCGCGGTAACGCCGCCCTCGGCCAGCGTCTCGGCCACCTCCACGGCACGCGTGTGGTCCCGCAGCCGCAGCACCGCCACCACCCGCGCCGCCCGGATCCGGTCCTCGACCTCGGCCACCGTCTCGCTCATCGCGTGCACTCCTCCGTCGTCATGGTCGCCGTCATGGTCGTCATCGCAGGACGCTCCGGCCGTCGCCGTAGCCGGGGTCGAGTTCGCCGGGCCGCGCGATCCAGGCGTCGCCGACGATCGTGTGCATGTGCGCGCAGGCGCGGGCGGCCAGGCCCGCGGCCGTACGCGGGTCGGCGCCGGACAGCGTCGCGGCCAGGTACGCGCCCGCCGCGACGTCGCCCGCGCCGAAGGAGTCGACGACCTCGGCGTCCGCCGGGTCGCCGGTCGTCTCCCCGTCCGTGTTCCCGTCCCCCACGATCGTCACCGTGACGCGGACGCGGCCGGGCTCGGGCCTGGCGCTGTCGCGGAGCACGATCGTCGGCGGCCTGGCCCCCGCGTACGGGCCGGTGCGCAGCTCCCGCGCCAGGTCGAGGGCGGCGCCGGGGTGGCCGAGGACGAGCGCGAGGTCGTGCGCGGACGCGAACACGACGTCGGCGAGCGGCACGATGCGGCGGAACGCCTCCGCCGCCTCTTCCGGCGCCCACAGCCGGGAGCGGTAGTTGAGGTCGAGGCTGGTCCGCACGCCCAGCCGTACCGCCGCGGTGAACGCCTCGGCCACGGCATCGCGCGGCCCGGCGCCGAGCGCGCAGGTGATGCCGGTGCTGTGCAGGAGGTCGGCGCCGGACAGCACGGTGTCCCACGCGATCTGCCCGGGCGCGAGGCGGGTCGCCGCCGAGGCGGCCCGGTCGTACAGCACCTCCGTGGGCCGCGGCGGCGCGCCGGGCTCCACGAAGTACAGCCCGGCACGGGCGCCCGGGTCCCACTCGGCGGCCACCTCGACGCCGTACGCGCGGGCGTGCGCGGCGATGCGGGCGCCCAGCGGGTTGTCCGGGAGCCGCGTGACGAAGGTGGTGGCGTGGCCGAACCAGGCCGCCGCGATCAGGGTGTTGAGCTCGGTGCCCCCGACCGCCGGGATGATGTGCGGCGCCTGTTCGAGCCGGGTGCGGTCGGGGGTGGTGAGGCGGATCAGCGCCTCACCGAATCCGACGACGCGACCTGAGCCCAAGGGTCAGTCCTTCCGTGAGAAGACGGCGACGGCCGCGACGATCACGGCGCCGCGTACGAGGTCCTGGTAGAAGCTCGACACGTGCATGAGCGTGAACGCGTTCTCCACCAGAGCCAAGAGCAACACGCCGCCGGCCGTGCCGACGAGCTTGCCGCGCCCGCCGAACAGGGACGTGCCGCCGAGCACGACCGCGGTGATCGCGGACAGCTCCAGGCCGCTCCCCGCCGAGGGCGTGCCGACGGTGGCCTTGCTGGCGAGCACGAACCCGGCGAGCGCGGCCAGCACCGAGCAGATCACGTAGCAGGTGACGGTGATCCGGGCGGTGTCGATGCCGGCGCTGCGCGCGATGGCCGGGTCGCCGCCGGTCGCGTACACGTGGCGGCCGAACCGGGTGCGGGTCAGCACCCAGGTCAGCACCGCCGCGATGACCAGCACCACCACGAAGATCGCCGGGATCGGGCCGATGTTCAGGATGGCGAACGCGGCGAGGTCGTTCGGGATCGCGCCGACCGGGGTGGAGGAGTACGCGTACGCGACGCCCTGGATCAGGTAGAACGTGCCGAGCGTGACGACGAACGGCACCAGCTTCGCGCGGGTGACGAGCAGCCCGTGGAACGCGCCCACGACGGCGCCGACGACGACCACGCCGATCAGCACCGGCAGCACGCGGATCGGGTAGCCGTTGATCAGCCCGGCCGTGAGCACCGCGGTGAGCGTCGCCACCGACCCGACGGACAGGTCGATGCCGCCGGTGAGCACGACGAAGAGCTGCCCGACGGCGACCAGCGCGAGCACGACGGTCTGCGACAGCAGGTTCGCGAGGTTCTCCTGGCCGAGGAACACGGCCGGGTTCGCGACCGCGAGCGCGGCGGCCAGCAGCACGCACACCGCCCACACGACCGCGCCGTTGCCGCCGGTCGCGGACAGCGCACGGCGCAGCGGCGACGGCGCCGTACGCACGGCGGTGCCCGCCGTCATGACGCCCTCCCGTCGAGCTGGCCGAAGGCGTGCGCCATGACGACCTCCTCCGTGGCCTCCGCGCGCGCCAGCTCGGCGACGACGGCGCCGTCGCGGCAGACGAGCACGCGGTCGGACAGGCCGAGCAGCTCCGGCAGCTCCGACGACACGATCACCGTGGCCAGGCCCGCCGCGGACAGCTCGCGGATCAGCGCGTAGATCTCCGCCTTGCCGCCGACGTCGATGCCGCGCGTCGGCTCGTCGAGCAGCAGCACGCTCGGCTCGGTCTCCAGCCACTTGGCCAGCACGACCTTCTGCTGGTTGCCGCCGGACAGCTCGCCGGCCCGCTGGCCGACGCCGGACGCGCGCACCCGCAGCCGCTGCGCCGCGCGGTCGGCGACGGCCCGCTCCTTCGTACGGGACAGCACGCCCAGCCGGGACACCCGCCGCAGGACAGGCAGGGTGACGTTCGCCGAGATCGGCAGGTCGAGGACGAGGCCGTCGGTCTTGCGCTCCTCGGGGATGAGCACCATGCCGGCGCGGATCGCCGAGCGCAGCCCGCCGCGGCGCAGCGCCTTGCCGCCGACGCGGACATGGCCGCCGCGCACGGGCTCCAGGCCGGACAGCGCGCGCAGGATGCGGCTGCGGCCGGAGCCGATCAGCCCGGCGATGCCGACGATCTCCCCGGCGCGGACGGTGAGGCTCACGCCGTCGGGACCGGTTCCCGGCAGCGGCAGGCCGCGGACGTCCAGCACCACGTCGCCGATGGTGGCCGTGGGGCTGCCGTACGTCTGGTCGACGTCGCGGCCGACCATCTCGCGGACGATCCGCGCCCGGTCGTACGCGGCGATCGGCCCGGACGACACGACCGCGCCGTCGCGCATCACCGTGACGCGGTCGGCGATCTCCTCGATCTCGTCGAGCCGGTGGGAGATGTAGACGACCGACACGCCCTGGCCGGTGAGCCGCCGTACGACCGTGAACAGCCGCTCCAGCTCCTCGCCCGCCAGCACCGCGGACGGTTCGTCCAGGATGAGCAGGCGCGCGTCGCGGACCAGCGCGCGGGCGATCTCCAGGAGCTGGCGCTGCGCCACCGACAGCCGGCCGGCGAGGGTGTCCGGGTCGAGGTCGCCGAGGCCGAGCTCGCGCAGCGCCTCGGTGACGCGGGCCCGCTGCGCCGCGCGGTCGAGGACGCCGCGGCGCGCGATCTCCTGCCCGAGCAGCACGTTGTCGGTGACGCTGAGGTGCGGCAGGATCGTCAGCTCCTGGTAGACGGCCGCGATGCCGGCGGCCAGGCCGTCGTGCGGGCCGGCCAGGCGCAGCGGTTCGCCGCGCCAGGCCAGCGTTCCGTCGTCGGCGGCCTGCACACCGGTGATGATGCTCATCAGCGTCGACTTGCCCGCGCCGTTCTCGCCGACGACCGCCTGGACCGACCCCTCGTGACAGGTGAGGTCGGCGCCGTCGAGCGCGCGTACGCCCGGGAAGCTCTTGGTGATGCCGCGCGCCTCGAACAGCGGCGGGCCCGGGGTGCCGGTGCCGTCCATCAGCAGAGCTTCAGCTTCTTCATCTCCGCCTGGGACAGCTCACTGGGCACCCACAGGTTGTCCGAGCAGCCCTCGCGGTAGTACTTGCCGAGGTCGGCGTTCGTGTAGACGGCGGAGTCGATCTCCTTGACGCTCGGCACCTTGACGCCTTTGAGGATGTCCGCCGCGGTGTCGATGCAGTCGCGGGTCTGCTCCGGCGGGTACGCCGACTGCGCGAAGCTGACGCCGGACGCCTTCTTCGCCGAGCGCAGGAACGCGTTGGAGGAGTCGCCGGTCATCGGCGGGATCTTCTTGCCCGCCGCCTGGTACGCCTGGATGACGCCGGTCTCGCTGACGCCGCTGTCCGTCCAGATGCCGTTCAGGTCCGGATACCGTACGGCCAGGCTGGCGGCGACCTTCTTCGCCTCGGTGGGCGACCAGTTCGTGAACTGCCTGGTCACGATCCTGATGCCCGGGTACTTCGCGAACACCCTCTTCGCGGCCTGGTACTGGTACTCCGTGGTGGGCACGCCCGCGATGCCGGACAGGATCGCGATCTTGCCCTTGTGGTCGATCTTCTTGGCCATCCACTCGGCGAGCAGCGTGCCCTGCAACTCGTAGGACCGGCCGACCGTGGAGATGACGCCGCTGGTGTCGGCGGGCAGCTTGCCGGTGCAGACCACCACGGGCACGCCCTGCCGCGCGGCCTGCTGCACCTGGCCCTTCACCGAGGAGCCCATCGGCTGCACGACCAGGGCGTCCGGCTTCTGCGCCAGGAGGTCCTGGATGTTGTTGACCTGGGTCGCGGCGTCGCCGTTGGCCGAGGCGTACAGCAGCTTCGCGCCCCTCTTCTTCGCCTCGTCGCGGACGAAGTAGTCGCCCTCCATCGCCCAGGAGTTCGTCGGGCCCTGCGAGGCGTACGCGATCGTCGGCTTGCCGCTCTTCTTGAACTTCGCGGTGTCCACCTGGCAGACCTGCTGCTTCGGCGGGGTGAGGGTGCCGAGGCCGAGCTTGGCCGCGGAGTCCTTCCACACCTTGGCGACCTGCGCCTGCGCGGCGGCGCTGCCCGAGCAGTCCTGCTTGGCGGTGGTGCCGCCGCCGACGTCGCGCTGCGAGCTGCACGCCGAGGCGGCGACGATGAGCGCGCCGATCGACCCGGCCGCCACGAGGCGGGGCAGCGCCCTGCGGGTGCGGTGGTTCATGACGTTCTCCCGGTGGTCCGGCCGCGGGTCTGGAGCCAGACGGCGGCGAGGATGACGGCACCTTCGATGAGGAGCTGGCCGGCCTTGCCCGCGCCGAGCAGCCCCATGAAGTTGACGAGGACGGCGATCAGGACGACGCCGATCGTGGTGACGCCGACGCCCCCCTTGCCGCCGGTGAGCGCGGTGCCGCCCACGACGGCCGCGGCGATCGAGTCGAGGTTGAGGTTGTGCGACAGGTAGTTGTCGACGTAGCCGGAGTAGCCGGAGGTCATCAGGCCGGACAGCAATGCCGTCAGCGCGCAGATGACGTACGCGGACGCCGTGACGGCGCGGGTCGGCACGCCGGACAGCCGCGACGCCGACGGGTTCGCGCCGGTGGCGTACACGCGGCGGCCGTACGTGGTGCGGTTCAGCACGAACGCCGCCACGGCGAGCAGGACCGCGAAGATCACGATCGGGGTGGGCACGCCGAGGACGCTCTTGGCGCCGATCCAGGCCAGCGCCGGCGGGATCGTGCCGCTGGGCGCGCCCTTCGTCCAGGCACTGAGGCCGCCCGCGACCAGGGTGAACGTCGCGAACGTGGCGACGAACGGCGGCACGCGGCGGGCCACGACCAGGCCGGCGTTCATCAGCCCGGCGCCCAGGCCGAGGCCGACCGCGGCGAGCAGGGCGAGCGGGAGCAGGCGGTTGCTGCCGTTGGTGAGCTGCGCGGACACCACCATGGCCAGGCCGAGGACGGCGCCGACGGACAGGTCGATGCCCGCGACGAGCAGCACGAACGTCTGGCCGACGGCGGCGACGCCGATGAACGCGATCTGCCGCAGGAGGTCGTCGAGGTTGCCGCCGGAGTAGAACTCCGGGGTGAGGACGGCCGCGGCGGCCAGGACGATCGCGATGCCGCCGAAGGACGCCGCCATCCGGGCCCACGGCACCGTACGGGACGGTGTGCGGGTGCGTTCGCCGGTGGCGGCCGTCATGGCGTCACCTCCCCCGCGCAGAACACGGCCGCCAGCTCGCGGTAGACGTCCACGGCCTGCTCGACGGCGGCCACCGAGACCCATTCGTCGCGGCCGTGGCAGCGCTTCAGCAGGCCGGGCCCGACGGCGGGGAGCGTGGGCAGCCCGGCGCGGCCGTGCAGCCAGGCCGCGTCGGTGGTGCCGGGGAACACGCTGTCGGGCGGTGCCGCGCCGAGCACGCGCTCGCACGCCGTACGGACCGCCGCGACGACCGGGTGGCCCGCGGGGACCTCGGTGCCGGGGAGCCAGTCGCAGGGCGGGGCGTCGTAGCCCGCGGTGGCGCGCAGGCGCGGGTTCGCTTTCATCTGGGCGGCCAGGAAGGCGTGGAGCTCGGCGTCGAATCCGTCGCGGTCCATGCCGGGCAGGAGCCGCACCTCGGCGTCGAAATACGCCTCGCCTGGGATGACGCCGTAGCCGACGCCGCCGCCGACGCGCAGCCCCGCGTTGACGGTCGCCGCCCAGCCCTCGATCGGGTCGTGGCCGGGGACGGACGGGCGGAAGCCGTCGGCGAACGCGGCCAGCAGCCGGGCCATCTCCACGGACGCGTTCACCGCGCCCGTACGCTCCGCCAGGCTGGAGTGGCCCTGGTCGCCGCCGGCGGTGACGCGCAGGCGCGCGATGCCGCGGCTGACCCGGTGGAGCCGGTCCCAGTCGGCGTCGATGCCGCCGGGCTCGCCGATGACGACCGCGTCGATGGGCGGGAGCCCCGCCTCCGCGAGGGCGCCCTCGGCGAGGTGGCGCGCGCCGTACGCCGCGCCGTCCTCCTCGTCCGCGGTGAACAGCAGCGTCAGCCGCCCGCGCGGCGGCCCGCCGGCGGCGAGCGCGGCGGCCGCCTCGGCCATGGCCGCGACCGCGCCCTTCATGTCCGCCGAGCCCAGGCCGTACAGCCGGTCGCCGTCGATGGTGGCGCGCATCGGGTCGACGCTCCAGACGGCGTCGCCGACGGGTTTGGTGTCGAGGTGGCCGGACAGGCACAGGTGCCGCCCGCCGGGCCCGAAGTCGAGCGTGACCAGGAGGTTCGGCCGGTCGGTGGCCCGTGCGATCGTCACCGGCGCGGGAAGCCCGCGCTCGCGCAACGCGGCGGCGACCACCTCGGCCGCGGCCCCCTCACCGCCGGGCGGGTTCGGGCTCGGCGCCGCGACGAGCGCGGCCGTCAGGTCGATGACCGAGGAACGGCCGCGACCATCAGGGCCGTCGGTCATGGATCGCTCCCGGGGGTCTGGAGGAACCGGCTTGTGATTATGGACCCCAGGTCCATAAGTGCCCCGACGCTATGACCAACGCCGAACCGAAATCAAGAGTCAGGTCAGCACAAAATTGCGAGGAGCCTCACAGGCGGGCGGCTCAGCTCCGTCGGGCGGACGGGGGCCGCCGCGCCTTCGCGCCGCGGGCGGGCTGGTTGATCTCGGCCCATACCGTGTCGAGGGAGAGGCCGAGGACGTCGGCGATCGCGGCGATGGTCGGGAAGGCGGGGGTCGCGACGCGGCCGGACTCGATCTTCCTGAGGGTCTCCGGCGAGACGCGCGCGTCGAGCGCGGTCTCGAGCATCGAGCGCTCTCCCCTGGCGCGGCGCAGCAGGGCACCGAGGCGCTGCCCGCGTTCGACCTCCGCGGGGGTGAGCGGCAACCTGACCATGATGCCGATTCTAATACCGGGATAACATGGCCGGGATAGTTATTGGGCACGTGAGGAAGGCGCCGCATGATCGAGATCCTGAACCCCACCGAACTGCCCCAGGCGAGGGAGACGGGCGCCCTGGTCGGCGGCATCCTGCAGACGCTGAAGAGCCGTACCGAGGTCGGCACGAACCTCCTGGACATCGACCGGTGGACCCAGGCCATGATCGCCGAGGCCGGGGCGCTGTCCTGCTACGTCGACTACGCGCCCTCCTTCGGGCGCGGCCCGTTCGGCCACTACATCTGCACGTCCGTCAACGACGCCGTGCTGCACGGCCTGCCCCACGACTACGCCCTCGCCGACGGCGACCTGCTCTCCCTTGACCTCGCCGTCTCCAAAGGCGGCGTCGCCGCCGACTCCGCCATCAGCTTCATCGTGGGCGAATCACGGCCCCCGGAGAGCGTCGCGATGATCGCCGCGACCGAACGCGCGCTGAGCGCGGGCATCGCCGCCGCCGTCCCCGGCGCCCGCATCGGCGACATCTCCCACGCCATCGGGACGGTCCTCACTGAGGCGGGCTACCCGATCAACACCCAGTTCGGCGGCCACGGCATCGGCTCGACGATGCACCAGGACCCCCACATCGCCAACACCGGCCACCCCGGCCACGGCTACAAACTCCGCCCCGGCCTCTTGCTGGCCCTGGAGCCCTGGATCATGTCCAACACCGCCGACCTCATCACCGACCCCGACGGCTGGACCCTCAGAAGCGCCACCGGCTCCCGCACAGCCCACAGCGAACACACCATCGCCATCACCCCTACAGGCCCCCAAATCCTCACCACCCCAACCCACCCCTAACCCACACCCCGCCCCCAGCCACCCACCGCAAACCCCGCGCCACCCGGCACCCCGCACCCGTACGCGGCACCCGTACGCGGCACCCGCCACCCGCCACCCGGCACCCAGCGCCACCGACCCCCGGCGCCACCAGGAACCCGGCACCCTGCACCCGTACTCGGCACCCGCACTCGGCACTCGGCACCCGGCACCCGGCACCCGGCACCCGGCACCCGGCACCCGGCACCCGGCACCCGGCACCCGGCACCCGGCACCGATGATCCCGCTCACTCCATAGACCCAGGCGAACACCCCACCAAGGGCGGCAGCCTCGCGGCCCAGCAAAGAACACGCATGCCCTAGGACGCGGAAAATCTGTCGCGCGCAGCGCGGCCTTTGCCAGGCGACGGCCCGCAACCCACCCCACACACTCCCGGAGAACCCCACACACGCGCCCCGGCCACCCCCGACGCCGCGCACGACACCCCCGAGGCCCCGTACACAGGCAACCCACCGCGCCGACCCCCAAGAGCGGCAGCCTCGCGGCCCAGCAAAGAACACGCATGCCCTAGGACGCGGAAAATCTGTCGCGCGCAGCGCGGCCTTCGTCAGACCGCGGCCACAACCCGCCCCACGCGCGCCCCAGCCAGAACAGCAGCCGCAACCCCGCCATGAAGCAAACAGGACGCGGGGTGCGGAGCACAGGACGCGAAGCGAGGGGCTGCGAGGCCCGCGGGGGAGGTACGTAGCGCAGGGGGTGCGGGACACGGAGCGAGCGGCTCCGAGGCCCGCGGCGGAGGTACGTAGCGCAGGGGGTGCGGGACACGGAGCGAGCGGCTGCGAGGCCCGCGGGGGAGGTACGTGACCCAGGGGACGCAGGGCGCGGGGTCAGTAGCGTTTGGCCCAGTCGTTGCCCTGCCAGGTGGTGATTTCGCGGGGTTCCAGGCGGAAGAGCCAGCGGGGCTTGTCGCGGGTCGGGTCCAGGTACGCGGCGCCGTTGCCGCCCAGGTATCGCGAGGACATGCTCTCCGCGATCGGGACCCACCGGCCGCCGACGTTCGGTTCCTCGACCAGCAAGGCCGTGCACTGGGCGATCACCTTGCGCTGGGTGCCGGCCTCGTCGATGGTGAGGGCGCAGCGGGGGTCGCGGCGGAGGTGGCGGGCCCAGGCGGACTTCTCGCGCGGCACCACCCACCAGCCGCCGTCCGCCCACTCGTGCCAGCACGGTACGACGTACGGCCAGCCGGTCTCGTCGAGGCAGGCCAGCCGTGCGATGTGCGGCTCGGCCAGGAACGCGGTGAACTCCTCGGCGGACAGCCTGCCGATCTTGCCCCGCCAGCTCTGGTCGTGGCTCGGCTGCGACATGGGACTCCTCTCGGCCGGGGCACGGCGGCCCCGTACGGGTGCGGGGGCGGTCAGGCGCGCGGGCGGTACCCGAGGCGGCGGGACAGTTCCAGGCCCGCCGCGGCGACGTCCGGCGACAGCGCGGCCATGCGCTCGCGGGTCATCCGCGCGATCGGGCCGGCCACGCTGAACGCGGCGACCGCGCGGCCGTGGTGGTCGAAGACGGGCGCGCCGGTGCAGCGCACGCCCTCCTCGTTCTCGACGTCGTCGACGGAGTAGCCCACCCGGCGGACGCGGGCCAGCTCCGCCCGCAGGCTCTCCTCGTCGGTGATGGTGTTCTCCGTACGGCGTTCGAACCCGGCCGCGACCACCTTGTCGATCACGGTGTCGTCGGCGTACGCGAGCATGGCCTTGCCGAGGCCCGTGCAGTACAGCGGATTCGTGGCGCCGACGCGGGAGAACATGCGCAGCGAATGCGGGCTGTCGACCTTGTCGATGTAGAGCATGCGCGCGCCGTCGATGATGCCGAGGTGCGCGGTCTCGCCGCTGACCTCGGCCAGGTGGGCCAGCAGGTCGGCGGCCTCGCCGCGGAGGTCCAGGTGGTCGATGAACGCCGACCCCCACACGGCGCACTGCGCGCCCAGGCGGTAGACGCCCGCGTCGTCGCAGCGGACGAGGCCGGCCTCGGTGAGGGCGTCGAGCAGCCGCAGGGCGGTGGCCTTGGGCACGTCGGCGCGGCGGATCACCTCGGCGAGGCGCAGGCCGCGGGGGTGTGCGGCCAGGAGGTCGACCAGTGCGAGCCCCTTGGTCAGCGCCTTCGCGGATCCGGAGACATCGCGCGTCGTTTTGGACTGCTGGTCCATAGCGGGGACCCTACCAGGCCGGGCCGCTACTCCCGGCCGGCGATCAGCGGGTCGAGACGGACGCCCTCGTGGTCGCGGACGACCGCGTTGAGCCGCCACCGGTCGCTGAACAGCGCGAGCCGGGCGCCGTCGAGGTTGCGGGTCAGCACCTCGGTGCCGCGCTCCCCCGCGAGCGCCGCCTCGCCGTCGTCGTCCGTACGGCGGGCGATCTTGTAGTCGAGGTGCTGGAGCTCGGCCGGCGCGGAGAACTCGTGCTCCAGGCGGTGCAGCACCACGTCGAACTGCAGCGGGCCCACGGCGGCGAGCACCGGGGCCTGGTCGCCGCGGACGTCGGAGCGCAGCACCTGGACGACGCCCTCGGTGTCGAGCTGCTCGATGCCCTTGCGGAACTGCTTGTGCTTCCCGCCGTCCTTGCAGCGCACGACCGCGAAATGCTCGGGCGCGAAGCTCGGGATCGGCGGGAACTCCACCGCGGCCCCGTCGTACAGCGTGTCGCCCGGACGCAGCGCGGTGGCGTTGACCAGGCCGATCACGTCGCCGGGGTACGCCTCGTCAACGGTGTGCCGGTCGGCGCCGAACATGGCCTGGGCGTACTTCGTGGCGAACGGGCGGCCGGTCGCGGCGTGGGTGAGCACCATGCCGCGGCTGAACCGGCCGGAGCAGACGCGGACGAACGCGATGCGGTCGCGGTGCGCCTTGTCCATATTGGCCTGGACCTTGAAGACGAGGCCGGAGAACGGGCCGTCGACCGGACGCGGCCGGTCGGCTACGTCGTGCCGCGCGGACGGGCGCGGCGCCAGTGCGCACAGGGCGTCGAGCAGCCGTCGTACGCCGAAGTTCGGCAGGGCGGCGCCGAACAGCGTCGGCGTGGACTCCCCGGCCAGGAACGACTCCACGTCGACGGCGGCGCCGATCTCGTCGAGCAGCGCCAGCTCCTCCACGGCCGTGTCGTACGCGGCGCCCTCGCGCGCCGCCGCGTCGTCGGCGGACAGCCGCTCCTCCTCGGCGCGGCCCGCGCCGCCGGGCGTGCGGGTGAACGCGGTGTACTCCCCCGACCCGCGCTCGATGAGGCCGCGGAAGTCGCCGGCGATGCCGACCGGCCAGTTCAGCGGGGTGGGGCGCAGCTTGATGCGCTGCTCGATCTCGTCGAGCAGCTCCAGCGGCTCGCGGCCGGGGCGGTCCCACTTGTTGACGAACGTGATCACCGGGATGCGCCGGTTGCGGCAGACGTCGAACAGCTTCAGCGTCTGCGGTTCGAGGCCCTTCGCGGAGTCGAGCAGCATGATCGCGCAGTCGACGGCCTCGAGCACGCGGTAGGTGTCCTCGGAGAAGTCGGCGTGGCCGGGGGTGTCGAGCAGGTTCAGGACCGCGTCGCCGTAGTCGAAGCGCAGCACGGCCGAGGTGATCGAGATGCCGCGGTCGCGCTCCATGGCCATCCAGTCGGACGTGACGCCGCGCCGGCCGGCCTTGCCGTGCACCGCGCCGGCCTCGGAGATCGCCGAGGCGTGCAGCGCCAGCGCCTCCGTCAGCGTGGACTTGCCCGCGTCCGGGTGGGAGATGACCGCGAACGTCCGCCGCCGCCCGGCCTCTTCGGACACGCCTCCGTCTGCGGCACCGGGTCGGACCCCGGCCGCGTCCACCACCGTCACCTGCGAATCGTCCCCTCTGCGTCACCCCGCGGGCCCGTACGGGCCGGTTTCACTGTACCGGCGCGCGACCCGCGCCCCGGCCGCCGCCGGTCCGCTGCGTATCCTGACTCGCGATCACGGGGGCAGGCGTACGGCGGTGAAGGGAGCCCGGTGATGGCACGGCTACAGGACAAGGTCGCGATCGTGACCGGTTCGTCCAGCGGCATCGGCGAGTCGATCGCGCGCTCGCTGGCCGCCGAGGGCGCGCACGTGGTGGTGAACTCGTCGTCGTCCGTGGACGCCGGGCAGGCGGTCGCGCGTGCGCTGCCGCACGACGCGATCTACGTCCAGGCGGACATCGCGTCGCCGGAGTCCTGCGCGGCGCTGGTCGAGGCGGCCGTCGAGAAGTGGGGCCGGCTGGACATCCTGGTGAACAACGCGGGGACCACGAAGGTCATCCCGCACGACGACCTGGACGCCGTGACGGACGAGGTCTTCCAGCGCATCCTCGACGTCAACGTGCTCGGCACCTGGCGGATGATCCGTACGGCCGCGCCGCACCTGCGCGCCGCCGGGGCGAACGGCGACGGTCCCGGCTCGATCGTGAACATCACGTCTTTGGCGGGGGTGCGGCCGAGCGGGAGCTCCGTGCCGTACGCGGTGTCGAAGGCCGGGCTGAACCACATGACGCGGCTGCTCGCGAAGTCGCTCGGGCCGGACATCCGGGTGAACGCCGTCGCCCCTGGCCTGATCGCCACGCCGTGGACCGCCGACTGGGACGCCGCCCACGCCGGGGTCGCGAAGGCCGCGCCATTGCGCCGCTCGGGCGAGCCGGAGGAGATCGCCGACGCGACGCTCGGGCTGCTGCTGTCCGCGTACGCCACCGGCCAGGTGCTGACGGTCGACGGCGGTCTCGGGCTGACCTAAGGGCCGCTTCCCTATGGCGGGGCCTTTGGCGCGGCGCCGTATTCTAGTACTAGAATAGTGGCATGGCCGCCGACCTGACGCCCGCCGAGCTGACGCTGCTCGGGCTGCTCGTGGAGAAGCCGCGACACGGCTACGAACTGGACGAGGCCATCAGCGCGCGCGGAATGCGCGCGTGGACCGAGATCGGCTTCAGCTCGATCTACTACCTGCTGGGCCGGCTCCGCGACCGCGGCCTGATCGCCGAGGTCACGGCGGCGCGGCCGGCGCGGGGGAAGGCCCGCCGGGTGTACGGGCCGACGTCCGAGGGGCGCCGGGAATGCGCGCGGTCGGCCGAGGCGGCGGTGGCCGAGCTCATACCGGTGTTCCCGCCCGTCCTGGTCGGCCTGGCCAACCAGCCGGCCATCGCGCCCGAGCGGCTCAGGGCCGCGCTCGACCGGCGGGCCGCGGCCCTGACGGACAAGATCGCCGAGCTGCGCGCGGCCCGCGACGCGCAGCCGGGCGCGCCCGCTTTCGTCGGGGCGATCTTCGACTACTCGCTCGGCCAACTGGCCGCCGAACAGCGGTGGCTGGCCGCGTACCGCGCCGAACTCGGAGAAGAGGACCATGACCGGCTATGACGTGAAGCGGGAGCTCACGGCGTACTACGCGCCGCGGAACACCGACTGGGCGCTGGTCGACGTGCCCGAACAGCGGTTCCTCGCCGTCGACGGCCGCGGCGACCCCAACACCAGCGCCGACTACGCCCGCGCCGTCGAGGCGCTGTACTCCGTGGCGTACACGATCAAGTTCGCGAGCAAGCGCACGCTCAGCCGGGACTTCGTCGTCGGGCCGCTGGAGGGCCTGTGGTGGTCCGACCGCCCGGAGGTGTTCACCACCCGCGACAAGGACGCCTGGCAGTGGCGCATGCTCATCAGCCTCCCCGACTGGATCACCGGCGAGCTGGTCGCCGAGGCCAGACAGTCCGCGCTGGTTAAGAAGGCCCACCCCACGATCGCCGCCGTCCGCCACGAGCCCCTGCACGAGGGAACGAGCGCCCAGCTCCTGCACATCGGCCCGTACGACGCCGAGGCCCCCGTCCTGGCCCGCCTCCACAACGAGTACCTGGCCGCCAACGCCCTGCAAATGACCGGCCACCACCACGAGATCTACCTCAGCGACCCCCGCCGGTCCGCCCCCGCCAAGCTGAGGACCATCCTCCGCCAACCCGTACGCCCGGTGGCTTAGCGCGGCGCTGGACAGCCGTCAGCCTGACGCTGGAGGTCCGCCGGTATGCGGACATGCGGCTCCGCAGCGCTAAGCGTCTGCCAGCCAGGACAGCATGCGGCCCCGGGACCAGCAGCGGCCGACGGACTCGGCGTGCAGGGCCGCGTGTTCGAACACGGCCAGGCCGATGATGCTGTGGCCGGAGGCGGGGCGGTCGCCGAAGGTCGGGATCGCGGGCGCGACCCCCACCCCTTCGACCGAGACCCACGCCACCGCGCGTCCGGTAGCCGCCTCGTCCAGGCGCCGCAGGAACCGCAGGCGGCTCTCCAGCGGGACCCGCGACAGCGCCCACGTCGTGGTGACGACGGGCAGCGCGCCCGCGGGCACCCGGGCGATGGCCTCGGGCAGCACCTCGACGGCGTCCCCGCGCATCAGCACCGCAGGTTCGGCCGCCGCCAGCGCCAGCTCCGCGTCGAGCCGCGCGCCCCGCTCCCCCTGATCCGGCCACACGCACGCCCGCAACCACCGCGCCTCGTCCGGGTCGGTCACGTCAACAAGATCGAGGCCGACACCGACCCGCGCGACGACCCCGGGCATCACCCGATCAGGCACGGCCCTCTCCCCCACGACCGCGCACGCCACCCGCGCGGGAGACCCCGGATCACCCAGCACCTGCCCGCCGCCCTCCGCGGCGCCCAGCGATCGTCCGCCGTCCGCACCGTCCCCTGACCGCGCCTCAGCGCCGGTGCCGCCCATCGACGGTTCGCCGCCGTACGCGCCGTTCCCTGATCGCGCTCTGCCACCGGTTCGTCCGCCGCGCTCGGCGTCGCCCCGGACGCGGGCGTTGTCGTACGTGATTCCCACGCGGTCGACCGTAAGGTTGAGCCCCGCCGAGCCGCCCACGTCGATCAGCCCGACCGCCTCCGCGCCCACCCGCCGCGCGACCTCAGCAATGGCCGGATACAGCACGGCGCCGCGCCCGGTCTCATCGGCCCGCACCTGCCGCCGTACGGCGATGGCCACAACGGACTCGGTCATCCGCAGCAGCGTGTCGATCGCCGCGGCGGCCGCCGCGTCCCCGTCCGCGGCCGCATAGGCCTCGGCGAGTTCCGGCGCCCGCCCGGCGAGCGCGAGATCGTGCAGCGCCGCGAGGATCACCGCCGGGTTCCGCTTGCGCGCCGGCGCCGCCTCAATGGCCCGCAACGCCTCATCGGACGCGCTCACCGCGACGGCGACCCGCTCGTACAGCGGCGAGACCCCAGCGGCGTCAACCTCACCGAACCGCCGGTACACCTGAGCGAGCTTCCCCACGGCTGATCCAGACATCCCGGGAATCCTAACCACCGCAGAACCGGCCCGCCCGAAAAGGCCGCGCCGTGCGCGACCGCCTTCCCGCGACCTCTGCTGGGCGTCCTCGTGGCCGGGCCGCGAGGCTGCCGCTCCTGGCCGGGCGTGGCTCCCGGTCAAAGGCCGCGCTCCGCGCGACTGCCCTCCACGCGACCTTCGTTGCGCATACTCCTGGCTGTGCCGCGAGGCTGCCGCCCTTAGCGGGCCGGGTTCGGCGCTGCCGCCCAGGCGCGGCCCCAGAAAGGCCGCGCTCCGCGCGACTGCCTTCCCGCGATCTTCGCGGGGCGTGTTCGTGGTTGGGCCGCGAGGCTGTCGCCCTTGGTCGGAATGACGCCTTCGCGGATGAAGACTCGCGAAGTGCGGTAGCGCGGCGGTCCAACCGCGGACCGCCGAACCCGAGAATGCGCGGGAACCTCTCAAGCGCAGCGGCGCCAAGATCCGGCTCACGGCCGAACCCCCGAACCCGCTCGCGAAGAGCGGCAGCCCGCGGCCCAACCACGAGAACGCGCGGCAAAGGTCGCGGGAAGGCAGTCGCGCGGAGCGCGGCCTTTGGGGGTTGCACTCGGGACAGCCCGGAACCCGACGCGCTGAGGGCGCAGCCTCGCGGCCCAACCACGAACACGGCCCGCGAAGGTCGCGGGAAAAGCAGTCGCGCGGAGCGCGGCCTTTGGTTCGGAGCCAGCTTCAAGGCCGATCCCGCGAGGAGCGGCGGCTCGCGGCTGAACCTGGAAGACGCAGGGCCAAGATCGCGGGAAATCTGTCGCGCGGAGCGCGGCCTTTGGGGGTCGTTCGCGGCGCCCGGCTGTGTTCACCGATTGGCGGACAGTACTGCCGCTAGGCCCTCTTGGAGGTCTTTGATGAAATGGTCGGGGACCTCTAGCGATGGGAAATGTCCGCCGGATTCGGGGGACCTCCAGCGGACGATCTGGCGGTATCGCTCCTGTGACCAGGCGCGCGGGTACTTCTCGATGTCGCGGGGATAGATGGTGATCGCTGACGGGACGTCGACTCGGAGTTCGGGGTCGAGGGAGTTGTGGCTTTCGTAGTAGATGCGGGCTGCCGATGCGCCGGTGCGCGTCAGCCAATACAGGGTGACGTCGTCGAGGATTCTGTCTCGGGAAATGGTCTCGAACGGGCTGTCTTCGGTGTCGGACCATTCGGCGAACTTGTCGAGGATCCAGGCGAGGAGCCCGACCGGTGAGTCGACGAGGGAGTAGCCGATGGTCTGCGGTCGGGTCGCCTGCTGCTTCGCGTACGCCGCGCGGTTGCGCCAGAAATCGCGGGTCTCCTCGGTCCATTCGCGCTCGACCGCCGTCAGCCCGTCCGTTGTCAATCCGGGCAGGCCCTCCGCGAATGTTGTGTGGATGCCGAGGACGTGCGCCGGGAACCGGCCCGCGAGAACCGTGGTGATGTTGCCGCCCCAGTCGCCGCCGTGGGCCGCGAACTTGCCGTATCCCAGCCTTTCCATCAGTTCCACCCATGCGGCCGCGATCTTTTCGGTTCCCCATCCGGTGGTGGCCGGCTTGTCGCTGTAGCCAAAGCCCGGCAGCGACGGGGCCACGACGTGGAACGCCGGTGCGTCTGGGTCTTTCGGATCCGCCAGCTCGTCGATGACGTCGACGAACTCGGCGATGCTGCCCGGCCAGCCGTGCGTCACGATCAGCGGAGTGGCGTCCGCGCGCGCGGATCGGCGGTGCAGGAAATGGATTCCCAGATCGTCAATGGTCGTACGGAACTGGCCGATCCGGTTGAGGCGCGCTTCGAACGGCCGCCAGTCGTACCCGGTGCGCCAGTAGTTCACGAGATCGACGAGGTCGGCGAGGGGAACGCCCTGATCCCATCGGCGGGGGCCGGGCGCGGCGGGATGGACCGTCTCGGGCTCCGGCAGGCGCGCGGCGGCCAGTCGCGCGCGCAGGTCGTCGAGGTCGGCGTCCGTTGCGCGGGCTTCGAATGCGTGGACGTCGCTGGTCGGGCGGGGCATGAGACCTCCTGGCCATCGTGGAACCGGCTAAGACGGTTCTAGCATGGCGCGACGCCGACGTGCAACCGGCTAAGGTGGTTCTATGCGTGCTGGGTTCCCTGACTTCCGCCTCGGTAGCGTGCTGGCGACCAGCTTCACGGCGACGCTGACGGAGCGGCGCGGCGACCCCGTGGAGCGCATTCCCACACCGCAACGGCTCGTCGACTGGCTGGCGGTGAACGGCCTCGCCGTGGATTCCTGCACCCCGGCCCAGCTCGACCTCGCACGGGAACTGAGGGAGTCGATCCACGCCGCCGCGACGGCGGCCGCGATCCAGGACCCTCTCCCCGAATCCGCCGTCCGCGTCATCAATGACTGCAGCGCTCAGGGGTGGGCCGCGGCGAACCTGACGTCCGAGGGCACGCGGATATGGCGGCTCAGCTCAGCTTCCCGCGTGGAGGACGCCCTCAGCGTGATCGCCGCCGACGCGATCAGCATCATCGCGGGCGAACGAGACGGAAAACTGGCCTTGTGCGCGTCACCAACCTGCCAAGCCGCCTTCTTCGACACCAGCCAAAGCCGCACCCGCAAATGGTGCGACATGAACACGTGCGGGAATCGCCAGAAGAAAGCGCGCTTCAATGCCAACCAGCGCAAGAAAATCAGATCAGCGGAGTAATTGCTGCCCTCGGTACGTCCAGGTGGGCCGCACATCGCTAAGAGCCGTCCGTCACCTCGACTAGCGTCTTCAATCCGTACGTCCACGTTCATTGACCGGGGACGTTCAGCGGCAGCCGCGCGCCCACCGCTGAGCCCCGCGAACCGCTCGCGAAGAGCGGCAGCCCGCGGCCCAACCTGGAGAACGCAGGGCCAAAGTCGCGGGAAATCTGTCGCGCGCAGCGCGGCCTTTGACCAGGAGCCACACCCAGCCAAGTGCGGTCGCCTCGCAGCCGCGCTCAGAATACGCGGGGCTCAGGACGCGGGAGAGAGTCGCGCAGAGCACGGAGGGGCTGGCGCGCGGAGCGCGGAGGGGCGTCGCGCGGAGCGCGGAGGGGCTGGCGCGCGGAGCGCGGCCTCTTTCGGGCCTGGCCCGGAGATCCCCGAACGCGGCTCACTGAGAGCGCAGCCTCGCGGGCCAACCCTGGATACGCCGAACCAAGATCGCGGGAAATCTGTCGCGCGCAGCGCGGCCTTTGACCAGGAGCCACACCCAGCCAAGTGCGGTCGCCTCGCCGCCGCGCTCAGAAGACGCGGAGCTCAGGACGCGGGAGGGGTCTGGCGCGCGGAGCGCGGAGGGGCTGGCGCGCGAAGCGCGGCCTCTTTCGGGCCTGGCCCGGAGATCCCCGAACGCGGCTCACTGAGAGCGCAGCCTCGCGGGCCAACCCCGGATACGCCAAACCAAGATCGCGGGAAATCTGTCGCGCGCAGCGCGGCCTTTCCCAGGCACGGCCACGCCACGCCCCGCGGGCGCGACTACACGCGGCCCGGGAAAACACCGAGCACGGCCCGCTGAGAGCGCAGCCTCGCGGCCCAACCCTCGATACGCCCAACCAAGATCGCGGGAAATCAGTCGCGCGCAGCGCGGCCTTTCCCAGGCACGGCCACGCCACGCCCCGAGGGCGCGACTACACGCAGCCCAGGGAAACACCGAACGCGGCCCACAAAGGACGCGGCCTCGCGGCCCAGCCATGGATACGCCCAACCAAAGTCGCGGGAAATCAGTCGCGCGCAGCGCGGCCTTTCCCAGGCACGGCCACGCCACGCCCCGAGGGCGCGACTACGCGCGGCCCGGGAAAACACCGAGCACGGCCCACTGAGAGCGCAGCCTCGCGGCCCAACCCTGGACACGCCCAACCAAGATCGCGGGAAATCAGTCGCGCGGAGCGCGGCCTTTGGTTGGAGCCAGGCCGCGCTTCGAGGCACTTGCACAGGAAGGGTGGCGCGAGAGGGTCCGCGGGGGCTAGCCCCAGACCTCCTCGGCGGTTTCTACGATCAGGCTTAGTTTGGCGACCTCTTCTTCGTACGTGAGGGCGTTGCCCTCTACCGTTGAGGAGAAGCCGCATTGGCCGGAGAGGCAGAGCTGGTCCAAGGGGACGTACTTGGCGGCCTCGTCTATGCGGCGCTTCAGGGTGTCCTTGGATTCCAGTTCGCCGCGCTTCGTGGTGACCAGGCCCAGGACGACCATCTTGCCCTCGGGGACGTAGCGCAATGGGGCGAAGCTTCCGGAGCGGGCGTCGTCGAACTCGCAGAAGAAGCCGTCCACGGCCAGCTCCCCGAACAGGGCCTCGGCTACGAAGTCGTAGCCGCCCTCGGCCACCCAGGACGACTGGAAGTTGCCGCGGCACATGTGGGTCGTGACCGTCATGCCGTCGGGCTTGTCGGCCAGCGCCTTGTTGATCTGGCGGATGTAGCGCAGGTGCATGTGGTCGGCGTCCTCGCCGCGGGCGGCCAGCTCGGCGCGCTGCGCGGGGTCGTTGAGGTACGCGAGGCTCGTGTCGTCGAACTGGAGGTACGTGCAGCCCAGCTCGTGGACGCGGCGGACCTCCTCGGCGTACGCGGCGGACAGGTCGTCCCAGAAGCCCTCGGGGTCCGGGTACACGCCCGGGTCGATCATGGCGCGCCCGCCGCGGTAGTGGACCATGCTCGGCGACGGGATCGTCAGCTTCGGCACATTCCTCGTGACCTGGGACTTCAGGTACGTGAAGTCGTCGCCGAAGATGGTGTGCTCCAGCTTGACGCGGTCGGCGATGTGCAGCGCGGCCGGCGCGTACTCCAGCGTGCCCTCGGCGTTGCGGAACTGGACGTGCAGGTGCTCGGGCGCCTCGGTGACGCCGCCGAGCTGGTAGATGAAGTCCATGTGCCAGGAGGCGCGGCGGAACTCGCCGTCGGTCGCGGACTTCAGGCCGACGTTCTCCTGCATGCGCACCACGTCGGTGATCGCTTCGTCCTCGACGCGGCGCAGGTCCTCCGCGGTGATCGTGCCGTCGGCGAAGTCGGCGCGCGCCTTCAGCAGCCGCTGCGGGCGCAGCAGGCTCCCCACGTGATCGGCGCGGAACGGTGGTGTCGTACGTGTGCTCATGGTTCTCCCAACGCTCGGACGGCCCGACCATAACGCCTGACTCGACAACCCGAAAGACGTGCGTCACGGAGAAGTTCACGCGATACTACGAAACGCCCGTCGCGGCAGCCGTACGAGCACCGGGCCCGGTGGCCCGTCTGGGGGTCCGCATGCGTGACCAGGGAATCGGTTCGTGGCCGCGGCGCCGCGCGCGGAACCGCGGCCGCAGCCCCGCGCTGGTGTACGGCAACGCGTCGTGGACGTACTCCGAGCTCGCCGGGCGTGTCGCGCGGCTGGCGTACGGGCTGCGCGACCTCGGCATCGGCCCCGGCGACCGGGTCGCCTACCTCGGCCGGAACCATCCCGCGCTGCTGGAGACGCTGTTCGCGACGGCGTCGCTGGGCGCGGTGTTCGTCCCGCTGAACGCCCGGCTGGCCGTGCCGGAGCTGGCGTACATCGTCGACGACTCCGGCCCGCGGGTGCTCGTGCACGGCCCGGAGCACGCGGCGACGGCGGCGGAGCTGCGGCCCGGCACGTCCCTCGTCCACACGGTGGCCGTCCCGCCGGGCGACGGCGACCAGCTCTACACCGACCTGCTCGCCGGGCCGCCGCGGGAGATCGACGAGGAGGTGGCGCCCGGCGACCTCTGCATGATCATGTACACGTCCGGCACGACCGGACGGCCGAAGGGCGCCGCGCTGACGCACGCGAACGTGACGTGGAACGCCATGAACGTGCTGGCCGACGTGGACCTGTGGGCGGACGAGGTCACGCTGGTCACCGCGCCGCTGTTCCACACGGCGGCGCTGAACATGACGTGCCTGCCGACGCTGGTCAAGGGCGGCCGGGTGGTGATCGCGCCGGGATTCGACCCGGACGCGACGTTCGACCTGATCGCCGCGCACCGGGTGACGTTCGCGTTCGGCGTGCCCGCGATGTTCAACGCGCTCGCCGCGTCGCCGCGCTGGCCGGACGCCGACCTGTCGTCCCTGCGCGTCCTCGAATGCGGCGGCGCGCCCGTGCCGGAGGCGACGATCCGCGCGTACTCCGCGCGCGGCCTGACGTTCCTGCAGGGCTACGGCATGACCGAGGCGGCGCCCGGCGCGCTGTTCCTCACCCGCGGCGACGCGTTCCGCAAGGCCGGCACGGCGGGCACCGCGCAGTTCTTCACCGACGTACGGGTGGTGCGCCCGGACGGCCCGCCGACGGAGCAGGCCGCACCGGACGAGCCCGGGGAGATCATCGTCTCCGGGCCGAACGTGATGTCCGGCTACTGGCGGCTGCCGGACGCCACGGCGGAGGTGCTGACCGGCGACGGCTGGTTCCGTACGGGCGACGTGGGCGTGGCCGACGAGGACGGCTACGTCCGGATCGCCGACCGCATCAAGGACATGATCATCTCCGGCGGCGAGAACGTGTACCCGGCCGAGGTGGAGAACGCGCTGTACGACCATCCGGAGGTCGCCGAGTGCGCGGTGGTCGGCGTGCCCGACGACAAATGGGGCGAGGTGGGCCGGGCGTTCGTCGTGCCGCGCCCCGGCACGGCGCCGGACCCGGACGCGCTCCTCGCCCACGTGCGCGAACGCCTCGCCGCGTACAAGGTGCCGAAGTCCGTGGCGTTCCTCGACATCCTCCCCCGCACCCCGTCCGGCAAGATCCTCAAGTCCGAGCTGCGGAAGCGCGCCGGGGACTAGGCGACCGCCGGGTCCGGCAGGCCGTACCGGCGGCGCACCCGGGCGAGGAGCTCGGCGGCGAGGCCCGGGTCGGTGGACGGGGCGGAGCGCGCGCGGGCCAGCGCGTCGGCGATGCCGCCCGGGTCCGCGGGGGCGCGCAGGTCGGCGACCAGGTGGTCGAGGCCGGGGCCGAACAGGTACGCGACCTGGGCGAGGACGTCGAGCGCGGCGGCCAGTCCGGCGGCGCCATCGCGGACGTCGGCGGCCGCGGCGGCGAGCGCGGCCGGGTCCGTGCGGGGCCACGCGTCGTCCACGAGGCGGCGCAGCAGCAGGTCGCGGCCTGGCGCGTCGTCCGGCGGGCGGCGCAGGGCGGCGTCCTTGAGGTCGGCCACCTCCTGGGCGATCAGCCGGGCGGCCGCCTCGGTGAGGGTGCGCGGCGCGCCCGCGCCGGCGACCAGGGCACGCGCCGTACGGACCACGTCGCGCGGCAGGCCGCCGGACAGCACGTGGCACAGCGCGACGAACGGGTCGGAGATCCCGGCGACGCGGCGGCGCAGCAGGTCGCGCGCCTCGGCGAAGGACAGCGGCGCGACGCCCACGAACTCGTCGAAGGCGCTGTCGAACGCCGTACGGCCGGGGGCGCGCACCTGGAACCTGGCCATCGCCTCCTCCGACACCGAGACCAGGTAGACGCAGTGCGGCGAGCCGAAGACCGCCTTGATGTCGTTGAGGAACCGCTCGGCGTCGGCGGCGTCGCGGATGCGGTCGATCTCGTCGATGCCGACGACCAGGCGTCCGCGGCGGCCGTGCCGTGCCCGCCACCACAGCGCCGTGCGCTCGGCGAATCCCCGGTAGAGGTCGACCAGGTCGGGCAGGGTGATCTGCTGCTCGACGAGTTGCCGTCCGGTCGTGCGGCCCACCTCGACCCCGGCGGGCAGCTTCACGCCGCCGGAGTAGCCGGTGGAGTACGTCTGGAGGAACCGGATGCGCTCCAGGTGCCGGCGCGCCTCGTCCTGGATGGACCCGGTGCCGCGCGGCGGGCGGTCGCGCCGGGCCGCGCGTACGGCCAGCGCCGCGACGAGCAGCAGCGCGATGCCGGCGGGGACGCGAAGGGCCGCCCGCACGGCCGGGTCCGCGGCGCGGTGGGCGGCCCAGGCGAGCGTGCCGGGCGCGTACGGGAGCAGGCCGGTGAGCAGGGCCAGGCCCGCGAGCGTGGCGGCCAGGGCGGCGATCCAGGCGACGGCCCGCGCGCCGCGCCGGGGGACGATGGCGAACTCCCCGCGCACGGCGTCGCCCGGGTCGCCGCCCACCGCGACGCACAGCCGGGCGAACAGGTGGAGGACGAACTCGCGTACGTCGTAGTCGACCGGGGCGGAGACCAGCACGCGCAGCTCGGGCTCGTCCGGGCGGGCCAGGCGGTTGTCGCACAGGCTGCGCAGCAGGGTGGTCTTGCCGACGCCGCGCCGCCCGCACACGGCGACGCTTCCGGCGTTCATGTCCCCGGCGACGCGGCCGAGCCGTTGCGCCGCCCGGGTGCGGACCACCTGGTCGCGGTCGGAGATGCCGCCGAGCCCCGGCGCGTCCGTGACGGGCAGCACGCGTTCGCGCTCCGGGGTGTTCACCAGCTCGCTGACCCGTTCCCGCAGGTACGGGGCCACCACCTCTCGCGCGAGCAGCTCCCGCGTCTCCCCCGGCACGGCGCCGAACCCGTACTCCGCGTACCGCGCGAACAGCAGCAGCGCACCGCACAGCGCCGCGACCCCGAGCAGCGCCACCACGCCGCCCCACCCGAACGCGCCGCCCGCGATCGCCAGCGCGAACACCGCGAGCGCGACCAGCAGCACCAGCGGCACCGCCCGCGCCCACACCGGCACCGCGCCCGGGGCCCTCGCCGCGCGGCGGAACCCCACAGCCCGTACGCGGGACCGCACGGCGTTCCAGGTCGCGGCCGGGTCCACGACGTGCACCAGGTCGTACGCCCCCGGCACGGCCAGCAGCAGCGCGGGCGCGTCATCCCACATGCGCCGCCGCAGGTCCCACCGCCCTTGCCCGCCGTCGCCGAGCACGTCGCGGAACTCCCCGGTCATCAGCAGCGGACGCCCGGCGGCGTCCACCACCTCCTCCGCCCACGTCCCCGGCAGCATCCCGGGCCACGCCCGCCGCCCATCCTCGCCAACCGCCACAGCAGGTGATTATCACGGCGGACGGGGCGTTTCGGGGCGGAGGCATGAACCGGCCCCGCCCGGCAGGGTGCCGAACGGGGCCGTTGTCCGTGCGTACGGGCTCAGAGCCCGGCCGGCAGGCCGGACGGGATGCCGCCGCCGGGGATGCTCTTCATCACCGAGCCGAGCGGGAGGCTCTGCGCGGCGCCGCCCACCACCGGGACACCGGCGATGAGGTCCGTGCCGGGCAGCGCCTTGCCCTGCGGCGCGGCGGGCGCGGCCGGCGCCGCGGTGTCCGCCACCGCGGCGGCAGCACCGCCGAACACCGTGAACATGGACGCCGCGGCCAGCACCCCGGCCGCGAGTCGGATACGCATCTGATTCCCCCTGTGGATCGTGGACGTGTCACGCGCGCCACGGCCGTACGCCGCGTCCGCGCTGGTCACGGTCGGAGAACGTACCACTGCACTCCGTCATCGCCACACTCCCCGGGATGCACGCCGTGTCACGTGTGGGGGCGGCGCTGCGAGGGGGCGTGCCCGTGCGCGACACGCCCAGGCCCACGCTGCGAGGGCGGCGCGGCTCTTGCTGCCTCCGGTCGGACGCGCCAGAGGCGATAGCCCGCGGCCCAGCCCCGAGAACGCTGAGCTGAGGGCGCGGGGCGCTGGCCCGTGCCCGCTGGACGAGGCACGCCAGAGGCGAAGCCCCCGCGGCCCAACACCGAGAACGCCGAACCGAGAACGCGGGAAAACAGTCGCGCGCAGCGCGGCCTTTATCGCGTGAGCAGGCCGCGCCACGAGGCCCTGGCTCGCGCCCCGCTGGACGCGGCACGCCAGAGGCGAAGCCCCCGCGGCCCAACCCCGAGAACGCCGAACTGGAGGCGCGGGAATCTGTCGCGCGGAGCGCGGCCTTTATCGCGTGAGCAGGCCGCGCTGCAAGAGCCACGGGGCGCGGGGCGTGGCGTTTGTCGTGTCTAGGCGGGTTGCGCTGCGGAAGCGGCGGATGGGGCGGCGGTACGCTGAGCGGCGGCCGCGTTCGTATGACCGGAGGTTCAGCCGTGCCTGTGCGGGATGCGTGCCCTGAGGATCTTGAGGTGATCTGTGAGTTGCTGGGGGACCACGCGGCTTACGAGGGTGGGGCGGGGCTGATCACGGTGGACCCGGAGGGGCTTGCCGTGTCGTTGTTCGGGGCGGAGCCTGCGGCGTCTGTGCTGGTCGCGGAGGCGCCGGGTGAGCCGGATGTGGTGGCGGGGATCGCGATGTGGTCGTTCTCGCCCGCGGGGCGGGGCGGGATCTGGCTCGAGAACCTGTTCGTCCGTCCGGCGTACCGGCGGAACGGGCTCGGGCGGGCGCTGCTCACCACGCTGCGCGGGCGCACCACGGGGCGGGTCGAGTGGGACGTCGCGCTCGGGAACCCGCAGGCCGACGCGTTCTACCGGAGCCTCGGCGCGCTGCCGGTCGACGGATGGCGGCGGTTCCGCTGGGAGCCGCGCCACCCGTGACCACACGGGCCGGACCGTCCGTACGCGACGGTTCGCACGGACCCGCCGTCTGTCCGCGAAAGTTCGCACGGACCCCGGCTACCCGCGTACGCGGTAGTGCAGGTTGACGACCCCGTTCGGGGCGGCGCACTCGAGCAGCTCCAGCGCGGTCTCACCGCCGTCGAACCGCTCGAACAGGCGGATGCCGCCGCCGAGCAGGACCGGTACGACGAGCAGGACCAGCTCGTCGACGAGCCCGGCGGCGACGCACTGCTGGACGACGTTCGCGCCGGCGACGTTGACGTCCTTCGGCCCGGCCGCCGCGCGCGCGGTGGCCACGGCCGCGCGGATGTCGCCGGACAGGAACGTCACCGCCGGGTCGGGCGGCTCGGGCGGCTTGTGGGTGAGGATGAACTGCGCGCCCGACCAGGTGCCGTCGAAGGCCTCCTTGTTGTGGCGCCTCCCGTACTCGTAGCTGCCCCGCCCGCTGAGGAACGCGCCCGTGCGCGCGATGAGCCTGTCGACCAGCGGGCTCGGCCCCATGTCGGCGTTGAACACGAAGCCCATGTCCTCGTCGGGCCCGGTGGAGTAGCCGTCGAGCGAGATCGTCGTGCTGACGACCACCCGTCCGCCGTCACGTTCGCCCATGCCCGTCCGTCCTTCCGCTCGGCCCGGCCCCGGGTACGGGACCGGCGTACGGGGGTGGACCGTACGCGCCGCGGAAACTCATCGCGAACACGCCGGGCGCGCGGGCGCCCCGCTGTCACATTTCCGCGGCCTGCGCGGTCGAACGGGTGTGGAGACGACGCGCAGCGAGGAGAGGGACATGAGCGGGACGCGGGGCCTGGTGCGGTGGGTCGTGATCGCCGGGGTGGTGCTGTTCGGGGTGGGCGGCGTGTGGGCGTTCGGGTGGCCGCACGGGTTCTTCCAGGTCATCGCGACGTACCCGCCGTACAACCGGCACCTGTTCCACGACCTCGGCGCGTTCCAGATCGCCATCGCGGCGGCGATGGCGGGCGGGCTGATCTGGCGCGACGCGGTGACCGTGGGGCTGCTCGGCGGCACCGTCGGGATGGTGGTGCACGCCGCGTCGCACGTCATCGACCACGGTCTCGGCGGCACGCCGTACGACATGTGGCTGCTGCTCGTGGTCGCCGCCGTGTTCGTCGCGGCCCTGTGGGTCAGGTTGCGGCAGGTCCGAAGCCTCCGGGCGTGACCAGGCCCGATTCGTACGCGGTGACGACGAGCTGGGCGCGGTCGCGCGCGTGCAGCTTGGTCATGGCGCGGTTGACGTGGGTCTTGGCCGTGAGCGGGCTGATCACCAGGTGGGCGGCGATCTGGTCGTTGGTCAGGCCGCGCGCCACCAGGGCGACGATCTCGCGTTCGCGGTTGGTGAGGCCGGCGAGGGCGTCGGACGGCACGAGGGGCGGGCGGCTGACGTACGCGCCGATGAGCCTGCGGGTGATCGACGGGGCGAGCAGCGCGTCGCCGCGCGCCGCGACGCGCACAGCGTGCAGGAGGTCCTCGGGCTCGATGTCCTTGACGAGGAAGCCCGCCGCGCCGGCGCGCAGCGCGGTGAAGACGTACTCGTCGAGGCCGTAGTTCGTCAGCACGACCACGTGGACGCCCGCCAGCGCCGGGTCGGCGGCGATCCGCCGGGTGGCCTCGATGCCGTCCATGACGGGCATCTGGATGTCGACGAGCGCGACGTCGGGCGCGTGCGCGCGGGCGAGGTCGAGGCCCGCGCGGCCGTCGGCGGCCTCGCCGACCACCTCGATGTCGTCCTCGGCCTCCAGCAGCGCGCGGAAGCCGCCGCGCAGCAGGGGCTGGTCGTCCACCAGCAGCACCCGGATCACGGGGCCGGCTCCACGGGCAGCTCGGCGCGCACGGCGAAGCCGCCCTCGCCGCGCGGGCCGGCGTGCAGGCGGCCGCCGAGCGCGGTGACCCGCTCCCGCATGCCGAGCAGCCCGACGCCGGGCACGGGGTCGCTGCCGGGGGCGGCGCGTCCGTCGTCCTCGACGCGTACGGTCAGGGCGCCTGGGCCGTACGCGATCCGTACACGGGCCGTGGCGGGGCCGGCGTGGCGGGCGACGTTCGTGAGGGACTCCTGCACGATGCGGTACGCCGCGCGGTCGACCGCGGCGGTCAGGTCGCGGCGCGGCCCGTCGATCGTGAGGGTGGCGTCGACCAGCGCGGACCTGGCCCCGTCGACGAGGCCCTCGACGTGGTCGAGGCCGTGGCCGTCGTGCGGGGCGTCGCCGCGCAGCGCGCCCAGGGTGGCGCGCAGCTCGCGCGCGGCCTCGCGGCCGGCGTCCTGGATGGTCAGCAGCGCGGGCGGCACCTCCTCGCCGCGCTTGCGCGCCAGGTGCACGGCCACGCCGGACTGCACCTTGATGATCGAGATCTGGTGCGTGAGAGAGTCGTGCAGCTCGCGCGCGATCCGCAGCCGCTCGTCCGCGGCCCGCCGCAGCGCCGCCTCCTCGCGCGTCCGCTCCGCCGCCGCCGCGCGGCCCTCCGCCTGCCGCAGCGCCTCCCCCGCCACCCCGGCCGCGACCAGCCACCCCAGCCCGAGCGCGGCCTCACCGAGGGCCGCCCCGAGCGGCCGGGCGCCGACGCCCACGGTCGCGGCCGGCGGAATCGCCACGAGCAGCGCGCCCAGCGTGACGCCCGCCGCCGTACGGTGCCCACTGCGGGTCGCCGCGTACACCGCGAAGAACAGCGCCGCGGGCGGCAGGTCGAACCCGGCGGCCTGGTACACCACCACGCAGATCGCGGCGGTCACCAGGGCCGCGACGGGGAACCGCCGCCGGGCCGCGAGGACGAGCCCGCTGAGCGCCGCCGCCGCGTAGCCGAGCGCCGGGATGCTCCCGCCGGGCGGCTGGGACGCGGCCGCGAACACGAGCAGCGCCGCGATGATGACCGCGGGCGCCGCGTCCCATACGGGTCGGGGCACGCTCCTCAGGCGCGGGCGCTGGTACGCGGCGGTGGCGGTGGCGGTGGCCCTGACCAGGGGCGGGGCGCTCGTCACGCGCGGGTTCCCGTACGCGCCGGGGGCGGGGCTATCTTCATGCGCGGGTTCCTGTACGCGCCGGTGGTGGGGCTTTCGTCATGCGCGGAAGCCTATGCGGGGCGGGTGGCGCGGGCGTCGTCCGTGCGGACGAACCGGCGGGTACCGCGGGCGCGGTATGCCGTACGGCGCGCGCCGCCCCGGAGGCGCCCGGTACGGCGGCGGGCGCAGGCGGGGATGCCGACGTACGGCGGACGCGGCGTGGCGGGCGCGGCGGCCAGGATCGGGGCGTCCGTTCCGGCCGAGCCGAGGAGCCGCGCCATGCCGTCCGTCGTCCGCCACATCACGCCCGTCGCCCCCGACCGCGCCCGAGACCTGGTGGCGGAGGTGTACGCCCAGGTGAACGCCGAGTTCAGCAGCATCGGCCCGGCGATCCTGATGACGTCGCCCAGCCCGGAGATCCTCGCCGCGGGCTGGTCCCTCCTCCGCGAGTCGCAACTCACCGGCACGGCCCCGGTCCCCGAGAAGACCCTGGCCGCTCTGGGCGTCTCCCAGGCGAACGGGTGTGGGTACGACACGCTCTCGTACCTGGCCGCCCTCCGGCTGATGGGGGCGGGCGCCGTGGCGGATGCGGTCGCGGGGGGTGGGGCCGTGGCCGAGCCGCGGCCGGCCCGGGTGTTCGGGTGGGCGCGGGCGAGCGCGTCCGGCGCGGTGGCGGAGATGCCCCCGGTGGGCGGCGCCGCGGCGGAGTTCCTCGGGACGGTGCTGTTCACGCACTTCGTGAACCGGATGGTCCTGGCCATGCTGCCGCCCGACCTGGAACCGGGTGACCTCACCGCGGACGCGCCCGCACCGTTCGAGGGGGCGCCCGTGCTGCGCGTACCGGCCCCGGACCTGGGGCCGGGCGGAGGCGCGTCCGTGCCCGTGGCCGGGGAGCCGGGGCGGGGGCCGGGGGCGAGCCTCGGGCTGCTCAGCGGGCATCCGCACGGCACACGGCCGGACTGGAGTGACGGGCCCGTGGGGACCGCGTACGGTGTGCTCGCGGCGACCGCGGCACAGGGCGCGGGGCTGCTCTCCCCCACCGCGAGCGCCACCGTAGCCGAGGTGGTCGCGGCGAACCGCGGGCGCATCGCGCAGGGGCGCCCGCACGGCGTGGAGCGGCTGGACGGCCTCGGGGCGGACGACCGTGCCGGCGCGCGCGTCGCGATCCTCACCGCCCTCGCCCCGGCCCGCCTCACAGACGCGGACGTAGCCGCCTGGCGCGCCACAGATCCCCGCTTCACAGATCACCGCACGGTGCACCTCCTTGCGTACGGCGCAATGACCGCCGTAACCCACATCGAGGCCGACCTCACCCGCACCGTCGCCCCCTGACCGCCCGGCGCCGCCCCCTCCTGGCCTCGCCCCGGTCCGGCGCGCGGCGCGGGCGCCCGGGGTGAAGGCAGGGGCGGCGGGCCGGGCGTGACCGTGTGGGCCTGCGGGTACGTCCTCGGGGCGATCCGGATCGGGGGGTGGGATGGAGTTCAATGAGGGCCTGCTGCGGAAGCTCGCGGCTATGGGGGATGCGTACGGGGTGCTCTCGGTGTACGTCACCGTGGATCCGCGGGAGGACGCGCCTGGGGCGCATGTGCGGGTGCGGAATGATCTCGCGGCTATTCGGGAGCGGGCGCGGAACGCGATGCCGCGTGATCAGCGGATGGCCGTGGAGGCGCGGATCGAGGGGTTGCGGGAGCCGATCGAGGAGCTGCTCGACGCTACCGAGTCCGGGCTGGGGCGGGTGCTGTTCGCGACCGTGGCCGGGGGTGAGAGCGAGTCCTTCCGGCTGCAGGTGCGGATGCCGGACATGGCGGTGCTGGACGAGTTCGCGTACGTGCGGCCGCTCGTCGCCGCGACCAGCGAGACCGCGCCCGAGGGGATCGTCGCGGTCGCGCGCGGCGGCGTGCACCTGGTGGACGTCCGCTACGGCATGGCCGGCGACGTCTACCGCAGCGACTTCGACGTCGACACCGACGACTGGCGGAGCAAGCGCGGCCCGGCCAGTTCGCGGTCCGGGAAGGGCCAGTCCGTGGTGTCGCACACGGACCGGTTCGAGGACCGCGTCGAGGCGAACATCGCCCGGCTGATGCGCGACGCCGCGCCGCGGGTGGCCGAGACCGTACGCGACCGCGACTGGGAGCGGGTCACGATCACCGGCGACCCCCGCCTCGTCGACCTCATCGCCGGTGACCTGGCGCAGCGTACGGGCGAGGACCCGGTGCGCGCCGAGCTGAACGTGTTCGGCTTCCCGGCGCAGCGCATGGCCGAGGAGATGCGGCCGGTGCTGGAGGAGACGCGCAAGCGGGACGACCGGGCGCTGGCCGAGCGGGTGCGCGACGCCGCGCGGGCCGGCACCACGGCGGCCACCGGCCTGCACGACACGCTGGGCGGGCTCAACGAGCGCCGCGTGGAGCGGCTGATCCTCGACCCGGAGCGCACCTGGCGCGGCAGCCGTACACCGGACGGCCTGCTGTTCCCGGACGGCCAGGTGCCGCCGGACGTCCCGGAGGGCGACCTCACCCCGGTCGCCGACCTCGGCGAACGGATGATCGAACGCGCCCTGGCCAGCGACGCCCGGGTGACGGCGCTGGACCCGGACGCCGCGGGCATCCTCGCCGACTCCGACGGCATCGCCGCGCAACTGCGCTGGTGACCGTACGGGAACCCGCCTCGCCCGCGCTCACTCCGACGCCACCTCACGGTGACCGCGGGGACGGCGTACGGGAAACCCCGCCTCACCCGTCCACGAGGAGGCGGATGGCCTCTGGTAGCGGTTCGGGGCCGTTGACGGCCTCGATCGTCAGGCCGATGGTGCGGGGTTCCGCGAGGAAGGCGATCACCGCGGCGGCTACGTCGTCGCGGGCGATGTCGCCCGGTGGGATGGGGGACGTGGACAGCGTCAGGAGGCCGGTGCCCTGGACGTTCGTGAGGTGGCCGGGGCGGATGACGGTCCAGTCGAGGGCGGGGCGGGCGCGGAGGTCCTCCTCGGCGCGGGTCTTGGCGTCGATGTAGGCGGCCCAGACGTCGCCGCGCGAGGGGTCCGGCGGGCGGCCGGCGCCGGCGGAGGAGATCTGGACGAACCTGCGGACCCCGGCGCGTTCGGCGGCGTCCGCCAGGAGCACCGAGCCGCCGTAGTCCATCGTGTCCTTGCGGGCGGCGCCGCTGCCGCCGCCGGCGCCCGCGGCGAACACCGCGGCGTCCGCGCCCTCGATCGCCGCCGCGACCTCCGCCACCCCGGCCGCCTCCAGGTCGCACAGGACGGGCTCGGCGCCGGCGTCGCGTACGTCGTCGGCGTGGTCCGGGTTGCGGATCAGGCCGACCGGACGGTCGCCGCGGATCTCCAACTGGCGCGACAGCCGCAGCCCGATCTGCCCGTGCCCGCCCGCGATCACAACACGCATGCGTCTCCCCCAGTGTCGAGTGCGGTACCCGTATACCCACCCGCGCGCGGCCCTAGCGCACCCGCGCCCCCGCCATGCCCGTACGCGGCCCGCCCTAGCGGGAGAGCGGCTTCGCCATGAAGACGCGCGCGAAGCCGTGTTCGGTGCGGCGGGTGGTCTCGGTGTAGCCGAGGCGGGTGTAGATGCGCTGGTTCTCGGTCATGAACTCGTGCGTGTACAGGGTGAGGGACCCGGCGCCGGTCTCGCGGGCGCGCCGCTCGGCGAACTCCATGAGCACCCGGCCGTAACCGTGGCCCTGGTGGGACGGGTGGACGGCGACGTTCTCCACGAGCAGGTCGCCGTCCTCGGGGACCAGCACGATCAGCCCGGCCACCGCGTCTTCCGAGGTGAGGACGTACGTCTGCCCGGCCGCCACGCGCGCCGCGTGGTCGGCGTCCATCGGCGCGGGCCGCATGCCCATACGCGGCACGTACATCTCGTACGCGGCCCGCACGCACGCCGCGATCGCGGGCACGTCGGCCCCCACCGCGCGTCTGATCTCCGCCACGCCCGCAGGCTACCGGCCGCTCATCCGGCGGCGGTCACCGCGGCCAGTTCGGCGGTGACCCGGGCGCGGACGTCCGCCGGGGCGTACGACACCGCGAGCGCCGTACACTGCGCCTCCACGAGCGCGGCGCGGTCGAGGCCGTGCGCCTCATGGGCGATGCGCAGCTCGCGGGTGAGGGTCGTGCCGAAGTACGCGGGGTCGTCGGTGTTGAGGGTCAGCGTGAGCCCGGCGCGGCGCAGGTCGCCGAGGGGGTGCGCCTCGGGTGAGGCGGCGAGGCCGAGGAGGACGTTCGAGGTGATCGCGATGTCGAGCGGTATGCCGTGCGCGGCCAGGTGGTCGACGAGGGCCGGGTCGGCGAGGCAGGTCACGCCGTGGGCGACGCGGTCGGCGTGCAGGTCGCGCACGGCCGACCACACGCTCTCGGGCCCGACGGTCTCGCCCGCGTGCGGCAGCGCGGCCAGGCCGTTGGCGTGCGCCTTCGCGAACGACGCGGCGAACGGCGCCGGCGGGTAGCCGGCCTCCATGCCGCCGAGGCCGAGCCCGACCACGCCGTCGGGCGCGGTACGGCCCAGCAGGAACCCGAGCGTCTCCTCCGACCCGGGGTCCTCGGTCTCGCGGGAGATGTCGCAGATCCAGGCCAGCTCCACGCCGTGCGCCGTACGCGCCAGGCGGCGGCCGGCGTTCAGCCCGTCGCGGTACTCCTCCGCGGCCACACCCCGCCTGATGTGCGCGAACGGCGTGGTGGTGACCTCGGCGTAGCGGACGTTCTGCGCGGCGAGCTCGGCGGCGAGCGCGGCCGTCGCGTCGGCGAAGTCCGCCGCCGTGCGCAGCACCTTCAGGCCGGTCAGGAACAGCCGCGCGAAGTCGCCGAAGTCGCCGAACCGGTAGAGCGCGCCCAGCCCCTCGGGCGAGTCGGCGGGCAGCTCCACGCCGTTGCGCCCGGCCAGCGCGAACATCGTCTCCGGCCGCAGCGCGCCTTCCAGGTGGAGGTGCAGCTCCACCTTGGGCAGCGCGGCGATCCAGTCGGTGGTGTCCACTGCGGTTCCTCCCCGTACGACCCGGATGGCCGTACGGGGAGGCTAGCGGGTACGCGGCGGTCAGCGCGCCGCCGCGTCCGCCAGCTCGGCACCGGCGCCGGGCTCGGGGTCGGGGCGGCGGCCCGGCAGGAACGCGGCGATCACCAGCGCGACCAGGGCGGCGGCGCATCCGATGGCCATGACGAGCCGGAAGCCCGCCTGGGACGGGACGGTCGCCGTGCCGAACCCGATGGTCATCTGGGCCAGCAGCACCCCGGCCACCGCGCTCGCCATGGACGTGCCCACCGAGCGCATCAGCGTGTTGAGGCTGTTCGCCGCGGCCGTCTCCCCCACCGGGACGGCCGCCATGATCAGCGCGGGCATGGCGCCGTACGCGAGCCCGATGCCCGCGCCGATCACGCTGGGCACCACCACGAGCTGCCAGACCGCGGACATCAGTGCCACGCTCAGCCCGTAGCCGCAGGCGACCACGACGGCGCCGCACATCAGCGTCACCTTGGGTCCGCGGGATCGGGTGATCCGCGCGGACAGCGGCGCCATGGCCATCATCACCAGCCCGGACGGCGCCATCACCAGCCCGACCGCCATCATCGAGCGGCCCAGCCCGTAGCCGGTGGCCGCGGGGAGCTGGAGCACCTGCGGGAGGACCAGCGACATCGCGAACATCGCGAAGCCGAACACCACGGACGCGACGTTGGTGAGCAGCACCTGGCGGCGTGCGGTCGTCCGCAGGTCGACCAGGGGCTGCCGGGCGCGCAGCTCCCACGCGCCGCACAGGACGAGCGCCACCACGGCGGCCGCGAACAGCCCCAGCGTCGAGCCGCTCCCCCAGCCCCAGTCGCCGCCCTTGGAGATCGCCAGGAGCAGGCAGAACAACCCGATGGACAGGCCGATCGCGCCGAGGACGTCGAACCTGCCGCCCGTACGGACGCGGGACTCCGGCACGAGCGCCACCACCAGGACGGCGGCCACGGCGCCGAGGCCGCCGGAGGTCCAGAACAGCACGTGCCAGTCGGTGCGCTCGGCGAGGAACGCGGCCGCCGGGAGGCCGAGCGCGCCGCCGACGCCGAGCGACGCGCTCATCAGCGCGGTCGCCGCACCCAGCCGCTCGCCCGGCAGTTCGTCGCGCATGATGCTGATACCGAGCGGTACCACGCCCGCGGCCAGGCCCTGGAGCGCGCGCCCGGCGATCGCGGGGGCGAGCGCGTCGCTGAACGCGACGACCACCGAGCCGGCCACCAGCATCGCCAGGCTGACCAGCAGCATGCGCCGCTTGCCGTACATGTCGCCGAGGCGGCCGATGACCGGCGTGGCGATGGCGGCGGCGAGCAGCGTGGCGGTGATCGCCCAGGTGGCGTCGGATGCCGTGGTGTGCAGCAGCGCGGGCAGCCGGGGCACGAGCGGTATCACCAGCGTCTGCATCAGCGAGACCACGATCCCGGCGAACGCGAGCACCACCACCACGGTGTTCGCCCTGGGACCGGACGCCCGTGCGGGTGCGGCGTGGACATCGGGCTTCAAGGTGCCTCCAGCGTGGCGGGGGGTGCGGACGTGACCCGACGACTTTAAATCAGTCGCTTGACTGAAGCTAGCGCGTCCGGTTGACTGCTCGGCGACCGAGGACCGATACGGAGGAGGCCGCCAGGTGGACGGAAACGACGCCGAGAAGGTGCTCGACTACCCGATCGCGAGCGACACCGCGCTCGGGCCGCCCGCCGAGTGGGCGCGGCTGCGCGACGCGTGCCCGGTCGCCCGGGTCACCCTGCCCAGCGGCGACGAGGCGTCCCTGCTGACGCGCTACGCGGACGTGCGCGAGGTGCTCGCCGACCCGCGGTTCACCCGGAAGCTGACCGCCGACGACGCCGCCCGCATCTCGGCGAACGAGTCGGGCGGCGTGTTCAACAGCTCGCTCGGCGCGTCCATCCCGCAGAACGGCGACGGCCACCTGAAGTGGCGGCGCATGGTCGGCAAGTGGTTCACCGCGAAGCGGATGGCCGCGCTGCGCCCCGGCATCGAGGACATGGCCGACCGCCTCATCGACGACATGCTCGCCGCCGGCGCCCCGGCCGACCTCAAGGCGCACCTCGGCTTCCCGCTGCCGGTCTGGGTGATCTGCGACCTGCTCGGCGTGCCCACCTCCGACCGCGACCGGTTCTCGTACTGGTCCGACACGCTGCTCAACCTGACCCGCTACACGCAGGCGGAGATCGACGCCGCGCAGTCCGCGTTCGTGGCGTACATGACGGCGCACGTCGCGGCCATGCGCGCGAACCCGGGCGACGACCTGATCAGCGAGCTGATCACCGCCACCGACTCCGCGGGCGCGCGGATGCCGGACGCCGCGCTCGTCTCCACCGGCCAGGGCCTGCTCGTCGCCGGCCACGAGACCACGGCCAACATGATCGGCAAGATGGTCGGGATGCTGCTGGCCGACCGGTCCCGCTGGGAGCGGCTGCTGGCCGACCCGTCGCTGGTGCGCACCGCCGTCGAGGAGTCGCTGCGGTACGACGCGAACCAGGGGTTCGGCATACCGCGCTACATCCCCGAGGACGCCGAGATCGCCGGGACGACGGTGCCGCGCGGCACGACCGTGGTGTGCAGCATGGCCGCGGCCAACCGCGACGAGACCGCCTTCGACGGCGCCGGCGAGATGGCGCTGGAGCGCAGCCCCAACCCGCACCTGGCGTTCGGCGCGGGCGCGCACTCCTGCCTCGGCCAGTCGCTGGCCCGTACGGAGCTGCAGGCCGTCCTCGACGTCCTGCTGCGCCGGCTGCCGACGCTGGAGCTCGCGGTTCCCGAGGAGGAGCTGCGCCGGGTCGAGGGGCTGGCCGTCGGCGGGCTGGCGCGGCTCCCGGTGCGGTGGTGACGGTGGTCGGCGAGAGCGCCGGGAAGGCGCCGGGACGCACCGTGCGCGCGGAGCGGATCACCGCCACGCGCGAGGCGATCCTCACCGCGGCCGAGCGGCTGTTCGCCGAGCACGGCGTGTTCGCGGTGTCCAACCGGCAGGTCAGCGAGGCCGCCGGGCAGGGCAACAACGCCGCGGTCGGCTACCACTTCGGCACCAAGACCGATCTCGTACGGGCCATCGTCCGGCGGCACGCGGCCGACATCGAGCGGCTGCGGCTGGGGATGCTGGCCGAGGTCCACGGGTCGGACGACGTACGCGACTGGGCGGCGTGCCTGGTGCGCCCGTCCACCGAGCACTTGGCCGGCTTCGATCCGCCCACCTGGTACGGGCGGTTCGGCGCGCAGATCATGACCGACCCGGTGCTGCGGGAGATCATGATCGAGGAGTCGCTGACGGCGCCGTCGCTGTGCCAGGTCATCGACGGCCTGAACGGCTGCCTGGCGCACCTGCCCGTCGAGGTGCGCGCCGAGCGCCACGACATGGCCAGGCAGCTCATGGTGCACATGGTGGCCGAACGCGAGCGCGCACTCGCCGAGGGCACCCCGACACCGCGCGCCACCTGGCACGACACCGCGAACGGCCTGGTCGACGCGATCACCGGGCTGTGGCTGGCGCCCGCGACGCGACCGTAGCGACGACAGAGGGGACATCCGTGAAGATCACCGTTGACGAGGACAAGTGCTGCGGCGCGGGCCAGTGCGTGCTGCTCGCGCCCGACGTGTTCGACCAGCGCGAGGACGACGGCATCGTGGAGCTGCTCGACGCCGATCCGGGCGCGGGCCTGCACACCGCGGTCCGCGAGGCCGCCGACATGTGCCCGGGCGTCGCGATCGACGTCGCCGAATGACCGCACCGTCCGGCGTCCTCGTGGTGGGGGCCTCGGCCGCGGGCCTGGCGACCGCCGAGGCGCTGCGCCGCCGCGGCTACCCGGGGGCGCTGACGGTGATCGGCGCCGAGCCGCACCTCCCGTACGACAGGCCGCCGCTGTCCAAGCAGGTGCTGGCCGGCGACTGGGCGGCCGGGCGCACGCGGCTCCGTACCGACGAGGCGCTGGAGAGACTGGACGCCGCGTTCGTGCTCGGCGACCCGGCCGTCGCGCTCGACCCCGCGGACCGGGCCGTGCGCACGGCGTCCGGGCGTACGCTCCGCGCCGATGCGGTGGTCGTGGCCACCGGGGCGCGGCCGCGCACGCTCCCCGGCCAGGACGCGCTCGCCGGGGTGCACGTGCTGCGCACGCTGGACGACGCGCTGGCGCTGCGCGCCGCGCTCGGCACGGCGGAGCGGCTCGTGGTCGTCGGCGACGGGGTGCTCGGCGCGGAGATCGCGGCGACCGCGTGCGGCCTCGGCCTCGCCGTCACGCTGACCGGGCCGCAGCGCACGCCGCTGGAGGGCCGGCTCGGGCCGTACGCCGCCGGGATCCTGGGCGGGCTGCACGCCGAGCGGGGCGTACGGCTCCGGCTCGGCGCCGCGGTGACCGGCCTGGACGGCGACGGCGGCCGGGTGACCGGGGTGCGGCTGGCCACCGGCGAGGTGCTGCCCGCCGACGTGGTCGTGGTGGCCATCGGCGCCGACCCGGAGACCGGGTGGCTGGCCGGGAGCGGCCTGCGGGTCGACGGCGGGCTGGTGTGCGACGCGCGGTGCCGCGCCGCCGACGGCGTGTACGCGGCGGGCGACGTGGCCCGCTGGCACCACGACGGGCTCGGCGCGCCCATGCGGCTGGAGAACCGGACGAACACCACCGCGATGGCCGCCGTCGTCGCGGCCAACATCCTCGGCGCGGACGTGCCGTACACCCCCGTCCCGTACTTCTGGACCGACCAGTTCGACGCCAAGATCCACGTCCACGGCGCGCCGCGCGCGGGCGACGAGGTGGCGGTCGTGGACGGCGACCCGGCGGACCGGCGGTTCGTCGCGCTCTATCGCCGCGGCGGCCGGGTCACCGGCGTCCTGGGCTGGAACATGCCGAAGCAGACCCGGCTGCGCCGCCAGGAGAACGCCGACGCGCTGGCCGGTCCCGCCCCGGCGCCGGAGCGGACCCAGATCCCCATCGGAGGAGCCTCATGACCGGCACCACGTACCCGGAGTTCCCGATGGCCCGCGCCGCGGGCTGCCCGTTCGACCCGCCGCCGGAGCTGAAGGACCACCAGGAGGCGGGGCCGCTGACCCGCGTGCGCATCGCGGACGGCAGCACGCCCTGGCTGGTGACCCGGTACGCCGAGCAGCGCGCCCTGCTCGCCGACCCCCGGGTCAGCGCCGACATCACCAACCCCGGCTACCCGAGCCCGGCGCCGCGGCCCACGGGCGGGCCGTCCGTCGGGTTCATCCTGATGGACGACCCCGAGCACGCCCGGCTGCGCCGCATGGTCACGGCGCCGTTCACCGTGAAGCGCATCGAGGCGCTGCGGCCGTCGGTGCAGAAGATCGTGGACGACCTCGTCGACGAGCTGCTCGCCGGGCCGAGACCCGCCGACCTGGTCGAGGCGTTCGCGCTGCCGGTGCCGTCGCTGGTCATCTGCGCGCTGCTCGGCGTGCCGTACGCCGACCACGCCTTCTTCCAGGACAACAGCAAGGTGGTCATCCGGCGCTCGGCCCGGCCGGAGGACCGTACGGAGGCGCTGACCCGGCTGGGCGCGTACCTGCACGACCTGCTCGGCCAGAAGATCGCCGAGCCCGCCGGGGACCTGCTGTCCGGGCTGGCCGCGCGCGTCACGGCGGGCGAGCTGACCAGGAGCGAGGCCGCGCAGATCGGGGTGCTGCTGCTGATCGCCGGCCACGAGACCACCGCGAACATGATCGCCCTCGGCACGCTGGCGCTGCTGGAGAACCCGGCCCAGCTCGACCGGCTGCGCGCCGCCGACGACCCGAAGGTGGTCGCCGCCGCCGTGGAGGAACTGCTGCGCTACCTGCACATCACGCACAACGGGCGGCGGCGCGTCGCGCTTGAGGACATCGAGATCGGCGGCGAGGTGATCCGCGCGGGCGAGGGCCTCATCCTCGCCAACGACATCGGCAACCGCGACCCCGGCGCCTTCCCCGACCCCGACCGCCTGGACCTCGGCCGCGACGCACGCCGCCATGTGGCCTTCGGCTTCGGTGTGCACCAGTGCCTGGGCCAGCCGCTGGCCCGCATGGAGCTCCAGGTCGTGTACGGCACCCTGTACCGCCGCATCCCCACCCTCCGCGCCGCCGCCGACCTGTCCGACATCCCCTTCAAGCACGACGGCTCCGTCTACGGCGTCTACGAACTCCCCGTCACCTGGTGACCCGGGGGCTGCCGGCGCCGGGTCACGCGGCGTGGTGGGCGAGGGCGGCGTGCGGGTCGGGGGCGCCGGTCGCGGTGTGGTCGATGTGGACGGTGGCGGCGACCAGGCGCGGGACCGCGTGGATGAGGGCGTGTTCGGCGGTGACCGCTACCGCGTGCGCGGCCACCACGGTCAGGTCGCGGTCGACCGTGATCGCGGCCTCGGCGCGGAGGGCGTGGCCGACCCAGCGCAGGCGTACGCCGTCCGCGGCGCGCACCCCGGGGACGCCGCGCAGCGCCGCGGCGGCCGCGTCCGTCAGGGCCGGGTCGACGGCGTCCATCAGGCGGCGGTACACCTCGCGGCCGGCGTCGCGCAGCACCAGCGCGATCGCGACCGTGATCGCCAGGCCCACGACCGGGTCGGCGGCGGGCCAGCCGAGCGCGGCGCCGCCCGCGCCGAGCAGCACGGCCAGCGACGCGAACCCGTCCGTACGCGCGTGCAGGCCGTCGGCGACCAGCGCGGCCGACCCGATGCGGCGGCCCGTGCGGATGCGGTAGCGGGCCACCCACTCGTTGCCCGCGCACCCGGCGACCGCGGCCAGCGCCACGGCCCACGGGTGCGCCATGGCCTGCGGGTGCAGCAGCCGGTCGACCGACGCGTACGCGGCGAACGCCGCCGACGCCGCGATCACCAGCACGATCGCCACGCCGGCGAGGTCCTCGGCGCGGCCGTAGCCGTACGTGTAGCGGCGGTTCGCGGCGCGGCGGCCCAGCAGGAACGCGACGCCCAGCGGCAGCGCGGTCAGCGCGTCGGCGGCGTTGTGCACGGTGTCGCCGAGCAGCGCCACCGACCCCGACAGCGCCACCACCGCGGCCTGCACGGCCGCCGTTCCGCCGAGCACCGCGAGCGACACCCACAGGGCCCGCATCCCGGCGCGCGAGGTCTCCAGCGCGGTGTCCACCCGGTCCGCGCTGTCATGCCCGTGCGGGACGAGCACGTGGCGCGCCGCGTGCCAGACGCGCGCCCAGCGGGTGCCGTGGCGGTGATCGTGGTCGTGGTCGTGGGGGTGGTCGTGCGGGTCCATGGCGTCACCGTGTCATACGGAACGCATTGCGGCGACGCCCCTCGTACGCATCCTGACCAGGTGCGATCTCCTCGCATTTGCGGGATGCGCGGCGGAGGTGGGTAGCCGCCGGTCACGGGTAGGGCGGACGGCATGAGGATCGGATACTTCCTCGCCAGCGAGGAGTACACGCCCGCGGAGCTCCTCGCCCAGGCGCGCGCCGCTGAAGAGCACGGGTTCGGCGCCCTGTGGATCTCCGACCACTACCACCCGTGGAACGCCGAGCAGGGCCAGTCGCCGTTCGTCTGGTCGGTGATCGGCGCGCTCTCGCAGGCCACCTCGCTGCCGGTGACGACCGCGGTGACCTGCCCGACCGTACGGATCCACCCCGCTGTGATCGCGCAGGCCGCGGCCACCAGCTCCGTCATGCTCGACGGCAGATTCGTGCTCGGCGTGGGCAGCGGCGAAGCGCTGAACGAGCACATCCTCGGCGGCCCGTGGCCGGCCGGCTCCGTACGGCTGGAGATGCTGGAGGAGGCCGTCGAGGTCATCCGGCTGCTCCAGCGCGGCGGGCAGCACAGCCACCGCGGCCGCCACTACACCGTGGAGAACGCCCGCCTGTGGACGCTGCCCGAGCGCCCGACGCCCATCTACCTGTCCGCATTCGGCCCGAAGGCCATCGACCTGGCCGCCCGGATCGCCGACGGCTACATCTGCGTCCAGCCCCGCGGCGACCTGGTCGCCCGGTACCGCGACGCGGGCGGCACCGGACCCGTACAGGGCGGCCTGAAGGTGGCGTGGGCGTACGACGCGGACACGGCCCTGCGCACCGCGCACCGCAAGTGGCCGAACGAGCAGCTCCCCGGCGAGCTGCCGCAGGTGCTCCCCACGACCCGCCACATCGAGCAGGCCGGCTCCCTGGTCACCCCGGAGATGGTGGGCGAGGCGGTGCCGTGCGGCCCGGACGCCGCGCGGCACATCGACGCGCTGCGGGCGTTCGCCGACGCCGGGTTCGACGAGGTGTACGTCCACCAGATCGGCGGCGCCCCCGAGGAGTTCTTCGCCTTCTACGCCGAGGAGGTGCTCCCCGAGGTGCCCGGCGGCTGATGCACGGTGCGCCGCGCGGGGTACCAGGTCGCGCCGGCCGGTTCGCCGGCGAGGTTCCAGCTCCACGACACGGTCGGCGTGATGCGGATGTAGGTGCCGGGCCCGACCATGCCGGCCCGTTCGTACGGCTGCTCGGCCAGCCCGTAGATCCGCATCGACCGCGCCACGAACGGCTGGAGCGACACCAGGTCGTCGACGACCAGCGCGACCTTGCCGCCGTCCGCGCCGACGTTGCGGAACTTCCGCGTCTTGAGGACGTCCGCGCCGACGCCGCCGACCCAGAAGTACGCGCCGTCGAACTCGAACGCCAGCGGCACGACGTCCGGCTGCCCGTCCGGCGCGACCGTCGCGACCCGCGCGAGCGGCTGCGACCGCAGGTAGGCGAGCTCCTCATCGGTGAACGACATGCGTCACGTCTCCTTTCCGTTCGTACGGGTTCCCATGGTCCACACGAACGGCGCGCGGCCGGATCGACACGCCGCCCGTATCTCAGGAGACGCGGTCGGTGGCCAGGGCGGGGGTGCGGGCGTCGGCGGTGACGAAGACGAGGTCGCCGCCGGCGGTGGCGCCGAGGAGGGTCTGGGCGAAGGTGCGGGTGGTGGCGCCGCTGCGGACGTCGACGGCCTCGGTGCGGGTGCCGCCGGTGGAGACGTACAGGACGCCGTCGCGCAGCGCCAGGTTGGGGACCGCGTCGCCGGGGGTGGTCCAGCCGCGCGGCGGGCCCAGGCGGTGGCCGGTGCGCGGGTCGAGGACGCGGAACCGGGTGCCCGTGCCGGTGATGCCGGTGTCCTGCCGGAACACCAGGACGTGCGCGCCGCCGCGGGGGTCGGTGACGACCTGCGGCTGCGCGGTGTCGGGCAGGCAGCGTGTGTGCCAGGCCGGGGCGGTGTTCGCCACGTCGTAGCGGGCGAAGGCGGTGGTGGAGACGCGGTACGTCCAGGTCGCGTACAGGTGGCCGTCGCCGGTGGTGAGGGCGGCGGGCTCGGGTTCGCCGTCGCCGGGGCGCGGCGGCGGCGCGGCCAGCCGCACCCACCGGGGGCGGCCGGGGCGGGTGAGGTCGAGCAGCCACAGGGCCCGGCCGCGCGGGCCCGCGGCGGTCACGCCGAGCCAGCCGGGGCGCACGGCCACGACGTCGCGGTAGTCCCACCGGTCGGCGCGGAACCGGGTGCGGGTGAGCGCGCGGCCCGTACGGTCGCGGATGACCAGGTCGCCGAGGCCGCCGCGGTGGCCGGCGGCGAAGTCGGCGACGTAGCCGCCCGCGTAGGTGAGGGTGTCGGCGGAGGTGCCGTCGTCATCGTCGTCATCGTCCGCGTCGATGGCGGCGTCCTCGCGGGGCGCGCGCCACATCAGCGTGCCGCCGGTGGTGTAGACGCGGAGCACCTGCCCGAGGGTGGCGGTGCGCAGCGCGGCCACCGGGTTGCCGCGTTCGTCGGTGGCCGCCGCGACCTCCAGGGGGCCGCCCATGACGGTGCGCACGGCGCGCACGGCACCGGTGGCGGCGTCGAAGAACGTCAGCGCGCGGCCGGACAGCCGGACCAGGGCGTCGCCCACCGGCACCGGCGCGGACGGGCTGTCGGCTGCCAGGCCGGGGATCGTGCGCTGCCAGACCGGGCGCAGCCGCGGCACGGCGGACGCCGCCGACGGGCCGGACGCCGCGGTGGGCAGGGTGTCGGCGCAGGCGTTGAGCGCGGCGGCCGCGCCGTGGTGCGCGGTGCCGCAGCCGGCGAGCAGGCCGGCCCCGACGGCCGCCGCCATGGTCGCCCCGAGGCGGCGCCGCGCCCGCTGACGCCCCGGCAGGGAGGAATGCCGCAACTCCACCCGCGCACACTATCGCCGCGGTCCGACACCGAGGTGTCCTCCCGGGCGCCACCCGTTCGTCGGTACGGTAACGGGCGCCGTCGGCGCCACCGGCCCTGACGGGAGCACGGCATGGCAGACACCGACATCAGGCGCGCGACCGCGGCCGAGCGGCGGGAGCTCGCCGAGCTGCTCGCCGGGCTGCCCGGCGACGCGTGGGACGCGCCCACCCTGTGCGCCGGGTGGCGCGTACGCGAGGTCGTGGCGCACATGACGATGCCGTTCCGGCTCCGGCCGGCCCGGTTCGCCGGGTACCTGATCGCCGCGCGGGGTAACTTCGACCGCATGGCCGACCGCCGCGCCCGCGCCGACGCCGCCGCGCTGTCGCCCCGCGAGCTCACCGCGGCGCTGCGCGACAACGCCGAGCACCCCTGGAAGCCGCCGGGCGGCCGCCCCGAGGCGGCCCTCGCCCACGACGTGACCCACGGGCTGGACATCACCGTCGCCCTCGGCCTGGACCGCCGCGTGCCGGAGGACCGCATGCGCCTGGTGCTCGCCGGCGCGGACAACCCGCGCGCCGTCCGCTATTTCGGCGTCGACCTCACCGGCGTTCAGTTGTCCGCCACCGACCTCGACTGGACGTACGGCACGGGCACCGCCGTACGCGGCACCGCACAGGACCTCCTCCTGGTCCTCAGCGGCCGCGCCCTCCCACCGGGCCGCCTCGACGGCGCGCCGGGCGCGCGCTTCACCGCGGTGTGACGCCGATGCTCACCCCGGACGACATCCGCCGCGTGGCCATCGCGTTCCCCGAGGTCGAGGAGTCGCTCCATTTCGGCCAGCCGAAATTCGCGGTGCGTGCGAAGGCGTTCGCCGGCACCGAGAAGGGCGGCCGTACGGCGGTGTTCTCCGTGAGCCAGGAGGAGGCGGCCGCGGCGGTGGCCGCCGAGCCGGAGGTGTACGAGGAGGTGTGGCGTACGGCGGCGCGGCCGACCTGGGTGGGGCTGCGCGTCGACCTCGCCGCGGTGTCCCGCGAACGCGTCGCCGAGCTGGCCGAGCACGCCTGGCGGAACCGGGCGCCGAAGCGGCTGGTCGCGGCGTACGACGCGGCGCGCCCCTGATTCACCCGCGATGGGCGACGCGCACGCCGCGCGCGCTGGGCAGGCTCGCAGGAAAGTGCCCAAGTTCGCCGGGGGGAAGGCAGGGCGTCATGGCACAACAACGTACGGGCTGGGTCGGCTGGGTCTGGTTCGCCGCGATCATGAGCGTGCTGATCGGCGCGTTCAACGTCATCGACGGCCTCGTCGCGCTGTTCCAGAACACGCTGTACGTGGTCGGGCAGAACCAGGTGCTGGCCTTCAACCTGACCACATGGGGCTGGATCCATCTGATCGTCGGCGCGCTGCAGGTCATCGCCGGTTGCGCGCTGTTCACCGGGAGGACGTGGGCGCGGGTCACGGTCGGTGTGCTCGTCGTGATCAACGCGATCGCGCAGATGGCGTTCCTGCCGGTCTACCCGGTGTGGTCGCTGCTGGTCATCGCGCTCGACGTGATCACGCTGTACGCGGTGGTCGTCCACGGCGGCGAGGCGCGGCCGGCCGACGGCGGCGCGGGCTACTCGGCCGGCTACATGGCCGGCGCGGGCGGCGAGTGGGAGCCGGCCGGGTCCGGGCGCCACGAGCAGCAGGGCGACCGTACGGCCGACCGTACGGCCGACCGCATGTCCGAGCGGCCGGGCGGGGGCGAGGAGCACGCCGAGCCGCGCGCGGCCAGCACGACCGGTCCCGCGGACCGGCGGGTGGCCGGGTCCGAGCCCGCGGGCGGGCTCACCGCCCAGCCGCGCACCGACCGTACGGGCGACGTACCGCCCACCTGATCCGTACGGCATGCGAAGGGGCGGCGCCCGCGGTTGCGGGGGCCGCCCCTTCTCGTGGCCGCGGGGGTTCACCCGGTGCGTGGGAGGGGTGGCGCGGGGCGCGGGCGTGACGGTGGGGTGGTGGCGCCAGTTCAGCTCTTGGTCATCGGGTATCCGGGCTCACCGGTCCCCGCACCGCGCGGCGGTGCGGCCGGGCTCGCGGGGGTGCTCGACGGGGTCGGCGAGGACGGCGCCGTACGGGTCGTCGACTACCAGGCCGTGCGCAAGGAGGTCGACGGGGAGGCTGTGCTCGTGGACGCGGCGGAGCTGCGGCTGCCGCCACCGCCGGCGGGCGGGCGCGTCGTGCGCGCGCTGCTCGGCGCCGGCGCGGACGCCCCCGATCCGGGCCGCTACCTGACCCCCGGCGACTGGTACTGGTACCTCGACGACGTGATCCTCCCCCGCGCGACCGTGCTGCTCGTGCTGGTCGAGCACCGGTGGGCGGCGCCGTTCGCGCGGGCGCTCACCGCGCGCGGCGCGACCCTGCTGCACGACGCGTGGGTGCACCCCAGCGACCTCGCCTCCCCGATGACCACCCACGACGGGTGAGGTGCCCGCGTCCGCGGGCGGGCGACGATCGCCGATGGGCGCGCGCCGTAACGCGCGCGGACGAGGGAGGACCGGATGGGCCGACGCCGCCGTACGCACGGTGTCACGCGGACGCTGGCCGCCGGGGCGGTCCTGGCCGTGGTGCTCGCCGGCTGCGGGAGCGGCGCGGAGCCCGATCCGCTGCGCGGCAAGCAGTGGGCGCTGAACGCGCTGCGGCTGCCGGAGGCGTGGAAGACCAGCGAGGGCCGCGGCGTCACGATCGCGATCGTCGACACCGGCGTCGACCTGCACCACCCCGACCTCAAGGGGCACCTCGTCGCCGGGCACGACTTCATCGACGACGACGCCGACCCGGAGGACCAGAACGGGCACGGCACGCACGTCGCCGGCATCGCCGCGGCCGTCACCGACAACGGGGTGGGCATCGCGGGCGGGGCGCCGGACGCCAAGATCATGCCGGTCCGCGTGCTGTCCAAGGTCGGCTCCGGCGACCCGAACACGATCGCGGCGGCCATCGTGTGGGCGGCGCGGCACGGCGCCGAGGTGATCAACCTGTCGCTGGGCGAGAGCGGCGAGATGGCCCGGCTGCTGCGCGGCGGCGTCCTGAACCCGGCGATCAACATCGCCGTGCAGAACGGCGCCGTGGTGGTCGCGGCGGCCGGGAACGACGGCGCGCTCAAGCAGCCGTACAAGGTCTCCACGCCGGTGCTGGTCGTCAACGCCACCGACCGCAACGGCCGCCCGGCGCCGTTCACGAACTTCGGCTCCGTTGGGGCGGTCAGCGCGCCCGGCGCGGACATCCTCTCGACGCTGCCCACGTACAAGACGCCGGCGAACAAGGGCGACACGTCCGGCTACGGCAGCGAGGACGGCACCTCGATGGCCACCCCGTACGTCTCCGCCGTCGCGGCCCTGCTCCGCGCGCACGGCGACACCGTACGGCAGACGGTCGACGCCATCCGCGCCACCGCCCGCAACCCCGCGCACAACCCCCTCCTCGGCAACGGAATCGTCGACGCCGAGGCCGCCGTCACCGCCAAGCCCCGCTGACCGCGGCCGGGGCGCGCCGGGAAAACCGGTCGCGGCGCGGTGTCCGTGCGGCGAGACTGGCGATCATGGACTTCGGGCCTCCGCTGCTTGGCCGTACCGCACTGGTGACCGGGGCGAGCCGGCGCGCGGGCATCGGGTTCGCCGTCGCGCGGCGCCTCGCCGCGTTCGGGGCGGGCGTCTTCCTGCACCACCACGTGCCGCACGACCGCGACCAGCCGTGGGGCGCCGACCCCGACGGCCCCGAGGCCATCGCCCGGGACGTCGCGGCGGCCCGTACGGACCCGGCGGCCGCCGTCGCCCACCTGGGCATGGACCTCGCCGCGCCGGACGCGCCCGCCGCGCTGATCGCCGCGGCCACCGACCGCCTCGGCCACCTGGACATCCTCGTCGCCAACCACGCCCGCAGCGGCGGCGACGGCCCGCTCGGCACGCTGACCGCCGGCATGCTCGACGCCCACTGGGCGGTCAACGCGCGCTCCACGCTGCTGCTCGCGCAGGCGTTCGCCGCCCGCCACGACGGCCGCACCGGCGGCCGCGTCATCCTCATGACCTCCGGCCAGAACCTCGGCCCGATGACCGACGAGATCGCGTACGCCGCCAGCAAGGGCGCACTCGCCGCCGTGGTCCAGTCCCTCGCGGACCACCTGACCGGCGCGAACATCACCGTCAACGCGGTCAACCCCGGCCCGGTCGACACCGGCTACGCCGCACCCGGGGCCCACGCCGCCGTAGCCGCCCGCTTCCCCCGCGGCCGCTGCGCCACCCCCGAGGACGCCGCCCGCCTCATCACCTGGCTGGCCACCGACGACGCCGCCTGGATCACCGGCCAGACCCTCAACTCCGAGGGCGGCTTCCGCCACTGACCCGGGTGCGCGACGTGTCCTCGCGGCGGGCCAGGAGGAATGCCTGCGGCGTGTCCTCCGGATAGTCGCCGGACGTGACCGGTGCCCGTACGGTGCGTGCCCGTACGGCGAGCCCGGCGCGTTCGAGCAGCCCGGCGACGGCGTCCGGATCGCGGTAGTGGAAATCGAGGGCCACGTCATGCGCGCCCGCCCTGCTGCGGTGCTCCACCCCGTCCCCCACCTGGAACGCCACCAGCGCGTATCCCCCCGGCCGCAGCACCCGCCGGAACTCCCCGAACACCCCCGGCAGCCGCTCATCCGGCACATGGATGACCGAGAACCACGCCACGACCCCGCCCAGCGCCCCGTCCGCGATATCCAGCCCCAGCATCGACCCGGTGGCGAACCGCAGCCCCGGGTACGTCCGCCGCGCCGCCGCCACCATCCCGCCCGAGAGGTCCACCCCGAACACGTCGACCCCCAGCCGGGCCAGGTGAGCCGTGACCCGCCCCGACCCGCACCCCAGATCCGCAACAGGCCCTTGGCCCCGCACGACCTCCGCGAACCCGTCGAGCAGCGCCCGATCCACCGGCCGCTCCCCCAGCTCCCCCCGAATCCACACGGCGACGTCATCAGCCGCGGCGTCATACGACCACCGCGTCCGCCCGATGAACTCCGGCTCCTCCACGCCCGAGATCGTACGCGGGACGCGAGGCCGGAGGCCGGGGCCACGGTCCCGGGCTCAGGGTGGAATCCGCGGCGCCCCGAGAGCCCGAGCCAGAGCCGCGGTGCCGGGCTCCGAGTGAGAACCGCGGCACGCAACCCCGCGGCACGACCCGGGAGGGCGCGGTCTCAGGCCAGGGGTGAGATTCGCGCCAGGACCACGACCCCGGGCTCAGGGTGAATTCCGCGGCGCCGGGGGGTGGATCGGGTGGGGGCGGCTTGGGGGCTGGCGGCGCTGAAGGTGCCGGGTCAGTGGCCGGTGCGGCGGCGGTGGTAGGCGGTGGCGAGGATGAGGAGGAGCGGGCCCCAGGCCAGGAGGGGGGCGTAGCAGGTGATGAGGAGCGCCTCCCACCAGGTGTTCGTGAAGACGAAGCCCTGGCTGACGGCGCCGCTGAGGGTGCGGGTGGCGAAGTTGGCGGTGGCGAACGTCCAGATGGCCATCAGGGCGAGGGCGCCGGTGACGGCCGTGGTGGTGACCAGGGCCGGGGGGAGGCGGTGGCCGCCCAGGAGGGGGATCCAGCGCGGCGCCACCTCGCCCCAGGGGCGGACGAGGCCGAGGGAGAGCAGGGCGACAGCCTCGGAGATCACGCTCAGGCCGAGGATGGCCAGGGCCTGGCCCGGCGGGGGCGTCACGCCCGCGTTCTCGATGCCCATCGAGAAGCCGAGCGCGATGCCGATGCGCCACAGGCCCGACGGGAGCGCGATCAGCGCCAGCACGTGCGCCGTGCGCACGGTCCAGGGTTCCGGCGTGCGGCCGTCGTACCGGCGGCGTGGCCGTCCGTCACCGGGGCGGCGGTCTTCGGGGAGGGTGCCTGTGCGGGTTTTCACGTGTTCGAGACTGCCGCGCGTACGGCCACCGGCCCTCCCCTGGCGGTGTGATCGCGGTCCCTCTGGGGAGGGACTCCGCCCCTAGGTGGTGCGGAGGGTCCGGAAGAAGGCGCGGATGTCGGCTACCAGGGCGTCCGGTTGTTCCAGGGCGGCGAAGTGGCCGCCTCGGTCGAACGTGGTCCAGCGGACGATGTTGTTCGTGCGCTCGGCGATGTGGCGTACGGGGATGAAGTTCTCGCGGGGGAAGTCGGCCAGGGCGGTGGGCGCGGTGGACGGTTCGGGCGGGGCGCCCCAGCCGTCGGTGTGCGCGCGCTCGTAGTAGATGCGGGCGGCGGAGCCGGCGGTGCGCGTCAGCCAGTACACCATCACGTTGGTGAGCAACAGGTCGCGGTCGACGGCGCCGTCCGGGCGGTCGCGCGTGTCGGTCCACTCGGCGAACTTCTCGGCGATCCAGGCGAGCTGCCCCACCGGGGAGTCGGTCAGGGCGTACGCGAGGGTCTGCGGGCGGGTCGACTGCAGGACGCCGTAGGCCTGGCGCTCCCGCACCCAGTCCTTGGTACGCTCCCAGGACGCCAGCGTGCGCAGGCGCTCCGCTTCGTCGAGCCCGGCCAGCCCGGCCTCATCGGGCTCGGCGGTCACGGCGGCGTCGGGGATCAGGTTGAGGTGCACCCCGATGACCCGCTCCGGACGGGTGCGGCCCAGCTCGCGGGAGATCGCCGCGCCCCAGTCGCCGCCCTGCACGCCGTAGCGGTCGTAGCCGAGGCGCCGCATGAGCTCGGCGAACGCGGCCGCCACGCGGCGGTGCTCCCACCCGCGGTCGGTCGTCGGCCCGGAGAACCCGAACCCCGGGATGCCGGGCATCACCAGGTGGAACGCCGTGGACGGGTCGGCGCCGTACGCCCTGGGGTTCGTCAGCGGCCCGGCCACATGGGTGAACTCCACGATCGAGCCCGGCCAGCCGTGTGTGAGCAGCAGCGGCACGGCGTCCGGCTCCGGCGACCTGACGTGCGCGAAATGGATGTTCGCGCCGTCGATCACGGTGGTGGACTGCGGCCACCGGTTCAGCCGCGCCTCGGCCGCGCGCCAGTCGTAGGTGTCCCGCCAGTAGCGCACGAGGTCCTTGAGATAGCCGAGCGGCACGCCGTACGCCCACCCGGCGCCCGGGAGCTCGTCGGGCCAGCGGACCGCGTCGAGCCGCCGCCTGAGGTCGTCGAGCTCGGAGTCGGGGATCGCGATGCGGAAGGGCGCGATGGCCGGGTCACTCATGGGGCTCGTCCCGTACGTACGTCGCGGCGCGCGGCGCGATGCAGAACAGGTGGCCGGACGGGTCGGCGAAGACGCGGAACTCCGCGCCGCCCGGCTGGTGCGCGGGGACGGTGGCGCCGAGCTCGCGTAGCCGCCGCTCCATGTCGTCGAGGCCGTCGTCGACCGCGAACTCCAGGTGGTGGCGGCGCGGCGACCGCGGGTCGGGCCAGGCGGGCGGCGCCGGGTTCGCGGCGAGCTGGAAGTCGATGCGCACCGGGAAGTCGTCGTCGAGGACCAGGACGGCGAAGTCCTCCTCCGGGGCGACGGACACCCGGCCGCCGAGGAAGCCCTGGTAGAAGCGGGCGAGCTTCGCCGGCGCGGGGCAGTCGAGGGTGACGGCGAACAGGTTCACGGCCATCCGGGAACAGTAGCGGGACCGCCCGCGCGCCCGGAAACCGTTATCCGGTACGGCGCGCGGGCGGCCCGCGGGCTCAGGCGGTGTCGGCGAACGTCCACACGGCGCGGGCGCCCGGGCCGACGACGAGCCTCGAGTGGCCGAGCACCTCCACGTGGCGGTACGCCACCGGGTGGTTGAGGGACAGCTCGATGCGGCGCACGCCCGCGTGCTCGCGCGGGACGGCGGTGAACGTGAGCGTGGTGCCGCCGCGCAGCGCGACGGCGCCGCCCGTGCCCTCGCGGACGACGAAGCCGCCGGCGCGCAGCAGCGGGACCGTGGCGGCGAGGTCGCGCGCGGTGACCGCGATGCGGACACCGGTGACGTCGCGCATGAGGTGGTCGCGGTAGTCGTCGTTGAGGTAGCGCTCGCGGCCCACGTCGCCGGGGTGGCTCGGCGGCTCGGTGTTGCTGCGCGGGTCGGCGAAGTACGCGGGGAGGTACTCCATGGCCCAGGCGCTGAAGGCGTCGTACTGCTCGGTGGTGAACACGGCGTCGAACCACGGCACGGGCTTGCCGTCGCCGAAGTCGCGCGTCTGGCGGAACGTCACGGGGTTCGCGACGCCGAGGTCGCGCAGGCGCCGCGTGACGGCCGCGATGTCGCCCTCGCGCTCGGTGGAGACGCCCATTCCGGCCGAGCCGAGGGTGCCGTCCTGGCCGGGGACGTCGCCGACGCCGAACAGCTCGAGGTACGTCTCGCGGCCCATGAGGTAGCGGCCGGTCCAGGTCTCGCCGCCCGCGCCGGTGGTCGTCCGCACCTGGAAGTTGGCGAACGCGCGCAGGTAGTCGGAGTGCTCGATGGCGTCGGCGGTGGCGCGGTCGAAGACGCCGTACGCGTGGTTGAAGTGCAGGAGCTGCCGGCCCGGCGGCGGGCCGCCGGTGTCGGCCCGCGCCGCGCCCCCTGCCGCCCCGGTGAGGGCGACCGCGAGGGCGACGGGCAGGACCATGCTCATCCGTAACACCCGGGATATCCGCATGATGGGGATCGTAGGTCACGGCACCGACATCCGGCCGCGGCGATCACCGCACGGCACGCCCGGCGCGCCGGTTCGCCTGCGGCGGGCTCACGCCCCGGTGAACCGCGCCGGCCGCCGCTCCACGAAGGACCTGACGCCCTCGGCGAAGTCCTCGGTCGCCTGGACCGCGGCGGCCATCTCCGGGATCGCCGCCGCGGCCGCGGCCGGGCCCTCCTCGACGGCCAGCCGCGCGTTCGCGATCGTGTGGACGAGCGCCGACGGCGCGCAGGCGAGCAGCTCGCGCGCCAGCTCCACGGCGCGCTCGCGCTGCCGGCCCGGCTCCACGACCTCCTGGACGAGCCCCGTACGGTAGGCCTCCGCGGCGCCGAACTCGTCGGCGCGCAGCAGGTGGTACATCGCGTTGCCCCACCCGGCGCGCTGGACGTACCGGATCGTCGCGCCGCCCAATGGCGCCAGCCCGCGCTTGGGCTCGAGCTGGCAGATCCGCGCGTCCGAGGCGGCCACGACGATGTCGCCGGCCAGCGCGATCTCGATGCCGACGGTGAACGTGACGCCCTGGATGGCGGTCACGAGCGGCTTGCGCAGGCGGCGGCGCAGCCCGAACGGGTCGACCTGGTCCGCGCCCCCGCGGCCGGACCTGCGCCCCGCGCCGCCGCCACCGCCGCCGTCGTCCCCGTCGCCGCCGCCGCCGAAGAACAGCGGCATCTCCAGGCCCGCCGTCGTGTGCTCACCGGCGAACGTCAGCACGCCGGCGAACAGCGACGGGTCGTCGTCCAGCCAGGTGTACGCCGCGGCGAGCTCGGCGCTGATCTTCGGCGTGAACGCGTTCTTCTTCTCCACCCGGTCCACCGTCATCAGGAGGATCCGGTCGTCGATGACGCTCGTCGCGACCTGGCCGTGCGCGTGCCGCTCGGCGGCGGCTCCAGCATCGAGTTCCATGATGAAACGGTACGGTAGACCGGTGAGTTACATGATGCAACCCTCTCGGGTACGCTGACCGCCGTGAAGCGCACCGACACCTCGACCTGGCCCTGCACGATCGCGCGCAGCGCCGACGTCCTCGGCGACCACTGGAACCTGCTGCTCATCCGCCAGGCGTGCATGGGCACCCGCCGCTTCGACGACTTCCAGGCCGCGCTCGGCATCGGCCGCAACATCCTCACCCAGCGGCTGCACCGGCTCGTCGAGGAGGGCCTGCTCAGCCGCGCGGAGTACCAGCGGACCCCGCCGCGGCACGAGTACCGCCTGACCGAAAAGGGCCGCGAGGCCTACCCGATCCTCGCCGCGATGGCCGCCTGGGGCGAGCGCTGGCTCACCGGGCCCGAGGGCACGCCGCTCGTCCTGCACCACACCCCGTGCGACCACGACATGCACGCCGTCGTGGTGTGCAGCGCGTGCGACGAGCCGCTGGACGTCCGCGAGGTGCGCGCCCTGCGCGGCCCCGGTTTCCCGGACGCCGACTGACCTCGGGATCGTGCGCTACGGTCGGGCGGATGGAGGAGAACCGCGCGCGGCACGTCGTGGACGCGCTGCGCGACCGCGGAATCAACGCCCACCTCGCGAAGGTGAACGTCGGGCAGTTCGGGGTGCGGGTGGCGCTGCCGGGCGGCCGCAATGCCGAATGGGACACCGACGGCACCGCCGGGCTCGAGGCGCAGGTGATGAAGGACGGCATGCTCGTCGGCTTCGTCCCCGTCATCGAGGGCTCGGAGGACTTCGACGAGCAGCAGGTCATCGACGCCATCGCGCGCACCGACTACGACAAGCCGATCGCCGAGCAGCGGCCCGCCGCGCCGCCGCCCGGCGAGCCGCTGCCCCCTGAGGGCGGCCTGTTCCGCCGCTTCCTCGACGGCTTCCGCTACCGCTGACCCGCCGCGCGGGCCAGGGCGGCGCCGAGCCGCCTGATGCCCTCGCTGATCTCGTCGTCCGGCACGTGGCTGAACGCCAGCCGCAGGTGCGGCGAGTCGCCGGGCCCCCAGCCGCGGAACGAGGTCGTGCCCGCGTCGCCGCCCGCGGCGAACACGTTGCCGCTGACGTACGTCACGCCCTCCTCGCGCGCGGCCCCGGCCAGCGCGAGCGGGTCGGTGCCGGCGGCGAGCGTCAGCCACGCGAAGAAGCCGCCGCCGGGCTCCTGCCAGGTGACGTACGGCGCGCAGTGCGCGGCCAGGCCCCGGACGACATGGGCGCTCTTCGCGGCGTAGTGGCCGCGCAGCCGCGGGATGTGCGCGTCGAGGAAGCCGGTGCGCGCCAGGTGGGCGACGGCGCGCTGCACGAGCGGGCTCGTGCCCATGTCGGTACGAGTGGCCACCAGCGCGCCCGTGACGTCGTCGGCGGCCTGGCACCAGCCGAGGCGCAGGCCGGGGGCGAGGATCTTGCTGAACGTGCCGATGCGGATGACGCCCGCGCCGCCGGCCATGGCGTACAGCGACGGGGGCGGCTCGGTGCCGAACCACACCTCGCGGTACGCCTCGTCCTCGACGATCAGCGTGCCGTGCCGGGCGCACAGGTCGAGGACCGTACGGCGGCGGTCCGCGGCGAGCGTGGCGCCGGTCGGGTTCTGGTACGCGGGGATCGTGTAGAGCATCTTCGCGGGGGTGCCGGCCGCGGCGAGCCGGTCGAGGAGGTCCGCCAGGGCGTCCGGGTCGAGGCCGTCGCCGTCCACCGGAACCGTCTCGATGCGCGGGGTCGCCTGGAGCAGGGTGCGCACCGAGCCGGAGAAGCTGAACTCCTCGACGACCACGACGTCGCCGGGGTCGAGGAAGGTGTCGGCGATGTTGGCGAGCGCGCCCGCGGCGCCGTTGGTCAGCGTGAACCGCGCGGCCGAGCCGGGCGTGCCGTCGATGGCCGCCCAGTGGACGGCCAGCCATTCGCGCAGCGCCGGGTGGCCCTGGGCGCCGCCGTACTGCAGGGCCGGGTCGGTGTCGGTGGCGAGCACCTTGGCGAACGCCGCGGTCAGCTCGTCGGCGGGCAGCACCTCCGGGTCGGGCAGCCCGGCCACGAACCCGATCGGCGGGTCCTCCCCCGCCGGGACGTCGGCGCCCGAGCCGGGGCCCGCGTACGCCGCGCCGACCCGCCGGGCCCGCTGCGACAACCGCTCCGTACCAGGCCGCCCGTCCGGGCCCTGGCCACGCACTTCGCTGACGGCCACGCAGGCCTCCTGTTCCGATGGTTCCGCTGGTTCGGCTGGTTCGGCGTCATCGCCGGCGGCGCAACCCCGTCGGCGTCACCGAGAGTATGCGCCGGAAGGCCCGCGTCATCTGCGCCGGGGCGGCGAATCCGCACCGCCGCGCGATCTCGGCCACCGGCAGGTCGCTGGTGAGCACCAGGTGCTTGGCACGTTCCACCCGGCGCTGGGTGACGTAGCGGTACGGCGGGACGCCGGTCGCCGACTTGAACATCCGGGCGAAGTGGAACGGGCTGAGGTTCTCCGCGGCGGCCAGGTCCGACAGCGTCAGCGGGTGGTCAAGCGCGGCGTCGACCCGCTCGCGCACCCGCGCGGCCAGCGCGTCCGCGCGGCGCCGCGACGGCTCCTCCCGCGGGTACGGGCCGCGGCTGGCGTAGCGGCGCAGCAGCCGTACGGCCAGGGCGGTCGCCAGCGCGTCGGCCAGGGCGTCGCCGCCGCGCTCGTCCTCGCGGGCGCGCGCCTCGGCGGCCAGCGCCAGGCCGATCATGCGCGCCTGCGGGTCCGGGCCGTGGCGCTCGCACGGGAACCGCGCCGTCTCCGTGCCGACCACGCCCGCCGCCAGGCCGTCCACGAACGCGGGGTCCAGCGCCACGTTCAGCACCTCGATCTCCTCGCACCACGTGAAGCTGGACACCAGCCAGGCGGGCGTGAACACCACGTCGCCGGGCTCCGGCCGCAGCTCGGCACGGCCGTGCGCGTTCCGGTAGTCGTACACCCGCGCCGGCCGGATCTGCACCGACAGCAGGTGCTCGGTCAGGAAGCGGTCGCGCAGCTCCGTCGGCGGCAGCACCTGCTGCTCGACCTTGACGTGGCGCCACCCGGCCGCGGTGCTGCTCAGCGACAGCGAGGAGTCGCCGGCCAGCCGCAGCGCCCGCCCGTCATCGCCGGCATGCGCAAGGATCCGACTCAGCGGCACCCCCGGATTCTAGGCGCGCACGGCGTCAGTCCCGCATTCCGGGGTCGCGCTCGGGCGACTGGCTCCCGCCGAGCCGGGTGATCGGCGCCAGCCGGGCCAGGTCGATGTCCAGGACCGCCGGGCCCTCGGCGGCGACGGACGCGGCGAAGGCGGCCGCGAACTCCGCCGCGCCGCCCACCCGTACACCGCGCACGCCCACGGACTCGGCGAGCGCCGCGAAGTCCGGGGTGGCCAGGTCGACGTCGTGCGGGGTGCCGTCGTACGTCGCGCGCTGGATGCCGCGCAGGACGCCGTAGCCGCGGTCGTTGAACACGCAGACGGTGATCGGCAGGTGGTACTGCGCGGCGGTGGCCAGCTCGCCGACGCTCAGCATGAGCCCGCCGTCGCCCTGGATCACCACCGTACGGGCGCCGGTGCCGACGGCCGCGCCCACGGCCAGCGGCAGGCCGGGCCCGATCGCCGCGGACGTCGGCCGCAGCGAGGTGCGCGGCGTGAGGATCGGCAGCAGGTTGTCGCCCCAGGTGTAGGCGGGCACGGTGGCGTCGCGGACCACCACGCCCTCGCGCGGCAGGTGGGTGCGGATGGCCGCGCAGATCGCCCGGTGGTCCGGGCCGATGCGCTCCAGCGCCTGCTCCCGCGCCTGCGCGGCGGCCTTGCGCGCCTGCACCGCCCATTCGGCGTCGCCCTCGTCGCGCGCCGCCGGGAGGTGCGCCGTGATCGCGCGCAGCGCGGCGACCGCGTCGCCGGTCAGGCCGATGTCGACCGGGTAGCTGCGGCCGATGACGGACGGGTCGGCGTCCACGTGCGCCAGCGGGCCGCCGAGCCGCAGCGTCCACGCCGCGGTCGGCTGCATCTGGAAGCGGGTGCCCACCGCCAGGACGTAGTCGGCGGACTCCAGCACCTCGCGTACGGGGGCGGAGGTCAGCAGCGAGCCGAGGCTCAGCGGGTGGTCCTCGGGGATGGCGCCGCGGCCGTTGGTGGTCGTCACCACGGGCGCGTCCAGGCGCTCGGCCAGCGCGACCACCTCGGCGGACGCGCCGGACGACACCGCGCCGCCGCCGGCCCAGATCAGCGGGCGCGACGCGGCGGCCAGCCGGGCGGCGATCCGCTCGGCGCGCGCCGCGTCGACCCGCGCGGGCGGCGGCTCGTCGGCGCGGACGGGCGGCGCGGCCTCGCGGGCGTACTGCAGGTCGATGGGGATCTCCACGGCGCACGGCTGCGGGCGGCCGGTACGCGCCATCCGGGCGGCGCGGGCGATCGCGTCGGGGATGTCGGCGGTGCGGCCCACCGTGATCGTCTCCCGGGTGAGGTCGCGCAGCATGGCGGGCTGCCGCTCCGCCTCGTGCAGGAAGCCGCGGCCCTGCCCGTAGAAGCGGCTCTCCACCTGGCCGGTGATCATCAGCACCGGCGAGGACGCGAACCCGGCCTCGAACAGCCCGCCCATCGCGTTGGCCGCGCCCGGCCCGGTGCTGGTCAGCGCGACGCCCAGCCGTCCGGTCGTCCGGGCGTAGGCGTCGGCGGCGTGCACCGCGGCCTGCTCGTGGCGCACGTCGACCGCCGCGATGCCGTCCGCGCCGGCGATGGCGTGGAAGACCGGCAGGTTGTGCACGCTGACGATGCCGAACACGTGGCGGACCCCCAGCGCCTGCAGGGCCCGTACGACGAGTTCGCCGCCGGTCAGGTCGTCCGTCTCTGTCATGCGTACTGTCCGATCGTCGGGGCGGCCGCCGCGCGGGGCCGCCGCCAGGGGCCCTTGAAGAAGAACAGCAGCGGGATGAAGCAGAACTTCATGGCGGTCGCGATGACCAGCCACGTCTGCCACCCGCCGCCCATGCCTATCACCGCGGGCGCGCCGAGCGACACGGTGATCGTGCAGGCGCGGGCGATGAAGCCGTACAGGCCCCACGCGCGGCCCTGCGCCGCCGGCGCGATGTCCTCGGTGGTCTCGGAGTAGTTGGCCAGCCAGGTGCAGAAGCCGATGCCGCTGCCCAGGCCGAGGGTGGCGCTGGCGACCATCAGCGGGCCGGTCGAGCCGCCGGAGCCGGCGAAGTACGCGAAGAAGCCGGTGGACGCGACCGCGAGCACGGCGCCGACCAGCATGACGGCCTTGCGCATCTGGAGCCGGTCGGAGATCCAGCCGAACACCGGCAGCGCGATCAGCTCCGCGACCCACATGACCGTCATCAGCCGGGACGCCTCGGCCGTGCGGATGCCGAACGACTCGGTGAGGATCACCGTGCCGTAGACGGAGAACGTGACGAACGAGGTCACCCAGAAGTAGCAGGCGAACATGTTCACCCACACGACCGGGCGGCGCAGCAGCGCGCCGTACGAGCCCTGCCGGGCCGGCGCCGCCTCCGGTTCGGCGGCCGGCTCCACGCCGCGCGACTCGGTGAGCATGATCCGCCCGCGCAGCGCCGGCGAGAGGTCCGCGATGGTCGCCGCGATCACCACGCTGAAGACCAGCGAGAGCACGCCCATGATGACGAACTGCGACCGCCAGGAATCGTGGAAGAGGTCCAGCGTCACGGCCGCGATGCCGGACGCCAGGAAACTCGACCCGACCGGCCCGCAGTCCCAGAATGCGAAACTGGACGCGCGGCCCATGCGCGGGGAGAAATCGCGCACGAGCGGTGCCGTGGCCGCGATCGCCGCGCTTTCCACGAACGTCAGCACGAAACGCAGCACGAACAGTTCGGTCGCGTTGCTCACCAGCACCATGGCCAGGCAGCAGAATCCGGTGAGGAACAGCAGCGGCGTGAGCACCTTGACCCGGCCCACCCGGTCGCACCAGCGCCCGGCCAGCAGCGCGGAGACCGCACCGGTCAGCGTCGTCACCGCCTGGATCAGGCCGTACGTGCCGAGGCTCATGCCGAGGTCTTTGAGCAGCAGCGGCAGGACCGGGGATATCTGCAGTTCGTACGCCGCGATCAGATTGGCGAGAATGGCCATGAGCAGCAGCCACATTCGCCGCCCGCCCTGCGGATACCGATGGAGAACGCGCACCCGGAGAATCGCCACAAGCCCGCCTTTCGCCACCCCCGAACGGATCGCGCAGACAATTCCACGATACGTACCGGACGCCGGCAGTAAACCGCGATTCTTGCCGAGCGACCGCCGATACTTGCTCCGGCGGGCCGGGGTCAGGCGCGCGTCGGCACGCCCGCGTTCGCGAGGACGTCCCTGGCCGGGAGCGCCACGCTCTGCGCGGCGGTCATGCCGGTGGCGGCGAGATGGGCGTCCACGATCCGCAGCCCGGCCGCGTATCCGGCGAAGTCCGGCAGCCCCACCGGCTCGCTCCCCATGCGCCGGGCGGTCGCGTCGCCGTAGACGTACGGCGGGAGGTTCGCCATGCCGGAGACGTCGATCGCCGCGGTGACCTTCGCGCAGGCGTCGTCGAGCTCGGCGCCGGTGAGCGTGGTCGCCCACGGCCCCATCGCCTGCTCCCCCGCCAGCTCCCGTACGAACGCCTCGGCCAGCCCCTCCGCGACGACCTGCTCGCCGACCGTGACCGTCGCCGGGTTCCAGACGACGTTGGCGTAGCGCACGTTGTGGTGCAGCTCGTGCGCGGCCGCGTAGCCGATCTTCGCCAGGCTCGTCGCGGTGGGCCACATGGTGAGGTGGACGGCACCCGGGATGCCGCCCATGCCGAGGTAGCCGGAGTTGCGCACGGCGAACAGCTCGTCGTCCGGGTCGCCGAGGACCAGGACGACGTGCACGGTCTCCGCGGTGCGCGCCCTGGGCGCCGCCGCGGCGAGCCGTTCGCGCGCCGCGTCCATCGTCTCCGCGATCCGCGTCCACACCCCGGCGGCGCGCATCTCCGCGATCGCCGCGGCGTGGCGCGGGTCGTCCCGGTCCAGCGGGAAGCCGCTGCCCATCTGGTGCATCCGCACCAGGTCGACGTCGCCCATCACGGACATCGCGTCGCGCAGTGGCGCCAGGATCTCCCCCAGCGCCCCGGCGCGCTCCCCGGCCGGCCGCGCCAGCAGCGCGGCCATCTCCGCCCCCGTGTCGTGCACCACGATCCTCATGCCACGGATCGTAGGAGACCAGGAGGCTCCGTCAGTGGCGGAAGGCGTCCTTGGCCTTCTCGGCGGCGTCGCCGAGCTTGTCGCCAGCCTTCTTCGCGGCGTCCTTGACGTCGGCCTTCGCCTGGTCGACGCGGCCCTCGTCGGCGAGTTCCTCGTCGCCGGACGCCGTGCCCGCGGCCTCCTTGGCCTTGCCGGTGATCCGGTCCTTGGCGTTCTCGAACGCGCCCATGGTGCTCCTCCATCGCTCGTCGTGATCGGACACCGGGTAAGACCCGCCCGTACGGGCGCGGCTCACGGTCCGGGCCGTGTGACCTGGGACACAGGCGGTCAGGTGGTGCGGTCGAGGCGGCGGGTGACGGCGTCGGGGCGCCACTGGATGGGCTTCTCGAAGTGCAGCCGCGTGGCGTCGTGGGAGTGGCCGTTGAGCCGGAGGTTCTCCACGACGGCGTTGATGATCTGCAGGCCGCGGCCATGCTCCGCGCCGGGCGCCGGCTCGGAGTCGGCGAGCGGGAGCGGCGAGGCCCCCGCGTTGACGATGTCGATGACGCACCGGTCGTCGTCGACCGACGCGCGCACCTGGTAGTCGTCGTCCACGGCCGCGTGCTCGACGACGTTCGCGCACGCCTCGGTCACCGCGAGCTCGATGTCGAGCCTGGTCTCGTCCGTCGCGCCGAGATCGGCCAGGCAGCCGCGCAGCATCTGGCGGGCGATCGGCACGCTCGCCGCCTCGTGCGGGAGACGGATCTCCAGATTGATCTTCATCGCGATCCCTCCTGCAGGCCGTGAGACCCGGCCCCTACCCGTCCGCACGGCGCTCTACCACCGGCCCGCGGCGTACCGCCCGAGCGGCCGAAGTTGCGGAACGTGATCAGTTCGTTACGCTCTCTGCGATGCCCGGAGTCTCCTGGATCACCGCCGAGGTCGGCGCGCGCATGTGGCTGCTCGCCGTCTATTTCGCGCTCGCGGTGCCCGCCCTGCTCGTCGGCGCGCACCTCGGCGCGCCCCCCGGCGGCATGCCCCCGGGCCCGCCGCCCGCGCACAGTGTCCGCGTGCCGCCGCCGACCGCGCCGCACCCGCCGCCCACCGACCCGCCCGCCCAGGTCGCGGCGACGCCGCGGCCGGCCGCCACCGGGCCGGCGGCCGCCGCCACGGCCACCGCCACGCCCCACCCGGTACGCGACCGCCCGGCCCCGACCAGCGCCGCGCCCAGCCCGACGGCCTCCTCGATGCCCCGCCCGTCGGCGCCCAGCGCACCGCCCACGCCGGACGCGCCACGCCACGCACCGACCTGGCTGCCGGACATGTACCGCGCCTGGCGCTGACCCCGTCCGGCGCGGCGCGGAACAACCGGGCGCGGCGGATCGTTGTCAGCGCGTCCGTGAGGGGTGAGGTGGGCGATGGCAGTAAGTGAGGCGGCGCGGCCCGCGCGGTCGCGGCCGGTCCGTATCGTCGCGGTTCTCGTGGTGGTCGTAGCGCTGCTGTTCGGCGTCCCGTGGCTGACGATCGTGGTGGCCGGCGCGTGGCCGGTGCCCGTCGCCGCGGTCGGCGCGGTGCTGTTCGGCGGCGCGGCGCTGGCGCTGCCGCTGCTGATGGTCCAGGGCCACCTGCGCGGACGCGACGCGGCCGCCCGCGCCGGCGACACCCTGCTCGGCGCCGCGTGGGTGCTGTTCACCTGGTCGGTGGCCGGCAACGTGCTGCGGCTCGTGCTGATGGCGTTCGGCGTGGCCGACGCCGCGCGCATCGCGGCGGTCGCGGTCGTCGTGGCGGCGGCGGCGCTGCTGGCCTGGGGGCACTACGAGGCCATGCGCGTGCCGCGGATCAAGCGCGTGCCCGTCACGGTGCCGCGGCTCGGCCCCGGGCTCGACGGCGTCCGCGTGGTCATGCTGACCGACACGCACTACGGCCCGATCGACCGCGCCGCGTGGTCGGCGAAGGTCGCCGAAACCGTCAACGGCCTCGGCGCCGACATCGTCTGCCACGTCGGCGACATCGCCGACGGCCCGGTCGCGTCCCGTACGGCGCAGGTCGCGCCGCTGGAGGGCATCACCGCGGCGCTGGCCCGCGTCTACGTCACCGGCAACCACGAGTACTTCGGCGACGCTGTCGGCTGGCTGGACAAGATGCGCGCGCTCGGCTGGGAGACGCTGCACAACCAGCACACCGTCGTCGAGCGCGGCGGCGACCGGCTGGTGCTCGCCGGCATCGACGACTACACCGCGCGCACCTCCGGCGCCCCCGGCCACGGCAGCGACCTCGACACCGCGCTCGACGGCACCGACCCCGACCTCCCCGTCCTGCTCCTGGCGCACCAGCCCAAGCAGGTGGCGCTGGCCGAGGCGGCGGGCGTCGACCTCCAGATCTCCGGCCACACGCACGGCGGCCAGATCTGGCCGTTCCACCACCTCGTGCGCATCGACCAGCCGTCCGTCTCGGGCCTGGTCCGGCGCGCCGGCCGCACCCAGCTCTACACCAGCCGCGGCACCGGCTTCTGGGGCCCGCCGTTCCGGGTCTTCGCGCCCAGCGAGATCACCGTCATCACGCTGCACGCCGGGGCCTGACGGAGGTGGCCGCCATGGGGTCCGCCATCGAGCTCGCGGAGCCGGGCCGGTTCCGCCTGGTCACCGTCGCCGTGCCGGAGCCGGGCCCCGGGGAGGCGCTCGTACGGGTGGCCGCCGCCGGGCTGTGCGGCAGCGACCGCGAGCTGTTCGCCGGCACCCGCCCGGCCGGGTTCGCCGCCTACCCGGTCGTCCCCGGCCACGAGTGGTCGGGCACGGTCGAAGCGGTCGGGCCCGGCGTCGATCCCGCGCTGACCGGCGCGCCCGTGGTGGGCGAGGGGTTCCGCGCCTGCCGGGTGTGCGCGCGGTGCCGCAACGGCCGGCAGAACCTCTGCGAGGCCGGCTACGACGAGACGGGCTTCACCCGTCCTGGCGCGTTCGCCGACCACCTGCTGATCCCCGCCCACCTGCTGCACACCCTGCCCCCGGGCACCGACCTCAGGGCGGCCGCGCTCGTGGAGCCCGCCGCGGTCGCCGCCGCCGCGGTGCACCGCGCCGCCCCGGAGCCCGGCGACCGGGTGGCGGTCGTCGGCGGCGGCACCCTCGGGCTGCTCGCCGCGCAGCTCCTGGCCGCGTCGCCGGTCGCCGAGCTGGCCGTCGTCGAGCCGCGCGCCGCGCGCGAACCGGCCGCGCGCGCCGCGGGCGCCACCGCGTTCGTACCACCGGGCGGCGCCGAGGGCGGCTTCGACGTGGTGATCGAGGCGGCCGGCGCGCCCGGCACGGCACGCTCGGCCGTTGAGCTGGCGCGCCGCGGGGCGCGGGTCGTGCTGACCGGCATCCCCGGCGTCCCCGACACCCTGCCCGTCGGCGAGCTGGTCGGCCGCGCGCTGCGGCTCGACACGGTCTTCGGCGCGGCGCCCGCCGACTGGGTCCGCGCCGTACGCGCCCTGGCCTGCGGCGTGCTCGACCCGGCGCCGCTGATCGACGGCGACCTCCCGCTGGCCGACTACGCCGCCGCCCTGGAGCGCTGCGCCGCGCCCGATGCCGGGAAGGTCCTGCTCCGTCCCTGACCGGCTGGACCCCGCCCGTACGACAGGAGACCATCGGTCGACGGCCCCGGCGCAGAAGGCAGGTACACCGATGGCGGAGCTGGTGCTCGGACCCCTGCTGCGGTGCACGGAGGCGACGTCGGCGGCGATCTGGGTGGAGACGGACGCACCGTGCGAGGTGCGGGTGCTCGGCGCCGCCGCCCGTACGTTCACCGTCCACGGCCACCACTACGCCCTGGTCGACGTCGACGGCCTGGAACCGGGCACGAGCACGCCGTACACCGTGGAGCTCGACGGCGAGCGGGTGTGGCCCGAGCCGGGTTCGGCGTTCCCGCCGAGCCGTGTCCGCACCCCCGCGCCGGACGCCACGGTGCGGGTGGTGTTCGGGTCGTGCCGGGTCAGCGGGCCGCACGAGACGGCCGACAACGTGACGCACGGCGTGGACGTGCTGCGCGCGTACGCCCTGCGCGCCGCCGCCGGCGACGCGGACCCCTGGCCGACCGTGCTGTTGATGGCCGGCGACCAGGTGTACGCGGACGAGCCGTCGGAGCAGATGCGCGCCTTCATCCGGGACCGCCGCGACGTCGCGGAGCCGCCGGGCGAGGAGATCGCCGACTTCGCGGAGTACGCGCACCTCTACCGCCTGGCGTTCGGCGATCCGGCGTGCCGGTGGCTGCTGTCCACGGTGCCCAGCCTGATGATCTTCGACGACCACGACATCAGGGACGACTGGAACACCTCGCGCGCCTGGCGCGAGGAGATCACCGCCCGGCCGTGGTGGCGGGCGCGCATCACCGGCGGCCTCGGCGCGTACTGGATCTACCAGCACATCGGCAACCTGCCCCGCGCCGAGCGCGACACCGACGAGCTGTTGGCGAAGCTGCGCGCCGCGGACGGCGACGGCGGCGACCTGCTCGACGCGTTCGCCTGGCGCGCCGACCAGGAGAACGACTCCAACCGCTGGAGCTACCGGCACGACTTCGGCGGCACGCGGCTGGTCGTCGTGGACTCCCGCTGCGGCCGCGTGCTCACCCCGGGCAAGCGCCGCATGCTCGCCGGCTCCGAGTCCGCGTGGCTGGACGACCAGTGCCGCGGCGACGTCGACCACCTGCTCATCGCGACGTCGCTGCCGTTCCTGCTGCCCGCCGGGCTGTACGACCTGGAGGCGTGGAACGAGGCGGTCTGCGACGGCGTCTGGGGGCGGCGCGCGGCCGCGTTCGGCGAGCGGATCCGGCAGGCGTACGACCTGGAGCACTGGGCGGCGTTCCGTACGTCCTGCGACATGCTCACCGCGAGCATCACGGAGGTGGCGCGCGGCGAGCGGGGGCGGCCGCCGGCGAGCATCGTGTTCCTGTCCGGCGACGTGCACCACTCCTACCTCAACAAGGTGACGAGCCCGCCGTTGCCGACGCCGATCTACCAGGCCGTGTGCTCGCCGATCCGCAACCCGATGACGGGCATGCTGCGGCTGGCGAACATCGTCGCGACGTTCGGCGTGGCGCAGGTCGCCGGGCGCGTGCTGGCCCGCCTCGCCGGAATCCGCCGCCCCGGCCTGCGCTGGAAGCTGGACCGGCGGCCGTGGTTCTCCAACTCCCTGTCCACGCTGGACATCGACCACCGCACGGCCACGATCCGCTGGGAGGCCGCCACCGTCAACGTCGCCGAACCGCAGCTCGCGACCGTGGCCACCGTCGACCTGACCGGCCGCCCACCCGCCTGACCAGCCCGGCCATGAGACCTGCCTAGGATGGCGCGATGGTCCGGGCGAGCTTGGCGCGGGTGCTCGAAGACCTCGGCGGCACGCTGCTCGAGGTCGTCTGCGGCGACCCCGAACGCGTGACCGGCATCGGCGGCGTCGTCATCCACGACGCGGCCGACGAGCAGGTCATGCCGGCGCGCGCGGTGGTGCTCGGCGTCGGCGTGCACGACGCGGCGCAGGTGGAGCGGCTGCTCGCGCAGGTGGACGGCCGCGCGGGCGCGGTCGTCGTACGCTCGCCGGTGTCCGCGGGCGCCCGGGTGCGCGAGGCGGCGGAGCGGTCCGGCATCGTGCTGCTCGGGCTCGTCGCCGGGGCGTCGTGGGTGCAGGTCACGGCGCTGCTGCGGACCGTGCTCGCGGAGGACGGCGTGCCGTTCGAGGAGGCGGAGACGCTCGGCGGCTTCCCCTCGGGCGACCTGTTCTCGCTGGCCAACGCGATCGCCGCGCAGCTCGACGCGCCGGTGACGATCGAGGACCGCAGCTCGCGCGTGCTGGCGTTCTCCGGCAACCAGGACGAGGCGGACGAGCCGCGGGTGGAGACCGTGCTCGGCCGCCAGGTGCCGCAGAAGTACGCGCGCGCCCTGGCCGACGTCGGCGTGTTCGACGAGCTGTACCGCAGCGACCGGCCCATCTACGTGGACATGACGGCCGTCGGCGTCGGCATCCCCACGATCACGATGTCGCGCGCCGCCATCGCCGTACGCGCCGGCGACGAGCTGCTCGGGTCGATCTGGGCGGCGGTGCACGAGCCGCTCGACGCCGGGCGCAGCGACGCGCTCGCCGACGCCGCGAAGCTGGTCGCGCTGCACCTGCTGCGCGTACGGGCCGGCACCGGGGTGCAGCGGCGGCTGCGCGCGGAGCTGCTCAGCACCGCGCTCGAGGGCGGGCCGGGGTCGCAGGCGGCGCTGGAGCGGCTCGGGCTGGCCGGCACGCCGGTGGTGGTGCTGGCCCTCGCGGTGCCGGAGCCGTCCGGCGACGCGGTGTCCATCGCCGACGAGACGAACCGGGAGACCGAGCGGCAGCGGGTCAGCGACGGATTCGCCCTGCACCTGTCCGCGATGCACCCGCGCAGCGCGGTCGCGCCGGTCGAGCAGGTCGTCTACGGGCTGCTGCCGGTCGACCGGGGCAGCGCGGACGCCGAGGAGCGCGCCGTGCGGATCGCCCGCGACTTCCTGGCCCGCCTCGGCGACCGCGTGCCGGCGGTGATCGGCGTCGGCCCGTGCGCGCGGACCCCGGCGGAGCTGGCGGGCGCGCGCACCAGCGCCACCCGGGCGCTGCGCGCGCTGCGCACGTACCGGCCGGCGATGCGGGTCGCCCGCCTCGCCGACGTCTACATGCAGGCCATGCTCCTTGAGCTGCGCGACCTCGCGGCGGCGCACGGCGACCGGCCGAGCGGGCCGCCGGCCCGCCTCCAGGACTACGACGCGCGGCACGGCACCAGCCTGGTCGCGACGCTCACCGCCTGGCTGGACGCGTTCGGCGACGTACGGGCCGCGGCGGCCGCCCTGCACGTCCACCCCAACACGTTCCGCTACCGGCTGCGGCGGGTGGCCGAGGTCGGCGAGGTCGATCTCGCCGACCCGGAGGCACGCTTCGCGGCCATGCTGCAACTGCGCGTCCTCGACGGCTAGCGTTTTCGTCCGATCGGACGAACGGCGCCCGCCACGTTGTGCCCCCGGACCGAACCGGGCGGACCGCCCGGATCGTACGGTGCCTACCTGAAAGCAACCGGTGCGAACGGAGACGGGGCGGATGGCACCCACACGTGTCGTGGTCGTGGGCGCGGGCATGGTCGGCCTGTCCTGCGCCTGGTCGCTGCTCGGCCACGGCGCCGAGGTCGAGGTGCTCGACAAGGGCGCGGCCGGCGCCGGCTCCTCGTGGGGCAACGCGGGCTACATCTCGCCGGCGTTCACCGTGCCGCTGCCCGAGCCGTCGGTCCTGCGGTACGGCGTGCGCGCGGTGCTGGACCCGCGCTCCCCCGTACGCGTTCCGTGGCGGCCGGACGCGGAGCGCGCGCGGTTCCTGTGGCACCTGGCGCGCAACTGCACCGACGCCAAGTGGGCGCGCGCGATGGGCGGCTACCGGCGGCTGAACGAGCGGATCTTCGCGGCCTTCGACGCGCAGCGCGACGCGGGCGTGCCCGCCCCGGTGCGCGAGGCCGCGGTGCTGGCCGCGTTCGCCCGCGCCGCCGACGCGGACGGCATCCTGCACGAGCTGGACGCCGTCGCCGCCGCCGGCCAGCCCGTCGAAATGGACATCCTGACCGGCGCGCAGGCGCGGGAGGCCGAGCCGAACCTGACCGACCGGATCGCGCTCGCCGTACGGGTCATGGGCCAGCGCTACCTCGACCCGGTCGCCTACACCGCCGCGCTCGCCGAGCAGGTGCGCGTCCGCGGCGGCAAGGTCACCGAGCACGCCCGGGTCACCGGCGTGGCCCGCCAGGGCGGGCGGACCGTGGTCCGTACGGCGGACGGGACGCGCGACGCCGACGCGGTCGTGCTGGCCGCCGGCGCCTGGCTTCCGGGGCTTGCCGCCGCGCACGGAGTGCGGGTGCCGCAGTTCGGCGGGCGCGGCTACAGCTTCACCGTGCCGCTGCGCCGTCCGCTGCGCGGCCCGCTGTACTTCCCGGCCGTACGGTCGGCGCTGGCGCCGCGCGACGGGCGGGCCCGCGTCACGGGGGTCATGGAGTTCCAGCGCCCCGACGCGCCGCCGGACCCGGCGCACGTCCCGGCGACCGTACGCGCCGTGCGGCCGCTGCTCGACGCGGGGTGGGACCAGGTACGGGACCGGTGGGTGGGGGCGCGCCCGCTCACCGCCGACGGCGTGCCCCTCGTGGGCCCGTCGGCCACCGACGGGGTGTACATCGCCGGGGGACACGGGATGTGGGGCGTGACCCTCGGGCCGCTCACCGGCCGGCTGCTGGCCGACCACATCATGACCGGTGCCATGCCACCCGAGCTGGCCTGGCTTGATCCGCTGCGCTGAAAGAGGACGCCATGTCGCACCCAACCGCCGAAGAGCAGCGGGCCGATCCGGGCCCGAGCCCCGCGCGCATCCGCCGGATCGGCCTCACGACCGGCGTGATCCTGATGCTCGCCTTCTCCATCGACTACGTGGACCGCTTCGCCGTCAGCATGGTGCTGCCGGCGATCGGCAAGGAGTTCTCCCTGTCGGCGACGCTCCAGGGCTCGCTGGTGTCCGCGTTCGCCGTCGTCTACATGATCTGCCAGATCCCGGCGGGCCTCGTCGCCGACAAGCTGGGCGCGCGCATGGTCATGCTCACGACCCTGGTCCTGTGGTCGGCGTTCACCCTGGGCACCGCCCTGGCCACGTCGTTCGCCGTGCTGATCGGGATACGGGCGCTGTTCGGCGCGTCCCAGGGCTTCTTCCCCGCCTCGGTGTTCAAGACGATCTCCGAGCGCACCACGCCGCACAACCGCGGCACCGTGACCGGCCTCATGACGTCGGCCTCGGGCATCGGCACCGGCGTCACCCCGCTGATCATGGCGCCGCTGCTGATCGCGTACGGCTGGCGCGGGTCGTTCATGTGGCTGGCCGGGGCGGGCGCCGTGATCGGCGTGGTCCTCTGGCTGGTCATCCCCCGCAAGCTGCCCGCCCGCCTGCGCGACGACCAGGGCGGCCCGGCGAAGCCCACCCCCGAGGCGCGCCGCGCGGTGCTGCGCTCGCCGCAGGTGTGGATGCTGGCCGCGGTGTTCTGCGCGTTCAACTTCGTGGTGTACGGGCTGATCACCTGGGTGCCCAGCTACCTCCAGGTGGGCAAGGGCATCTCGATCGGGCAGACCGGGGTGCTCGCGTCGATTCCGCTGCTGGTCAGCTTCGTCACGACGATCCTCGGCGGCTGGCTGTTCGACCGGTACTTCCAGGCGCGCCCGCGCCCGTACCTGTTCGTGACGACGCTGGTCTCCGGCATCTTCATGATCCCGATGGCGTTCGTGGGCTCCGCCGAGACGTTCATCGTCTTCGAGACGATCGCGTCCGGAATCGGCGGCCTCGGCTCCATGGCGCTGGTCGGCCTGCCGATGCGGGTGCTGCCGTCGTCGCTGACCGGAACCGGCATGGGCGTGTTCAACTTCGGCGGGCAGGTCGCCGGGCTGTCCGCGCCCCTGCTGCTCGGTGTGCTCGTCGACAACGTCTCCTACGGGGCGGCGTTCGGGCTGCTGGCCGTGGCGAGCCTGATCGCCGCCGGGCTGGCGCTGCGCATGCCCGCGCGCCCCGACGATTTCAGTTTCGTCCGGAAGGGAGTCTGATGGAGCAGGTCATCCTCGACCGCGCCCGCGAGGTGGGCGTCCAGGTCTCGATGCACGCGCGCGACATCGACGGCACGGCGGAGTTCGGCATCGGCGGCGGCGACCCGGTGGTGCCCGCGTCGGTGTTCAAGGTGCCGGTCGCGGTGGAGCTGGCGCGCCAGGCGGTGGCCGGCGAGGTCGACCTCGCCGAGCCGATCACGGTCGAGGCCGGGCCGAAGGTGCCGTCGCCGTACGGGCTGGCGACGTTCCGGCACGCGGCGACGCTGTCGCTGGACACGCTGGCGACGCTCATGATCGGCATCAGCGACAACGTCGCCACCGACATCGTGTTCGCCAAGGTCGGCAAGCCCGCCGTCGCGGCGCTCCTCGACCGGCTCGGGCTGCACGGGAGCTTCATCGACCAGGACTGCGCCGAACTGCTCGCCACGATCGGCGAGGACCTCGGATTCGGCTACGAGGACGACGAGCGCGTCCTCACCGCGCTCACCCCGGAGCAGCTCGGGAGCCTGCGCGCGCTCGACCCGATGCGCAGCCAGCGCACGACCGCCGCCGACATGACCACGCTGCTCGGGCTGGTCTGGCGGGACGAGGCGGCGCCGGCCGAGGCGTGCGCCGAGGTGCGCCGGTGGATGGGGCTGCAGGTGTGGCCGCACCGGCTCCGCTCGGGGTTCGCCACCGACGACGTACGGATCAGCGGGAAGACGGGGACCCTCCCGACGATCCGCAACGAGGTCGGTGTGATCGACTACGGGGACGGCGGGCGGTTCGCCGTGGCGGTGTTCACCCGGGCGGTCGACGCCCGGTCGCAGGCGCCGGAGCGCGACGCGTTCATCGGGTTCGCCGCGGCGCGCGCCGTCGAGGCGCTGAGGAGGGATCGATGACGAGCGTGGTGCTGCGCGGCGGCACGGTGTGCGACCCGGGCACGGGGTTCTCCGGGCCGGCGGACGTGCTGATCCGCGACGGGAAGGTCGCGGCGGTCGGCGCCGGGGCGGACGCGGACCCGGACGCCCGGGTGGTCGACGTGACCGGCATGATCGTCGGTCCCGCGTTCATCGACCTGCACAGCCACGTCGACTCCATCGCGGGCCAGCGGCTCCAGGCGATGGACGGCGTGTGCGCCACCCTGGAGCTCGAGGCCGGCGCGGTCAGCGTGGAGCCGGCGTACCGGAAGGCCGCCGAGCAGGGCCGGCCGCTGCACTACGGCTACGCCGCGTCCTGGGCCGCCACCCGCTTCCAGGCGCACACCGGCGCCCCCACCACCGACACGCTCGCCGTCCTCGGCGAGCCCGAGTGGCAGCGGTCGTCCTCGCCGGCCGAGCGCGCGGCCTGGCTCGGCCTGCTCGAAGGCGAGCTGGCGGCCGGCGGGCTCGGCGTCGGCGTCCTGCTCGGCTACGCGCCGCGTACGGACCCGACGGAGTTCCTCGACGTGGCCCGGCTCGCCGCACGGGCCGGCGCCCCGACGTTCACGCACGTACGGGAGCTCATCGAGGCCGACCCCACCACCCCGATCGACGGCTCGACCGAGATCGCCGCGGCCGCCGCCGAGACCGGCGCGGCCATGCACCACTGCCACGTCAACAGCACCTCGCGGCGGCACATCGACCGCGTGCTGTCCACGCTGGACGCCTCGCGGCGCGGCGGCTCGGCGGTCACCGTCGAGGCCTATCCGTACGGCGCCGGGTCCACCGCGATCGGCGCGTTCTTCCTGTCCCCCGAGCGGCTGCCCGTCTGGGACCTGAAGCCGTCCGACCTGGTGATCGTGGACACCGGCGAGCGCGTCGCCGACGCGGCCAGGCTCCGCGAGATCCGCGAGCGGGACCCCGGCGCGCCGTGCATCGTGCACTTCATCGACGAGGCCGACGAGGCCGACGCCGCGCTGCTGCGCCACGCGCTGGCCTTCGAGGACGGCATCGTGGCCAGCGACGCCATGGCCGTGGCCTTCCCCGGCGGCGCGCACGAGAGCACCGAGTGGCCGCTGCCCGCGGGCGGCCGTACGCACCCGCGCACCGCGGGCACGTTCACGAAGTCGCTGCGGGTCATGGTCCGCGAACAGCACGCCTGGACGTGGCTCGAGGCGTTCCGCCGCTGCGCGTACCTGCCGGCCCGGGTCCTCGACGCGGTGTGCCCGGCGATCCGCGGCAAGGGGCGGCTGGCCGCCGGGACCGACGCCGACATCGTGGTGATCAACCCCGAGACCGTCACCGACCGCGCCACGTTCACCGACCCGACCCGGACCGCCCAGGGCGTGCGCCACCTGCTCGTGGACGGCACGTTCGTGGTGCGCGACGGCGAGCTGCGCGCCGACGCGTTCCCCGGCCGGCCGCTGCGGGGCCGATGATCCGTACGGCAGATCCCGGTCCGCGACCCTGCGGCGACGACGCCGCGAGAGAGGAGCCGACGATGCCCCGGCGCCCGAGCGTCAGCGACATCACGTCCCTGTCCGTCCCGGAGACCCCGTCCCTGTCCCCGGACGGCACCCGCGTCGCCTACGCGCTCCGCCGCTCCACCTGCGGCGACGCGACCGACACGGCCGACGCGGCCGACCGGACGGAGCGCGCGCTGTGGTGGGCGGCGGCGGACGGCTCGGGGGCGCGGGCGCTCACCCGCGGTCCGGACGACCGCTCCCCCGCGTGGTCGCCGGACGGGGACCGGATCGCGTTCCTCCGGGCCGCCGGCGGCCCGCCGCAGATCTGGGTGCTGCCCGTGGACGGGGGCGAGCCGGAGCCGGTCACCGACCTGCCGCTGGGCGCCGGGGCGCCGGTGTGGAGCCCGGACGGCACCCGGATCGCGTGCACCGCGCCGGTCGACACCGCGCCCGGCGCGCCGGGCCGCCCGCTGGTGACCGCCCGCCTCGACTACCAGGCCGACGGCGCGGGCCTGCTCGGCACGGTCCGCGCGCACGTCCACGTCACGGACCCGGCCACCGGCGCGACCCGCCCGGTCACCGAGGGCCCGCGCTCGGCGTCCGCCCCCGCCTGGTCGCCGGACGGCGCGCGGCTGGTCTTCACCGCCGCCACCGGCGACGACGCCGACCTCACCCGCTGCTCCGCCCCGTACGTCCTCGACCTGGCCTCCGGCGCGGCGCCGCAGCGCATCGGCGCCGCCGACGGCTACGTCTCCGCGGCCTCCTGGACCCCCGACGGCACCGCCCTGCTCGCCGTGGCGGGCCAGGGCGGCCCGTTCGGCTCGGTGCGCCTCGTCCGCCTCCCCCTCGACGGCGCGCCGGAGGACCTCTCCGGCGCCCTCGACCGCAACGTCATGCCCGGCGCCCCCGGCTACCCGGGCGCCCCGCCCCAGACCACCCCGGACGGCACGATCCTCTTCTGCGTCCGCGACGACGGCGACACCCACGTCTACGCCGTCACCCCGGGCGCGTCCCCCCGCCCCGTCGTCACCGGCGCGGGCCGCACCGTGACGGGCATGTCGGCCGCCCGCGACACGGACACGACCGCCCTCGTCCTCGGCACCCCCACCTCGTACGGCGAGATCGTGACGGTGGCCGCGGGCGCCGAAACGGTGTGCACGGACCACGGCGCGGGCCTCGCCGAGCCCTTCGTCCGCGAACCCCGTACGTTCGCGATCTCCGACGGCACCACCGTGCACGGCTGGCTCGTCCGGGACCCCGGGGCCGCCGGGCCGCTGCCGCTGCTGCTCGACATCCACGGCGGGCCGCACAACGCGTGGAGCGGCGCCGCGGACGAGCACCACCTCTACCAGCAGGAGCTGGCCGCGCACGGGTGGGCCGTGCTGCTGGTCAACCCGCGCGGCAGCGACGGCTACGGCGCGGACTTCTTCGGCGCGGTACGGGGCGGCTGGGGCACCGGCGACGCCGCGGACTTCCTCGAACCCCTGGACGCCCTCGTCGCCGAGGGCCTCGCGGACCCGCGGCGGCTCGCGGTCGCCGGGTACAGCTACGGCGGGTTCATGACCTGCTACCTCACCGGCCGCGACCGGCGGTTCGCCGCGGCCGTCGCCGGCGGCGTCGTGAGCGACCTGCCCAGCATGGCCGGCGCCTCCGACGCGGGCCACGACCTCGCCGTGCACGAGCTGCGCGGCCTCCCCTGGACCGACCCCGGCCACCTCGCCGAGATGTCGCCGTACGCCCGGGTCGACGCGGTCACCACCCCAACGCTCGTCCTGCACGGCGCGGACGACCTCCGCTGCCCGGCGGACCAGGCGAAACTGTGGCACTCGGCGCTGCGCGTCCGCGGCGTGCCCAGCGAGCTGGTGCTGTACCCGGGCGCGTCGCACCTGTTCGTGCTGTCCGGCCGCCCGTCGCAGCGGCGCGACTTCGGCCGCCGCCTCGTCGACTGGGTCCAGCGCTACGCCGGCACGCCCGGCACCGTACGCCCCGCCCCGATCGACGCCGCGCACTGGGAGCGGCGCCTGGCGACGCTGGCCGCCCGGCACGCGGTGCCCGGCGCGTCCCTCGGCATCCTGCGCCTCGGCGCGGACGGCGCGCCCGACGAGCTCGCCGAGGCCGCGTACGGCGTCACCAGCACCGCCACCGGCGTCCCCGTCACCACCGACACCGTGTTCCAGATCGGGTCGATCACCAAGGTGTGGACCGCCACCGTCGCCATGCGCCTCGTCGACGACGGCAAGCTGACCCTGGACACCCCGGTAGCCGAGGTGCTGCCGGAGCTGCGCCTCGCGGACGACGCCGTCGCCGCCCGGGTGACCGTACGCCACCTGCTCACGCACACCAGCGGCATCGACGGCGACCTGTTCACCGACACCGGCCGCGGCGACGACTGCGTGGAGCGCTACGTGGACGTCCTGCGCGACGCCGCGCAGACCCACCCGCTCGGCGCCACCTGGTCGTACTGCAACGCCGGCTTCGTCCTCCTCGGCCGCGTCATCGAGAAGATCACCGGCGCCACCTGGGACGCGGCCATCCGCGACCACCTCCGCACCCCGCTCGGCCTCGAGCACACGGTGACGCTCCCCGAGGAGGCGCTCCTCCACCGCGCCGCCGTCGGCCACATCGGGGAGGCCGGGGCCGACCCCGCGCCCGCCCCCATCTGGCAGCTCCCCCGCGCGGTCGGCCCGGCCGGCCTGGTGACCGCCACCGCCGCGGACGTCCTCGGCTTCGCGCGGATGCACCTCACCGACGGCCTGGCGCCCGATGGCACGCGGGTGCTGAGCGCGAAGTCGGCCGCGGCCATGCGGGACGAGCGCACCGAGGTGCCCGACCCGTACACGCTCGGCGACTCGTGGGGCCTCGGCTGGATCCGGTTCGGCTGGGACGGCCGCCGCCTCGTCGGCCACGACGGCAACACCATCGGCCAGTCGGCGTTCCTGCGCGTCCTGCCGTCGCACGGGCTGGCGGTCGTGCTGCTCACCAACGGCGGCCACACCCGCGACCTCTTCCAGGACCTCTACCGCGAGATCTTCGCCGACCTCGCGGGCGTCGCCGTCCCCGAGCCGCTCGCGCCGCCGCGGGACCCGCCGGCGACGGACCTCACGCCGCACGAGGGCACGTACGAGCGCGCCTCGAGCCGCATCGACGTCTTCACCGACGACGGCACCCCGACCATCCGCATCACCGCCACCGGGCCGCTGGCCGCGCTCACCCCCGAGCCGTCGCAGACCCTGACGCTGGTGCCGGCCGACGCGACGGGCGACCTCTACTGCGTCCGCGAACCGGGCGTCCAGACCTGGATGCCGGTCACCTTCTACGACCTCCCGACCGGCGAGCACTACGTGCACGTCGGCGCCCGCGCCACCCCGAAACGCACGGGCTGAGGTCCGTACGGGGTCAGGGCGCGCGGCGGATGGGCGCCAGGGTCGGCACCGGGTCCGTGGCGAGGAAGTCGGCGACGAGGCCGTAGACCGTGCCGGGCTTGTCCAGCACCAGGAGGTGGGACGTGCCCGGCACGACGGCCAGCTCGGCACCGGGGACGGCGCGGTACAGGGCGGCGGTGTGCTCCAGGCGCACGACGTCGTCGTCGCCGGCCATCACGAGCGTGCGGACGGCGACCGCCGCGAGGTCGTCCTCGGTCAGCGTGGGCTCCGCGCGCGCCATGCGGAGCACCTTCTCCGCGAGCACCGGGAAATGCGCCTCGCCGTCGGGCGACACCTCGCCGTAGCGGGGGCCGAGCGCGGCGATGACGCCCGGGTCCGTCAGGTCGTCGAACACCACCGGGAGCAGCCCGTCATGATGGAAGTTCCCGCTGATCAGCACGGCCTTCCGGACCAGGTCGGGCCGGCGCAGCGCCACGTGCAGCGCGACGTTCGCGCCGTCGCTGTGCCCCACGAGGTGCGCCGGGCCGCCGACGGCCTCCTCGATGAACGCGATGATGTCGCCGGCCATCAGGTCGTACGTGAGCGGCCGCACGCCGTCAAGCTCGATGATCGCCATACCGCCTCATTCTGCCGTGCCGGCCGTCCGCGCGGCCATTCGGAAATTACGGTCCGGAAATAGCGTTTCGGCCGCTATCGGTGGACTGCGCAATCGTTCTTATCTACTCTCATGGGGTCATTTTCCCGCGAAACGAGGAGCGGTCATGGCGGTGACCGGCGAGCTACCGGATATCCTGTCCGAGGAATTCGCGGAAGACCCGTACTCCGCGTACCGGGTGCTGCGCGACCGTGCCCCCGTGATGTGGCACGAAGGCACCGGAAGCTGGGTCGTCTCCCGGTATGACGACGTCCAGACCGCATTCAAGGACCCCCGTTTCAGCACGGCGAATTACGACTGGCAATTGGAGCCGGTGCACGGGCGGACGATCCTGCAACTGCACGGCCGCGACCACGCGGTGCGCCGCGCCCTGGTCACGCCGTCGTTTCGCGGCAGCGAGCTGCGCGAGCGGTTCCTGCCGGTGATCGAGCGCAACGCCCGCGAGCTGATCGACGGCTTCCGCGACGCCGGCAAGGCCGACCTCGTCGACCAGTTCGCGACGCGCTTCCCGGTGAACGTCATCGCCGACATGCTCGGGCTCGACAAGTCCGACCACGAGCGCTTCCACGGGTGGTACACCGCGATCATCGCGTTCCTCGGCAACCTCGCCCAGGACCCCGACGTCACGGCCGCGGGCCTGCGCACCCGCGAGGAGTTCGCGGCGTACATGATCCCGGTCATCCGCGCCCGCCGCGCCGACCCCGGCGACGACCTGCTGTCGCAGCTCTGCGCGGCGGAGATCGACGGCGTGTCCATGAGCGACGAGGACATCAAGGCGTTCTGCAGCCTGCTGCTCGCGGCCGGCGGCGAGACCACCGACAAGGCCATCGCGAGCGTCTTCGCCAACCTCCTCCAGCACCCGGACCAGCTCGCCGCCGTACGCCGCGACCGCGGGCTCATCCCGCAGGCGTTCGCCGAGACGCTGCGCTACTCCCCGCCGGTGCACATGATCATGCGGCAGCCGACCGAGGACGTCGAGCTGTCCGGCGGCACGGTCACCGCGGGCTCCACCGTGACCTGCCTGATCGGGTCCGCCAACCGCGACGACCGCCGCTACGCCGCGCCCGACGCGTTCGACATCTTCCGTACGGACCTGTCCACCAGGAACGCGTTCGGCGCCGCGGCCGACCACCTGGCGTTCGCGCTCGGCCGCCACTTCTGCGTGGGCGCGCTGCTGGCGAAGACCGAGGTGGAGGTCGGCGTCGACCAGTTGCTCGACGCCATGCCGGACGCCCGGCTCGCGCACGACCCGGGCGTACGGGAACGCGGCGTGTTCACCCGCGGCCCCGCGTCGGTCGAGGTGGTGTTCACCCCGGCCGGCTGACCGCGGTCAGCTCGCGGTGTGCCGGGTCGGCGTGAACACCACCGGCAGGGCGTGCAGGCCGCGCATCCACACCGACGGGTGCCAGGTGAGCGTGTCGGCCGGGCGGCCGAGGCGGACGTCCGGCAGCCGGTCGAGGAGCACCTCGACGGCCGCCTTCGCGATCACCTCGGCGAGCTCGGGCGCGGGGAACGGGCAGCCGTGCTCGCCGTGGCCGAACGACATGTGCGCCCGGTTCGCGCCGCCGGACCCGGCGTCGCGCGCCGCCCGCAGCCGCGGGTCGCCGTTGGCCGCGGCCAGGCCGAGGATGAGCAGGTCGCCCTTGCGGATGTGCTGCCCCGCGAGCACGCAGTCGTGGACGGGGAACCGGCCGATGAAGTTCTGCGTGGGGGTGTCCTCCCACAGCACCTGGTTCAGCGCGTGGTCGGCGCTGCTGCGGCCGCCCTGGAGGGTGAGGGAGAAGTCGTCGTCGACCAGCATCAGCCGCAGCGTGTTCCCGATCCAGTTCGCGGTCGGCTGCTGGGCGGCGGCCATCACGATGAGCAGATCGATGATGATCTCCTCGGCGCTGAGCCCGGCCGGGTGGCCGAGCAGCCGCGACGGGACGTCCGGGCCGGGGTGGTCGTGCTTGTCGGCGACGAGCTGCCGCATGCGGGCCTGGATCCGCTGGTGCGCCTTGTTGGCCTCCTCCCCCTCGTCGAGGGAGTCGGCGACGTCGCGGGCCAGCGCCGGGGTCTCGTCGCTGCCGAAGCCGTACATGTACGCGATGACGAGCAGCGGGATGCGGTTCGCGTAGTCGGCGATCAGGTCGGCCTCGCCGCGGCCGGCGAACCCGTCGATCAGGTCGTCGGACAGCCGCGCGCACACGGCGGCCAGCTCGGTGCGGTCGAACGCGTCGAGCGCGTCGCCGACGGCGCCGGCGCGGCGCTGGTGCGCGGCGCCCTCGGCGTACATGATCGACGGCATCCACGCGACGTACGGCGCGAGCGACCAGTCGGCGGGGATCGCGTCGTAGGCGTTCCAGCGGCGGGTGTCGCGCGCGAACATCTTCGGGTTGCCGGTGACCTCGTGCACGACCCGGTGGTCAAGCAGCAGCCAGGCGGGCAGGTCGCCGTCGAGCAGGACGGGCGCGACCGCGCCGAACCGCTCCCGCATGCGGTGGTAGAGCGCGGCCGGGTCGGCGGCGAACTCCGGCCCGTACAGGCGTACGGCGTCGGGGTGCGCGGGCTCCCCGGTGGGCGGCTCGGTGGTGGGGTCGGCGGTCTCGGTGGGCTGGTGATCTGTCACGGGGTGGTCTCCGCGTAGAGGTGGCTGAGGTGGGTGACGAGGCTGATCAGCACGTTTTTGCCGGATTCGCGCTCGCGGGCGTCGCAGTCGACCATCGGGACCCCGGCGGGCAGGTCGAGCGCGTCGCGGAGCTGGTCCAGCGTGGGGCCCGGGGCCGCGAAGCGGTTGACGGCGACGAGGAACGGCGTGCCGTGGTGTTCGAGGCGGTCGATGGCGTACCAGGAGTCCTCGAGGCGGCGCGGGTCGAGGAGGACGACGGCGCCGAGGGTGCCGGCGAACAGTTGGTCCCAGAGGTACCAGAACCGCTTCTGGCCCGGCGCGCCGAAGAGGTACAGCACGGTGTGCGGGTTCAGGCTGATGCGGCCGAAGTCGAACGCGACGGTGGTGGCGTTCTTGGTGGTCAGCGGGCCCGTGTCGTCGACGCCGACGCCGGCGCGCGACATCAGCTCCTCGGTGCTCAGCGGCCTGATCTCGCTCACCGCGCCGACCATCGTGGTCTTGCCGGCCGCGAACCCGCCGACGATGACGATCTTCACGCCGTTGCGCGCCGTCGTGGCCAGCGGCGCCCGCCCGGTCTCCGCGGTGTCAGAGCGTCTGGAGTCCACGCAGCACTTCCTTCAGCAGCTCGGGGGACGGCTTCTCCCGCGGATCGGTCCGCGTCGGGTGGCGTACGGCGATGTGGCCGGCGTCGAGCAGGTCGCCGAGGAGGATGAGCACGACGGTCACGGGCAGCCGCAGCTCGGCGGACAGCTCCACCACCGACACCGGCGTGGCCGCGCACAGGCGGAGGATCCTGGCCTGCTCGGACGGCATGCCGGGGTGCGGCTCGCGCGCGCCGACCACCAGGGCCACGAGGTCGAGCCGGTGGCCCGCGGTGGTGCGCCCGCCGGTCAGGGTGTAGAGCCGATCGGGGTCCTCCTCGTCGACGCGGCGCGGGCTCATGAGGGCGGGTTGGCCGTCTCCGACAGCGGTGTGTCGCGCGGCGGCGTGGCCAGGTGGGTGCCGATGCGCTCGACCAGGCCGGCCATGTGGGTGCCGATGAGGTCGATGTCGGCGTCCTCGGCGGCCACCACGGCGAGCTGGGAGCCGGGGCCCGCGGGGATGATGAGCAGCATGCCGCCGGGGTACTCGACCAGGTTGCGCGCCCAGCCCGCGCCGCTGCCGAAGTGGGCCGCGGCGGCCAGGCCGAGGCTCTGGAAGCCCGACGCGATGGCGGCGAGCTGGTCGGCGTCGTCGGCGGTCAGGCCGGCGCTGTAGCTGGCCTTCAGGCCGTCGGTGGACAGCACGAGGACGTGTTGCACGCCCGGGGTGTCGCTGCGCAGGGACTCCAGCATCCAGCCGAGATCGTGGGGGGTGCTCATCTCATTCCCTGCCGTCGGGGTCGGCGGCTTCGGTGGTGTCGGCGGCCGGGCCGAGGGCGCGCCGGAACGCCGCGAACCTGGCGGTCGGGTTGCCCTCGGACGCCGGCGGCGCCGCGCCGGTGCCGGTCTCGGCGGACGGCTCGGGCTCGCCGGTGAGCGTCGCGCCGCGGCGGCGCTGCGGCAGGCCGTCGGCGCGTACGGGCGCCTCGGGCGGCGGGGCGGGCGCGGGCGGCGCCGCCGGGAGCGCGGTCGCGGGTTCGGCGTGCGGCTCCGGCACCTCGGTGAGCAGGTGGCGCGGCACCATCACGACCACGCCGGTGCCGCCGCGCGACGACGGGCGGAAGTGCACCTCGAGGCCGTGCTTCTCCGCCAGGCGGCCCACCACGGGCAGGCCGAGCCGGGTGCCCGGCAGCGTGGCCAGGTCGGTCGGGCTGGACACGGTGTGCTGGGCGCGCTCGAGCTCGCGCCGGCGCATGCCGAGCCCGCTGTCCTCGATCGTGATGATCGCGCCGGCGTCGACGTCCTCGACGTAGACGGCGACCGCGGCCGGCGGCGGGGAGAAGCTCGTCGCGTTGTCGAGCAGTTCGGCGAGGGCGTGCATGACGCCCTCGGCGGCGTGGCCGGAGACCGCCACGCCGTCCGCGCCGGCCTGCACGCGCACGCGGGGGTAGTCGCGGACGCGGCTCAGCGCGCCGCGCAGGATCGACTCCATGCCGATCGGCTTGGTCCAGCGCCGGCCCGTGCGCCCGCCGCTGAGCACGACGATGCTGTCGGCGATGCGGCCGGTCATGGAGATCTCGTGGTCCAGCGCCATGAGGTCGCCGAACACGGCGTCGCGTTCGTACGTACGGAGCAGGCCGTCGATCGTGGCGAGCGTCTTGCGGTTGGCGGCCTGGAGGCGGGCGCCGGCGTTCTGGCAGGCGTTCAGCGTGGCCGCGGCGCGCCGCTCGCCGTCGGCGAGGGCGTCGACCACGGCGTCGAGCACGGGCTCGGTCAGCGGGCGCGCGGGCCGGGCCATCCCGGCGCGCACCTGGTCGGCGGGGCGCCGCTCCTCCCGTACGCCGGTGACCGCCTGGGGCAGCCACTCGCCGGTGAGCCGCGCCAGGTCGTCGTGGAGGTCGGCGACCTCGGTGCGGCACTGGGCGCCGTCCTGCACGCAGGCGCGGCAGGCGGCGGCGAAGACGTCGAGGAAGCGCCGCAGGACGGGGTCGCCGGGCACGCCGATGTCGTCGATCGGGGCGGTGGCCCGCAGCCGCTCCCCCACCTCGCGCAGGGTGTCCTCGAAGCGCGCGGCGTCGGCGCGCCAGCGGTTCCAGAACCGCTCGAACCCGCCCTCACGCGCCCGGGAGAGCCGCAGCATCTGCTGGTAGTAGACCGCGGCGGCGACCGCGCCGCCGATCACCACGACCGCGGCGACGCCCGGCCACACGAGCGCCGTCGCCGCGGGCGGCGCGGCGGCCAGCGCCCACGCGAGCCCGCCCCCGCCGACCACCAGCGCGCCGACCCCGGCCAGCAGCGCACGGACCGGTGGCGAGCCGACGGCCGGTTCGTCGGAAACCTGCGCAGACATCAAAACGGATCCCTCATCGGCACTCGACGGCGGAATGCAACGGCACAACCGCAGAATGCATCATTGGCGCGCCTTACGTGACCAGAACCCGCGATTCCCCGATGATTTCTCGAATGCACAAGAAAGCGATCATCACAGTTCAGCTATCGACCTCCCGTGATACATCTCAACCAAGATCAAATGACGGGGTTTTACACCCGCCATGACTTTGTCCGTACGCGGGAACCGCCAATATGGTGCGCAATTGCCACGCGGCGCACGAGGGGATCAACCGACCAATTCGCGTGCCGCCGAAGACCCGGCCTTCGGCATCGGCGCCCCGCCCGCCCCGCGACGCGGAAGAATGGGGGCGTGCGGCCCGGCACCGGCGGCCGCCGACCCGCGGGAGGACCCATGGCAGCGATCTCGGACGGCACGCCCCAGCAGGAGGCGTCTCCGTGGCAGATGCTCGAACCGGTGATCGACCTCATCACGCCGATGGCGGTCCGTACGGCGGCGGCCCTGCGCCTGGCCGACCCGATGGCCGACGGGCCGCTGCCGGTGGCGGAGCTGGCCGAGCGCACCGGCGCCGACCCCGACGCGCTCGCCCGCATGCTGCGCCACCTGGTCTGCCACGGCGTGTTCGCCGAGCCCGCGCCCGGCACGTTCGGGCTGAACGCGCCCGCTGAGCTGCTGCGCTCGGACCACCCGTCCGGCATGCGGTCCTGGCTGGACGTGGACGGGTTCGGCGGCCGGATGGACCTCGCCTTCACCGGCCTGGCGCACACCGTGCGCACCGGCGGGCCCGCGTGGGAGACGGTCTTCGGCGCGCCGTTCTGGCGCTACCTGGCGGAGAACCCGACCATGAGCGCGTCGTTCGACGCCACCATGGCGTCCGGCCCCGAGTACACCGCGGACGCCGCGACCAGCTACGACTGGTCGGGGGCCGGCCACGTGGTGGACGTCGGCGGCGGCAGCGGCGCCCTGCTCGCCGCGGTGCTCGAGGCCAACCCGCACCTGCGCGGCACCCTGGTCGACCTGCCCGACACCGTACGGCGCGGCACCGAGCACCTGGCCGACCGCGGCCTCGACGCGCGCGCCGACGTCGTGGGGCAGAGCTTCTTCGACCCGCTGCCCACCGGCGGCGACGTGTACGTGCTCAGCAGCGTGCTGCACGACTGGCCGGACACCGAGGCCGCGGCGATCCTGCGCCGCTGCGCCGAGGCCGCCGGGGCGGACGGCCGCGTCGTGGTCATCGAGCAGCACGACACCGAGACGCGCGGCGCCGCGTTCGCGGAGATGAACCTGCGCATGCTGGTGCTGTGCGGCGGGCGCGAGCGCGGTCCCGACGACCTCACCGCGCTGGCCGCCGGGGTGGGGCTCGCCGCGACCGGCGCGCACTCGACGCCGATGGGTCAGATCAGGCTGGAGTTCCGGGCCGCGTCGCGCGCCTGAAGATAGTGGCCGACCTCCGCCGACGCCCGGAGCATGGCGCGGGCGCGCGCGTGGAGGCGGGCGCGGCGGTCCGCGATCGCGGCCGCCGCCGACGCCGGTGACGTCGCGTCGCGCAGCTCCGCGAGCAGCGGCGCGATCTGCGCGAGGAGGTAGCCGCCGCGCCTGAGCTGCCCGATGATCTGCGCGTCCCGTACGTCGCCGGGCGTGTAGACCCGGTAGCCGGTAGCCCGATCCCGCCCGGGCCGCAGCAGCCCGGCCCGCTCCCACCGCCGCCGCGGCCCCGTCCTGGTCTCCGCGCAGAACCAGCACGTACGGCGTGGATCGACATGGGCGGCATCGACCTCTACTGGAGCCCGGCCGGCGCGCACACCGCCCGTGCGTACGGGCCCGGCTACGCGGTCGTCGCCCTCGCCGTGGGCGCCGCACCGTACCTGGACATCGGCGACCCGCCCGCGGACACCGCCGAGGGCGCGCTGGCGGCCACCACGCCCCGCCTGGCGACCGGCGCCGAACTGGCCCGGATCTCGGCCACGCCGGGCATCCGCACCCGCCCCACCACCCGCCTCGGCTACATCCCCCTCGCCCCGGCCGCCCTCGGCGACGTGGACGCGATCCTGTTCCTGCCCCGCCTCGACCCGCCCGCCGCCTGACCCCCGAGCGCGGCTCAGAGCGCGGCTCAGAGCGCGGCGCCCGCCCTGGCACCCTCGGAGATGGCGTTGCGGAGGAGGCGGGGGGCCTTGGCGTCGCCCACCACCCGTACGTCGGCGAGGCCCGGCGGCAGCGGAACACCCGGCGCCGCCACCCGGTAGCCCACCACCACCGGCAGGTCGTACGCGACGGGCGGCGGCGTCTCGTCCTCCGTCCACACGTCGCGGAGCACGGGGGCGCCGTCGGCGGTGGCCAGCACCGTGTCGCAGCGCGGCCGCACCCCGGAGCGGCGCAGGCGGCGCATGACGGCGGTCTTGTTGGGCGGCTCCAGGTGGTGCGCAGGCGCGGGGAACGGCGTGACGTAGTCGACGGCGGCGCCGCGCTCGTCGAGCAGGCACGCGAGCGCGGCGCCGCGCATGTGCCCCTCCGCGTCGTACACCAGGACGCGCGCCCCCGGCGCGGCCACGGCGCGGCCGGTCAGCACGTCGACGTCCGTGACGGCGGGGCCAAGCGCCGCGCCGAGGTCCGGCGGCACCACGGCCGCGCCCCCGGTCGCGACGACCACCGCGTCCGGCCGCTCGTCGCGCAGCACGTCCGCGGTCGCCTCCGTGCCCAGCCGTACGGTGACCCCCGCCAGGTCGAGCTCCCGCTCCAGCCACGTCACGTGGCCGGCGAGGTGCGGCCGGCCGGGCAGCCGTACGGCGACCCGGACCTGGCCGCCCAGCTCGCGCTCGCGTTCGACGAGCACGACCCGGTGGCCGCGCAGCGCCGCGACCCGCGCCGCCTCCATGCCCGCGGGCCCGCCGCCCACCACGACCACCCGGCGCGGCACGGCGGCCGGGCCGAGGTCCAGCGGCGCCGCCCCGACCTCCGGGTTGACCGTGCACGCGAGGGTCTTGTTCACCACCACGCGCCGGCAGCCCTCGTTGATCGCGATGCACGGCCGCGCCCGCCCGGCGCGGCCCCCGCGCACGTGCCGGGGCAGGTCGGGGTCGGCGATCAGCGCGCGGGTCATGCCGACCAGGTCCGCGGCGCCGTCCGCGAGCGTCTCCTCCCCCTGCTCCGGCGTCAGGATCCGCCCGGCCACCAGCACCGGCGCTGCCACGACCGCGCGTACGGCGGCGGCCGCGGCGTTGTTGCACTTCACGGGGAAGTCGTCGGTGGGCACGGCGGCGGTGTGCGCGCGTACGCTCATGCCGCTGCCGCCGGCGATGTCGAACAGGTCGATGCGGCCGAGCCGCCCCATCGCCGCCGCGATCTCCAGCAGGTCGCCGGCGCCGAGGCCCACGGCCGCGGAGTGCAGGTCGGCGGACATCCGGAACGCGAGCAGGAACCCGTCCGGCACGGCGTCCGCGATCGCCCGTACGACCCGCACCCCGAACCGCATCCGGTTGGCGAGCGCGCCGCCGTACTCGTCGTCCCTGCGGTTGAGCACCGGGCTCCAGAACTGCTCGATCAGGTGGGTGCCGAGCGCGCTCACCTCGATGCCGTCGAACCCGCTGTCCGCGAGCCGCCGCGCCGCCGCGGCGTACCGCCGGACCAGGTCGTCGATGTCCGTACGTGTCAGCACGGCCGGCGCGCCGTACGGCGGGACCGACGCGGACGGCGACGGCGCGACGTGGTGCGCGTCGAGGCCGCCGGGCAGCTCCCGGGTGGCGCGGTGCGTGGCCTGGCAGAGCAGCACGGCGCCGTGCGCGTGCACCCGGTCGGCGAGCGCGGCGAGCGGCGCGTCGTTGCGCGGGTCCCACAGGCTGATCAGCGCCGGGTTGGACGCGGTCGGCGACACCGCGGCCGAGCCGCCCACCACGATCAGCCCGGCGCCGCCGCGCGCCCGGCGCTCGTGGTGGGCCGTCAGCGCCTCGGTGACCAGGCCGTCCGTGGCGAGGTGCTCGCCGTGCGCGGTCAGCACGATGCGGTTGGCCACCCGGTGGCCGCCCAGCTCGAACGGCGCGGTGAGCAGCGGGAAATCAGCCGGCATCGGGGCCTCCCGCGAACCGCCGCGCGTCGTACGGGCGCAGCGGCTCGACGTCGGCGCCGTCCACGATCTCGGTGGCGAGCAGTTGGGCGAGCAGCGGGCCGAGCGAGATGCCGGCGTTCGTCGCGACGCACCTGAGGTCCGGGACGTCCGGCGCGCGGCCGATGATCGGCAGCCCGTCGGCGGGCAGGATGCGCGAGCCGACGGTGACCCGCTCGACCTCGGCGTTCGCCAGCGCGGGCAGCACCTCGGCCGCGTCGCGCAGCATCAGCTCGGCGTCGATGTCGCGCGCCTCCTCCACCGGCGTGCCCGCGTAGTGCCGCGCGATGAGCACCCGGCCGTCGGGGCGCTGGAGCGCGTGCGCGTTCGGCGCCTGGACGACCGGGCCGAGGAACCGCGGCATGGGCCGCAGGTGCACGATCGCGCCGTACGACTCGACGAGCCGCACGTCGATGCCGGCGTCGGCGACCAGCGCGGGCGTGTCGACGCCGCACGCGAACACCACCGCGTCGCAGGCGATCCGCCCGTCGGCGGTGTCCACGCCGGTGACCGTGCCGCCGGACGTGGCCACGCCGCGCGCCGCGCACGGCCACCGGATGTCCACCCCGAGGTCCGCGCACGCGCCGAGCAGCGCGGCGACGGCGACGCCCGGGTCGACGTTGCCCTCGTCAGGACCGTAGAAGCCGGTGCCCACGGGGCCGGGACGGCAACCGGGCACGAGGCGTTCGATCTCCGCGGCGTCCACGCGCCGCGCCGGGCCGCCCCACGCCTGCCGGCGTGCCAGCTCGCCGTCGAAGCGGGCCTGCTCCTCGGCGCCCGGCTCGCACCACGTGACCATGCCGCGCCATCTCACCCCGAGGTCACCGAGCCGCCGTTCCAGCCGCCGCCACGCGCCGAGCGCGAGCCGGTGCAGGTCGAAGTACGTGTGGGCGCCGCTCTCGCCGACGCCGTCGGCGTTGCGGAAGTACGCCTGGTTGTTCAGCCACGCGAACGCCGCGCCGGTGGCCATCGCGGCCGGGCGGCGCCGTTCCAGGACCGTGACGCGCACGCCGCGCGACGCCAGCTCGTACGCGAGCGCGCCGCCCACGATTCCCGCACCGACGACGACCACGTGCCGGCGACTGGTCATGCCATCTCCTTCCGGTCGCCGAGGGCGGCGGGGGTGACCCGGCCGGCCTCGGCAAGCGACTTGTCCTTGGTCTCCGGCGCCCACACGGCGGTGGCCACCAGGCCGAGGATCAGGAACAGCCCGAACAGCGCGATCGAGGCGTTGACGCCGACGGTCGCGTACAGCACGGGGAGCAGGAACGTCCCGACGGCACCGCCGAGGCGGCTCATCGCCGTCGCGAACCCGACGGCGGTGGCGCGCAGGTGGGTCGGGAACAGCTCGTTGGGATAGACGAACTCCAGCACGCTGCCCGCGGACTCGGCCAGGTTGTACACGCAGAACAGCACGACGATGACGAGGGCGCCGAGCACGCCCAGCACCCCGAGCCCGCTCAGCAGGTACAGCGCGACCGCGGTGAGCACGAACGAGTACAGCAGCAGGCGCCGCCGGCCCAGCGAGTTGACGAGGAAGAAGCCGAGCGCGCAGCCCACCACGCTGAGCGCCATGATGACCAGCGTCGCGAGCACGGGGTTGGAGACGTGCAGCAGTTCGAGCAGGGTCGGCTGGAACGTGTGGATGGCGAAGGCGGGGGCCACGATGCAGATCCAGAAGACGCTGACGAACGCCGTACGTCTGCCGTAGCCGCCGCGGAACAGGTCGCCGAAGTGGCGCCACGCCGGTTTCGCCACGACCGGGCCCTCGCTGATGGTGACGCCGGTGCCGAGGTGCTTGTCGATGACGGCGCGCGCCTCGGCGTCGCGGCCCTTGCTGAGCAGCCACCGCGGCGACTCCGGGATGCCGATGCGCAGCAGCATCAGCACGAACGCGGGCACCGCGCTGGTCGCCAGGATCCACCGCCACGCGCCGGTGCCGACGAGCGCGTAGCCGACCGCGTAGCTGGCGAAGTTGCCGATGAAGAACGACATGTCGAGCAGCGCCAGCGACGGGCCGCGGCGCTTGGTCGGGACGAACTCCGCCACCATGGACGTCGCGATCGGGTAGTCGGCGCCGATCGCGACGCCCATGACGAGCCGGATGGCGAACAGCTCGGCCGCGTTCGACACGAAGAGCTGCAGCACCGACATCACGACGAAGACGAGCAGGTCGAGCGTGTACATCTTGCGGCGGCCGAGGACGTCGGTGAGGTAGCCGAAGACGAGGCCGCCGGCGAACATGCCGATGATGCTGGACGCGCCGATCAGGCCGGTCCACACGGCGTCGAGGCGGAGGTCGGGCGTCACGAGCGTGAGCGCGACCGCGATGATGCCGAGGATGTAGCCGTCGCAGAACGGGCCGCCGGCGCCGAGCAGGGTGATCCTGCGGTGGAATCCGGTGACGGGGAGATCGTCGAGACTCGTGGCCGCGCGTGTCATCGTCCACCTCACGAGGGTCGGGTTGCCACGAGGTTAGAGACGCTACGATCACCTGTCACGGCGAAATATTCGGCCATAAATATCGAGGCGCACCATGTTGTTTCCCGAAGAGGTGACGACCTTCCTCGCCATCGCCCGCCAAGGGAACCTGCAGAAGGCGGCGCGTGCCGTGCACGCGTCGCAGTCCACCGTTTCGTACCGGCTGCAGGCCCTTGAGCAGCGCGTCGGGCAGCCGCTCGTCCAGCGCGGACGTGGCGTACGGCAGATCGCGCTGACCCCGGCGGGCGAGCGGTTCCTCGGCATCGCAGAGCAGTGGGAGCACCTGGCGCGCGAGGCCGAGCGCATCCCCGGGCGCACCCAGACCGCGCTGGCCGTGGGCGCCGCGCACGCGCTGAACCTCTACCTGCTCGGCCCGCTGTACACCTGGCTCGGCGGCCGTACGCCCCGGCCGTCGCTGCGGATCGAGAGCGCGGGCGGCCCGGCGCTGTGCGACCGGGTGGCGCTGCGCCGCCTCGACGCCGCGTTCGTGTTCTTCGACCGCGCGCACGCCGAGCTGGCCGTCGACCCGGTCGCGACGAGCCCCATGGTGGTCGTCCGCGCCCCGGGCGCCGAGGCCGCGCCGTCCCAGGTCGACACCGCCGACCTCCCGGCGGGCGGGGAGATCACGATGTCGTGGGGGCCGGACTTCGAGCTGTGGCGCTCCCGCAACCTCACCGACGAGCCGCTGGCCACCGTGGAGACCGCGCAGTCGCTCGTGCCGTTCCTCGTCCTCGGCGACACCTGGTCGGTGGTCCCCGAGTTCGCCGCGGCCCACCTGGTCGCGCAGACCGGCTGCCGCGTCCAGCGGCTCGCGTCGCCGCCGCCGGACCGCACCATCCACCTGGTCACCAACAGGCGCGCCACGAGCGCCGCCGCCGACGCCCTCGCCCTGCTGCGCACGGGCCTGGCCGCGGTAGCCGCCGACCTCCCCGTGCATCCCGTCCGCTGACGGTCACCGCGCCCTGCCCGTACGGCTCACCCCGAGCCGCTGAGGTCGGTGGCGATGTCGCGGTCGCCGTAGCCCTCGGGCGCGGCGACCTCCACGACGGGTTCCGGGCGGTCGTCGAACTCCAGGCGGAGCGCGCGGCTCATCGTCGCGTGCATCTCGTACATGCAGATGATGTACGTGAGCTGCAGGATCTGCGGGTCGGACAGGTGCTCCTTGAGGACGTCCACGACCTCGTCGGGCACCCGGCCGCCGGACAGGACGAGCCCGTCTGTGTAGGCGAGCACGGCGCGTTCGAGGCGGGAGAAGCAGTCGGCGGTCGACCAGTACGGCACCGCCTTGATCTTCTCCTCGGGGACGCCGAGCGCGCGCATCTGCTTGCAGTGCTGGGAGAACACGAACTGGCTGCCGCGCGCCCACCCCGTACGGCACTGCCCGAGCTCGCGCAGCACCGGGTCGACGTCGGCGTTCCGGTACAGCGCGAACCCGCGTACGGCGTGCCGGAACACCTCGGGGGACTGCGCGAAGACCGTCCACCAGTCGCCGGGCGACCCGGTGGCCGTGCCGTGGTCGCTGGCCGGGTCGCGGTCCGGGGCGAACAGGCGGTCGTAGAAGAACAGGACGCGCTCGTCGGTGACCTCGGCCCGGGGAACCTCGCGCAGTCGCGGCATACGGACACCCCTCGTACGGTCGGCGGCGGTCACCGGATCTTGATCCGGCGCGCTCCGGGCTGTCAACCCCGCCGATCCCCGGCCCACAGGCGAATCCCGTACCCGCGCGCCCTGCGGCGGCTACCCTTCCGGTGTGGCGCGATTCCGGGCTGGGCCGTGGGTGCGCGGGCGGGCGGCGCGGTGGAGCGGGCACGCCGACTCACTGGTCGTCGCCGCGCTGATCGCGTTCTCGTTCGTGCCCGGCGCCGCCGACAAGGGCGTCGACCTGGCCGAGATGGGCCACCGTCCGCTGGACGCCGCCGGGTTAGGGCTGCTGCTCGCGCAGAGCGTGCCGCTGCTGGCGCGGCGCCGGTGGCCCGGGGCATGTCTGGCCGTCGTCGCGGCCGCGTTCTGCGCGTTCCAGCTCCTCGGCTACCTCCCGAGGTTCGGCTCCCTCGGGCTGCTGGTGGCGCTGTACGGCGCGGGGCTGGGGCTCCGGCGCCACCGTACGATCGCCGCGGTGGCGGCCGCCGCCGCGTACACCGCGTCCGCGGTCGCCGTGCACGTCGCCGGGTCGCGCGAGCGGTCCATGGACTACCTGACGTTCGGGCTGGTCCTCGCGGCGTGCTGGGGCGCCGGCGGCTGGGCGCGGGCGCGCGGCGAGGCCGCGGAGGCGCGGCGGCTGCGCGAGGAGGACGCCGCGGTCGCGGCCGAGCGTGCGCGCATCGCCAGGGAGCTGCACGACGTGGTCACCCACCACGTCACCGCGATGGTCGTCCAGGCCGACACCGCCGCCTACCTCACCGAAGAGCCCGACCGGGTAGCCGCCGGGCTGTCCGCGATCGGCGGAGCGGGCCGCCGCGCCCTGACCGACCTCCGCCACCTTCTGGGCGCACTGGACGCCGCCGAACCCGAGCCCTCCCCCAAGGGGCTCGCCGAGCTGGTGGAGCGGTCGCGGGCGGTCGGGCAGCCCGTGGAGCTGGTGGAGCGCGGTGAGCCGCGGCCGATGGGCGACGCGGCGCGCACCGCGGCGTACCGCGTGGTGCAGGAGGCGCTGACCAACGCGCTGAAACACGCCGTGGGCGCGCGCACGGTCGTCAGCGTCGAGCACGGCGCCGAGGCGATGGACGTCGAGGTCACCACCGACGGCCCCGCCCGTACGGGCCTGGGCCGCGGCGGCGGGCGCGGCCTGGCCGGGCTGCGCGAGCGCGTCGGCGTGGTCGGCGGCGACCTGCGCACCGGCGAGCGTCCCGGCGGCGGCTTCACCGTGCACGCCCGCATCCCCACGGGTGCGCCGTGAGCGCGCCGCCCATCCGCGTGCTGGTCTGCGAGGACCACGAGCTCGTGCGCACCGGCTACGTGACCATCCTGGGCGCCCAGCCGGACATGGAGGTCGCCGGCGAGGCCGCCGACGGCGCCGCCGCGGTCCGCCTCACCGAGCGGCTGCGGCCCGACGTCGTCGTGATGGACATCCGCATGCCGCTGCTCGACGGCATCGCCGCCACCCGCCGCATCGCCGGCCCGGAGGCCGCCGACCCGGCGAAGGTCCTGGTCGTGACCACGTTCAACCTGGACGAGTACGTCTACGACGCGCTGCGCGCCGGGGCGAGCGGTTTCCTGCTCAAGGACGCGCCGTCCGCGGAGCTGATCGCCGGCGTCCGGACGATCGCGGGCGGCGAGGCGCTGCTGGCGCCCGCGGTGACGCGGCGGCTCATCGGCCGGTACGCCGTACGGGTGCGCCCCACCGAGCCGGACGCGCCCGGCCTGCGCGACCTCACCGGCCGGGAGCGCCAAGTGCTCGCGCTGGTCGCCGGCGGCCTGTCCAACGCGGAGATCGCCGAGGAGCTGGTGATCAGCCACCAGACCGTCAAGACGTACGTCTCGCGGCTGCTCACGAAGCTCGGCCTGCGCGACCGCGTGCAGGCGGTGGTGCTGGCGTACCGCACGGGCCTGGTGGAACCCGGTTGAGTACCGGAGAGTGACCCGCAGCGTCCTCCCCGGCGTGACGACCCGCGCGGGTGCCCGCGCCTAGCGTTCTCGGCGACATCCCGAGAACCCGGAAGGCCGTGGACGATGCCGGAATCACCGCTGGAACCAGACGCACGCGAACCCGCGGAGACGCGCCGGTGGCTGCGGCCCGCCTGGGTGCGGCTCGTGGTGATGCTGGTCGTGTTCGCCGGGGTCGACGCGCTGGCGAACCTGGCCGTCGGGGCGGTCGCGGGCGCCCCGTTCTGGTGCCTCGTGCTGGGCCTGGCCGCCGCGGTGCTCGCGCTGTGGCTGTACGCGGGCGCCGTACGGTTCACCGAGCGGCGGAGCGCCGCCGAGCTGCGGCTGCGGGACGCGCGGCGCGGCCTGCTCCGCGGCGCGGGCCTCGGCCTGCTGCTGTTCACCGCCGTCGTCCTCGTCATCGCGGCGTTCGGCGGCTACCGGATCGCCGGATGGGGCTCGCCCGGCGGCGCGGTCGCGACGCTCGGGGTGATGTGCGCGGCCGCGGTCGCCGAGGAGCTGATGTTCCGCGGCGCCGCGCTGCGCATCCTCGAGGAGCTCACCGGCACGCGCGCCGCGCTGGTCGTCTCCGCGGTCGTGTTCGGCGGCCTGCACCTCCTCAACCCCGGCGCCACCGTGTGGGGCGCCCTCGCCGTCGCGGTGGAGGGCGGCCTCATGACGGGCACCGCGTACGTCGCGACCCGGAGCCTGTGGCTGCCCATCGGCGTGCACCTGGCCTGGAACTTCGCCGAGTCGGGCATCTACGGCACCGCCGTCTCCGGCAGCGGCCCCGCCCAGGCGGGGATCCTGCACGCGGTGGTGTCCGGCCCGAGCGCGCTGACCGGCGGCGCCTTCGGCCCGGAGGCGAGCCTCGTCGCGCTCGTCGTCTGCGCCGTGCCGACCGTGCTGTTCTACCGCGCGGCGCTGCGCCGCGGCCGCGTCCACCGCCGCCGCGAGCTCCGTACGGCGTGACCGGGTGTACCTGCGGGTGAATGCGCGGTGACGGTACGGTGGTCCGTGTGGTGAGGCGACGTCATCCGGAATCGGCGGGTTCTTCCGGCGGCGGCGCGGTGGCTCCGGAGACGGTGGCCGCGGTCGAGCGCGGGCTGGCCGCCGCGGCGTGGGGCTGGTCGGAGGCCGGGCGGTCGCGCGAACTCCAGTTGTCGCCGATGCAGCAGCGCGTCTTCGAGACCGTCTCGCGGCGCGGCGACACCAACCTCGGCGGGCTGGCCGCCGACCTCGGGCTGATCCCGTCGTCGGCGAGCCGGCTGTGCGACCGGCTGGAGGCCGCGGGGCTGATCGTCCGCGAGGCGGCGCGCGCCGACCGCAGGGAGATCACCGTGCGCCTGTCCGTCCAGGGCAAGCGGTTGTACGCCGAGATCACCGAGCGGCGCAGGGAGTTCGTCGCCCGCGCCCTCGCGGGTCTCTCGGCGACGGCGCGGGCCCGCCTGCTCGACACCCTCACGGAGTTCGGCCGCGCCTCCGACCTCCTGCCCAGCGGCGAGGCGGCCGGCGAGGACCACCGGACGGCCTGACCGCCCGCTATGACCGCCCGTTCCAGTCGAGGCACACCACGACCGCGTCGTCGGCCAGTTCGGTGCCGCCCTGATGGCGCTGCATGCCGTCGATGATCGCCTTGGGCACCTCCTCGGCGGGCAGCAGCCGGGATTCGCGCACGGCCCGCCGCAGCGGCGCGTCGCCGAACTCGTGGTCGTCGGCGGAGCGTGCCGCGTACACGCCGTCGCTGACCATGACGAGCCGGTCGCCGGGGTCCAGCGTGAAGTGCTGCGGGCGGTACGCCAGGTCGCTGAACATGCCGAGCGGCGGCTCGTGCTCCAGGTCGACCACCTCCACCCGGGAGCCGCGCAGCCGCAGGATGCGCGGCGAGCCGGTGTCGACGGCGGTGACCGTGCCGTCGGCGAGGCCGACGCGCATGACCAGCGTCTCGGTGTACTCCGCGCCGGCGTAGCGCGTGTGCACCAGGTCGCCGGCCAGCGCGGCCTGTTCGCCCGGTTCGGCGCCGGAGCGGCGCGCGTTGCGCAGCGCGCCCACGGTCAGCGACGTGAGCAGCGCGGCGCGTACGCCCTGGCCCGACCCGTTCGTGACGCTGAGCGCCAGGTGGTCGGCCTCCGTGGACCAGTCGAAGTTGTCGCCGCCGACGGAGTAGGCGGGTTCGAGGTGGCCGGACAGCGCGAACTCGGCGCCGGCGATCGACTGGCCGGGCAGGAGCTGCCACTGCACCTCGGCGGCCAGCGTCATCCGGCGCCCGCGCCGCGCCCGCTCGTAGCGGTCGGTGTGCGGCCACGCGATCCGCAGGGCGCCGCCCACGACCGCGCCGAGCTCGCCGATCGCCGCGGCCTCGGCCGGGCCGGCGTCCCGGGAGACGCCGAGGACCAGCACGCCGAGCCGGTCGCCGCGCGCGGTCAGCGGCACGTAGACGCGGCCCGTGCCGTCGGGCGGGCCGGGCGGTACGGCCACCGGGCGGCCGGACGCGAACGCCCGCCCCGCCGGATGGTCGGCCCCGGTGACCGGCCCGGAGCCCCCGCCGCCGGCCAGGGGGTGCAGCGTCCGCAGGTGGTAGTCGGCCACCAGGAACTCGGCGGTCGCGACGATGGGCCACCGCCGGACCAGCACGGCCGCGACGACCTCCGGCACGGCGTACGCGGGCGCCGTACGGGCCGCGCGCTCGACCTCGTCAAGGGACATCTCCGCCGCCATGGCCCACCTCCTTCCCGCGCCGCACGGACGGTACGCGGTTCTAGGGCGCGGGTTCGGCTTCGGCCTCGGGCTCGGGTTCGTCGGGCTCGGCGTTGGCCTGGCGGGCGCCGGACTTCAGCGCGTCGTCGACCTTGTCCAGGTTCTCGCGCAGCACGGTCTCGGCCAGCTCGCCGAGCTCGGGGTCGCCGCCGAGCAGCGTGACGCCCTCGGCGAGGCGTGCGGCCTGGGAGGCGATGATCTCGCCCGGGACCTCGGTGTACTCGTCCGCGAGCCGGTCCACCAGCTCGCTGGGAAGGGGGGCGTCGTCGGCGTCATCGCCATGCGTTTGTCGCATGACAATCAATTTAGCGGGTTTGCGGCCCCGCGGCGGTCCCGAGGCGGACTATTCGTACGAGGGCCTCGCGTGCGGCCTCCGGCGAGTCGCCGGCGCCGGCGAGGCTCATGCGGGCGAGCTGCGGCATCGTCAGCCACCACGTCGCGAGGGCGAACGCGGCACCGAAGAGGCGGCCGGGCGGAACGTCCGAGGTCACGGCGCCGTGCTCCTGCAGCGCGGCGATCTGCGCGGCCTTGTCGGCGTAGTGCGCGGTGCGCTCCGGCTCGGCCGGCACGGGCGTCCGCCCGTCGCGCAGCCCCTCCCAGGTCAGCAGCCGCAGGAGGTGGGGGTGGGCGCGGTGGTAGTCGTACAGCCGCCCGGCGAAGTCGGCCAGGTCGCCCTCGCCGGGCGCGGGCAGCGGCACGGCCCGCGCCGCCTTCGCCAGCTCGGCCTCCAGGACGGCGGTGAACAACGGCTCCTTGCCGCCGAAGTACTGGTAGATGCGCTCCTTGTTCACCTTGGCCGCGGCGGCGACGCGGTCGACGCGGGCGCCGAGCGGACCGTGCTCGGCGAACTCCTCGACGGCCGCCTCCAGCAGGAGCCGTTTCGTCCGCGCGGTGTCCCAGGCCATGGCGTCGCCTCTCAGTCCGTGGCGGCGGCGTCGCGCTCGGCGAAGACCTCGCGCGCGGCGGCGATCCCGTTCAGGGCGGCGGGGAACCCGGCGTACGCGGCCAGGTGCGTGATCACCTCGACCACCTCGTCCCGCGCCCCGCCGACGTTGAGGAATCCGTGGATGTGCACGCGGAGCTGCGGCGCGGCGGTGCCGAGCGCGGTGCACATGGCGACGCTGGCCATCTCGCGCGTCTTCAGGTCGATGCCGGTGCGGTGGTAGACGTCGCCGAAGACGAACTCGACGATGTAGCGGCCCAGGTCCGGCGCGATGTCCGCCAGGGAGTCCACGACCTGCTGCCCGGTGTGGCCGTCGACCTCGGCCAGGGCGCGCAGCCCGCGCGCGAAGCGGTCGGACGGCTCCCCCGCCGGGTCGGCGGGCCCGGGGTCCGCGCCCGGGCGTTCGGCGAAGACCTGGCGCGCGGCGGCGACGCCGTTGAGCGCGGCCGGCACGCCCGCGTAGACCAGCGCGTGCATCAGCACCTCGACGATCTCGCGGCGCGTGCAGCCGACGTTCAGCGCGCCCGCGATGTGGAACCGGAGCTGCGGCGCGGCGTTGCCGAGCGCGGCCAGCGCCGCGACGGTGGCGAGCTGGCGCTGCGCCAGGGTCAGGCCGGGCCGCGTGTAGAGGTCGCCGTACGCGAACTCGACGGCGTAGCGCGCCAGGTCGGGCGCGATGTCGGCGAGCGCGTCCAGCGGCGTCGGCGCCGCGCCGCCGACCTTCTCCAGGACGGCCAGGCCGTCCGCCAGGCGGGACGGCTCCTGCGTGGGCGTGTGGGACATGTGCGTTCTCCCCCGGGGGTTCTTTCCAACTGACGAGTTGGAAACTAGCACGGGGCGGCGCGATTTCCAACTGGCGAGTTGGATCGGGTTCGCCGCGCCGCGTCCGGGGATGCCGGGGATGGCGCCGCCGGGCGGCGGCCGCGAACCCATCGACGACGAGGGGGCCCACCGATGGCCGGATGGACCGACGACGAGCTGGCGAGGATCGGCGCCGAGGACGAGCTCGACCTGGCGTCCGAGCGCGACGACGGCACGCTGCGCGACCCGGTGACGATGTGGGTCGTCCGGGCCGGCGACGACCTGTACGTACGGCCGATCCGCGGCCGCGACGGCTGGTTCCGCGGCACCCGGACCCGCCACGAGGGGCACATCCGCTCCGCCGGCATCGACAAGGACGTCACGTTCGCCGACGCGGACCCGGCCGTCGCCGACGACCTGGACGCCGCCTACCGCGCCAAGTACGGCGAATACCCGCCGAACATCCTCGACACCGTGCTCAGCGCGCAGGCGCGCGCGGCGGCGATCCGGCTCGTGCCGCGCTAGCGCCGCTTGGCCGGTCGGGTGCGCGCCTTGGCGGGCAGGCCGTGTTCCAGGAGGTCGAACACGGCGTCGAGGGCGGCGCGCGGGTCGGGCTCGCCGCCGAGGAACTGCGGGATCTCCAGGACGTAGCGGGCGGCGGCGCGGGCGGTGACGTCGCCGGGCTCCGCGCCGATCTCGGCGGCGATGGCCTCCGCGAGGGGCTCCTCGCAGCGCATCCAGAGCTTGCGCTGGTAGCCGGCGAGCGCCGGGGTCGTCGTGACCAGCTCGGTCATCCGGCGGAACTCCGGTGACGGGTCCGCGACGAACGGGCCGCGGCCGGCGAAGAACGCGCGCAGCGCCGCCATCACCGAGCGGCCCTCGGGCCGGTCGCGCACGGCCGCGAGCAGGCTCTCGCGGCGCTCGGTGCCGTCGTCGAAGATCAGCGCCTCCTTGCCGTCCGGCACGTGGCGGAACACCGTCGGCAGCGAGATGTCGACGGCGTCGGCGATCTCCTTGACGCTCACCTGGTCATAGCCCCGCTCCAGGAACAGGCGCAACGCGGTCTCGGCGAGCGCCCAGCGCGTCTGGGCGTTCTTGCGGTCGCGGCGGCCGGCGGGCGGGGTGCTCATGGGCTTAGCATAGCAGTTTCCGCTACTCGATTAAAAGTTTAAGCGACTTGCATTTTTAAGCCGGTTGTGGTGCCGTTGGTGGTGAGCGCACTGAACGGACGAGAGGACTGATCACCATGACGGACACGAGCGAGTCGACACCGGTACTGATCGTCGGGGGCAGCCTGGTCGGCCTGTCCGCGGCCGTCTTCCTGGCCTGGCGCGGCGTGCCGGCCGTCGTCGTCGAGCGGCACACGGGCAGCTCGCTGCACCCGCGGGCCATCGGCTACACGACGCGCACCCTGGAGCTGTTCCGCGCGTCCGGCCCCGACGTCCCGACGGCGCACGGCGGCGGCAGTCCCCGGCGCGCACGGGTCGAGAGCCTGGCCGGCACCTGGAACGAGGAGTACCCGTGGACGCCGGGCGCCGCGAAGCCGGCCGTCGAGTACTCCCCCGTCGCGGGGACGGCCATCGCCCAGGACCGGCTCGAACCGCTGCTGCGCGAGCGCGCCGCCGCGCTCGGCGCGGACCTGCGGCAGGGCACCGAGCTCGCCGGGTTCGTCCAGGACGGCGACGGCGTGACCGCGACGCTGCGGGAGCGGGACGGGCGCGAGTACCGGATCCGCGCGCGCTACCTGATCGCCGCCGACGGCGCGAACAGCGGGGTGCGCGCGGCGCTGGGCATCGGGCGCGGCGGACAGGGGCTGCTGTCGGTGCAGCGCAGCATCCTGTTCCGCGCGCCGCTCGAGACGTACCTCGCGCACGGCGTCGTGCAGTTCGAGATCGAGCAGCCGGGCCTGCGGGCGTTCCTCACCACGTACGGCGACGGCCGGTGGGTGCTGATGCTCGCCGACGACGCCGACCACACCGAGGAGGAGCAGGTGGCGCTGGTCCGGCGCGCGACCGGCCTGCCCGGCCTTCCGGTCGAGCTGATCACCGCCGGGCGCTGGGAGCTGGCCGCGCTGATCGCCGACCGGTTCTCCGCCGGCCGGGTGTTCCTCGCCGGCGACGCCGCCCACCAGCTCCCGCCCAACCGCGGCGGCTACGGCGCGAACACCGGCATCGACGACGTCCACAACCTGGCGTGGAAGCTCACCGAGGTGCTGGCCGGGCGGTCCGCGCCCGCGCTGCTCGACACGTACGACGCCGAGCGCCGCCCGATCGCCTGGCTGCGGCACCAGCAGATCTTCGCCCGCACCGACTTCAAGGCGCACATCGAGACGGCGGAGGAGGACGTGCCGGTCATCGACGACGACGCCATGGAGCTGGGCCAGCTCTACCGCTCCGCCGCCGTCCTCGGCGCCGGCGACGACCTGCCGCCCGCGCGGCGCCCGGACGAGTGGGCGGGCCAGCCCGGCACGCGCGCGCCGCACATCCGCGTCACGGTGGACGGCGCCGAGCGGTCGATCCTCGACCTGTTCCAGCGCGGCTGGGTGCTGCTGTCCGCGGACGGGCGGTGGGCGCCCGCCGCGGCGCGGGCGTCCGCCGAGCTGGGCACGGACCTGTCGTTCGTCCGCATCGGCGCCGACGCGGAGCCCGTCGAACCGGGCGCGTTTCCCACCGCGTACGGCGTCGGGGCGGACGGCGCGGTGCTCGTCCGCCCGGACGGCTACATCGCCTGGCGCGCGGCCACCGCACCCGCCGACCCGGCCGCGGAGCTGACCGCCGCCCTCGCCGCGGTCTCGTCCGCCGCGGTGGGCGCCTCGGCCTGAGCGGTCACCGGCAGGGGTCGCCGCGGCGGCGTTCCGGGCGGAAGCGGCACGCCGCCGCGGCGCCGGCGAGGGCCGCGGCGGCGGTGAGCAAGAACGCGGTCCGGTACGCGGCGAGGGTGGGCGCGTGGCCGAGCACGGCGGTCAGGACCGCGACCATCAGCGTGCCGGAGACGTACTGGGACGTGGTGAGCAGCGCGCCGGCCGTGCCGTGCAGGGCGGGCGGCGCGTCGCGGGTGCCGAGGGCGAACATCGCCGCGTACACGACGCCGTGGCCGAAGCCGCTCAGCAGCAGGCCGGGCAGCAGGCCGGTGGCGTACGCGGGGTCGGCGGCGGTGAGCGCCAGCCAGAGCAGCCCGGCGGCGGACACCGCGAAGCCGCCCGCCAGTACGGGCGCGGGCGGCCGGCGCCGCATGAGCCGGCCCGCGGCCGTGCTCCCCGCCGTGACCAGCAGTGCGGCCGGGACGAACGCCAGGCCCGCGCGCAGCGGCGAGTAGCCGCGCGCGGACTGCAGGAGCAGCGTGAGCAGGTAGAACTCCGACCCCACGCTGGCCATGTACAACGCGGTGGCCACCGCCCCGGCCCGCAGCGACGCGGCCCGCCGCAGCGCCCGGTCCACGAGCACCGCCGCCGCGGCCCGCTCATGCCGCACGAACGCCGCCCCCAGCACCAGCCCGCCCCCGAGAGAGGCGTACGCCCCCCACCCCCGCCACCCCCAGGCCGCCCCGAACGTCAGCCCGGCCGCCGTCCCCACCACCGCCCCGGTACTCAGCACTGTGGCCCGTACGGGGATCCGCGTCCCCGCACCGCCGCCCGCCACGGCCGCCCGCCCGCCCCCGATACCTCTCGCCCCCGTCCCCGCGCCTCCGGCGCGCGGGGGCGCGAAGCGGGCCGCGGCGCCGAGGGCGCAGGCGAGGGCCAGGGGGACGTTCACCCAGAGGACCAGGCGCCAGGACACCGCGGTCAGGGCGGCGCCGAGGACCACCCCCGCCACCAGGCCCGCGGCGCCGACCGAACCCCATACGGACAGCGCCCGCACCCGTTCGCGGCCGGCCGGGAACGTGGCGCCGATGAGGCCGAGCACCGCCGGCTGGAGCAGCGCCGCGCCCAATCCCTGGACGGCGCGGGCGGCCACCAGCGCCGTGCCGCCGGGCGCCGCGCCCCCGACCGCGCTCGCCGCGCCGAACAGCGCGACGGCGGCGAGGAACACCCGCCGCCCGCCGAGCCGGTCCGTCAGCCGTCCCCCGAGGATGAGGAACCCGGCGAACACCGTCGCGTACGCGCTCACGATCCACTGCGACGCCGCGCCGGTGAGCCGCAGCCCCTCGGCGATGTCGGGCAGCGCGACGTACACGATCGAGTAGTCGAGCGCGATGAGGAACTGGGCGGTGGACAGCACCGCGATGGCGGCCGGGCCGCGCGCGGCCCGCCGGGTCCGGGTCGGGGTCACGCCGCCATGCTCGGACGTTCACACTTGTGTCAAGGGAAGGGGCGCCATGCGGATCGGTGAGCTGTCCGAGCGGACCGGCGTGCCGTCGCGCCTGCTGCGCTACTACGACGAGCAGGGCCTGCTGTCCCCCGCGCGCGCCGGGAACGGATTCCGCGACTACGAGGAGTCCGCCGTCGCGCAGGTCGCGGAGATCCGCCAGTTGCTCGACGCCGGGCTCCCCATCCGGATCATCAAGGCCGTACGCCCCAGCGCGGACGCCGACCCGGCGCTCATCGCCGAGATCGAGCGCTACCACGATGTGCTCGACGCGCGCGTCCGCTGCCTGGCCCGCAACCGCGACGCGCTCGCCGCGTACCTCGCCGCCGTACGCGCGCGGGCCTGACCGTGGGTCAGCCGGTGGCGTCGAGGTAGGCGAGCACCGCGCGGACCCGCCGGTTGGTGTCGTCGTCGGCGGCGGCCAGGCCGAGCTTCGCGAAGATCGTCGTCGTGTACTTGCTGATGGCGCCCTCGCTGAGGAACAGCCGCCCGGCGATCGCCGTGTTGGACAGCCCCTCGGCCATCAGTTCGAGCACCGAGCGCTCCCGGTCGGTGAGGTGGGCGAGCGGGTCGGCGCGCGCGGGCCGGCCGAGCAGCTTCGCGACCACCGCGGGGTCGAGCGCGGTGCCGCCGCCGGCGACGCGGAGCAGGGCGTCGACGAACTGGTCGGCGTCCAGCACGCGGTCCTTGAGCTGGTAGCCGGTGCCGCCCTGTTCGTCGGCCAGCAGCTCGCGCGCGTAGAGCTGCTCGACGTGCTGGGAGAGGATGAGCACCGGCAGGCCGGGCACCTCGCGGCGGGCGGCGAGCGCGGCCTGCAGGCCCTCGTCGGAGAACGTCGGCGGCAGCCGTACGTCCACGATGGCGACGTCGGGCCGGTGGGTGAGCAGCGCGTCGAGGGTGGCGGGCCCGTTGTCGACGGCGGCGACCACCTGGTGGCCGTACGCCTCGACGAGCCGCACGAGGCCGTCGCGCAACAGGAACAGGTCCTCGGCTACGACAACGCGCATGGCACCGTCACCCGGACGCAGGTCGGCCCGCCGGGTGGGCTGTCGATCTCCAGGCGGCCGTCGAACGCGGCCATGCGGCGCTCGATGCCGGCCAGCCCGGAGCCCTCGGACGCGGCGGCGCCGCCGGGCCCGTCGTCGGTCACGGTCGCGGTCAGCACCCGCTCACCGTAGTCGAGGTCGACGGTGACGCGGGTGGGGCGGGCGTGCTTGGCCGCGTTGGTCAGCAGTTCGGCGACGGCGAAGTAGACGGCGGTCTCGACCGGGCGCTCCGGGCGCGCCGGCACGGTGCTGCGCACGGTGACCGGCACCTGGGCGTCCAGCGCGAGCGCGCGCACCGCGTCGACGAGGCCGCGCTCGGCCAGGACGGGCGGGTTGATGCCGCGGACGAGCGACCGCAGCTCGGTGAGCGCCGCCGCCGACGCGGCGCGCGCCTCGGCGAGGAGGGCCTTGGCGGCGGCGGGGTCCTGCTCGACGAGGCGTTCGGCGGCGCCCATCGACATCCCCAACGCGACGAGCCGCGCCTGGGCGCCGTCGTGCAGGCCGCGTTCGATGCGGTCCAGCTCGGCCGCCTGGGTCTGCGTCAGGCCGGCCCGGATCTCCTCCAGCTCCTCGACGCGCTTGCCGGTGGGCCGCTCCGGCGCGGGTCCGAGCAGGCGGGGCGCCACGAGGGCGGCGGCCCGCCAGCCGTACGGCGCGGCGGCCAGGCCGGCGACGATCATGGCGGCGCCGTACGGCCACGCGCCCGGCCGCGTCGCGAGGTACGCGCCGGCCGCCACGAGCGCGGGCGGCAGGACGGCGGCGGGCAGCACGGTGATCCCGGCGACCCCGAGCCACACCGCGTCGCGGCGCGCCTGCGGGTCGTGGCGGCGGGCGTCCAGGCGTGCGCGGCGGCGCGCCTCGCGTTCGGACTGGTGGTAGTCGTAGCCGTTCCACCAGAAGCCGGTCGCCATCCTGGTCACCGGCCGCGGCGGACGGTAGCGGCCCTCGATCGGCACGCCCGTCCAGCGCCCGACGGCGCGGCGCGCGGCCTCGCTGAGCGGCCGCCCGGCGAGCGCCCACAGGGCCCACACGACGACGGACGTCCACAGCGCCGCCATGGCCGCCTCCCCGGCGACGGCCAGGATGACCAGGGGCCCGGACAGCTCGGCGGACCAGGTCAGCGCGAACCGCATGCCGAAGTACGCGACGGCCGCGCCGGCCAGCGGCACCACCGCGGTGAGCCCGGCGAGCACCACCGAGCGGTACAGCCCGGACGCGACCGCCGCGGCCCAGCGCAGCGGCCCCGGCCCGCGGTCGTTTCTCATCGCCATCATCTTCCCCGTTCCCGTACGGATCCGGCGCGCACCGGTCCGGATACGGAGAAGCTACGGGCGGGCGTACGGCGCGGGTATCCGTCCATCCGCCGGGCGCGGTGGGCCTGGCCCCACCATCGGCCGCGGGGACCCGTCAGGTGGTGATCGGCGGCTTGACCACGTGCGCGACCTGACCGCGCCGGCGGCTCCGGTTGACGGCCGCCGCGACCACCACACCGGCCGCCAGCAGGATGGACCCGACCGCGGCCGGGAGGTCCTCCGCGGGGTCGTGCTCGCCGACGTACTCGGCCTCGAGCACGCCGTTCGGGTCCACGAGGACGTCGACCGCGGCGTGCGGGAACGTGTGGGAGTACTTGCTGAGGAACGGGTACCGGTGGCCGCCGGGGCACACCGCGGTGAAGTCGTAGACGTCGATGCCGTCGGAGCCGGGGATGCGGCAGTGCACGGTCACGCCGACGTGGGCGAGCGCGAGCGGGGTCGGCGCCATCATCAGCGCGGCGCCGAGCAGCCCGCCGCCGACGGCGCCGATCATGCCGTACCAGCCGCCGCCGAGCATCCCCGTGCCGATGCAGAACAGCCCGGCGCCGAGCACGAGGATCAGCGCCCCGGCGACGTAGGAGTGCGGCGGCAGCGTCACGATCAGGCTGGCCGCGACCATCGCGACGACGCCGTACGTGATCAGCCGCCAGTGCGCCCCCTTCGGCGACCCGGCCTTCCGCAGCGGCGCGCCGACCGCCACGGAGATCCCGATGATCCCGAACACCCCGACCACGAGCGACACCGCGACGTCCCGCGGCGCCACCACCCCGAGCACAACGGCAACGCCCAACAGGACCGCCCCGCCGACGGGCAGCACGAGCGCCCACCGGACCCGCTTCTTCGCCACGCCCACTCCCCTCACCCCGCCCGAACCCGGCGCCGAGCCTATCCCCGGCGGGCGCGGCGCGCGGGCGGAGCCGGGTCAGTCCCAGGTGAGGCTGGAGCCGGTCTGGTATTCGGTTACGCGGGTCTCGAAGAAGTTCTTCTCCTTTTTCAGGTCGATGGTCTCCGACATCCAGGGGAAGGGGTTCTCGGACTGGCCGAAGATGGGGGTGAGGCCTATTTGGTGGGCGCGGCGGTCGGTGACGAAGCGCATGTACTGCTCGCAGAGGGGCGCCGTGAGGCCCAGGATGCCGCGGGGCATGGTGTCGCGGGCGTACGCGATCTCCAGCTCGCACGCCTCGGTGAGCATGCGCCTGACCTCGGCGGCGAACTCCGGGGTCCACAGGTGCGGGTTCTCGGCCTTGATCTGGTTGATGCAGTCGATGCCGAAGTTCAGGTGGATCGACTCGTCGCGCAGGATGTACTGGTACTGCTCGGCGATGCCCACCATCTTGTTGCGCCGCCCGAGCGACAGGATCTGCGCGAAGCCGGTGTAGAACCACATGCCCTCGAAGACGACGTAGAAGGCGACGAGGTCGCGCAGGAACGCCTGGTCGGCCTCGGGGGTGCCGGTCGCGAAGTCCGGCGACTCCAGGTTCTGCGTGTACTTCAGCGCCCAGGCGTCCTTCTCGGTGATCGACGGCACCTCGCGGTACATGTTGAACAGCTCCCCGGCGTCCAGGCCGAGGCTCTCGCAGATGTACTGGAACGTGTGCGTGTGCACGGCCTCCTCGAACGCCTGGCGGAGCAGGTACTGCCGGCACTCGGGGTTGGTGATGTGCCGGTAGCAGGCCAGCACGATGTTGTTGGCGACCAGCGACTCCGCGGTGGCGAAGAACCCGAGGTTGCGCTTGAGCAGGAGCCGCTCGTCGTCCGTCAGCCCGCCCGGTGACTTCCACAGCGCGATGTCGGCCTGCATGGCGACCTCGGTCGGCATCCAGTGGTTGGCGCAGCCGGCGAGGTACTTGTCCCACGCCCAGTGGTACTTCAGCGGCAGCAACTGGTTGACGTCGGCGCGGGCGTTGATCATCGCCTTGTCGCCGACGTGCACCGGCGCGGCGCCGCGGTCGATGCGGCCGAGGCCGGTGGAGGTGTCGGCGGTCACTGGCAGGCCTCGCATTCGGGGTCGTCGATCCGGCAGGCGTCCGCGGCGGGCTCCGGCGCGACCGCGTTGAGCCGCCCGTCGGTGCCGGCCAGCGTGCTCTTCTCCACGTGGGTGGCGGCCTGGGTGCGCAGGTAGTAGGTGGTCTTCAGGCCCGTACGCCAGGCGTGCCGGTACAGCGCGTCGAGCTTGCGGCCGCTCGGCCCGGCGACGTACAGGTTCAGCGACTGCGACTGGTCGATCCACTTCTGGCGCCGCGCGGCCGCGTCGATCAGCCAGGTGCTGTCGATCTCGAACGCGGTGGCGTAGCGGTCCTTCAGGTCGGCCGGGACCCGGTCGATGGGGGCGACGCTGCCGTCGAAGTACTTCAGGTCGGCGGCCATCGCCTCGTCCCACAGGCCGCGGTCCTTCAGGTCCCGTACGAGGTGCGGGTTCGTGACGGTGAAGTCGCCGGACATGTTCGACTTCACGTACAGGTTCCGGTACAGCGGCTCGATGGACGGGCTCACGCCGCAGATGTTGGCGATGGTCGCCGTCGGGGCGACCGCCAGCACGTTGGAGTTGCGCATGCCGTGGTCGCGTACGCGGGCGCGCAGCGCGTCCCAGTCGAGCGTGGCGGACGTGTCCACCGCCAGCTCGCCTGCGCCGCGCGACTCGGCGAGCAGCCGCAGCGAGTCGATCGGCAGCACGCCCCGGCTCCACAGCGACCCGTCGTACGACCCGTACGCGCCCCGCTCGGCGGCCAGGCCGGACGACGCGGCGATCGCGTAGTACGCGACCTCCTCCATGCTCCGGTCGGCGAACGCGACCGCCTCCGGCGAGGACACCGGCAGCCCGAGGGTGAACAGCGCGTCCTGGTGGCCCATCACGCCGAGGCCGACGGGCCGGTGGCGCAGGTTGGAGCGGCGCGCCTCCGGGATCGTGTACATGTTGATGTCGATCACGTTGTCGAGCATCCGCACGGCGGTCGTGACCGTGCGCTCCAGCCGTTCGTGGTCGATTCCGTCCGGGCCGACGTGGCGCGCCAGGTTGACCGACCCGAGGTTGCAGACGGCGACCTCCTCGGCGTCGGTGTTGAGGGTGATCTCGGTGCACAGGTTCGAGGAGTGCACGACGCCCGCGTGCCGCTGCGGCGAGCGCAGGTTGCACGGGTCCTTGAACGTGATCCACGGGTGGCCGGTCTCGAACAGCATGGTCAGCATCCGCCGCCACAGCTCCACCGCGCGCACCCGCCGGTGCACCCGGACCTCGCCGCGCCCGGCCGCCTCCTCGTACGCCCGGTACCGCTGGGCGAACGCGTCGCCGTACAGGTCGTGCAGGTCGGGGACCTCGTCCGGGGAGAACAGCGTCCAGTCGCCGTCGGCCTCGACGCGGCGCAGGAACTCGTCGGGAATCCAGTGCGCGGTGTTCATGTCGTGCGTGCGCCGCCGGTCGTCGCCGGTGTTCTTGCGCAGGTCGCAGAACTCCTCGACGTCGATGTGCCAGGTCTCCAGGTACGCGCAGGCCGCGCCCTTGCGCTTGCCGCCCTGGTTCACCGCGACGGCCGTGTCGTTGGCGATCTTCAGGAACGGCACGACGCCCTGGGACGTGCCGTTGGTGCCGCGGATGTGCGCGCCGAGGCCGCGTACGGGCGTCCAGTCGTTGCCGAGCCCGCCGGAGTACTTCGCCAGCAGCGCGTTGTTCCGGTACGCGCCGAAGATCGCGTCCAGGTCGTCGTCGACCGTGGTGAGGAAGCAGGACGAGATCTGCGCGCGGATCGTGCCGGCGTTGAACAGCGTCGGCGTGGAGCACATGAAGTCGAACGTGGACAGCAGCTCATAGAACGCGATCGCGCGGGCCTCCCGGTCGTCCTCGCGCAGCGCCAGGCCCATCGCGACGCGCATGAAGAACGCCTGCGGGAGCTCGAACCGTACGCCGTCGTCGTGCAGGACGTAGCGGTCGTAGAGGGTCTGCAGGCCGAGGAAGCCGAAGTCGAGGTCGCGCTCGGGGCGGATCGCCGCGCCGAGCCGGTCCAGGTCGAAGGTCTCCAGCTCGGGGTCGACGCGCCCGGCCGCGACGCCGAGCCGCAGGTAGTCGCGGAAGTACGCGGGGTACGCGGCGGCCATCTCCCGCTGCCCGGCCTGGCGCGGCTCCCCGGCCAGGCGGCTCAGCGCCTCGCCGCGCAGCTTGTCGAGCAGCAGCCGCGCCGCGACGGAGGAGTAGCCCGGCTCGCGCTCCACCAGCGTCCGCGCCGCCATGACCAGCGCGGACGCCAGCTCGTCCGCGGTGATCCCGTCGTACGCGCCGCGCCGCACCTCCGCCAGCACGGGCGCGGCCGAGGTGTCGGCGACCCCGGCGACGGCCTCGCCGACGACCTGCTCGACGCGCGCCCAGTCCAGCGGACTTGTGGCCCCGTCGGCGCCGCGGACGTGCAGGACGGGCGCGGCGTCCCCGGACCCGCCGGCCTCGCGGCGCGCCGCCGCCCGCTCCTCGCGGTACAGCACGTACGCGCGGGCGACCTGGTGGTGGCCGCCGCGCATCAGCACCAGCTCGACGAGGTCCTGGATCTGCTCGATCCGTACGGCGGTCTCGGCGGTGTGGCGCGGCAGCGCGGCGCGGACCTCGCGCGTCAGCTCGGCGACCACATGGTGGACGTGCGACGACGCGGCCCCGCCGTCGCCCTCGACGGCCAGGAACGCCTTCGTCAGCGCGACGGTGATCTTGGTCGCGTCGAACTCCGAAACGCCGCCGTCCCTGCGGACGACCCGGGTCGGGGCATGGTCGGCCGGCCGGCCGGGGCCGGCCTCGGTGAATGTCACGGCTCTCTCCTCGCGAGCTCGCCATTGGACCGGGCGTCCTTGTGCGTGTGGACGTCCGGCGGACGCGTCCCGGTCGGGGCGCGTGCCGATGGCAGGTCTTCGGACTCGCGGGCGATACGGCGCGTGCGCCGCGCCTACTGGCCGTCGCTTCCCAGGCGTGTGCCCAGTGCTGTCCCGGTCGCCGCGTACGTGCGGACGGCCGGGGACGGCGGTCGTTCCCGCTCACCGCTGCGGGGCAGTCCCGGACTCCCACCGGGTTCCCTCTCACCCCGTCCCGTTCGTACGGCGGGACGGACCACCAGCACGGAGGACACTACATGTTGTGCCGTGGCCATCGAACCAACCGCATATGTGCGCGTGTCGTGGGTCGGAACGTGGTATCGGCGACGGCCGCGCCGCCTTGACGGGCGGTCCACGGGACCGTAACGTCCCAGCCGGTGACAGCGTACGGAAGCCGGTGTGAGTCCGGCACGGTCGCGCCACTGTGAGCCCGCGCACCGCGGGTGAGTCAGACACGTAGCGGTCACCACGCTCCGTACTCAATGGGACGCACGATCCCTGAAGGAGGGCCTCATGGCCACCGTCTCCGCGCCTGGTTCCACGCCGGTCGTCCTGCCCGCGCACCGCGCCGCCCTGTGGCTGAGCCTCACCGCGCTGGCCGCGCTCGCGCTGTACTACTTCATCGGCGTCGACCAGGGCGCCACCTCGGTCTTCGGCGCCGACATGCACATCCACGAGTTCGTCCACGACGCGCGCCACTTCCTCGGCTTCCCCTGCCACTGATCCCGGCGGGAGGACAACCGAACATGGAGAAGAAGCTCCTCGTCCGCGGCATGCTCGCCGGGGCGGTGGCCGGGCTGCTGGCGTTCGTGTTCGCGCGGATCTTCGCCGAACCGCAGATCCAGGCGGCCATCACGTACGAGTCCGGGCGCGACGCCGCCCAGGAGGCGCTGGACAAGGCGGCCGGGATGCCCGCGGCCGCGGCCGAGCCCGAGCTGTTCAGCCGGGCGGTCCAGGCGAACGTGGGCATCGGCGTCGGCATGGTGCTGTTCGGCCTCGCGATGGGCGCGCTGTTCGCGGTCGTGTACACGATCTGCCTGGGCCGCGTCGGGAACCTGCGGCCCCGTACGCTGGCGGTGCTGCTCGCCGGGGGCGGGCTGCTGGGGGTCTACCTGGTGCCGTTCGTGAAGTACCCGGCCGACCCGCCGGCGATCGGCCACCCCGAGACCATCGGGCCGCGCGGCGGGCTGTACCTGATCATGGTGGTGTGCGCGCTGGCGTTCCTGGCGGGCGCCGTCTGGCTGGGCCGGCGGCTGGCCGCGCGGTACACCACGTGGAACGCCGTGCTGCTGGCCGCCGCCGCGTTCGCCGTCGCGATCGGCATCGTGATGGCCGTGCTCCCGCCGCTCGGCCACCTCCACGCCAACGTGGACCAGTACGGCAGGCACGCCACCGAGACGCCGCTTCCGCTGCGCCGCCCGGACGGCTCGATCGCCTACCCCGGGTTCCCCGCCGACACGCTGTACCTGTTCCGGCTGTACTCCGTCGCCGCGCAGCTCATCCTGTGGACCGCGATCGCGCTGGTCTTCGCGCCCATGGCCGAGCGCCTGCTCGCGCCCCGGCCGGCCGCGGCGGCACGCACGGAACCGGCGCCGGCCGCGCCGTGACACCGCGCGACCCGGCCGCCGCCCTGGCGGAGGCGGCCGGGTGGGGCCCGTTCTTCGCCGTCGCGACCCACGCCCCCGGTGCCGGGCCGGCCGCGCCGTGGCGGCCGCTGCGCGAGGTGGCCGACGACCCCGGGGTGCTGCGCGACCGGGTGGCCCGGGTCCGTACGTTCCTGGCCGCCGGGAACGGCCGCGACCCGGCGGACGTCCCCGTACGGACGGCCGCCTCGGTGACCCACCTCGGCCTCACCGCCCGCCTGGTCTCCCCCGCCCTCGCCGTAGCCGTCCTGACCGGCGCCACCCTCGACCTGACCGACGCCTGGTGGCAGCCCGAACTCGGCGGCGCCTTCCCCCTCTCCCTCACCGGCCGCACGGTTCCGCCCGCGGACCGGCCCGGCGCGCCCGCCGCGTCCACCGCCGGGAGCGTGGCCGGGACCGTGACCGCGTCCGTGCTCGACGGGCCCGTGCGCGGGCTCGTCGAGGCGGGGCTCCGGTTCTCCGTGTCGGGGCGGGTGCTGTGGGGGAACGTCGCGTCGGCGGTGAACGGCGCCGCGGCCATGATCGGCCGCGCCCGGCCCGGCCTCGCCGCGCCCGCCGCCGACCTCGTGACGCGGCTCCTCGCGGCCCCGCCGCTGCGCGGCACCGGCGACCGTACGGACGGCGTCTTCCGCCGCCGGAGCTGCTGCCTCATCTACCAGGCGGCACCGCCCGGCGCCCCCCGGCAGCTCTGCGGCGACTGCGTCCTCGCCCGAGCCACCCTGTAGTCACAGTGAGACTACTGGCGTACCGTGGCGTCTCGGGCAGAAGCGACGGCAGGAGTTGCGCATGGACGTGGTCAGCGGGAACCGGGCGCCATTGCGGGCGGTCGACCGTTTCTTCATCGGCGGCGCGTGGGTGCGGCCGTCGTCGGAGGCGACGATCGAGGTCATCGAGCCGGCCACGGAGGAGCTGTTCTTCCGCGTGGCCGAGGCCCGCGAGGCCGACGTGGAGCGCGCGGTCACCGCCGCGCGTACGGCGTTCGACACGGGCGAATGGCCGCGGCTGACGCACGCGGCGCGCGCGGAGTACCTCCGGGCCATCGCGGCGGGGCTCGCGGAACGCGCCGAGGACGCCGCGCAGATCTGGCCCCGCGAGTCCGGCGTGCTGCACGCGATCGCGCGGGCCGGCATGGCGGGCATCCCGGGCGTCTACGCGTACTACGCCGGGCTGGCCGGGGACTTCCCGTTCGAGGAGCGCGCCGAGCCGACCGGAGGCGGCGCGTTCGGGCTGATCGTCCGGGAGCCGGTGGGCGTGGTCGGCGCGATCATCCCGTGGAACGCGCCGATGTCGCTGATCGCGTACAAGATCGCGCCGGCGCTGCTCGCGGGCTGCACGGTGGTGCTGAAGGCCTCGCCCGAGGCGCCGGGCGCGGCGTACCTGATGGCCGAGATCGCCGAGTCGGTCGGGCTGCCGCCGGGCGTGCTGAACGTGCTGACCGCCGACCGCGAGGTGTCCGAGCTGCTCGTCCGCGACCCCCGGGTGGACAAGATCGCGTTCACCGGCTCGACCGCGGCGGGACGGCGGATCGCGTCGCTGTGCGGCGAGCGCATCGCGCGGTACACCCTGGAGCTGGGCGGCAAGTCCGCCGCGGTGATCCTCGACGACATGGACCTCGGCGAGGCCGCCATGTCGCTGGCCGGCGCGGAGTGCTTCCTGTCCGGGCAGGTGTGCTCGTCGCTGACCCGCATCGTGGTCAGCCGCCGCCGCCACGACGCGCTCGTCGAGGCGCTGGCCGGCACGTTCTCCCAGGTACGGGTCGGCGACCCGTTCGACGCGTCCACGCAGATGGGGCCGCTGGCCATGGCCCGGCAGCGCGACCGTGTGGAGGGCTACATCGCGAAGGGCGTGGCGGAGGGCGCGGTGCTGGCCACCGGCGGCGGCCGCCCGGCCGGCCTGGACCGCGGCTACTTCATCGAGCCCACCGTGTTCGGCAACGTCGACAACTCGGCCACGATCGCCCGCGAGGAGATCTTCGGCCCGGTGCTCAGCGTCATCGCCGCCGACGACGAGGCCGACGCCGTACGGGTCGCCAACGACACCCCGTACGGGCTGAACGCCTCCGTGTTCACCCCCGACCCGGACCGCGCCCGCGCGGTGGCCGGGCGGCTCCGGTCCGGCACGGTCGGCCACAACGCCTTCCGTACCGACTTCGGCATCGCGTTCGGCGGCTTCAAGCAGTCCGGCATCGGCCGCGAGGGCGGGCGCGAGGGCCTGCTCCCGTACCTGGAGACCAAGACGGTCATCCTCAACGAGACGCCGGCCGCCTACCGCTGAAGGGAACCGCGATGCTCCTCGACGCGGACGCGTGGCAGGGCAGGATCCGGCTCGGCACCTGGGCCGGCGGCGCGGGCGGCACGCGCACGGTCGTCGCGCCCGCGACCGGCGCCGCGCTCGGCGAGATCGGCCTGGCCGGTCCCGCCGACGTGGCCACGGCCGTGCGCACCGGCCGCGCGGCCCAGCGCGACTGGGCGCGCACGCCGTACACCGAGCGCGCCGCCGTGCTGCGGCGGGCCGGCGCGCTGTGGGAGGAGCACGCGGCGGAGATCCACGACTGGCTGATCCGCGAGGCCGGCTCCGTGCCCGGCAAGGCCGCGTTCGAGACGTCGACCGCGGCGCAGGAGTGCTACGAGGCCGCCGCGCTGCCCGGCCACCCGTACGGCGAGCTGCTGCGCTCGGCCGAGCCGCGGCTCAGCTTCGCGCGGCGGCTCCCGGTCGGCGCGGTGGGCGTGATCGCCCCGTTCAACGTGCCGATCGTGCTGGCCATCCGCGCGGTCGCGCCGGCGCTCGCGCTGGGCAACGCGGTGGTGCTGAAGCCCGACCCGCGTACGGCGGTGTCCGGCGGCGTGGCCATCGCCCGGGTCTTCGAGGAGGCCGGGCTGCCGGACGGGCTGCTCACCGTGCTGCCGGGCGGCGCCGACGTCGGCGCCGCTCTCGTCACCGACCCCGGGGTGCCGGTGATCGCGTTCACCGGGTCGACGGCCGCCGGGCGCGCGGTGGCCGAGCTCGGGGGCCGCCACCTCAAGCGCGTCCACCTGGAGCTGGGCGGCAACTCGGCGCTGGTCGTCTGCGCCGACGCCGACGCCGAGCGCGCGGCGGCGGTCGGCGCGTGGGGCTCGTTCTTCCACCAGGGCCAGGTCTGCATGGCCACCTCGCGGCACCTGGTGCACGAGAGCATCGCCGAGCCGTACGTCCGCGCGCTGGCCGCCACCGCCGACGGCCTCGCCGCGGGCGACCCGGCGGCCGGGCCCGTCGCCGTCGGCCCGCTCATCGACGCCGGCCAGCGCGACCGCGTCCACGCGATCGTCACCGGCACGGTCGACGCCGGGGCGGAGCTGCGGGCCGGCGGCACGTACGACGGCCTCGTCTACCGCCCGACCGTCCTGGCCGGCGTGCCCCGCTCGGCGCCCGCGCACGACCAGGAGATCTTCGGCCCGGTCGCCCCGGTGCTGACGTTCGCGGACCTCGACGAGGCCGCCGACCTGGCCGCCGCCACCGAGTACGGCCTGTCCCTCGGCATCCTCACCCACGACGTCATGGCGGCTCTGGAGCTGGGCGAGCGCATCCCGACGGGCCTGCTGCACATCAACGACCAGACCATCAACGACGAGGCCACCATCCCCTTCGGCGGCGTCGGCGCGTCCGGCACCGGGGCCCGCCAAGGCGGCGCCCAGGCCAACATCGAGGCGTTCACCGACACCCAGTGGGTGACCGTGCGCGACGCCCCGCCCGCGTACCCGGTCTGAGCCGCCGCTAGGGCAGCGCGCGGACCAGGACGAGGGAGCCCTCCAGGTACGGCCGCTCGCGCACGGCGCCGTACCGCGCGTCCCAGGCGCCGGAGGCGAGGTCCGCGCGGAGGTGCTCGGTGTACGCCCGGTCCTGGTCCGGCGTGACGAAGCTCCAGGCGGAGCAGGAGCGGCGGGCGGCGGGGTCGAGCAGGCGTTCCGGGCGCGCGTAGTACGCCTCGTTGAAGCCGTCCGTGCAGTCGGCGGGCACCGGCACGGTGGCCACCTCGGCGCGGCCGCCGAGCGCGGCGGTGATGTCGGCGATCGCGGGATAGCGCGCGGCCTCGGTGTCGAGCACCAGCGGCGCGTAGTCGTACAGCCAGAAGTCGCGTACGCGGGCGGGGTCGCAGGTCAGCACCGCGACGGGGCCGCGGGCCACCCGGCGCATCTCGCGCAGCCCGGCGGCCGGGTCGCTCCACTGGTGGATGCTGAACGTGGTCATCGCGGCGTCGAAGGCGTCGTCGGCGAGGGGCAGGCGCTCGGCCACGGCGTCGATCGCGGCCGGGAGGTGCGCCGGGCGCTGGGCGCGCATCGAGGCCGAGGGCTCGACCGGGGTGACGTCGAACGCCGCCGATTCGTACGACCCGGCCCCGGCGCCGACGTTGACCACCGTGCGCGCGCCCGCGAGCGCCTGCTCGACGTGCGCCGCGATCCGCGGATCCGCCTGCCGGTAGTCGGAGTACGCGCCGCCGATGAGGCCGTAGTCCGCGTCGCCCGCGCTGCCGTCGGCCGTACGGGGGCTCACGCGGTCCGCCGGGCGCGGAGGAGGTTGAGGGCGGTCGCGGTGAAGACCGTGGCGCCGTCCTGGTTGATCAGCTCGATGCCGGTCGTCACGATCCCCCGGTCGGGCTTGGATCGCGACCGGCGCGCCGCGACCACGGTGGCGCGCAGGCGGAGCGTGTCCCCGGGCCGTACGGGCGCAGGCCACCGCAGCTCGTCAATGCCCGGGCTGCCCAGACTGGCGACGGTCGACAGGTACTGCGTAGCGAACAACCGCATCATCAGCCCCGCGGTATGCCACCCACTGGCGATCAGCCCCCGAAACGGCCCACCCGCCGCCGCGTCCGGATCCGTATGAAAACTCTGCGGATCAAACTCCGTCGCGAACGCGATCACGGCGGCCTCATCCACGGTCACCGTCCCCGAAAAGGCGTACGTAGCCCCAGGCTCATAATCCTCGAAGTACCGCTCCCCAATAGGAACCCCAAACTCCCCGCCGTCCCCCATACGCCCTCCCACCCCCACCCACCAACCGTCCCCCCGCATCCTGCCACCCCCACCCCAAGAGATCACGCCAGAAGCCGAACGCCCCCGCCTCCCCCCACCGAGCCCAGCGAATCACCACGGGAGCGAAAGCCTCACCCTCCCAAACCCCAGCGGACCACCCCGCAGGACGAAAGCCTCACCCTCCCTCCCGAACTCCAGCGGACCACCTCGCAGGACGAAAGCCTCACCCCCTCCACCTCCCAAACCCCAGCGGACCACCCGGAGGCGCCTCCCCTCCGTACGCCCCGACAGATCACCGCGGAGTGCGGGCGTCCCGCCTCCCCCTCCCTCTCCTCCCAAGCCCGCGAATCACCGCAGAGGGCGGAGGTCCCCCTCCCCACCCGATCCCCGCCAGATCACCGCGGAGGGCGGATGCCCCAGCTCCCCATCCCGCTCCGCCCCAGCCCCATTCCCAGCCCCAGCCATCACCGCGAAGCCAGAAGCCCCGCCCCTCCCGAACTCCGGCGAACCACCACGGAGGGCGGATGCCCCGCGTCCCCTCCCCGCCCAAGCCCGGCGGATCGCGGCGGAGGGCGGAGGCCTCACCTCCCTCACCTCCCGAACCCCGGCGGACGGCGGAGGTCCCACCCTCCCCTCCGCCCGCGCCCGGCAAATCAGTACAGAAGGGCGGAGGTCCCCCTCCCACTCCCCACCGCCCGGCCCAGCGGATCACCGCGGAGGGCGAGAGTCCACACTCACCTCCCTCTCCACCCGAGGCCCGATGGACCACCGAGGAGGGCGGAGGTCCCGTCCCCCTCTCCGCCCGAACCCCGGCGGGCGGACGCCCCCACCCCCTCCCCTCCCGCGCCACTGCAGAT
>DASXYG010000108.1:0-29489 GCA_036502625.1 Streptosporangiaceae bacterium
GGGCTGGGGCGTGGTCGGGGTTGGGGGCGTCGGGGTTGGGGGCGTGGGGGTTGGGGGGTTCGGGGGTGGGTGTGGGGCGGAGGATGGGGTGGGTTCGGTCTATCGAAAGGAGTGGTGGTGGGGTTTTCGTTGCGGCCGGAGTATCGGGAGGACCCGGTGCTTGGTGGGCTTGTTCAGCGGCTTCGGGGTTATCTCGAGGGGGAGTTGGCGGGTTATGAGAAGGAGATCGGGGTTGGGCGGGAGCGGCCGGTTGGGCGGGAGGAGCTGCGGAGGGTTTGGAAGCGGAGTCGGGAACTGGGGTTTTACGGGTGTCACCTGGCTGTTGAGTACGGGGGGCAGGGGCTTTCGTATACGCGGCTGGGGGCGTTGAAGGAAGAGGTGGGGGCGTCCGGGCGGGTGCTGGGGCACAGCGTGCTGGGGGATATGGGCGGGCCGCTGCGGGCCGGGTCCGTGTTCGAGTACGCGACGCCTGAGCAGGTCGAGCGGTATCTGAAGCCGCTCGTTGCGGGAGATCTGGCCTGCTGCTTCTCCATGACGGAACCGGATGCCGGGTCGGACGTACGGGCGCTGCGCACGACCGCCACCCGCGACGGGGACGGGTTCCGCATCAGCGGGCACAAGGTGTTCAGCTCCGCGGGGCGGTACGCGGACTTCTCCGTGCTCATCGCGCGCATGGCGGACTCCGAGCCGCCCGTCTACTCCGCGTTCCTCGTCGACCTCGACTCTCCCGGCTGCCGCGTCGTGGACGGGGAGGTGCCCATGTCGGGGCAGGACAGCGAGAGCGACATCATCCTCGATGACTGCTTCGTACCGGGCGGCAACCTGCTCGGCGCGGAGGGCGACGGGCTGCGGATCGGGCTCGGGCGGGTCACCGTGAACCGGCTGCTGAACTGCCCGAGCGTGCTCGGGCAGGCGCGCCGTGCGCTCACGCTGTCGCTGGAGTACGCGCGCACCCGGCAGGCGTCCGGCGGTCCGCTGATCGCGCTCCAGGCCATCCAGCACAAGCTCGCCGACATGGCCACCGACTACTACGCGGCGCGGTCGATGACGTACGACGCGCTCGCCGACCTCGACCGCGGCGCGAAGCCGCGCATCGAGGCCAACATGTGCAAGCTGTTCGTGTCCGAGGCCGCGTTCCGCATCGCCGACCAGGCCGTGCAGATCCACGGCAAGGCCGGCGTCACGCGCGGGAGCGAGGTCGAGTGGCTGTTCCGGCGGCTGCGCATGGGGCGCATCGTGACCGGCTCCTCGGAGATCCAGCGCAACGGCATCGCGAAGCAGCTCGCCGCGTCCTGACCGCGGCCGCCCGGCGGGAGACCCGGGCGGCCGCGGTGACGCGGGCGTACGCGGACGTCAGCCGGTGGCGCCCGGGCCCGAGACCCAGGCCGTAACCGTGATGCGGCCGGACGTCGCGAACGTGAACGTCAGGCGGAGGGCGTGGCCGGGGTGGAGGCCGCGGGGGCGGATCAGCATGAGGTGGATGCCGCCCGGGGTGAGGCGGGTCGTGTGGTGTGCGGGGATGGGGAGGGCGGACACGCGGCGCATGGTCATGCCGTGGCCGCCGTTCGCCATCCGGTGGATCTGCACCTCCTGGGCGTCCGCGGTGGTGACGCGGGTGAGGCGGTCCGCCGCGGTGCCGTTGTTGCGGACGGCCAGGTACGCGGCGGTGACGTCCGGGCTGGACGGCATGCGCACGTACGCGTCGCTGATCTTGATGTCGGGGGCGGGCGGCGCGGTGGCGCACGCCGCCGTCAGGGTGAGGGCGGCGAGGGCGACGGCCGCCGTACGGGCGGTCACCGGAGGTCCTTGCCGAGCAGGCGCAGGTCGTGCGCGATGTCGGTGTCCTGGGTGCCGGCGGTGAACAGCAGGCGCGCGCGGCCGTCGGGGCCGTAGACGCGCACCTCGGCGCTGTGCGAGACGGCGTAGTTGCCGGTGGCGTTCTTCGGGACCTGGAAGAAGACGTGCGCGTCCGTGGCGGCCTTCCTGATCTTCGACGGGTTTCCGGTGAGGCCGACGAACGCCTTGTCGAAGTGGTCGAGGAAGGACCGCATCGCCTTCGGGGTGTCGCGCTTCGTGTCGACGCCGACGAAGAGCACGTTGATCTTGCGGCGGGTGCGGGCGGGGAGGGCGCGCAGGGCTCCGGAGAGGTCCGCGAGGGTGGTGGGGCAGATGTCCGGGCAGTGCGTGTAGCCGAAGAACAGCAGGGTCAGGCGGTTCTTGGCGTGCGTGGCCGGGTCGTACGTACGGCCTGAGGTGTCCTTCAGGGCCACGTTCGGGACGCGGTCCGACCCGTTCAGCGTGACGCCCTTGTACGGGGAGTCCGACGAGCGCGTGCTGACCACCGCGGGGGCGCCTCCCGGGGAGGCGGCGCAGGCGGTGAGGGTGAGGGCGGCGAGGGTGAGGGCGGCCGTACGGGTGACGGCGCGGCGGGGTGTACGGGACAGCATGGTGCTCCAAGGCGGTGCGCGCCCGGGTGTGCCGGGCGACGACGGGTTTCCAGAGGCCCGGCACGGCCGGGCGGTATCCGAGGGCACGCGCGCGGGTGGCGCGGTGCGGCCTCAGGCGGCGCGGGTGAGCGCGGGGCGCGGCGGGCCGCGGCGGCGTACGGGGTGGCGGGCCGGGGCCGGGCGGGGGAGCACCGGGTCCGGGGGCGGCGCCGCGGACGCGGTAGCCGGGACGGGCGCGCGGGGTGCGCGGGGGAGGCGTACGGCGCGGCCGGCGAGGCGCGCGGCCAGGCGCGCCAGCGCCCACATCGCGGCCTCACCCCGAGCCAGCCACCAGGACGACACCAGGGCGGCCCAGAGATGGGCGATGGTCATGACGGCGCCGGGGCCGCCGAGGGAGCCGCATGCGTGTGCGAGCGCCGGGAGCGTCCCTGGAAGGGGGACGTGAGCGGTGGTGGCGTCGAAGAGAAGGTGGAGGGCTAGTTGGGTGGCCAGGAGGGTGGTGGCGATGCTGGGGAGGCGGCGTTCGCGGGACGTCAGCGCGAACGCGGGGATGAGGATCAGGGCGTACGACGCCGCCAGGACGGGGTGGCCGGGGGCGGATCCGCCGGCCAGGACGTGGGCCGCGGTGGCCAGGGATACGCAGACGGCGGCGAAGACCGCCGCCCTGAGCAGGCGGAGCAGCGAGGGCGTACGCATTCCGAGCTCATGGTCCCACCGGCATGGGCGATCGCTGATCCGGGTCCGTGCGGGGGAGCGCCCGTCCGCGCCGCGTGGTCGTGTGATGATCTGGGTACGGGCTGGGGCGTGATCGACACGGGCGACGAGGGGTGAGCGATGGGCGGGGTGCCGCAGGCGGTGCTCGTACCGTTGACGCGGACGGCGATCTTCTTGGTGGTGACCATCGACCCCGGCGGCGAGGACACCGCGCGCGACCTGCTCGCCGACCTCCCCGGGCTCAAGCGGTCCGTGGGGTTCCGTGCCGCCGAGGACGACCTGAGCTGCGTCGTGGGCATCGGCTCGCGGGCGTGGGACCGGCTGTTCGGCGGGCCGCGCCCGGCGGAGCTGCACCCGTTCCGTGAGTTCGCCGGCCCCGTCCACCAGGCGCCCGGCACACCCGGTGACCTGCTGTTCCACCTGCGGGCGCAGCGGCTCGACCTGTGCTTCGAGCTGGCCACGCTGATCATGGACCGGCTGCGCGGCTCGGTGACGGTCCGCGACGAGGTGCACGGGTTCAAGTACTTCGACGTACGCGACCTGCTCGGCTTCGTCGACGGCACCGAGAACCCCGTGGGCCCGGCCGCGCAGGACGCCGTGCTGATCGGCGCCGAGGACGCGGAGTTCGCCGGGGGCAGCTACGTCATCGTGCAGAAGTACCTCCACGACATCCCCAAGTGGGAGGCCCAGTCCGTCGAGGACCAGGAGAACGTCATCGGGCGTTCGAAGCTGGCCGACGTCGAGATGGCCGACGACGTCAAGCCCGCCGACTCCCACGTCGCGCTGAACACGATCACCGATCCGGACGGCACCGACCGGCAGATCCTGCGGGACAACATGCCGTTCGGCTCGGTCGGCGCCGAGGAGTTCGGCACGTACTTCATCGGCTACGCCCGCACCCCGACGGTCACCGAGCGGATGCTGGAGCGGATGTTCCTCGGCGACGGCACCGCCGCCCACGACCGCATCCTGGACTTCTCCACGGCCGTCACCGGCGGCCTGTTCTTCGTACCGAGCGAGGACCTCCTCGACGACCCGCCGGACCCGCCCGGCGACGGGTCGCTCGGCGTCGGCGATCTGAAAGGGAGCGCGAACCGATGAACAATCTCCACCGCGAACTCGCCCCGGTCTCCTCCGCCGCGTGGGCGGACCTGGAGGAGGAGGCGCGGCGTACGTTCACCCGCCACGTCGCGGGCCGGCGCCTGGTCGACGTCCCGGACGCGGAGGGCGTGGGCCTCGCCGCGGTCGGCACCGGCCACATCGGCACGGTCGACCCGCCCGGCGACGGCGTGCAGGCCCGCATGCGCGTGGCGCAGCCGGTCGTGGAGCTGCGGGTGCCGTTCACCGTGGACCGCGACCAGGTCGACACCGTGGAGCGCGGCGCCAAGGACGCCGACTGGCAGCCGGTCAAGGACGCCGCGCGGCGCATCGCGTTCGCCGAGGACCGGGCGATCTTCGAGGGCTACCCGGCGGGCGGCATCGAGGGCGTGCGGGCCGGGTCGTCCAACGCGGCGATCCCGCTGCCCGCGGAGGTCCGCGACTACCCGAACGCCATCAGCCGCGCCATGAGCACGCTCCGGCTTGCCGGCGTCGGCGGCCCGTACGCCCTGGCGCTCAGCGCCGACGCCTACACCGAGGTGACCGAGACCGCCGACCACGGCTACCCGGTGTACGAGCACATCAGCCGCGTACTGGACGGCGAGATCATCTGGGCGCCGGCCATCGACGGCGCGTTCCTGCTCTCCACCCGGGGCGGCGACTACGAGCTGCGCCTCGGCCAGGACCTCTCGGTCGGCTACCTGTCCCACGACCGCGACACCGTCGAGCTGTACCTCCAGGAGTCGCTGACGTTCCTGGCGTACACCGCCGAGGCGTCGGTCGCCATGACGGCCTGACGGCTCGGCTCAGGCCGTACCGGCTGTATCGGCCGTGAAGTACGGAACGGCCTCGTCGCCGAGGGTCTCGTACGCGACCCGGACACGGCGGCCCATCAGGTCGTCGTCCGGGTCGAAGCCGTCCAGGGACGTCCACCACCACGGGCCCTCGTCCAGTTGCACGATGCCCACCGGTACGCGGGACGTCGCGCCGTCCGGGCCGCGCTCGTGGACGACGGCCCAGCTCACGACCGTGCCGGTGCCGGCGGCCGGCACCCGTGTGTAGCGGTCGGGGTCGGCGGAGACGTCGAACCGGGGTTCGTGCACCGCGCCCGTCAGGTTGTCCTTGACGATCAGGAACTCGCCGCGCGCGGTGCCGTCGAAGAAGGCGGCGGTCTCCGCGTCGCGGCGTACGGCGAATCGTGGCATGGTGCGCTCCTTCAGTGGTCGCTGCCGAGGACCAGCGTCGAGTGGTGGTCGAGGACGCCGCCGTTGCCGGAGACCAGCACCCGGTCGTGCCGCTCCACCTGGCGGTCGCCGCCCTGGCCGCGCGCCTGGACGACGGCCTCGTGCACCGGCGTCATGCCCCACATGTAGAACGAGCTGAGCTCGCCGCCGCCGGTGTTGACCTTGAGCCGCCCGCCCGGCCCGAGCGTGCCGGGTTCGGACAGCGCCGGGCCGCCCTCGCCCTTGGGCACGAATCCGTAGTCCTCGAGCGTCAGCAGCGCCGTGTACGTGTAGCAGTCGTACACCTCGATGACGTCGATCTCGTCGAGCGTCGTGTCCGCCATCCGCAGGGCGCGCGGCCCGGCCGTGGCGGCGCCGCTGACCAGCCCGAAGTCGTCGTTCCGTATGCCCGTCCTGCCGGGGTGCGCCTGCGCCCAGCCGAGCACGCGCACGGGCGGCTGCCGCAGCGTACGCGCCCGGTCCAGCGAGGTGACGACGCAGGCGACGCCGCCGTTGCTGACCAGGCAGCAGTCGTACAGGTGGAACGGCTCGGCGATGTAGCGGCTCGCGTGGTACTGCTCCAGCGTCAGCGGCGTGCCGTTGAACTGCGCGATCGGGTTGCCCTGCGCCCATTCGCGCTGCGCGACGGCGATGTGGCCGAAATGGTCCTGGGTGGTGCCGTACGCGGCCATGTGCCGGCGGGCCGCGAGGGCGTACATGGTGTTGGCGGAGTAGATGCCGCTGGACGCGTTGAGGCCGCGCCAGCCGTGCGGCGCGGAGCCGGCCGCGGTGTACGCCGCGGACGTGCGGGTCTTCTCCTTCAGCGGGTCGTCCGCCCACACGATGGCCACCGTGTCGGCCATGCCCGACCGCACGGCCATGGACGCGTACTGCACCATCTGCCCGGCGGTGGACCCGAAGCCCTGCATGTACGTCAGCAGGTTCAGGCCGGTCAAGCCGAGGACGCCTTGGAGGTCGATGCCCATCGCGGCGTTCAGCCCGCCGGAGACGAGCAGGCCGTCGATGTCGGCGAGGCCGAGCCCGGCGTCGTCGGCGGCGAGCCGCACCGCCTCGGCGGCGAACTGCGGCGCGGTACGGCCGTAGACCTTGCCCTGGGCGGTGATCCCCAGGCCGGCGATGGCCGGCTCGCGATTCGGCATCCGGTGCCCCCCTTGTTCGGTCGGAGTCCACGTTCGCACCGGATGGCCGGGTACGTAAACGATCATCCATGATGTACAGGCGGCGCGCGGCGATGGAACATGGCTCACGGTTCACCGTGAACGGGAAGGCGGCCGGAATGGCGATCAGCGCGGTCGAGCGCGCGGCACTGCGGGACGCGGTGCGCGACCTGATGACGCGGGAGTGCACCGAACAGGACGTACGCCGCGTGATGGCGTCCGGCGACGACTACGACCCGGGGCTGTGGGCGCGCCTCGCCGGGCTGGGCGCGGCCGGGATGATCATCGATCCCGCGTACGGCGGCATGGGGTTCGGCGCGGCCGAGCTGGAGGCCGTCACCGAGGAGACCGGCGCGGCGCTGCTGCCGTCGCCGCTGATCTCCAGCGGTGTGCTCGCCGCGGGCCTGCTCGGCGCGGCCGCCCCGGACGTGCGGGAACGGCTGCTGCCCGGCATCGCGGACGGCACCACGATCGCGACCGTCGCGCTGACCGGGCCCGCCGGAACCTGGGAGCCGGACGGCGTGGCCGTCGAGGCGTCCGCGGACGGCGCGCTGACCGGCGAGGCCGCGTACGTCACGCACGGAAGCGGCGCGGACGTCCTGCTGGTGGTGGCGCGCGCGGCGGACGGCGTCGGCGTGTACGAGATCGCACCGGGCACGCGCGGCCTCACCCGTACGGCGGAGGACGTCTTCGACCCGACCGTGCCGCTCGCGCGGCTGGCCTTCGACGCCGCGCCCGCGCGCCGGATCGCCGGCCTGGGATGGCCCGAGGTCGCGGGCGCGCTCGACCTGGCGCTGATAGCGCTGGCGGGCGAGCAGGTCGGCGGCGCGCGGCGGATCTTCGAGATCACCGTCGACTACCTGAAGACGCGCATCCAGTTCGGCCGCCAGATCGGCAGTTTCCAGGCGCTCAAGCACTACGCGGCGGACCTGCTGCTGGAGGTCGAGTCGGCGACGTCGGCGGCCCGGCACGCCGCCGCCGAGCACGCCGCCGGGTCCGCCGCGGCGGGCGGCGCCGTCGCGCTGGCCGCGTTCACCTGCGCCGAGGCGTTCCACACGACCGCGATGTACGCGATCCAGATGCACGGCGGCATCGCCTTCACCTGGGAGCATCCCGCGCACCTGTTCCTGCGCCGCGCCCGCTCGGGCCGGCAGATGTTCGGCGGCTCACCGCAGCACCGCGAGCGCTACCTCACCGCGAAAGGGGCCTGACGATGACCGGTACGCCCACGCCGGAGGGGCTGCGTACGGAGGTGCGCGCGTGGCTGGCGGAGAACTGGACGGGCCCGCCCGCGGCCGGCCCGGCGCGTACGGAGTGGCTCCAGAAGGTGCTCGACGCGGGCTACGCGGTGCCCACCTGGCCCGCCGCGTGGTTCGGCCGCGGCTATCCGAAGGAGCTCGCCGACGTCATCGAGGCCGAGTTCGCCGCCGCGGGCGCGCCCGGCGCGGGGCAGGACAAGCACAACATCCCGGCCAACACGGCGCTGGCGTACGGCACCGAGCGGGTGAAGGACGAGTTCATCGCGGACGTCCTCACCGAGCGGAAGACGTCCTGCCTGTTCTACAGCGAGCCGGGCGCCGGATCCGACCTCGCCGGGGTGCGCACCACCGCGGTGCGCCAGGGCGACCACTGGGTGGTCAACGGGCAGAAGGTGTGGACGTCCGGCGCGGCCACGGCCGACTTCGCGCTGCTGATCGCCCGTACGGACTGGGACGCGCCGAAGCACCGCGGGCTGAGCTACTTCTTCGTCGACATGCGCCAGCCGGGCATCGAGGTGCGCCCGATCGTGCAGATCACCGGCGAGTCGCACTTCAACGAGGTGTTCATCACCGACGCGGTCGTCCCGGCGGAGTACCTGCTGGGCGAGCCGGGCGACGGCTGGCGGGTGCTGCAGACGGCGCTGGCGTACGAGCGGTCGATCATGGGCGACGGCGCGCGGCGGTCCCGCCACGGGCACGGCGACGACCTGGTCGAGCTGGCGCGGGCGCACGGCCGGCTCGGCGACCCGCGGCTGCGCGACGACCTGGCGTCCGTGCTGGCGCTGCGCGAGCTGAACGCGCTCAACAACGCGCGCGCCAAGGCCAGCGCCGAGCAGGGCACGTCCACGCCGGTCATGTCGCTGGGGAAGCTGGCGATGGCGCGCATCCTGCACGAGGAGGCGCGGCTGCGCACCGAGATCATCGGCGCGGAGGCGCTGCTGGCCGGCGACGCCAACCCGGAGGCCGACGACGTCAACTTCCTCGCGCTGAATGCGTTCTTCACGTCCATCGGCGGCGGCACGAACCAGATCCAGCGCAACATCATCGGCGAGCGCGTCCTGGGCCTGCCCCGCGACGTCGAGGCCGACCGCGGCGTGCCGTTCCGCGAGGTGCGCGGCAACTGAGGAGGCCGGTCGTGAGCGACGCCATTCCCCCGTACGACCCGCCGCTGCTCGGTGTGCGGGTGCTCGATCTGGTGTCCGGGCCGATGCGCGCTGTGGGGCGGCATCTCGTCGACCTCGGCGCGCATGTCACGCGCGTGCGGCTGGACGGGGTGACGCGCGCCGGGGACGGCGGGCCGGTGGTCGGCGGCGTGGCGGTCGGCGCGGCCATCGCCGCGCGCGGCACCCATGAGGTCGCGATCGACCTCGCCTCGGACGCGGGCCGCCGTACGTGGGACGGCCTGCTGGCGGCGGCGGACATCCTGGTCGAGGACACCGCGCCCGGCGGCGCCGCGGAGGCCGCGCTGGGCGCCGCCGCGATCGGCGCCGCGCATCCGGCGCTCGTGGTGCTGTCGATCAGCGACTTCGGGCGCGGCAATGACTTCAGCGGCTGGCAGGCCACGACGCCGGTGATCCACGCGCTGACCAGCGAACTGTCCCGCTCGGGCATCCCCGGCCGCGACCCGCTGCTCCCGCCGGGCGAGCTGCCGTACGAGGTCGCGGCGGCGCAGGCGGTGTTCCAGGCGCTGAGCCTCTACCTGGACCGGCTGCGCACGGGGCGGGGCGACCTGATCGACTTCTCCGTGCTCGACGGGGCCATGCAGACGCTCGACCCGGCGTTCGGCATGGTCGGGAGCGCCTCGGCGGGGGTGCCGCTCAGCAAGGTGCCGCGCGGCCGTACCGAGGAGCGCTACAAGTACCCGATCATCCCGTGCGCGGACGGGTTCGCGCGTATCTGCGTGCTCGCGAAGCGGCAGTGGCGGGGGATGTTCGCGTGGATGGGGAGCCCCGCGGAGTTCGCCGATCCCGCGTACGACGACCTGATCGTGCGGTTCAGGTCGCCGGATCTGCTGCCCGCGATCACCCGGTTCTTCGCCGGGAAGACGCGCGCCGAGGTGGAGCGCGAGGGGCAGGAGTACGGGGTGCCGACCGCGGCCGTGCTGACCGTGGAGGAGGCGCTGCGGACGGAGCAGATCGCCGCGCGGGGGTTCCTGCGGGAGACGGAGCTGGCGCCGGGGGTCACGGCGCCGGTGCCGGCGGGGGTGGTGGAGGTCGACGGGGCGCGGGCGTACGTCGACGTGCCGCCGGAGCCCGGGGTGCGTGCGGCGGGGGCGGGGGAGCGCGGGCCGGGCGGTGGGTTGCCGCTGGCCGGGCTTCGGGTGCTCGACCTGGGCGTGATCGTGGTGGGCGGGGACACCGGGCGGTTGTTCGGGGATCTCGGGGCGGACGTCATCAAGATCGAGAACTCGGCGTTCCTCGACGGGTCGCGGGCCGCGCTCGGGCCGTCCACGCTGTCGCCGGGGTTCGCGGCCGGGCACCGGAACAAGCGGGCGATCGGGATCAACCTGCGCGACGCCGAGGGGGCGCGGCTGGCGCGTGAGCTCGTACGCTCGGCCGACATCGTGCTGACGAACTTCAAGCCGGGCGTGCCGGCGGCGCTCGGGCTGGACTACGACTCCGTGAAGGACGCCAACCCCGGGGTCGTGGTTGTGGACAGCTCGGCGTTCGGGCCGACCGGGCCGTGGTCACGGCGGCTGGGGTACGGGCCGCTCGTGCGCGCCGCCGCGGGCTTCACCGAGCTGTGGGTGTACCCGGGCGAGCCCGGCACGTTCAGCGACGCGATCACCGTCTACCCGGACCACGTCAGCGCCCGGATCGGCGCCATGACGGCGCTGGCCCTGCTGGTGCGGCGGGCCCGTACGGACCGGGGCGGCTCGGTGAGCGTCGCGCAGTCGGAGGTCATGCTGAGCCACCTGGCCACCGCGATCGCGGCGGGGGAGCTGGCGCGGCGCGGCCACGCGGTGGCGGACGGGCCGGAGCGCGACGCGCCGTGGGGGGTGTTCCCGTGCGCGGGGGACGACGAGTGGGCGGCGGTGACCGTACGCGGCGACGAGGACTGGGCGGCGTTGTGCGACGTACTCGACCGTGCTGACCTGCGGGACGACGCGTCGCTCGCGGACGCCGCGGGGCGCGACCGGCAGCGCGCGCGGGTTGACGCCGCGGTCGCGGAGTGGACGTCGCGGCACACGCCGTTCGAGGTGATGGAGCGGTTGCAGGCGGCGGGGGTCCCGGCGGGCGCCATGCTGCGCGCGATCGACATGCCCGAGTGGGCGTACTACCGCCAGCGCCGCGCGTTCCGCACAGAGCCGTACCCGCATGCCGCGGAGCCGTACGTCATGGAGAACACGCAGATCCACGCCGCCGGGGTAGCGGAGCCGCCCATGCTGCGGGCGCCGCTGTTGGGCGAGCAGACGTATGAGATCGCCCGCGAGCTACTCGGCCTGGGCGACGCGGAGATCGACGACCTGGTGAGCCGCGGCGTCCTCGAGGTGCCCCCAGAGCCGCAGCGATAAGACAAAGCCCGCGCTGCGCGCTTGTCCCCGAGCCTTGGTAGAGCGCGCTCGTGGCTGGGCCGGGGGGCTGGGTCTCGGAGGCCGCTGGAGAAAGGCCGCGCTGCGCGCGCGCTTTTTCCGCGGTCTTGGTGGGGCGTGTTCGGGGTTGGGCCGCGGGGCTGTCGCTCTTTGTGGCGTGTTCTGGGGTTTCTAGTGTCGGGCGTGGTTTCTCGGCGTGGCCTCGGAGTTTTGGCTCGGTGGTGTGGGGCTGGGTCTCGGGTGCCGTATGGGGAAAGGCCGCGCTGCGCGCGCGCTTTTTCCCGCGACCTCGGCGGGGCGTGTCCAGGGTTGGGCCGCGGGGCTGTCGCTCGTGCGTTGCGTGTGCTGGCGGTGCTGGGTGCTGGGCCTGGCTCTGGGATTCTCGGGGCTGGGGCTGGGGCTGGGGCTGGGGTCGGGGATGTGGCGGGGGTGCCGTATGGGGAAAGGCCGCGCTGCGCGCGCGCTTTTTCCGCGGCCTTGGCGGGGCGTGTTCAGGGTTGGGGCGCGGGGCTGTCGTTCTTGTGTGGCGTGTTCTGGGGTTTCTTGGTGTGGGGCGTGGTTCTCGGTGTGGCCTCGGGGGTTTCTGGCTCGGTGGTGTGGGGCTGGGGTTGGGGATGTGGCGGGGGCTCGTACGGGGAAAGGCCGCGCTGCGCGCGCATTTTCCCGCGGCCTTGGTGGGGCGTGTCCAGGGTTGGGCCGCGGGGCTGTCGCTCGTGCGTTGCGTGTGCTGGCGGTGCTGGGTGCTGGGCTTGGCTCTGGTTGCTCGGTTTGGCTTTGGGGTTTGGAGGGGCGTGGCTTGGGATGAGGTCCTAGGCGTTGCGTTTGGTCAGGATCGTCAGCAATTCGGATATGTTCCCTGACTCCTCGATGGTGCGGACTCGGTGGACGAGATCGGCGGCGTGTGCCTCCCCTAGGAGCGGGGTGGACAGGTCGATCGCCTTGGTGGCCAGTTCCGCCTGGGTCATTGGGTTGGCTGTGGTGCCGCGGACGTGGGGGACGTGGCACTCGTGGGAGGAGCCGGTCGTGTCCGTGATGGCTACCCGGCCCTGGCGGACGGGGAGGGACTCGTCGGGGGTGAGGGTTATTCGGGCGCGTAGGGCGCGGATCTTCGGGTCGGTCATGCGGGTGGTGTCGTGGCAGGTGGTGAAGGTGAGGCCGCCGTCGGTCAGGAGGAGGGCTACCTGGTGCTGGAGGCAGATCGTGGGGATGGCGCGGTTGTCCACGATGTGGGCCTCTTGGGCGCTGACGCGGACCTCGATCGCCGCGATGTCCGCGGCCTCCGGCAGGCCGTCGGCCAACAGGAGTTCGACGGCGTCGAGTGGGGCCTGGATGGGGGAGCCTACGCACCACTTCTTGATGTCCGTGCGCATGATCTCGTACGACGCGCCCAGGCCGGTGGTCAGCGCGGACGGGTCGCCGCCGAACGCGGCGAAGAAGCCGTCCGGGCAGGTGAACACGTCCGGCACCCCGGTGAAACCGGCCTCGGCCAGCAGCACGGACGTCACGCCGTCGCGCGCGCCCTTGCCGCCGAAGTCGAACGCCTTCTCCACGTGGTCGGGGTCGCGGGTCCAGCAGGCCAGGCCGGACGCCTGCTGCGCCGCGTACGCGAACGCCGTACGGGTCGCCTCCTCGTCCAGCCCGGCCAGTACGGCGGACGCGGCGGTCGCGCCGAACAGGGAGCCCATCGCGTGGCTGCTGAAGTGGCGCTCGCGGTGCAGCGCGTGGCCGTCGAGGGCCAGGCCGATGCGCGCCGCCACCTCGTAGCCGGTGACGACCGCGCGCAGCAGCCGCGCGCCGCCGGCGCCCGTACGCTCGGCCATCGCGAGCGCGGCCGGCACGACGCCGCAGCCGGGGTGGTTGAACGCCAGCGGATGGGAGTCGTCGCTCTCGTCGGAGTGGGCGAGCACACCCCCGGCGAACGCGGCGTCCGCGGCGGACGTCCGCACGTCCGTTCCGGCGACGGTGGCCTCCGGATGGCCGGGATGCGCCCTGACATACGCCAGCGCGGTCGCGCCGGGCCGCAGCAGCGCGCCCGACAGCATCGCGGCGAGCGTGTCGAGCAGGTGGTCGGCGGCCTTCGTGCGGACGTCGTCGGGCAGCGGCGCGCCGGCCGCGGCCGACACGTGGCGGCTCAGCACCGCGGTCGGCTCGGACGTGGGCATTCGTGCGGCTCCTCTGCGCTAGTCGGAGAGCGTTTCCAGGGCCTGGCCGTTCGTACGCGGCCCCATCGTGGCGACGGACAGCACGAGCACCGCCATGGCGCCCGCGATCATGGCGAAGACGGCGCCGGTGCCGAACGAGGCCAGCAGCCCCGACACCAGGTAGCCGACGACGATCGAGCCGATGCGGCTCCAACTGAACGCGAAGCCGACGGCCTGCGCGCGGATGCGCGTCGGGAAGATCTCCGCGTTGTACGTGTGGAAGATCCCGATCATCCAGTTGTTTCCCAGCGTGATCACGCCGCCGGTGAGCAGGATCAGCGCCACGGTGTGGGACTGCGCGAACAGCAGCCCGAACACGCCGATGCCGATGCCCGTGCCGACGAGCTGCCACTTGCGCTCGATCCGCTCGGCGAACACCACGGCGCACAGCGCCCCGAACGGGCTGAGGATCGCGATCAGGAACGTGTACAGCAGCGAGTGCACGACCGTGAACCCCTGCTTGGCCAGCAGGATCGGCACCCAGCTCGTGAACCCGAAGATGGCGATGGTCTGGGTGAACTGGAAGATCGACATCATGATCGTGCGGGGCAGGTAGCGGCCGCGGAACATCTCCGTCCAGCGGCCCTTGCGCTCCGCCGGCGCCGGCTCGTCCGCCGCGGGATCCGGCAGCTCGGCGCCGGTCTCCGCGCGGACGCGGTCCTCCAGGTCGCGCAGCGTGCGCTCGGCCTCGGCGTACCGGCCGCGCGTGGCCAGCCAGCGCGGCGACTCCGGCAGCCCGCGGCGCAGGTACAGCACGATCAGGCCGCCGAGCGCGCCGATGACCACCACCCAGCGCCAGCCGTCGACGCCCAGCGGCGCGCGCGGCACCAGCAGGTACGCGACCAGCGCGGCGATCGGCACCGCCGTGAGGATCGCCATGACCGCGACCGCCATGTACCGGCCCCGGTACCGGCGCGGCGTCAGCTCGGAGATGTACGTGTCGTTGCTGATGAGCTGCACGCCCACGCCGACGCCCGCCACGAACCTGAAGACGTCGATGAGGACGGGCGAGGAGGTGAACGCGACCAGCAGCGCGGCTACCGAGTAGACGACCATCGAGATGGTGAACGTGGAGCGCCGGCCGAACCGGTCGGACAGGCGGCTGAGCGCGATCGCGCCGACGAACATGCCGGCGAAGAACGACGCCAGGAAGCTGGGGAACCCGCCCCAGTCGAGCGGGCCGGTCGACTCCTCGCGGAAGACGCCCGCGTGGATGAGGCCGAGGGAGATGTAGCCCGGCATGAACAGCTCGTAGAACTCGAACCAGCCGCCGCAGGCGATGCGGGAGACCAGCCCGAGCAGGTGCCGGGTGTGCGGGAGCCGGTCGATGCGCGCCGCTACGCGCAGGTCGGCGGGGTGGGGGGTGGCTACGGCCATGGGGACCTCCGCGGGGGTTACGTGGGTACGGCGGGTCGCGCCGCGGCGACCAGGTGCCGTGTGCCGTGCGCGGCGCGCCCCCGCGCGCCGCCGTCGCCGAGCGCGGCGAGTGCGTCCATGAGCGCCCCCGTACGTCCCCCGAGCACCGGTCCGGCCACGCGTTCGCCCTTGGCCCGCAGCTCCCCGTCGGGCATCGGGCGGTACTCGCTCCCGGTGGCGTGCGCGATCTCCCGCGTACGGGAGCCGTCCGCGGTACGGACGGTCACCTGGCCCGCGTCCTTGGCGACCGCGGCGTCCGTGGCGACCCGTACGAGGCCGCGGATCCGGGCGATCGCGGGGTCGCGTACGGCTTCGTCGGTGAACTCCGCGGGCCCGGCCGCGCCGCGGACGAGCCCGGCCGCCACGGCGTGCCGGATGCTGAACTTGCCGGTCAGCGCGTCGTGCGGGGTCACGACGCCCATGACCTCCTCGACGACCGGGTTCGCCCGTACGTCCACGGCGGTGATCGCGGACGGGTCGCCGCCGTGGAGGGCGACGGCCGCGTCGATGGCCGGGTGCGCGACGATGCCGCACGCGTACGGCTTGAACGCGACGCGCGCGGTCTCCCAGTGGTCGCCGAGCCCGTCGAGCGCGGCCGGGTCGAACCGGTCGGACATCAGCGCGGCCATGCCGCGGCGGCCCTCGACGGCGGCGGGCGCCGCGGTGTAGCCGCGCCGGGCCAGGAGCGCCGCCTCCACGCCGTCGGCGGCCGCCTTCCCGGCGTGGAACGACTTCGTCATGGTGCCGAGCGCGGACGTCAGCCCGGCGGCCTGCGTCGCGGCCAGCCCGAGGGCGTGCTCCATGCGGTCGGGGCCGAGTCCGAGCAGCCGTCCGGCCGCGGCCGCGGCGCCGAGGTGGCCGAGCGTGCCGGTGACGTGCCAGCCGCGGTCGAAGTGCTCGGGGCAGATGGCGTTGCCCGTACGGATGGCCGCCTCGGTGCCCGTGAGCACGGCCGCGATGAGGTCGTCGCCGGTCGCGTCCGTCCACTCGGCGATGGCGAGAGCCGCGGCGACGATCGGCGCGCCGGGGTGCAGGACGGTGTCGAGGTGGGTGTCGTCGAAGTCCTCGACATGCGCCGCGACGCCGTTGACCAGCGCGGCACCCGCGACGCCGAGCCGTTCGCCGCGTCCGAGCACGCCCGCCTGCCGGGGCGCGCCGAACCGCCCGGCGACCCCGAGCACCCGCTCGACCGCCGGATGCGCGGACGCCCCCACCATCAGCGGCACCGCGCCGGCGACGATCCGCGCCGCCGCGTGCCGCGCCGCGCCGTCACCCGGTTCCGGTCCGGCCGCGAACTCCGCCAGCGCCCGCGTGAACCCCGTCATGCCGCCCCCTCCGATGCCCCGGCGGGCGTCATCGCCCCGGTGAGCCCGTCGAGGCCGGGGCTGTCGTGCAGGGCCGCGACGCCGGACGTGACCGTGTCGGTCATTCCGGCCGCGATCGGTTCGACCAGGCCGCGGACCTTGTCCGCGAGCTCGGCGTCCGTCAGCGGGCGGGCCAGGCTGCCGCGGGCGTGCGCGATCTCCGCGGCCAGCTCGGCGCCGGACGCCAGGCGTACGCGGATCCGTGCCGAGTCGCGCGGCACGTCCGTGCGGGCGTCGAACGCGATCAGCCCGCGCAGCCGCGTCACGTCCTCCCGTACGACCCGGTCGTCCGCGAACTGCGGCAGCGCCAGCCGCCCGTCCGCCAGCGCCGCGGCCACCGTGTGCGCCGCGCTGAACCGGGCCTGCAGCCCGTCGCCCGGCTGCACGCGGCCCATCAGCTCCACGACCAGCGGATTGCACGTCAGCGTGATCCCGGTGATCTCCGCCGGGCCAGCGCCCGCGTCCCGGAGCCGCGGCGCGACCTCGAGCGCGGCGTCGATCGCCGGGTGGCTGACGATCCCGCACGGGTACGGCTTGAACGTGTTGTCGCCCAGCTCCCAGCGTGTGCCGAACCCGTCGAGCAGCGGCCCGGTGTCCGCGTCCGGCGCGAGCACGGCGAAGAACCCGCGCGGCGCGGTGAACACGTCCGGCGAACCGGTGAACCCGTCCTCGGCCAGCAGCGCCGCCATGATCCCGTTCGCGGCGGCCTGGCCGGGGTGGAACGCCTTGGTCATCGACCCGAACGCCTCGCGGTGGCCGAGCGTCTGGCTCGCCGCGATGCCGACGGCCTGTTCGAGGCCCGGCCCGTCCAGCCCGGCCAGCAGCCCGGCGGCGACCGCCGCGCCGATGACGCCGCAGGTCCCGGTGATGTGCCAGCCCGCGTCGTAGTGGCCGGGGGAGATCGCGTCGCCCACCCGGAGCTGCGCCTCGCACCCCAGGACGAACGCCCGCAGCGCCTGCCGCCCGGACGTGCCGCGCCACGCGCCGAGGCCGAGCACGGCGCCGAACGTGGCCGCGCCGGGATGGATGACCGTGGCCAGGTGGGTGTCGTCGAAGTCGTCGAGGTGCGCGGCGATGCCGGTCGTACGCGCCACGTGGTACGCGTCGAGCCGCTCCGTACGCCCGGGGACCGGCGCCACACCGGGCCCGCCGAACTCCAGCCCGTGCGCCACCGCGATGTCGACGGCGGGCGTCCGCGCCGCGCCGATCGCGGTCCCGGCCACGTTGAGCAGGCTCCGCTCGCCCGCGCGGCGCGCGTCGGCGGGCAGCGGCCGTCCGTACGCGGCGGCGAGCGCCTGGCAGAAGTCTCGTGTGATCGTCATCGCGCTCGACGCTAGGAACGCGCCGCGCGCCGACCAACAGCACGGCGGGACGGGATCGTTACGCCGGGCGCAACGATCGCTCAGGCGACCCCGTGCCGGGCGCCGCGCTCCAGGGCCGCCGCCGTCAGCGCCCGTACGGCCGGGTCGCGCGCCGTGTCGCGGCGGTGCGCCAGACAGATGGTGCGGCGCGTGGGGACCGGCTCGTGCAGGGGGACGCGGGCCACCCCCGGGTGGTCGTGGCCGCCCATGCTCTCCGGCAGCAGCGAGACGCCGAGGCCCGCGCCGACCAGGCCCTCGATCGCGAACAGGTCGTCCGCCTCGACCAGCCGCCGCGGGACGAACCCGGCGCGCGCGCACGCCCGCATCAGGTCGCCGCGGCTGCTCGCCCCGCCGGGCATCGCCACGAAGTCCCGGTCGCGCAGCTCCGCCAGGTCGACGTACGGGCGCGCGGCGATCGGGTCGCCGCGCGCCACCGCGAGCATCAGCGTCTCGGTGAACAGCGTGATCACGTGGACGTCCGGCTCCACCGGGCTGATCGACGTGAACGCCGCGTCGATCTCCCCGGCGAGCAGCGAGGAGATCATCTTCGTGGCCGGACCGGCGTGCAGCTCCACCCGCGCGTCCGGCGCCGTACGGGTGAACGCCGCCACCACGCCCGGCACGAACGCGATGCCGAGGGAGAACGTGTGCCCGATGCGCAGCAGCGTCCGCGACCGCCCGGACGCCGCGAGCACCGCCTCCCGCGCGTCCACCCGGGCCCGCAGGATGCGCGCCGCCTCGTCCGCCAGCACGTGCCCCGCGTGCAGCAACCGGATGCGCCGCCCCTCACGCTCGACGAGCGGCACCCCCATCCGCTGCTCGAGCGACCGCACGGCCCGCTGGAGGGTCGGCACGCTCACCCCGATCTCCTCCGCCGCCCGCCCCAGATGCTCCGTACGAGAGAACGCCAGGAAGATCTCCAACTCCCGAAACGTAATCTCCATCCAGCCATAGTCCCCCAGACCCCACCCCAAGCCCGCACGCGCAACGCCTGCGCTCTGTGCGCTCCCTTCCCTCGCTCGCTCCCTCCCTCCCTCCCTCCCTCCGCCCTGCCTGCCTCCGTCCCGACCCATCGGGTAGGGGCGCCGCCGCACCCGGCCCGGCACGGGGCCCGCGGGCACGCACCCCGCTGCCGCGGGCGCCCCCGCCCGGCGTAGATCCCGCTGGCGTATGAGGCCCTGCTCCGCGGCGCGGGAAGTGGCCGCGCTTCGCGCACTCTCGCGAGCGCGGCCTTGCCGCGGCGCTCCCAAGGCGGAGCCACGAGGCTGTCGATTCTCTGTGCGGCGTCCGGGATCCGGTGGTGCTGGGGCATGGGTTCGTGGCAGAGCCCCGGGATTCGCGGGGCTGGGGTTGCGGGGAGGGGGAGGGGGCCGTGCCGTACGGGAAAAGGCCGCGCTGCGCGCGCGCTTTTGCCGCGACCTTGGCGGGGCGTGCTCGGGGTTGGGCCGCGGGCTGCCGCTCTTTGCGGCGTGCTCTGGGTTTCTGGTGCGGGGCGTGGGTTCGTGGCTTGATCTCGGTGGTGCGCTGGCTGGGATGGTGGGCTGGCGCTTGGGCAAAGGTCGCGCTGCGCGCGCGCTTTTCCCGCGACCCTGGCGGGGCGTTTCCGGGGTTGGGCCGCGGGCTGTCGCTTCACGGTGGGGCGGAGTGAAGCCTCCTCAGTCCTCGCTCCCGCGCAGGCCGGCGACCATGCGGTCGTAGACGACCGCCGCGCGGCGGTCGAGTTCGTCCGGGGGCAGTCCGAGTTCGCGCGCGAAGGTCTCGCGGAAGATGGCGTAGCCGAGGTACGCGGCGGCGGTCATGGCGTGGGCGACCTCGGGGTCGACCTCGCTGGTCAGGGCGCCGTCGCGGGTGTCGCGGGCCAGGGACTCGCGCGTACGGTCCAGGGCGGGGAAGATCACCAGGCGCGGGTCGCCGTCCAGGGCGAGGAGCGCCTCCAGCTTCAGGGTGTGGCGCTGGCGCAGGGACCAGCGCCACATCGCGCGGCGGCGGGCGGCGAACGGGAGCTTCCAGTGGCGGGCGGGGTCCGGCTGGTTGTCCTTCATCTGGCGGGCGATCGCGGCGCGCAGCAGGCTCTGTCTGCTGCCGAAGTACTGGTAGATCTGGCCGTGGTTGACCCCGGCCTCCTTGGCGACCTCGCGCAGATTCACCCCGGCGAGGACGCCGTCGCGGTCGAGCAGCCGCAGCGCCGCGTCGAGCAGCTCCGACTCCGTCTCCGCCCGGCTGCGCCGCCGCCTCCGCGCGGGCGCGCCCGTCTGCGCGCTCACCCGACCACCTCCCGAGATCTCGCCCGTACGCCTTGCCCGCCCGAGGCCCCGCCGCTAGGCGCGCCCGGCCCGAGGCCTCCGCCCGTACGCCTTGCCCTGTGGACGTCCCCATCCTAGAGTCTCATGTTAACGAAGTGTTGTTAACGGTACGTTGATAGTGGGGGGTTGGATGAGCGAGCGGCCGCCGTTGCGGGGGATTCGGGTTCTGGATGTCTCGACCGTACTTGCCGCGCCCGTGACGGCTACGTTCCTCGGGGATTTCGGGGCCGAGGTCGTCAAGGTGGAGGAGCCGGGGCGGGGGGACTTCACGCGTTCGGGGCCGGGCGCGGCCGGCGCGGGTGGGCGGTCGTTGCAGTGGGCGCAGGAGGGGCGGAACAAGAAGTCCGTGACGATCGACCTGCGTACGGAGCGGGGGCAGGCGCTGCTGCGCGACCTGGTGCCGCACTTCGACGTGGTGGTCACGAACTACCGGCCGCCCACGCTGGAGCGCTGGGGGATCGGGCCCGAGGCGCTGCGCACGGCGAACCCGCGCGCCGTGCTCGTCTACCTGACCGGCTACGGGCTGACCGGGCCGTACCGGGACCGCGGCGCGTTCGACCGCGTGGCCAGCGCGTTCTCCGGCCTGACGTACGTCAGCGGCGACCCGGACCGGCCGCCCGTACGCTCCGGCTACGCGGTGATCGACTTCATGGCGGCGTACATGGCCGCGTTCGCCACCGTCACCGCACTGTACGAGCGCGACCACAACGGCGGCACCGGGCAGGTGATCGACCTCGGCCTGTACGAGGCCGGGTTCCGCGCGTCCGAGAACGCCCTCCTCGCGTACAGCGCGACCGGCCAGGTGCGCGAGCGGCTCGGCAACCGCAACCCGGGCGTCGTCCCGGCCAGCGACTTCGCCACCGCGGACGGCCGCCGCGTGTCCATCCACGCCGGCACCGACCCCCTGTTCCGCCGCCTCGCGAAGGTGATCGGCCGCCCCGACCTCGCCGACGACCCGCGCTACGCCGACCGTCCCGGCCGCGTCGCCAACCAGGACGCCCTGTACGCGATCATCACGGCCTGGGCCGCCGCCCACGACGCGGACGCGATCGTCGCCGAGCTCAGCGCCGCCGACATCCCCGCCGCCCCGCTCATGTCCGTCGCCGACATCGCCGGCGACCCGCACTACCGGGAGCGCGGCACCGTACGCGAGGTGCACGACCCGGACCACGGCGACCTCCTGATGGCCGCGCCCCTCCCGCACCTCAGCGGCACCCCGGGGGAGATCCGTACGCTCGGCCCCGAACTCGGCGCGCACACCGACGAGATCCTCGGCGGCCTCCTCGGCCTCACCCCGGACGACCTCGCCACACTCCGCGCGGACCAGGTCATCTGAGCGCGGGCGTCACCCCTGCGGCCGCAGGTACCCGTCGGCCTCGAGGCGGGGGAACAGGCCCCCGGCGCGGAGGATGTCCAGCAGGAAGCCGGGCAGCGGCGTGAGCGTCTCGGCCACCCCCGTCGCCGTGTTGACCAGGCGGGACGCCTCCAGGTCAAGGTCCAGTACGTCGCCCTCGGCCACCCGCTCGGTGATGCCGGGCACGGTGACCGGCGGCAGCCCGTAGTTGACGCAGTTGCGGAAGAACAGGCTGTTGAACTGGTCGCTGACCAGCGCGGCGACGCCGAGCTCCCGGAACAGCAGCGGCACCGGGCGGCTGGACCCGAGGCCCAGGTTGCGCCCGGCCACCACGATGTCGCCGGGGCGGACGAGCTCCGGCCAGCCGGGGCGGCTCGCGTCGAACATGTGCCGGGCCGCCTCGTCCAGCGGGAGGCGCATCGCGAAGCCGGGGTACATGTCGTCGGTGTTGACGTCGTCGCCGAACACCCAGGCCCGGCCGGTGACCCGCAGCCGGTCCGCGGTCCCCGTCATGCGCGCGCCTCCTCGAGCTCGCGGACGTCGCTGATCACGCCGCGTACGGCCGACGCCGCCACGGTCGCGGGCGAGGCCATGTACACCGACGCGGACGGGCTGCCCATGCGGCCGGCGAAGTTCCGCGTGCTCGCGGTGACGCACACCTCGCCGTCGGCGAGCACGCCCATGTGGTAGCCGAAGCAGGCACCGCACGTGGAGTTCGTGACGGTGGCGCCCGCGTCGACGAGGTCGGCGAGGTAGCCGCGGCGGGACGCCTCGGCGTAGACGCGCTGGCTGGCCGGAGTCACGATCAGCCGGGTGCCGTCGGCGACCCGGCGGCCCTTGAGGATGCGCGCGGCCGTCGCCAGGTCGTCGAGCTGGCCGTTCGCGCACGAGCCGATGAACGCCTGGTCGACGTGCGTGCCCGCGACGTCGGCGACCGGGCCCGCGTTGTTGATCACCGTGCCGGGCAGCGCCACCATCGGCTGGACGTCGGCGAGGTCGAGCGTACGGCGGACCGCGTACGCCGCGTCGTCGTCCGCCGCGACCGCCGCGGGCTCCGGGTCGGGCGCCGCCGCGCGCACGTGGTCGCGGCACAGCTCGTCGGCGGGGAACAGCGTGAAGTCGGCGCCGATCTCCGCGCCCTGCGTGGCGATCGTCCTGCGGTCGCTCATCGGCACCGAGGCCAGGCCGGGCCCGCCGAACTCGACCACGTGGCCGGACGCCGCGCCGTACGCGCCCGCGATGTGCAGGAACACGTCCTTGCCGTTCACCCACGGGTGCTTCGCGCCGCGCAGGTCGTAGCGGATCGTCGGCGGCACCTGATGCCAGGTGCGCCCGGTGCACACGATCTGCAGCACCTCCGCGGGGCCGAGCCCGCGCGCCGCCGCGCCCACCGCGCCGCCCGCGCAGGTGTGCGAGTCCGTACAGGCGACCACCTGGCCGGGGCGTACCAGGCCGTTCTCGGCGAGCACCTGGTGGACGATGCCGTGCCGCCCGACGTCGAAGAGGCGCGCGACGCCGTGCTCCTTGGCGAACGCGCGCGCCTGCTTGCTGGACTGAGCGTCGCGCACGGACGGCGCGGGCACCGCGTGGTCGAGCACGATGGCGATCTTCTCCGGGTCGTGCACCGCGATGACGTCGCCGAGGCGGTCGTGTGCGAACTGGATGTCGATGAGCACGGTCAGGTCGACGTCGCACACCACGATGTCGCCGGGCGCGACGGGCGCGCCGCCGGACGCGGACCTGAGGATCTTCTCGATCAGCGTGTCACCCACGGCTCGCCTCCCGGTCGTAGCGGCGCCGCAGGTCCTCCCAGAACCGCAGGCCCACCGCGTCGAACAGCCCGCGTACGGGCTCCTGGCCGTCCGTGCCCAGGTCGCCGGACGCCACCCGGGCCAGCGCCCCGCGCATGGCCGCCGCCGCGACGCCGATGTTCAGCCCCGGCAGGATGACCAGCGCGTATCCCGCCTCCTTCAGCGCGTCGAGGCCCACCGCGGGCGTCTTGCCGCCGGGCACCAGGTTGAACAGCGCGGGCGCGGACACCTCGGACGGCACGCGCCGCACCTCGTCGACGGTCTGCGGCGCCTCCAGGAACACCATGTCGGCGCCGGCCTCGGCGTACCGGTTGACCCGGCGCAGCGCCTCGTCGAACCCGTGCGTGGCGCGGCAGTCCGTACGGGCGATGAGCACGGTGCCCGGGTCGCGGCGCGCCTCGACGGCCGCGGCGATCTTGTCGGCGAACTCCTCGGCGTCCACCACGCGCTTCTCGTCGAGATGGCCGCAGCGCTTCGGGAACTCCTGGTCCTCCAACTGGATCGCGGCCACGCCGGCGTTCTCGTACAGCCGCACGGTGCGGTACGTGTGCGTGACGTCGCCGAAGCCGGTGTCGGCGTCGGCGACCACCGGGACGTCGAGCAGCCCGGTGAGCAGCCCGGCCTGGCGCACCATCTCCGTCTGCGTGGCCAGCCCGATGTCCGGCAGGCCGACGGCGGACGCGGCCACCGCGGCGCCCGACATGTACGCGGCGCGGAACCCGGCCGCCGCCGTCAAGGACGCCGACAGCCCGTCGAAGACCCCCGGCGCGAGCGGCGCCGACCTCTCCCGCAGCAGTTCCCGCAGCACGTTCCGCGCTTCCGACATCCGCGCTCCTCGGTTGCATTATGTGAAAGTATGGTTCTATATTCTGTTGCGATCGTGACATCGGGTCCGTGACGCGTCAAGGTCCGCCCGTACGGGCCGCGACCGGGTGGGAGGGGCGTGATGGCGGAGGCCAAGCCGAGCGGCGCCGAGACCGCACGCCGTACGCTCCGGCTCCTCGAAGCGCTCGCCGCCCGCCAGCCGATCAAGCTCGACCCGCTGGCCGGCGCGGTCGGGCTGACCAAGAGCACGACGTACCGCCTGCTCCGGGTGCTGCAGGAGGAGCGCTACGCCGAGCGCCTCGACTCCGGCGGCTACCGGCTCGGCCCCGCGTTCTTCGGCCTGGCCGGGCCGTCGCTGCCCGGCACCCACTTCTACGAGTCGGCCGCGCCGATCGTCCGCGACCTCGCCGCGGCCACCGAGGAGACCGTCACGCTGCACCGCCGCGTCGGCGACCTGAGCATCCTGGTCCACGGCGTGGAGAGCGGGCACGCGCTCCGGCAGGTGGCGCGGGTCGGCGAGGCGTGCCCGCTGACCCGGGGATGCAGCGCGCTGGCGATCCTGGCGTACCTGTCCGAGGAGGACGCCGGCGCCGTGCTGGCCCGTACGGACCTGGGCGCCGAGGCGCGGGCCGCCCTGGAGACGCGGCTGGCCGCGATCAGGGGCGACGGCTACGCCTTCTCGCACGCGGAGAACCACCCCGGCGTGGCCGGCATCTCCGCGCCGATCCGGCTCCCGGGCGCCGCGCGGAACCTGGAGATGTCGATGAGCGTCTCCGGCCCGGACTTCCGCTGGACCCGCGACCGCGCCGAGTCGTTCCGCCCCCGCCTGGCCGCGAGCGCCGACGCGCTCGCCCGGCACTTCGCCGCGGCGACCGCCTAGGGCGCGGCGGCGGTCCTGCGGTCGGGGGCCCAGAGGCGGTCGGCGTCGCCGGCGGCGAGGCGGCCGCGGTAGACGTCGATCTTGTGGTCGATCGTCGCGAGGTTGTCCTGGATCTCGGCCAGCCGCGCGGTGACGTCGGCGCGGTGGGCCTCCAGGAGGGCCAACCGCTCCTGCTCGTTCCCGGGCCCGGCGGCGACGAGCTCCGCGTAGCGGCGGATCGTCCTGATGGGCATGCCGGTGGCGCGCAGCCGGGTGCAGACGGTGATCCACTGGAGGTCGAGCCGGTGGTAGCGGCGGCGGCCCCCGGTCGTACGGTCGACCGGCGTGACGACCAGGCCGGCGCGTTCGTAGTAGCGCAGGGTGTGGGCGGTGACGCCGGTGCGCCGCGCGGCCTCGGCGATGCTCAGGCCCGCCTCGGGCACGGCCGGCGAATTGACTTCGAGCACGCTCTAAATCCTACCGTCCGTGCCATGACACCCTCAACGCCGGAAACCGGTGAGCTGAGCCGGCGGCGCCGCTACCTGGTGCTCGCGATCTGCTGCGCCAGCGCGTTCGTCGTGGTCATGGACATCTCCATCGTCAACGTCGCGCTCCCGGCGATCGGCCGCGACCTGGGCGCCACGGTGACCGGGCTGCAGTGGACGGTGGACGCGTACACACTCGTACTGGCCGGGCTCCTGCTGCTCGCCGGGTCTACCGCGGACCGGTTCGGACGGCGCCGCGTGTTCCAGACCGGGCTCGCGGTGTTCGGCGCCGGCTCGCTGCTGTGCGCGCTGGCGCCCAGCATCGGCTGGCTGGTCGCGGCGCGCGTCCTGCAGGCCGTCGGCGGCACCATGCTCAACCCCGTGGCGATGGCCATCGTCGTCACCGCGTTCCCCGACCCGCGCGAGCGCGCCCGCGCGATCGGCGTGTTCGGCTCGATGACCGGGCTCGCGCTCGCCCTCGGCCCCATCCTCGGCGGCGCGCTCGTCGACGGCCTCGGCTGGCACGCGATCTTCTGGGTGAACATGCCGATCGTTGCGGCCGCGCTCGCGGCCACGACGCGGTACGTGCCCGAGTCGCGCGCCCCGCGCGCCCGCCGGTTCGACCCGGTCGGGCAGGGCCTGGTGATCGTCGTCCTCGGCTGCCTCGTCTACGCGATCATCGAGTCGCGGCCGCTCGGCTGGACGTCGCCGCAGATCCTCGGCCTGCTCGCGGTCGCCGCGCTCGGCGTCGCCGGCCTCGTCGCGTACGAGCCGCGCCGCGCCGACCCGCTGCTTGAACTGCGGCTGTTCCGCAGCGTGCCGTTCGGGGCGGCCATCCTCACGGCGCTCTTCGCGCTGTGCGGGTTCGGCGCGTTCCTGTTCGCCACCACGCTGTACCTCCAGGACGTGCGCGGCCTGCCCGCGCTCGCCGCCGGGCTGTGCCTGCTCCCGGTGGGGCTGCTCGTCGTGGTGGCCTCCCCGTACGCCGGCCGCGCCGTCGGCACGCGCGGCCCGCGTACACCGCTGCTCGTGGCCGGGGCGGCGCTTGCGCTGGGCGGCGCCGCGTCCCTCCGGCTCGGCCCGGCCACGCCGCTGCCCGCCGTGCTCGCCGTCTACCTGCTGTTCGGCGTCTTCCTGAGCACGGTCAACCCGCCCATCACGAACACCGCGGTCTCCGGCATGCCGCGCTCCATGGCCGGCGTCGCCGCCTCGCTGGCCTCGGCCGCGCGGCAGACCGGCACCACGCTCGGCGTGGCGATCGCCGGCACGATCGTCGGCCCGTCCGTACGGACCGGCGGCGCGGCCTTCACCGACGCGGCGCACGGCGTGTGGTGGCTGGTCACGGCGCTGGGCGCGGCCATACTCGCGCTGGCGCTCGTGAGTACGGCCGGATGGGCGCGGCGTACCGCGGACCGCGCGGCCGCGAGCGCCGCCGCGGGCTGACCCGGGTCCGGGCCGCCGCCGGGTACGGTGCTCGCATGGGAGCGCCATGCACACGCTGATCATGACCGGGGCGACCGGCGGGATCGGCCGGGTGGCGGCCGCCGACGTCCTGCGCGCCGATCCGGAGACGCACCTCGTGCTGCTCGGCCGCGCCGCCTCGGGACGCGCGGCGCTGGCCGGGCTGCGGGAGATCTCCGCCGAGGTCACGCTGGTGGAGACCGACCTGGCCAGTGTCGAGGGCATCCGTGCGTCCGCCCGTACGGTGTGCGAGCGGCTCGACCGGGGCGACCTGCCGCCGCTGCACGGATTCGCGGGCAACGCCGGAATCCAGTTCGTCGACGTACGGCACACCACACCGGACGGCTACGAGACGACGTTCGCGGTGAACGTCCTGGCCAACCACCTGCTGCTGCGCGCGTTCGCGAGCCGCTTCGCCGTCCCGTCGCGGATCGTGATCACCGTCAGCGACACCCACTTCGGCGACTTCCGGCACACCGGCGGCATCGTCCCCGCGCCGCGGTGGTCGGCGCCGGAGACCCTCGCCAGGCCGGGCGCCTTCCCGCGTCCGGACACCGTCGCCGCCGGGCGCACGGCGTACTCGACCAGCAAACTCGCCGCGATCTACCTGGTGCACGAGTGGGCCAGGCGGCTGCCCGACGGCGTGGAGATCATCTCCTACAACCCCAGCCTGGTCGGCGGCACGGGCCTGGCCCGCGCGGCCGGGCCCGTCGACCGGTTCGCCAGCCGCTGGGTCGTCCCGGTGCTGTCCCTCACGCCGCTCATCGACGCGGTCCCCGCCGCCGGGCGCAAGCTCGCCGCCGCCATCCTGGGCCGTACGGAGGCGCCGTCCGGTGCGTACGTCGACCGCACCCGCGCGGTGCCGTCCTCGAAGGAGTCCTACGACCCCGACCGCGAACGCGCCCTGTGGGACTTCGCCGAGGGCGTCCACGACGCCACTACGTGAGTCAGGTTCCGGGGAAGCGGTCCGCGATGGCGGCGGCCAGCGCGAGGTAGGCGTCCGCGGTGCCCGGGGAGAGCTGGAGCAGGTCGATCGCCGCGCCCTCGTCCAGGTGCGGGTCGTACGGCACGTGCACGACGTCGCGGCAGCGCGTGTTGAAGTGCCGGGTGATGCTGGCGATGTCGACGGGCCCGCTGCGGATGCGGCGTACGGCGGTGAGCACCACGACGGCGCCCGCGACGAGCTCCGCGTAGCCGTGCGCCTCCAGCCAGTCGAGCGTGGCGCTCGCCGACCTGGCGCCGTCGACGGCCGGGCTGGAGACGATGACGAGCTGGTCGGCCAGGCCCAGGACGCCTGACATGGCGGAATGCAGCAGGCCGGTGCCGCAGTCGGTGAGCGCGATCGAGTAGAAGCGTTCGAGCACCCCGGCGACGGTCGCGTAGTCGCGTGCGGAGAACGCCTCGGACACGGCGGGGTCGCGGTCGGAGGCCAGCACCTCGAGGCGGCTCGACGCCTGGGACGTGAACGCGCGCACGTCCGCGTACCGCTGGATCTGGTCACGCTCGGCGAGCAGGTCGCGTACGGTCGCGGACGTCTCCAGCCGCAGCCGCTCTGCGAGCGTCCCGCGGTCGGGGTTGGCGTCGACCGCGATCACCCGGTCGCCGCGCACGTCCGCCAGGGTCGCGCCGAGCACCATGGTGGTGGTCGTCTTCCCGACGCCGCCCTTGAGCGACATGACGGCCACGCGGTGGTGGCCGGTCGCCACGGGGAGCTCGGCGCGCGCCCGCAGCTCGCGGCGGTGGCGCTCGCCGCGGGTCTCCGGCGCGCGCACCCGGCGTCCGGTGACCTCCCAGACGGCGCGGCGCCACCCCCGGGTCGGGGGTTCGCTCCGCCGCCGCAGCAGCCGGTCGGCCGTGAGATCCGCGGACGTCTCCGGCCGTACGGGCCCGATCATCTCGGTCTCGACGGGCCGCTCGAACACGTCCACGGGGTGGCGGACCGGTGCCGCAGCCACCCCAAAGCCGTCCCGCTCGTACTCATCCATGCAGTCACCGTACGCGTGCACCCAAACACGCTGCGACACGAAACGCGCAGAAACCCTCCAGCCAGCGCCTCCCCGCCGCCCGGGGACCGGTCCCCGGAGCCGCCCCTACCGTCGGCGTCGCGTACCGCAACCGACCAACAACGGTCCGCACCGAAAAGCCCCGCCGACGGGAGCAACCCAAATGCCCGCACCGCACCCCACCCCCGCAACCACGAGCCCCCGGCTCGCCCTGCCCGACTGGCTCGCCCGCCTCGGCCAGCCCGGCCGGCGCCGCCTGGGCCGCACCTCCACCGTGTTGCTGACCGGCGCCCTTGGCGTCGGCGGCTGGATCCTGCTCACCGCGACCGGCGCCGGCGCGGCGCAGGCGTCAACGACCGGCGTGCACCACGTACGGTCCGACGCCTCGGCGTCCGCCGACCGCCTCACCAGCGCGATCCTCCACCGCCTGCACATCCCGGAGGCGAGCCTCACCCCCCACAGGCACCACCACCACAAGCGCCACCACCACGCCCACCCCACCACCCTGACCATCAAGCACCTCAAGATCCAAACCCCCCACTGGACCCACCACCCCCAAAACCCCCTCCACCAGGCCCTCCACACCCTCCACCAC
>DASXYG010000109.1:0-32670 GCA_036502625.1 Streptosporangiaceae bacterium
CGTACGGGCGCTGGCCAGGCGGATCGCCGCGCGGCTCGCCGTGCCGCGGCCGCGCCGCGACGTGGGGACCCGGCGCGGCATGGGGGATCTGGCCAGCGTGCGCTACCGGGGCGGGTCCGACGACATCGACCTGGACCGCACCCTGGACGTCCTGGCCGAGCGGCCGGTGCCGGACGACGAGGACATCGTGGTGCGGGAGCGGCCGCGCACGCGGCGCAGCGTCGTGCTGGCGGTGGACGTCTCGGGGTCGATGCGCGGCGAGCGGGTGCGCACGGCGGCGGCCGCGGTCGGCGCGCTGGCCGCCGAGCTGCACCGGGACGACCTCGCGGTGATCGCGTTCTGGTCCGACGCGGCCGTGCTGCTGCGCCTCGGCGGCCGGTTCGAGCCGCTGACCCTGCTGGACACGCTGCTGCGCATCCCCGCGAAGGGCCTGACGAACGTGGAGTTCCCGCTTCGCCTGGCCGCGCGCGAGCTGGCGCGGGTGCCGGCCCGTGACGCGCGTGTGCTGCTGCTCTCGGACTGCGTGCACAACGCGGGTCCCGATCCGCGTCCGGCGGCGGCCCGCCTGCCGCGCCTGGACGTGTTCCTTGACACCGGCGGCGAGCAGGATCCGGAGCTGGCGCGGGACCTGGCGGAGGCGGGGCGCGGCCGGCTGGCCCGCATCCGTACGTACCGCGATGTGCCGCCGGCGCTGACGGCGGCGTTCGCGGGCTGACCTCGGACGCCCGAGTTATCCACAGGCGTTGGGGGATCGGGTGAGGTGTGCCAGGACGGGCGTCCCATGCCGCGAGAAGTTATCCACACCTGTGGATGGCTGCTCATGCCGGGAATTACGCGTCCCGTACGGCCTCCACGACGCCGCAGGCCAGGGCGACGGCGATCTCCGTGCCGGGGCAGCGGTGCGGACCGGAGCCGAACGCCAGCCCGTACGGCTCCCCCGCCTCCGCACCGTGCGCCAGGGAGAGGAGGACGGTCGCGCCGGGTGCGAGGTCGCGCCCGGCGAGGGACACCGGCGCGCGGACCGTGCGCACGGTGGCGCGCAGCGGCGGGTCGTCGCGCAGGAGGCCACGGACGGCGGACATCGCGGACGGGCGGTCGCCCGGCGGGACGGAGAGGATGTTCCGGAGGACGGCCTCGATGAGCGCGGCGCTCGCCGCGCAGGACTGGGCGAGCAGGCAGCCGGCCGTGGGGAGCCGCGCCGGGCCGATGAGCGCGGCGAGCCGTTCGACCGCCGCGTCCGCGGTCGCGATGGCGGCGTCGTCCGCGCCGGGCAGGTACGCCGGGGCGAGCGCGGCCACCTCGGCGGCCACCGCGTCGCACCGATCCGGCGGCACGCCGAGCGCCTCCGCGAGCACGGCGACGGGGAGCGTGCGCAGCGGCGGCGCCAGGCCGCCCCCGCTCGTGAACGCGGCGGCCCGCGCGGCCGGTCCGTCCGCGCGCAGGCAGGCGGTGGCCCGCTCGTACGCGCGGGCGCGCAACGCCTCCGGGGACACCGTGGCCAGCGGCGCGACCGTCGCGGCGCGCAAGGCGGTGTGGCGGGGGCCGTCGGTGAAGCGGGGGACGGCGCGGCGGAACGCGTCCATCGGGCCGGCGCCGTCGGGCTCGGGCACGGCCAGGCGCGGGTCCGTGAACGCCGCGGCGACCTCGTCGTACGCGGTCACCCGTACGGGTGTCTCCTCGGTCATGGCGTCACGGTAGGCGCCGGACGCTTCCATCCCGGCGGAAGTGTGCGGGTCACGCGGGCTTGCGGGCGGTGATCAGGAACCGGCTGCTGTGCGCGACGAACGGGCCCTCGGCCTCGATCAGGTCGTGCAGGTCGCGGAGGCGGTCGCGGTACGCCGCGACGGTGAAGCCCGGGACCATCCAGATGACCTTGCGCAGGAAGTAGACCACCGCGCCGATGTCGCGGAACTCCACGCGCAGCCGCTCGGAGCGCAGGTCGGTGACGTCGAGGCCGGCCCGGGTCGCCGCGTCGCGCGCGTCGTCGGGGCGGCGCTTCGAACCGGCCTCGGGCAGCGGGCCGAGGAAGTACTCCACCAGCTCGAAGACGCTGGCCGGGCCGACCTGCTGGGAGAGGTACGTGCCGCCGGGACGCAGCACGCGGGCGATCTCGTCCCACCACACCGTGACCGGGTGGCGCGACACGACCAGGTCGAACGCGGCGTCGGCGAACGGCAGCGGCGGCTCGTCGGAGTCGGCGACCACGACCGCGCCCAGCGGGTGCAGCAGGCGGGTCGCGGCGGCGACGTTCGGCGGCCACGACTCGGTGGCCACCATGGTGGGCGGCAGCTCGGGCGCGCCGGCCAGGACCTCGCCGCCGCCGGTCTGGATGTCCAGCGCGGCGGACGCGCGCGCGAGGTGCCCGCCCATCGTGCGCTGGTATCCCCACGACGGCCGCTCCTCGGTGGCGCGGCCGTCGAGCCAGGAGAAGTCCCAGCCGTCGACGGAGACGGATTCCGCCTCGGTGACGAGGTCGTCGAACGTACGGGCCATGCCGGGCATGATCGCAGGACGGGTGTACGGCGCGCACCTACATATGCGTGCCGCCGTCCACGCGGATCTCGGTGCCGTCGACGAACGCGCCGTCGTCGCTGGCCAGCATCGCGACCACCCCGGCGACGGTCTCCGGCCCGGCGAAGCCGTCGCCCACCGCGGGCATGAGCTTGGCGAACAGCCGCATGTCGGCGTCGTCGGGCAGGCCGGGCCCGGCGTTGGCGGAGCTGGTTCCGGTGGCGTCGGTCATGCCGCTGCTGACCGAGCCCGGCGCGACGGCCACCGCGCGCAGCCCCTGCTTGGCGTACTCGCCGGCGATGGCGTGCGTGAACGACTGGATGCCGCCCTTGCTGGCCGCGTACGCCGCCATGTACGGATGGGCGAACCCCGCCGAGGTGGAGCTGAAGTTGACGACCACGCCGTGGCCACTGGCGAGCAGCGCGGGCAGCGCCTCGCGGGTGACCAGGAACGTCCCGGTGAGGTTGACGCGCAGCACGGCGTTCCAGAAGTCGAGCGTCGTCTCGTGGGTGTGCGAGGAGCGGAGGATGCCGGCGGCGTTGACCAGGACGTCGAGCCCGCCGAGCGCGCCGACCGCCGAGCCGACGCCCGCGCGTACGGCGTCCTCGTTGGAGATGTCCATGCGCTGGACGGTCAGCCGCTCGGCGGTGCCGTCCGCCGCCGCGCGCTCGCTGGTCACGGCGAGCCCGTCGTCGCTGATGTCGGCGGCCACGACGCGTCCGCCCTCGGCCAGGATCCGCGCCACCGTGGCCTGCCCGATGCCCGAGCCGCCGCCGGTGATCAGCGCCCGGCGTCCCGCGAACCGCTCCATGCCGTGCCCCCAGCCCTCGTCCGGTGATCCCCTGCACTATGCCCATCCGCGGGCGGCGGCACCAGGGGACGGGGACCGGGGGCGTACGGGTCAGGCCTGGCGGGTCAGCGCGGCGTACAGCTCCGGGCGGCGGTCGCGCAGGAACGGCCGCGACTGCCGGGTGCGGGTCACCCGGTCGAGGTCGGCGTCGGCGATGACGACCTCGCCGTCGCCGTGGTCGGCGGCCATGGCCAGCTCGTCGCCGTCCGGGCCGTAGATCGCGCTGCCGCCGAAGTACGCCTTGCCGTTCTCCTCGCCGATGCGGTTCGGCGCGACCACGAAGAACCCGTTGGACACGGCGTGGGCGCGCAGCTCCAGGTGGAACACCTCGCGCATGGCGCCGCTGGCCGCCGCGATCGGCACGCACAGCACGGTCGCCCCGGCCAGCGCCACCTGACGGGACAGCTCCGGGTAGTGCCGCTCGTAGCAGATGATCGTGCCGATCCTGGTGCCCTGCGCGTCCACCGCGGACGGCGGCTCCTGGCCGGGCCGGAAGTAGAACTTCTCCGGGAACGCGTTGGAGAACGGCAGGTGCGACTTCCGGTACGTCTGCGCCAGCTCGCCGTTCACGTACGTACAGGCCGTGTTGTGGTAGACGCCCGGCACCGCGGCGCCCTCGAAGACCGACGACACGACGGTGATGCCGTGCGTACGGGACCTCTCGGCGGCCATCGTGTTGCTCGGCCCGTCCAGCGGCTCGGCCAGCGCGAAGTACGCCGGGTCGGGGGTGCCGCCGACGAACGGCACGGCGAACAGCTCCGGCAGGACGACCAGCCCGGCGCCGTCCGCGGCGGCCGCGTCGACCAGCTTCGCGGTGGCCTCGATGTTGCGCGCCCGGTCCTCGCCGGCGCGGACCTGGATGGCGGCTACCCGCATTCGTGCGTCTCCTCTGCTGTCGGCGATCCGCTCACTGGGCGGCCTTGACCAGCGCGTGAATGGTGTCGACCTTGCGGCCGAGCGGCGAGATCACCGGCACGCGCACGCCCGCGTGGTGGTACCGCTCCAGCGCCTCGTACGCGTCGGCGGTGCTGCCGCACGCGGTGACCCGGCGTACGAGTTCGTCCGGTACGAGCGCCATCGCGCGGCGCACGTCCTCCGGGCGCGCGGGCCAGCCGGCGACCTCCTTCAGCCGGTCGACCAGCTCCGGCTCCACCCCGCAGTGCGCCGCGATGTGCGGCTGCTGCATGAGGTAGAGCGTCAGGAACTCCTTGCAGTAGTCGATGGCCTCGCGCGGGTCGTCGTCGTTGACGCTGCACGCGACGAGCTGCGTGAGGTCGATGGACGTACGGCCGTCGGTGCGCTTGGCGATGCCGCGCTCGATGGCGGGCACCGCGTCGTCGAGGTAGTCGACCGGCAGCAGGAAGTCCATGTTGACGCCGTCGGCGATCTCGCCGGACAGCTCCAGCATCTTCACGCCGACCGCGCCGATGTAGACGGGCACGTCCACCGGCTTGTTCTCGCGGTACATGCTGTCGAACCGCGCGCCGTGCACCTGCACGAACTCGCCGTCGAAGTCGACGACCTCGTTCGCGAGGAACCGCTTCACGACGGTGACGTACTCGCGCATCGTCTTCAGCGGCTTGCGCAGCGGCATGCCGAGGTTGGAGGCCAGCGGCTCCCACCACGCGCCGATGCCGAGCACCGCGCGGCCGGGCGCGAGCTCGTCCAGCGTCTTGAACGTGACCGCCATCAGCGCGGCGTTGCGGGTGCGGTTGTTCACCACGCTTGAGGCGATGCGCACCCGCTTCGTACGGGACGCCATCACGGCCATCGGCGCGATCGCGTCGCGGGTCAGCCGCCCCTCGGGAACCCACACGGAGTCGAGGCCGTGGTCGTCGGCGAACGCGGCGGCGGCCAGCGCGTCATCGAGGTCGAGGCGCTCACCGAGATGCAGGCCAAGGGGGAGTTTCACGTACGTCTCCTCGTGGTCAGGTGAAGTCGGGCCGTACGCGCGTGAGGTACGCGCCGCGTCCGGGCGCCGCGTCCAGGCCGGCGCCGTTGACGATGTGGTCGCCGCGCGAGATCACGTGCACGGGGCGGCCGGTGACCCGCATGCCCTCGTACAGGTTGTAGTCGGCGCGCATGTGGTGGGTCGCCGCGGAGATCACGTGGTCGGCGTGCGGGTCCCACACCACGAGGTCGGCGTCCGCGCCCACGGCGACGACGCCCTTGCGCGGGTACAGGCCGAACAGCTTGGCCGGGCGGGTCGCGGTGAGGTCGACGAACCGGTTGGCGTCGAACCGCCCGGCCGCGACGCCGTGCTCCCACATGACCATCAGCCGGTCCTCGATGCCGGGCACGCCGTTCGGGACCTTCGCGAAGTTGCCCTTGCCGCGCGGCTTCTGCGGCGGCAGGTCGTCCGGCTGGCACATGGTGAACGAGGCGTGGTCGGTGCCGATCGTGGACAGCACGCCGGTGGCCAGCGCCCGCCACAGCTCGGCCTGGTTGTCCCGCTCGCGGATGGGCGGCGAGCAGATGTAGCCGGCCGCGTCGAACCCGGCGTCCGCGTAGTCCTCGTACGCGGTCAGCAGGTACTGCGGGCAGGTCTCGCCCCATACCGACAGGCCGCGCGCGCGTGCCTCGGCGACCTGCTCGGAGGCCAGCCGGCTCGACACGTGGACGACGAACAGCGGGCTGCCCACCGACTCGGCGATCGCGACCGCGCGGTGCACGGCCTCGCCCTCGGCGGTGTGCGAGTGCGCCGCGTGGTGCAGGTGCTCGTCCGTACGGCCGTCCGCGACCAGCCGTGACGTGGCGTCGGCGACCAGGTGGCCGTTCTCGGCGTGCACCATCGGCAGCACGCCCTCCTCGACGCACGCGCGCATGCCGCCGATCAGCGTGGCGTCGTCGACCATCATCGTGCCGGGGTACGCCATGAAGAACTTCCAGCTCCGCGCGCCCTCGCGGGCCAGCCGGCGCAGGTCGGCGAAGTCGTCGTCACCGGCGTCCGGCGGCACGACCGGGTGGAACGCGAAGTCGACGACCGAGCGCGCGTGCGCGGCGTCCACCCGGTGGCGGTAGGAGTCGTACAGCGTGCCGTCCGGCTCCTGCTTCACGAAGTCCACGATGGTGGTGGTGCCGCCGTGCGCCGCGGCGATCGTGCCCGTACGGAAGTCGTCGGCCGTACGGGTGGTGAACCCGTCGGACGGCGACTCCAGGTGGGTGTGGGTGTCCACGCCGCCGGGCAGCACGAGGTGTCCGGCCGCGTCGATCACGTGGTCGGCGTCGGACGGCGACCACGTGCCGGGCGCGCCCAGCCCGGCGATGCGCTCGCCGTCGATCAGGACGTCCGCGGCGAAGCGGTCGCTGGCGGTGACGACCTCTCCCCCGGTGATCAGCGAACGGCTCATCACGCCCCCACGTAGTGTGCGTCGCAGCCTTCGAGGACATCGTCCAGGATGGCCAGCGCCTCTCCGACCTCGGCCTCCGTGATGATGAGCGGCGGCGTCAGGCGGAGCACGTTGTTGTTCGCCGAGAGGTAGAGGCCGCGGTCCATCGCCGCGCGCACCATGGCGGTCATCGGCGCGGCGGCGGCGCCCTTGCCGTTGAACGGCACGAGCGGCGCCCGCGTCGTACGGTCCGTCACGAGCTCGACACCGCAGAACAGGCCCACGCCGCGGATGTCGCCGATGCTGGGGTGGCGTGCGGCCAGCTCGCCGAGGCCCGCCATGAGCTGGGCGCCGCGCGCGCGTGCGTTGCCGACGATGCCCTCCTCGCGCATGATCTGGATCGACGCGACGCCGGTGGCGCAGGCCAGCGGGTGGCCGCTGTACGTGAGGCCGCCGGAGAAGTGGTGGTCCTGGAGCCAGTCGCGGATCGGCGCGGACACGACCATCGCGCCCAGCGGCACGTAGCCGGAGTTCAGGCCCTTGGCGGTGGTGAGGATGTCCGGCACGACGTCGTACGTCTCGCAGGCGAACCAGTCGCCCGTACGCCCGAAGCCGGCCATGACCTCGTCGCAGATCAGCAGGATGCCGTGCCGGTCGCAGACCTCGCGTACGGCCCGCAGGTAGCCGTCGGGCGGCGGGATGATGCCGTTCGTGCCCGTCACCGTTTCGAGGATGACGGCCGCGACGGTGTCGGGGTTCTCGTACTGGAGGATCTCCTCCAGGTGCGGCGCGCCTGTGCAGACCGGGCAGGGGTCCGGGTGGCCGGCCGGGCAGCGGTACGTGTACGGGTCGAGCATGCGCACCACGCCGGGCATGCCGGGCTCGGCCGGCCAGCGGCGCGGGTCGCCGGTGAGCGCGATCGCCCCGGCCGTGGCGCCGTGGTACGACCGGTAGCGGGCGATGATCTTGTGGCGCCCGGTGTAGGACCTGGCCAGCTTGATGGCGTTCTCGTTGGCCGCCGCGCCGCCCGTGGTGAAGAACGACGCGGTCAGGTCGCCGGGGGTGACCTCGGCGATCAGCGCGGCCAGCTCGCTGCGGGCGACGTCGGCCATGCCGGGGCCGATGTAGCACAGCGTCTCGGCCTGCTTCTTGATCGCGTCGACCAGCTTCGGGTGCTGGTGGCCGAGGTTCATGTTGACGAGCTGCGACTGGAAGTCGAGGTACGCCTTGCCGTTCGCGTCGTAGAAGCGGCTGCCCTCGGCGCGGACGACCGGCAGCGGGTTGACGGCGCCCTGCGTGGCCCACGAGGTGATCACGTGCCGCTTGTGCGCGGCGACGGTCCACTCCGGGGTGCCGGGCGCGTGCCCGTCGATGGCCTCCATCAGCGCGCCCCGGCGGGGACCTCGGCGCCGAAGTCGGCGAGCCGGGCCAGCGGGCGGCCGGAGTTCGACGCGGCCACCGCGACCAGGATCTCCCGGGGGCGCGGCGCGTCCGGCACGCAGAACGTGACGGTCTGGTGGTGCGAGCGGGTCTTGGCGTTCAGCTTGTGCTTCAGCGGAATGTCGATCGGCGCCCCCGCGAGGCCGACCTTCTCGGCGGCGGGCAGCAGCTCCGTGCCGCCGGCCGCGTCGCGGAACACGTTGCCGAACCGCAGGTTGTGGATCAGCGCGGAGCCGTGCTCGACCTCGCCGTCGAGCCCGACGAGCGCGGCCTTGCCGAACGCCTCGACGGCGTCGGCGCCGCCGCCCAGCAGCTCGACGCACGCCGGGCCGATGAGCGCGCCGATCTCCTCGGCGATCGCGTCGGCGGTGGTGACGAGGTCCTGGACGTACTCGCTCGGGTACGGGTTGGCGATCACCACGCCGGCGAAGGCCACGCGATGCGGCCGGTCCAGCGTCTGGCCGTTCTCGGTGCGCGTCTCCTCGACGTGCCGTACGAGCTTGCGGACGGAGATATCCACTCTGCACCCCGGTTCGTCTAGTGAACTTCTGGTTCGCTCAGTTAACCGGTCATGGACGGTACGGGTCAAGGTCGGTGCGCTGTGACATGGCCCGGCATCTCGGCGTAGACGTCCGTGCGCCGGTCGCGAAGCGGCTGGTTGAAGGGGTTGTCCCGGCGTACGGACCGGGACCCGGTGAGGTCGCAATCGGCGAGCAGGATCCGCTCCTCGGCGCCGCCCGCCGGACCGGCCAGCGGCCATCCGGTGTGGTCCACGATCAGGCTGGTCCCGATGAACCGGCCGCCGCGCTCGGTGCCGACCCGGCTGGCCGCCGCGACGTACACGAGATTGCTGTGCGCACCGGTCATCGTCATCATGTTCGCCATCGTCGGCAGGGACTCGGGCTGGCCGGGCACCGGCACCCAGTTCGCCGGAACGCACACGATGTCGGCGCCGCCGAGCGCGCACATCCGGAATGTCTCGGGGAACCACTCGTCGTAGCAGATGGCCATCGCGATGGCGCCGATCGGCGTCTCGAAGACGGGGAATCTCAGGTCGCCGGCGGTGAACAGCAGCTTCTCGGCGTTCCACAGGTGGCACTTCCGGTACGTGCCGACGTGCCCGTCCGGCCCGATCAGCACGGCGCTGTTGTAGACGCGGCCGCCGGAGAGCTCGGTGATCCCGGCGACGACGTGGATGCCGTGCGCGGCGCAGAGCCCGGCCCACGTACGGCAGGCCGGCCCGTCCGGCACGGCCTCGGCGTACGCGCGCGCCTCCTCGGCGTCGGCGAACACGTAGCCCGCGTTGCTCGCCTCGGGGAGGACGACCAGGTCGGCGCCGTCCCGTACGGCCGCGGTGATCAGCTCGGCGCTCCGCGCCCGGTTCGCCGCCGGGTCGGCGATCACCGGCGCGAACTGGACGACGGCAACGGTCACGGACATGCTTCCTCCACTGCGGGACGCGCGGCGGGCTGCCGCGGCGGTGGCAGGTGTGGGCCGGTCTGGGCCGGGTGCGGGTCAGCCCTTGTCGAGGGTGGGGCGGCCGCTGTACTCGAGGATCTTGGCGAGCCGGTCGGCGGCGGCGACGACACGCTCCGCGAGCTGCGGGATGCGCTCGCGGGTGAGCCGGAACGACGGGCCGCCGATCCAGATCGCGTACGGCACCTCGTCGCCCACCCGGACCGGCGCCGCGACCGCCGCGGCGCCGGGCTCGAGCTCGTTGAACGCGTAGCCGTAGCCCTGCTCGCGGACCGCGGCGAGGTGCTTGCAGAACGCGTCGAGGTCGACGTGGTCGTGCGGCGGGTGCTCGGCGAAGTCGTCGCCGAACCGCTCGCGCACGTCCTTCTCGTCCTGCCAGGCCAGCAGCGTCTTGCCCGTCGAGGTGGTCCAGACCGGGAGCGTGCGGGGGACCGGCTTCATCGCGTGGCTGATCAGGTGCGGGCCCTGGACCTGCGCCACCACCATCACCGACGGCGGCGCGAGCTGGTCCAGGCCGGCCGTCTCCTGGGTCTCCTCGGCGAGGTCGCGGAGGATCTCCTGCGCGTGGCCGTACGCGGCCTCCTGGTCGAGCAGGCCGCCGACCAGGAACAACAGGCCGAGTGAGACCCGGTAGCGATGGGTCTCGGGGTCGACCGTCAGGAGGTTCTCCCGCTCCAGGATCGTCAGGATGCGGTGGCACGTCGCCTTCGGCAGCCCCGACTCGCGCGCGACGCCGGACAGCCCCACGCCCTGGGGGTGGGCGGCCACGGTGCGCAGGACCCAGACGGTCTTCTGGACCAGACCGACATCGCTCATTGCCCGCCCACCAATTCTGTCCCTGCCCACGCCGGGTCACCGCTCATGCTATGGCCTGTTATCGCGCCACCTGCTTCGTCTCCGGCTCCGCCTCGGGCGCGGCGTCCCCGGCCGGCGTGACGTCCGCGGGGAACACCCTGCTCAACACCGTGTACAGGACCAGCGTGACGCAGAACCCGATCACCCAGCCGAAGTCGTACAGCGGCTTCAGCGCCGGGATGAAGCCGCCCACCGGGAACGGACCGTCACCGGGGTCGGAGTGCGCGCCGCCGAGCGCGAGCACCGCGCCGACGCCGAACGCGACGACCGCGCGCCAGTTCCAGCCGCGTGCGTACGCGTACGCGCCGGTCCGCTTGTACAGCTCGGCGAGGTGCAGGCGCCGGCCGCGCACCAGCCAGTAGTCCGCGGCCAGCACCGCGGCGGCCGCGCCGAGCAGGCCGCCGCAGAAGCCCAGCCAGGTGTCGATGTACAGGTGCGGGCTGGACAGCAGCCGCCAGGGCTGGATCACGATGCCGATGACGCCGGTGATCAGCCCGCCCGTGCGGAAGGAGATCAACTTCGGGAACGCGTTGGAGAAGTCGTACGACGGGCCCACCGTGTTCGCCGCGACGTTGGCGGCGAACGTCGCGGCCATCACCACGAACAGCGAGAACAGCGCCACGATCGGGTTGGAGAACTTCTCCGCCAGCTCGATCGGGTCCCACACCGGGCCGCCGAACACGATCACGGTGGCCGACGTGGTCAGCACGGCGACCATCGAGAAGAACGTCATCGTGGTGGGCAGCCCGAGCACCTGGCCGAGCGCCTGCTTGCGCTGGCCGGCGGCGAACCGCGTGAAGTCGGACATGTTGAGGGACAGGGTCGCGAAGTACGCGATCATCCCCATCAGCGAGGGGAAGAAGACCGGCCAGAAGTCCGCGCCCCAGCCCAGCTTCGACGGCTGGGACAGGATCGGCCCGAACCCGCCGCCCTTGACCAGCATGTAGACCAGCAGCACGGTGAACACGACGAGCACGGCCGGGCCGGCCCAGCTCTCGAACCAGCGCAGCGCCTCGACACCGCGGAAGATCAGCGCCATCTGCACGATCCAGAACACCGCGAACGACAGCCACATCGTCCACGCGTAGCCGCCGACCTGCGGTGCGTGCGTCCAGCCGTCCCCGGCGAACGATCCGACGAGGGTGTACATCGCCTGGCCGCCGACCCAGGTCTGGATGCCGAACCAGCCGCAGGCGATCAGCGCGCGCAGCAGGGCGGGGAGGTTCGCGCCGACGACGCCGAACGAGGAGCGGGCGAACACCGGGAACGGGATGCCGTACTTCGCGCCCGCGTGGCTGTTCAGCAGCAGCGGCACCAGCACGACCGTGTTGCCGAGCGCGATCGTGAGGACGGCCTGGATCCAGTTCATGCCCAGCGTGATGAGCCCGCTGGCCAGGAGGTAGCTGGGGATGCCGTGCGCCATGCCCATCCACAGCGCGGCGTACGCGTACGTCGACCACGTGCGCTCGCGTACGGGCACGGGCGCCAGGTCCGCGTTGTACAACCGGCCGGACTCCAGCCCGTGGCTGTCCGCGAGATCGACCCGGCCGTCGGAATGAACCACTTCACTCGTGATGCGCTCGGACATCCGGCGCCCTCCTGACTACGGACGATCGCGGAACCCGGAGCGACAGTGGTCCGGTACGCGCATCGTTCGGTCTACTTAGTGAATCGCTGGTCCAGACAGTGGAGCATGGGGATCGCGGGTGTCAAGACCGGGTGGCCATCGGGACGGTGGGCCCGCGATGATGGCGGCATGGAGATGCACGGCAGGATCGAACCCGTCCACGAAGGCGACGAACGGGCCACGCTGGCAACCTTCCTGGACTTCCAGCGCGCCACGCTGGCCTGGAAGTGCGCCGGGCTGACGGCCGGGCAGCTCCGCCGCCGCGAGGTGCCGCCGTCGTCGATCTCCCTGCTCGGCATCGTCCGCCACATGGTGGAGGTCGAGCGGAGCTGGTTCCGCCACGTGCTCGGCGGCGAGCAGGTCGGCGGCTACTGGACGCCCCGCAAGCCGTTCGAGGACGGCGACGGCGACGCCGAGTGGGACGTGGCCGAGGCCGACCCCGAGGAGGCGTTCGAGGTGTGGCGCGCCGAGTGCGCCAACTCGCGTGAGGCCGTGGCCGCCGCCGCGTCGCTCGGCGTCACCGGCGCGCACGTCGGCGCCGACGGCGAGAGGGAGCTGTTCTCGCTGCGCTGGATCCTCGCCCACATGATCGAGGAGTACGCCCGCCACAACGGCCACGCCGACCTCATCCGCGAGCGGATCGACGGCGAGACGGGCGAATAGCGGCGGCGCCGTACCGGGTGTGCGGGTCTACTTCGGATTGACAAGCGAACCGAATTTCGTTCATATTTGCGCGTCAATCCGGTCGATCTTGGGAGTCCCCCTTTCATGTCCCTCACCCGGAAGGCCGCCGTCGCCGGCCTCCTCTGCGCCACCCTCGCCCTGGCCGGCTGTTCCGGAGGCGCGGGCGATCTCGTCGGAACCTGGTCCGGCCACGACTCCGACGACACCCATGACACGCTGCAGATCTTCGACAACGGCGACGCCAACCTGAAGTCCGGCGACGATGGCTCCTGCCAGGGCAAGGTCGACACCGACAGCGAGCCGTACAAGCTGAAGTTCGACTGCGGCATCACGAAGGGCATCGCGACCCTCAAGCTCTCCGACGACGGAAAGTCCATGGACGTCTCCGTCGGGGGCTCCGACACGGAGAAGTTCACCCGCGTCAGCGACGACGCCTCCTCGTCCGCGAGCCCGGACGATAGCTGACCCCGCCACCCCGCGACGGGAAAGCCGCGCGTGGCCGGATCTTGACCGGGGCGAGGGGCGGGCGCACGCTTTGGGCGTTATCGCCCCTGCCATCCGGCGCGATCCCCCGAGGAGTGTCGATGAGCAACCCTCCGCGCGGCCCCCGTCCCGATCCCACACGCCGGCGCGGACGGCGCTGGCTGCTGCTCGCCGTAGCAGCGGTGGCCGTCCTCGTCCTGGCCGTCGTCGCGCCGCTGGCGGCGCCCGCCGCGCACCCGTCGGCCGCCAAGTCGCAGCACCCCGCCGCGGCCCGTCCCGCCGACGGCGAGCACGCCGACGAGGGCGGCGAGAAAGGCGAGGAGGGCGAGGAAGAGGAGGACGGCGGCCCCACCAAGCCCGCCGACTACCTCACGCTGAAGTACACCTCGGGCCAGAAGGTCACCCAGGCCGAGGTGCGCCGCGGGATCACCCAGGCCGGCGCGGTCCCCCGTACGTCCGGGCAGTGGTCGCTCGTCGGCCCCACGAACGTCGGCGGCCGCGTCACCGACCTCGTCGTCGACCCGCGCAGGCCGGACACCCTGTACGTCGCGGCGTCCGGCGGCGGCGTCTGGCGCAGCACCGACGCGGGCGCGACCTTCCACACCGTGTGGCCCGCCGACCTCACGCAGACGCTCGGCGCGCTGGCCATGGGCCGCGACGGCACCCTGTGGGCGGGCACCGGCGAGGCCAACCCGTCCGGCGGCGGCCTCACGTTCTTCGGCGACGGCGTCTACCGCTCCACCGACGGCGGACGCCACTGGGCGCGCTGGGGCCTCGCCGACAGCGGCGCCATCGGCAAGATCATCGTGGACCCGGCGAACCCGCGCCGCGTGTTCGCCGCCGCCGCGGGCAACCTGTCCGGCGCGGCCGTCCAGCGCGGCATCTACCGCCTCGACGGCGGCCACTGGAAGCTGGTCCTGCGTACGCCCAACACCACCACCGGCGGCGTGGACCTCGCGATGGACCCGGTGGACCACAACCGCGTCTACGCCACCCTGTGGGACCACAAGCGCAACAACGGCGCGCGCGTCTACGGCGGCGTCGGCTCCGGGCTGTACCGCTCCGACAACGGCGGCGACACGTGGAAGCGGCTGGAGAACGTCGACGGCGTCGCGTCCACCGACAAGGCGGGCACCGGCCTGAAGAGCGACGCGAGCCTCGGCCGCATCGGTGTCACCGTCGCGCCGTCGGACCCCAAGCGCGTGTACGTCGTCAGCGGCACGCAGTACGGGCCGGACAAGGGCTTCTACGTCTCGAACGACGGGGGCGACACGTTCAAGCCGGCCGGCCACGCGGGCGCCGACAGCGGCTACGAATGGTGGTTCGGCCGCATCTGGGTCGACCCGAAGAACGAGAACCACCTGTTCAACGCGGACGTGAACCTGCGGGAGTCCACCGACGGAGGCCAGACCTGGCACGACTCGGACGGCCCGCACGCCGACCAGCACATCATGCAGTGGGACCCGCGCCAGAACGGCCGCGCCTACCTCGGCAACGACGGCGGCGTCTACCGCTCCGACGGCAACGGCGCCACCGGCACGTGGGTGCACGCGCGCTACGAGCCGTTCACGCAGTCCTACCACCTGGCGGTCGCCGGCGACGACCCGAACCGCCTGGCCAGCGGCCTGCAGGACAACGGCAGCGTACGGACGTGGACGGCCACCGCGCCGCCGTCGGACCTCACGCAGTGGAACGCGTACGGCGGCGGCGACGGCCACAACGTGCTGATCGACTACGCCGACCACAACACGTTCTACGAATGCCTCCAGGTCGGGTCGTGCCGCCGCCACTCCGACGTCAACGGCGCGACGACCTCGACGACGTTCGGCAAGCGGCACTCCGACCGCATCACCACCGACGCGCCCATCACCCTCGACCCCACCGACCACCACGTCCTGTACTTCGGCGGCAACGTGCTCGACCGCTCCACCGACCAGGGCACCACGTTCACCGCGATCAGCCCGCCCGGCGACGAGCTCACCGGACCGGTGCCGCCGGACGAGAACGACCAGGGCCCGTTCTACGCCAACGAGTACGCCACGATCACGGCCATCGCACCGGCGAAGTCCGACGCCAAGACGATCTACGTCGGCACCGACACCGGGCGCCTGTGGAAGACCACCGACCTCGGCGGCCACTGGACCCGGCTCAGCGGCAACGGCCTGCCCGGACGCTGGGTCAACGCGATCGTCGCCGACCCCGCGAACGCCCGCCACGCGTACGCGGCGTTCTCCGGCTACCGCGAGGGCGACGGCTCAGCGAGCGTCTGGGAGACCGCCGACGGCGGCACGACCTGGAAGAACATCAGCGGCAACCTACCGAACGCGCCCGTAGAAATGCTGACGTACGACGCGCCGCGGCAGATCCTCTACGCCTCCACCGACCTCGGCGTCTTCACGGCGCCGCGGGTCGGCCACAACTGGCGGCGGGTCGGCTCCGGCCTGCCGAACACCCCCATCCTCGACACCAAGGTCGCCCCGGACGGCCGCACGCTGTACGCCGCGACGTTCGGCCGCAGCGTGTGGCGGTTCCCGCTGCCCGCGCGGTAGCTGTGCGGGGCGCCGAGATTCCGTCGCGCTACCATCCCGTAGCGTGGCCAGGCGAAGCTATGGGCAGTACTGCGGGCTGGTGCGCGCGGTCGACATGGTCGGCGAGCGCTGGGCGCTGCTGATCATCCGTGACCTGTTCGTCGGGCCGCGCCGGTTCACCGACCTGCGCAACGGGCTCCCGAGGATCCCCACCAACATCCTCTCGGCGCGGCTGCGCGAGCTGGAGGCCGCGGGCGTGGTGCACCGCAGGGTGCTGCCGCGTCCGTCCGGCTCGATGGTGTACGAGCTGACGGCGTACGGCAGGGAGCTCGAAGGGGTCGTGCTCGCGCTCGGCAGGTGGGGCGCGAAGGCGCTCGGCGAGCCCAAGCCCGGCGAGATCATCACTTGCGACTCCATCACCATCGCGATGCGGTCGCTGTTCCGCGCGGAGGAGGCGGCGGACGTGGCCGTCGCGTACGAGCTGCGGCTCGGCGACGTGGTGCTCGGGGTGCGCGTGGACAAGGGCGGCCTGGACGTCACCGAGGGCGGCCTGGAGGGCGCCGACCTGGTCATCGAGACGGGTCCGGCGATCCGCGCGCTGCTCGCCGGGGAGATCGCCCCCGGCGCGGCCATCGCCGACGGCACCGTGCACGTCACCGGCGACCCGGCGCTGCTCACCACCTTCACGACGCTGTTCCGCATCTAGGGCTCAGGGCAGCCCGTCGTACACCTTCGCCATCTCCTCGGCGACGCCCGCGCCGAACGCCGTGAACGGGGTGGCCGCGAGGGTGCGCTTCGCGCCGCGGCCCTCGTGGCGCCAGGTGCCGACGACCTGGCCGCCGGCGACGACCGTCGGGCGGAACATGCCGTTGCCGCCGGGCACGATCAGGTCGGCGAACTCCGCGGGGAGCGTCGCCGTACGGTCGCCGTAGCCGAGGAGGAACTCGTCGAAGCCGGGCAGCAGCAGGACGCCAGAGGCCCGCTCGCGGTGGGCGTCGAGCAGCGCGGGCGTCTCGGGGTCCATGTAGTAGTCGGTGTCGCCGACGGTCACGCGTTCCAGGCGGTCGCGGACGGCGGCCAGCCCGGCGCGGGCGTCGGTGAGCGTCAGCTTCCCCCAGCGGGCGAGGTCGGGCAGCGTGGCCGGGCCGTGGCTCCGGTAGTAGCGCAGCGCGAACTCCGCGAGCGCCTCCTCGCGCGACGGCCGCCGCGCTTCCCTGATCCACTCCTCGACCAGCACGAACCGCTGGCCGGCGCCTGCCACGGGCCCCAGGCAGAGCACGCCCGACTGCGCCAGGTAGTAGATCAGGTGGGCGCCGCGCTGGTCGCCCGTCGCGATGCCGGCCGCCTCCCAGACCGCGAACAGCTCCTTGCGGGCCAGCCCCGGCCCGCCCGCCAGCGCCTCGACGGCGATGCCGCGCGCGTGGACGAGGTCGGCCTCGGCGAGGCCGACCTGGCGCCGCCGCGTCTCGTGCCCGCGCAGCGCTCGTACGGCGGTGAGCTCCAGCAGCCAGGGGAGGTCGTCTGCCGCGACGAAATGCAGTGTGCCGCGCATGGGCCACGACCTGACGATCTCGCCGGTGTTCAGCGCGGCCTCGACGTCGGCCCTGGTGGCGGCGCGGGTGCGCAGCGCAACGGAGGTCAGCGCGCCGGGGAACTCCTGCGCCTGCGCGGCCAGCAGCCAACGCACGGCCTCGGCCGGCGCGGCGGACCCGGGCCCCGCCAGCCGCAGCGCGGCGAGGCGCAGCAGCGCGAGATCCCTGGTCGTGGTCATGAACGGACGTTATCGCGTGCGTACGACAAACCGGCGCATCCCACTGTTCGACGGTCGGGGAACGATCGGCGAGCACCGCGCGTAAGGTCCATGGAAGACACGGCGTCACCAAAACGGACGATGAGGAACGGCTGATGTCCGAGATTGCAGCGTTCATGCCCAAGGAGTTCAACCGGATCGGACTTGATCCGGTGCCCGAGCTCGGCCGCAGGCGCGATGAGGAACGGGTGAGCCGGCTGGAGCTGGCCGGCGGTTTCTACGTCTGGCTGGTCTCGCGGTACGACGACGTACGCGCCGTCCTCGGCGACGCCGAACGCTTCAGCAATGACTTCTCCAACCTGACCGGCGAGGGCGGCGCCACCGATCAGGAGGACCCCGGCGGCCTCGGTTTCGCCGACCCGCCGAAGCACACCCGCTTGCGCCGCCTGCTCACGCCGGAGTTCACCGTCCGCCGGCTGCGCCGCCTCGAGCCGCGCATCGAGGAGATGGTCGACGACCACCTGGAGGCGATGGCCCAGGCGGGCGCGCCCGCCGACCTCGTGAGCTCTTTCGCCGTCCCCATCCCGTCGCTGGTGGTCAGCGAGCTGCTCGGCGTCTCGGCCGAGGAGCGCGAGGAGCTGCAGCGCATCAGCGGCGCGCGCTTCGTCTTCGCCGACGACGCCGAGACCGCGCTGACCGCCGTGAACGACTCGGTCGCGTACCTCACCGAGGTCGTCGCCCGCCAGCGCAAGGAGCCGGGCGAGGGCCTGCTCGGCGCGCTGCTGACCGAGCACGGCGACGCCGTGAGCGACCGCGAGCTCGCCGGCCTCGCCGACGGCCTGATCACCGGCGGCCACGACACCACGGCCAGCATGTTCGCGCTCGGCACCGTCCTGCTGCTCAAGCACCCGGAGTACGCCGCGGTGCTGCGCGCGCAGACCGGCGGCGGCGAGGCGCGCGACGACGAGGCCGGCCGCGTCATCGAGGAGATGCTGCGCTACCTCACCGTCGTGCAGGTCGCGTTCCCGCGCTTCGCGCGTGAGGACGTCGAGATCGGCGGCCAGCGCATCGCCGCGGGGGAGATGGTGATCTGCTCGCTGGTCGCCGCCAACCGCGACCCCGCGCTCGGGCCGAACATGGACTCCTTCGACCCGTCGCGCGAGGTCCCGCCGAACGCCACGTTCGGCCACGGCATCCACCACTGCCTCGGCGCCCAGCTCGCGCGGACGGAGATGCGGATCGCCTACCCCCGCCTGCTGCGCCGCTTCCCCGACCTCCGCATCGCCGTGCCGGACGACGAGATCGCCTACCGCGAGCTGTCCATCGTCCACGGCGTGACGAACCTGCCCGTCGCGTGGTGACCGCGCGCTAGCCCGCCTCGGCGACGTCCGCGACCACACAGGTCACGTTGTCCGGTCCGCCCCCGGCGTTGGCCAGCTCCACCAGCCGGAGCACGGCCGCGTCGGGGTCGGCGACCGTACGCAGCACGTCCTTGACCGTCGCGGTCTCCACAACTGTGGACAGCCCGTCGGAGCACAGCAGGTAGCGGTCGCCGGCCCGCGCCTCGCGCAGGTGGAGGTCCGGCTCGACCCCGGCGCCGGACAGCGCGCGCAACAGCAGCAGCCGCTGCGGGTGCGACGCCGCCTCGTCCGGGGTCAGCCGCCCCTCGTCGACCAGCGACTGCACCATCGTGTGGTCGTGGGTGATCTGGAACAGGTCGCCGCCGCGCAGGAGGTACGCCCGGCAGTCGCCGACGTGCACCAGCGCGAGCTGCGACCCCGAGAGCACCATCGCGGTGAGCGTCGTGCCGCGTCCCTCGTGCGCCGGATCAGCGGCCACGAAGTCGCGTACGGCGGCGTCGGCCGAGGTGATCGCGCGCTCCAGGGCGTTCAGCAGGTCACCGGCCGGCACCTCGGTGTCCAGCGGCTTCAGGGCCTCGATGGCCGCGGCGCTCGCGGGTTCGCCGCCGGCGGCGCCGAAGCCGTCGGCGACCGCGAGCAGCCGCGCCCCGGCGTACGCGCGGTCCTCGTTGTGCGCGCGGCTCAGCCCGATGTCGGATCGGGTGGCGTAGCGGATGCCGAGTCTCGGCGTCTCCTCGGGCATGGTCGTCTTCCTCTCCGGCCCGGCGGCCAGGTGGTCGACGAGGAAGGCGGCGAGCTCCGCGCGGGCCGCGGTTGCGGCCTCCACGCCCGCCCAGTACGCGGCGACCTCGGCGGCCTTCTCCGCCTGCGGCAGCCCGCGCACCGTACGGATGCGGGCCAGCGGCATGCCGAGCCGCCGCAGCCAGGCGACCAGCCGCGCGTCGTCGAGCTGACGCGGGGCGTAGAAGCGGTAACCGGACGCCGGGTCGACGTACGCGGGCGGCAGCAGGCCGAGCTCGTCGTACAACCGCAGCGCCTTCGGGGTGAGCCGCGACGCACGCGCGAACTCCCCGATCGTGAGCAGCCCCCGCTCGGCCATCCGTCCTCCTCGGACCGGGGTGTTCGCGCCCGGTCGCCTCTCACGCTGTGGCCTTCCCCAAGGTGAAGGTCAAGCCGCGTGTTCTAATCGAAGCCGATGCTCCCCTCGCGCCGGAGGAAACGATGACCGAGACCACCGACCTCGTGGAGATCACCTCAGCGTCGGAGCTGCGCGCGCACGTGGGCGAGCCGCTGCCGCGCGCGGTCACCAAGGAACGGGTGCGCCTGCACCAGCGCGACCGCGACTGGCTCGCGGCCTCGCCGTTCTGCATGATCGCCACCTCGGACGCCGCGGGCAACTGCGACGTCTCCCCCAAGGGCGACCCGCCCGGATTCGTGCACGTCCTCGACGACACGACCATCGTGATCCCCGACCGGCCGGGCAACCGCAGGGCCGACGGCTTCCTCAACATCCTGGAGAACCCGCACGTCGGGCTGATCTTCATGGTGCCGGGGCGCCCCGAGACGCTGCGCGTGAACGGCCGCGCCCGGTTGGTCCGTGAGGCGCCGTTCTTCGACGAGCTGGTGGTCAAGGGCCACCGCCCGACGCTGGCCGTCGTCGTGGAGGTCGAGCAGATCTTCTTCCACTGCCCGAAGGCGTACATGCGGTCGTCGCTGTGGAAGCCGGAGAGCTGGAACCCGGACGTGCTCCCGTCGCACGCCTGCATCGTCAAGGACGTGCAGCCCACCGACGAGACGCTCGCGGACCTGGAGGCACGCTACCGGCCCGAGGCGTACGGCCGGCGGCTCTACAAGCCCGTCGAGTAGCCCGCGCGCGGGGCCTCAGGCGGCGGACGACTCCCCGTGGGGCGTCACGAGGGCGGCGCCGCGGGCGTCGACGTGGACGTCGTAGAGGGCGGCCTGGCCGCCGGGGCCGACGGCCTCGACCAGCCACCAGTCGGCTACGGACGGCCAGGAACGTTCGATTCGGGTGACCACGTACGGACGGCCGTGGCGGCGGAAGGCGCGGGGGCGGCCGTTGACGAGGCGGACCTCGGTGAGCGGATCGGTCGGTTCGGGCATGGGTTCATTCGAACACATGTTCCATGATCGTGTCACGTCGATTCGCGGCGCGGCCGATCGCGGCCGTTTTGATCATCACGCCCAAGAGGCGGGCAGCACCGGCGACAATTGCTAGGCTGCAATCAGCCCGCGATGCCAGTTCCCTTGGGTCGTGGGCCGATCACACAGTCGATGTATAGAGGGGTCCTTGCGGTGAAGAAGCTGCTCGTGCTCGCGGTGCTGGCCCTTGGTGGTTTCCTCGTGTGGCGGAAGGTTCAGGCCGACCGGTCTGAGCTGGACCTGTGGACCGAGGCGACGTCCGCGGACAACTGACAAGAAGGCGGGCGCGGGGCCGCCGCGCAGGCGGCGGTGCGGGACAACTTCGGCGCTAGGGCCGGGCGGCCCCCGTGACGGTGGCGGAGGCGGATGTGCGCGATGCATCAGCGTTCACGCTCGCTTGTTTGGACCTCGCAGGTACGACCGTGGCCGACGGCAACATGGTCGAGCGCGCGTTCGCTGAGGCGATCGCGACACAGGGCGTGGTGCCCGGCACTGCGGCGTACGCGAAGGCGATGGTCCAGGTCCACCGTTCCCGCGGCTTGCCCAAGATCGATATTTTCCGGCACGTCTTCCCCGACAACGAGCCGCGCGCGCAGGCGGTCAACGTCGCGTTCGAGCGTGCGTACGGCTCGGCCATCGACCGCGTCGGCCTGTCGCCGCTGCCCGGTGCCGAGGAAGCGATCGACAAGCTCGTCGGCGCGGGCATCCGCGTCTGCCTGGTGACCGGCTTCAGCCGCGTCACCCTCGGCCGCATGCTCGAAACCCTCGGCTGGTGGCACCGCGTCGACCTGGCCCTGTGCCCCGACGACGCCGGACGCGGCCGCCCCATGCCCGACCTCATCCTCACCGCCGTCCTCCGCCTCGGCATCGACGACGTCCGCAAGGTCGCCGTAGCCGGCGACACCGACAGCGACATCGAATGCGGCCTCCGCGCCGGCGCCACAGTCGTAGCCGGCGTCCTCACGGGCGCCCACAGCCGCGACCGCCTGGAGTCCGCCGGCGCCACCCACATCCTCGAGTCCGTAGCCGACCTCCCCAAGCTCCTCCTGGACCCGATCCACTAGCCCGCACAGCACGGTAAGCTGTTCCGCGACCCCGGGGGGCATAGCTCAGTCGGCAGAGCACCTGCTTTGCAAGCAGGGGGTCAGGGGTTCGAATCCCCTTGCCTCCACCAGTAAAAACGCCCCGATCCACCTACGGACCGGGGCGTTCGTGTGCCAGCCACGTGCCACTAGCCCGCCGCGACCATCGCGCCGTCCGGCCCCGCGGCGACGTATCTTCATCTACTTGACATTCTCAACCGAATCTTATTTTATCTAGCACGATCAGCGGCGGGAGGGGCCTCGTCGCCGGCGCGGCCGATGGAGATGAAAGGCCGATCGCGAGGCACGGGCTCCGACGCCCGGAAAGGTGCTGACATGGTCCCCGCCGCGACGCACAGTGGCGCACCCGACACCCTGGCCCAGGCCCGTGCGGCGTTGCGGGACGTTGTCCCCGACCTCGCCGCGCTCGTACGGAGCGTCCCCGACGCCGGTTCCGCTTCGGTCGGTACGTGGACGGTGGGCGATGTCGCGGCGCACCTGTCGCATTCCTTTCGCGCCGACGCCGACGCGATCGCCGGAAGACCCATCCCGGAAGCCGTCGTGACGAAGGCGGGGATCGCCGAGGCCACCGCGAAGCTCCTGGCCGAGGACGGCGAGCGGGACCCGGTCGTACTCGCGGATCGCATCGGCACGCTCGCCGACGAGTTCGACGACGTCGCGTCGCGTTCGCGATCAGCGACCGTCGACTGGCTGCAAGGTATCCGCCTGCCGCCGTCGGCGGTGGCTTGTCACCTGCTCAACGAATGCCTGGTCCACGGCCACGACATCGCCATGGCCACCGGGCGCCCGTGGCCGATACAACGTCACCACGCCAGGCTGGCGGTCGAGGACGGCGCGTTTCCGCTGATCGCGGCCCTGCCGCCCGCTGCTTTCCTGAATCGGGAGAAGGCCGGATCCTTCCGGGCCCGCATCGAACTGCACCTGCGCGGAGGTCGACGCACGTTGATGATCTTCGACAGCGGCTCGTTGACCATCGGCGCGGCGGGCGCACGTGACGTTGACGCCCACATCTCCGCCGACCCCCCGGCGCTCATGCTGGTTCTCATCGGACGACAAGGAATCTGGAAACCGCTCCTCGAAGGGAAGCTCGCCGCCTGGGGTCGCCGGCCATGGAAGCTCACCCGCATGCTCACCGTGATGAGCCCTCCGTAGCCCCCGCCCCGCCCGCGGTCATCCGAGTCGTCGCGGCATCTGCCATCGGGTCGTGAGCCGGCCGTGGCGCATCCGGCCCACCAGGCGGATGTTCAGGGTCTCCGGGGTGTCGTCGCCCGCGTCCCTGTCGACCGCCAAGGTCGTGTAGCGGACCGACAGGTCGTTGGCGTCCACCACCATGCCCGGGGCGAGGACCAGCTCGACGTCGCCGCCGGAGACGCGCATCTCGATGACGAGTTCGGGTGCGGTGCGGACCGCGGAGGTCAGGTCGAGGCGTACGTCGCACCACGCGGTGCGCAGCGCCAGCCGGTGCGGCAGTGCCCATCGGCCGTCACGGCGCACCGTGCCGTGCTTCTCCTTGATGGTGAGCAGTTCGGCCGCCGGCCCGGCAGGCACGCGTGTGACGGTGCCGCCCGGCGGCGCGTTCAGGTCGGCGGTGAGCGGGGTCAGGGCGTCGAGGGTGCGGGCGGTCAGCGCGGTGTCCAGCCGTTCGTCGAACTCGGCCGGGTCGAGCCGGCCGTCGGTGACGGCGGCGCGCAGCAGCTCGATCACCTGGTCGCGGTCGGCGTCGGACGCGCGCAGCGCGGGCGGGCTGGGCGGGTCTTCCGGCATCGGGCCTCCGCGGCGATGGGGTGTCTAGGCGATTTTACGACGGTAGACCGTAATGGCGAGGACGTACGCGACGACGATGATGCCGACGCACCAGCCGAGGGAGACCCAGATGTCGCCGCTGACGGGGTGCTGGGTGAACAGGTCGCGGATCGTGTTGACGATGGACGTGACCGGCTGGTTGTCGGCGAAGGCGCGCACCGGGCCGGGCATCGTGCGGGTGGGCACGAACGCCGAGCTGACGAACGGCAGGAAGAGCAGCGGGTAGGAGAACGCCCCCGCGCCGTCCGGCGACTTCGCGGACAGGCCCGCGATCACCGCGATCCACGTCAGCGCCAGGGTGAACAGGATCAGGATGCCGGCGACCGCGAGCCAGTCCAGTACCCCCGCGCCGGAGCGGAAGCCCATGAGGAGCGCGACGGCCACGACGACCACGATCGAGATCACGTTGGCGACCAGCGACGTCAGCACGTGCGCCCACAGCACACCGGACCGCGCGATCGGCATGGACTGGAAGCGCTCGAAGATTCCGCCCCGCATGTCCGTGAAGAGCCTTAACGCGGTGTAGGCGACGCCGGACGCGACCGTGATGAGCAGGATGCCGGGCAGCATGTAGTTCACGTACGTGACGGATCCGGTGTTGATCGCGCCGCCGAACACGTAGACGAACATCAGCATGAGGGCGATCGGCACGACCGCGGTCGTGATGATGGTGTCCAGGCTGCGCGTGACGTGGCGCAGGGACCGCCCGGTCAGTACGGCGGTGTCGCCGACGAAGTGCGTGGTCATGGCTGCTCCTTGGTCGTCGGTTCGGTGCCGTTGTCGCCGACGATCGCGAAGAAGACGTCCTCCAGGGTCGGCTGCTTCTCGACGTATTCGACCTTCGCGGGCGGGAGCATCCGCTTCAGCTCGGCGAGGGTGCCGTTCACGATGATCCGGCCCTGGTGGAGGATGGCGATCCGGTCGGCGAGCTCCTCGGCCTCGTCCAGATACTGCGTCGTGAGCAGCACCGTCGTGCCGTGCGCGGCGAGGTCCCTGATCGTGTGCCACACCTCGACGCGCGCCTGGGGGTCAAGCCCGGCCGTCGGTTCGTCGAGGAAGATGACCGGCGGGGCGCCGATCAGGCTCATGGCGATGTCCAGCCGGCGGCGCATGCCGCCGGAGTAGGTCGACGTCCTCCGCGCGGCCGCGTCGGTGAGCTGGAAGCGCTCGAGCAGGTCGTCGGCGACCCCGCCCGGATTCTTCACGTGCCGCAGCCGGGCGACGAGCACGAGGTTCTCCCGCCCGGTGAGGATCTCGTCGACGGCGGCGAACTGCCCGGTGAGGCTGATGGACTCCCGTACGTCCGCCGATTTCGCGGCGACGTCGAAGCCGTCGACGCTGGCCGTGCCCGCGTCGGCCTTCAGCAGCGTGGACAGGATCCGCACGACCGTGGTCTTGCCGGCCCCGTTGGAGCCGAGCAGGGCGAAGATGCTGCCCTGTGCCACGTCGAAGTCCACGCCGCGCAGCACGTGCAGCTTCTTGTACGACTTCTCCAGACCCCGCACGTGGATCGTCGGCGTGGTCATTCGCAGAACACCTTCATCTCGGTTCCGGGGTCGTTGAGGTCGACGGTGACGTCGTCGAGCTGGTCGATGAGGTCCTCGATGTGGTGCGGCTTGAGCTGGGTGAGGTCGATCGGCACGCCCGACTTGTCCAGCTCCGCATTGATCTTGGTGAGCGCCTGGTCAGGGATGAGGCTCGTGAGCCTGACCCCGGCGCGCAGCAACTGCAGCGGGACGCGGATGTTGATCCGGCTCGGCCCGCTGGGGTCGTCGGAGTTCATGATCAGACGCAGGTACTTGGGCCGGGGCTTCGGGCCGGACGCGGCTCCCGGTGGCGACTCGGGCCGTTGTCGTTCGAGGGCGTCGATCAGCCGCTCGGCCTCCTCCGCGGTGATCTTGCCCGCGGCCAGCATCTCCAGGATCTGGCGGCGCTGCTCGTTCATCGTTCGCTCGCTCTCATCGAACTCAACTGACGCTCACCTGCACGGCCGTCCGGCCCTCCTCGAACTCGAACCGGGTGCCGGGCAGCGCACACAGCAGGCGCCCGGCGCCGCGCAGCGCGCCCAGCGGGCTGATCCGGAAGATCACGCATGCGACCAGCCCGCCCAGTACGGCGATCAGCAGCAGCGGAGACAGCACCAGCAGGACCGGTACGACCGGGACGTACAGCCGTAACCGGCGGCCGCCGGAACGGTGATAGCCCACCGTCACCAGGCTTGGGATCATCGGGACCTCTCCAACTCGGCCAGCGCCTCCTGGGCGCTGATCTCCCCTCGCCGCAGGCGGTCGACGACGTCGGCGCCGGTGGGCGCGGGGTCGGTGTCGACGAAGTCGAGGCTCTCGGCGATCCGGTTCAGCCGGGACTTGACCGTCGGGTAGCTCACCCCGAAGGTCCGCTCCATCTCCTTGATCGAACCGTGCGACCGGACGAACGCGGCGACGAACACCTGGTCGTCGACGCTGAGCCGGGCCAACTGCGGCGGCTCGAACCGGCCCTCGATCGCCACGCCGCTGCCGGACAGCCGGACCCGCTCGACCACGAACGGCTGCCCCCGCGTCAGGTCCGTCAGATCCTGCCAGTCCACCCTCGGCCCCTTACCCTCGACGGCCTCCATGTGAGTTAGTTGTACATTGACTTTCTTAAGATCTCAACAGAGATAACTTGATTTTTCTGACCGGTCAGGCCGTACGGGCGCCGTTCGTGGCCGGAGGGCGGGGCGGGAGGAGCCGGGCGGCGGTGCGGGTGATGGTCGCGATCGCGCGTGACGCCGTCGGGTTGGAGCCGGCGCCCGCCCTGGTGACCGCGACGATCCGGCGGGCCGGGGCGGGCTCGCCGGTCAGCGGGATGCGGGTCACCGGCCAGTCCTCGCGGAGCCGCGCGAGGCGGGGGACGAGGATCACGCCGAAGCCGTGCGCGACCAGGGCCGTGCCGGTGTCCCACTCGTCGGCGTAGTGCACGATGTGCGGCGTGAAACCGGCCGTCATGCAGGCGGCCAGCACCAACTGGTGGTACGTCGTGCCGGGCGTGCCGACGATCCACGGCTCCGTCGCGGCGTCGGCCAGCGTGATGCGGGTGCGGGCGCCCAGCGGATGGCCCTGGGCCACCACGAGGTCGAGGGGGTCGTCGACCAGGGGGCGCTGGTCGAAGCGGCCGTCGGTCAGCGGCGGCGAGTCCGCCGTCACGACCAGCAGCGCGAGGTCGGCGTCGCCGGTCATCAGCAGGTCGAAGCAGCGATCGGGCTCGGCCTCGATGATCCGTACGGTCAGGCCCGGGTACGCGTCGCGCAGGTCGGCGGCCGCGGGCGGCAGCAGGTGGCTCGCCGCGGTGGAGAAGCCGCACAGGGTGAACGTGCCCGTCGGCTCGCCGCCCAGCGCGAGCAGGTCGGCGCGCGCCCGCTCCCACTGCGCCTGCATGATCTCGGTGTGCCGCAGGAGCGTGCGCGCCGCGCTGGTCAGCCGTACACCGCGGCCGCGCGGGACGACGAGCTCCACGCCGAGGTCCGCGGAGAGCTGGCGGAGCTGGTACGACACCGCGGACGGCGTGTAGTGCAGCGCGTGCGCGGCGGCCGTCACCGTGCCGTGCTCGGCGACGAGCTGGAGGATGCGCAGACGCGGGTCGATCATGGCCTCATCGTGCGCCGTCGCGGCCGGGAACGCGCCCCCCGAGGCCGGACGATCATGTACGAAATTTGCACGATCGTGTGCGCGTGCCCGAGATGGACGCGCCGGCGGGCGCGGACACACCCTGGGCCGTAGGACATCCCGACGGGCAGGGAGTGCGGATGCGGCGGTACCCGGTGATCGTGGTCGGCTGCGGCGGCCTGGGCTCGGCAGCGCTGTACCGGCTGTCGCGGCGGCTCGGCGCCGGCGTGCTCGGCATCGAGCGGTACGGGCTCGGCCACGAGCGCGGCGCGTCGCAGGACCACTCCCGCATCATCCGGCTCGCCCAGCACGAACCGCAGTACGCCGCGCTGGCCCCCGCGGCGTACGCGGCGTGGCGCGAGGTCGAAGAGGCCTCCGGCCAGCGGATCCTCACGATCACCGGCGGCCTGGTCATCGAGGACGCCGCCCACCGCGCGGCGAGCGGCACGGGGAACCGTACGGTCGACGGCTACGCCGCCGTCCTCAGCGACTCCGGCGTCGAGCACGATCTCCTGGACGCCGCCGACGTGACGCGCCGCTGGCCGCAGTTCCGGCTCGACGGCGACGAGCGCGCCATCTACCAGCGGGAATCGGGCATCGTGGACGCGCGGCGCGCCAACGCCGTGCACGTGGCGCTGGCCCGCGCGAACGGCGCGCGGATCGTCGAGCGCACCCCCGTACGATCGCTGCGCCCGACCCCGTCCGGCATCGAGGTCCGCGCCGGCGACGAGACGTACCTCGCGGAGCGCGTCGTGGTGGCCGCCGACGCGCGGACGAACGAGGTGCTCGCCGGCTGCGGCATGGAGATCCCGCTGACGGTGACGCAGGAGCAGGTCACCTACTACGCGACGGCGAACCTGCGGGAGTTCGCGCCGGACCGCTTCCCGGTGTTCATGTGGCACGGCGCCGCCAACTTCTACGGCTTCCCCGTCTACGGCGAGGTGGCCACGAAGCTGGGCCAGCACATGGGCGGGCCCGAGGTCACCGCGGACACCCGGACGTACGAGCCCGACCCGGTGCGCCGGGAACGGTACCTGGACTTCCTGCGCACGCACATCCCCGGGTTCGCCGGGCCCGAGCTGTACACCAAGACCTGCCTCTACACGATCCCGCCCGACCAGAACTTCGTGCTGGACGCGCTGCCCGGCGAGCCGCGGATCACGGTGGCCGTCGGCGCGGGGCACGCGTTCAAGTTCGCGGCGCTGATCGGCGCGATCCTCGCCGACCTGGCGCTCGACGGCGCCACGCGGCACCCGGTCGGAGCGTTCACGCTGGACCGCCCGGCCATCACCGACCGTGCGTTCGGCACGGCGTTCCACGTCTGAGCCCACCGTACGAACCCATCAATGGGAGGGGAGCCACCATGGTCATGACGGCGTTCACCGACGAGCTGACGTACCAGGCGACGCGCGCGCCGGTCGACCGCGCCGTCACCCTCATCCCGGACGCGTACCGGTCGCCGGAGTTCCACGCGATCGAGCGCGAGCGGGTCTTCGCGACGAGCTGGGTCGCGGTCGGCACCACCGACCAGGTGGCGCGCCCGGGCCAGGTGATCCTCGCTGAGGTGGGCGGACGGTCGGTCATCGTCACCCGCAACCGCCGCGGCGAGCTGCGCGCCTTCCACAACGTCTGCCGCCATCGCGCCACCCGGCTGCTCAGCGGGGTGACCGACGTGGGCCGCACCGCGAAGATCCGCTGCCCGTACCACAGTTGGACGTACGACCTCGACGGGAAATGCCTGGGCACGCCGTTGTTCGAGGGGTCGGACATCCCCGAGGACCAGCACGGCGTGTTCGACATGTCCGGCGTGCGCGGCTTCGACAAGGCCGACTACGGGCTGCTCCCGGTGGCCGTCGAGGAGTGGGGGTTCCTGGTGTTCGCCAACACCGACCCGGACGCGCCGCCGCTGGCCGCGCACCTCGGCGACCTGCCCGCGCGGCTGGCCGGGTACCGCCTGGAGGAATGGCGTTCCGTACGGCGGTTCACGTACGAGGTGGCGGCGAACCACAAGCTCATCGCCGAGAACTTCATGGAGTACTACCACCTGCCGTGGGTGCACCCTGAGCTGGCGAAGGTGTCCAAGCTCGGCGACCACTACCGGTGGCAGGGGCCGGGGATGTACACCGGCATGTGCACGGACCCCATCTCGGGCAACACCGATTCCGGTGGGTGGGACGGCCTGCCGCCGCTGCCCGGCCTCTCGCCCGCGGACGCGCGCGCCGGACGGTTCCTGTGGCTGTTCCCGAGCACCGGCCTCGTGGTGCTGCCGAACCACGCGTTCGTGCTGTTCACCCGGCCGGTCGGGGTGGACCGTACGGTCGAGGAGGCCGTACTGCTGACCCATCCGGGCGCGCTGCCGGGCGACGAACCGTCGCCGGGGCTCGAGGCGCTCGCGGACTTCTGGGACCTGGTGAACCGGCAGGACATCGAGATCGTCGAGCGGGTCCAGGAAGGCATCGCGAACCCCGCGTACACCGGCGGCCGCATGTGCTACCGCTTCGAGGAGCCGCTGCACCGCTTCCAGAACATGATCATCGATCGGATGGTCGGCGTGGAAACCCGCGAACTTTACCGCCCGTTGGCCTGAAGGGGCGGGGTCGGCCGTCCCGTACGGGCGGTTCGGCGCGGGAACGGGTGGGGCAGGACGTTGGGCATGACCAGGATTCGTCAGTGGGTGACCGGCGGATGGAACGTCGCGCTTCCGGTGCTCGCGATCATCGTGCTGGCGCTGACCTGGGGACGCACCCTTCCCGGGGTCCTGGTCGCGATCGTCGCGCTGCTGCTCGCCGGTTCGGTGCTGGCCGCGGTCCACCATGCCGAGGTCGTCGCGCACCGGGTCGGCGAGCCGTTCGGGTCGCTGGTCCTCGCGGTCGCGGTCACCGTCATCGAGGTGGCGCTGATCGTCAGCATGATGGCCTCAGGCGGGAGCAAGGCCGGCTCGCTGGCGCGCGACACGGTGTTCGCCGCCGTCATGATCACGTGTACCGGGATCGTCGGGTTGTCGCTGCTCATGGGCACGGCGCGGCACCGGATCGTGGTCTTCAACGCGGAGGGCACGGGCGGCGCGCTGGCCACCGTGGCCACGCTGTCGACGCTGAGCCTCGTGCTGCCGACGTTCACGACCAGCAGCGCGAACCTGACGTTCTCCCCCGCCCAACTGGTCTTCGCGGCCGTGGCGTCGATCGCGTTGTACCTGCTGTTCATGCTGACCCAGACCGTACGGCACCGCGACTACTTCCTGCCGGTCACCAAGGAGGGCGAGACGCTGCCGCCGGAGGAGCACGCGCAGGCGCCCAGCGGCCGGCGCACGCTCGCCAGCCTCGGTGTGCTGCTGGTCGCGCTGATCGCGGTGGTGGGGCTGGCGAAGGTGGAGTCGCCGATCATCGAGCTCGCGGTGCACACGGCCGGGCTGCCCGAGTCGCTGGTCGGCGTGATCATCGCGCTGCTCGTGCTGCTGCCCGAGACGCTGGCGGCCGGGCGCGCCGCGCGCAGGGGCCGCATGCAGACCAGCCTCAACCTGGCGCTCGGCTCGGCGATGGCGAGCATCGGCCTGACGATCCCGGCGATCGCCATCGCGTCCATCTGGATGACCGGGCCGCTGGTGCTCGGCCTCGGCCCCGTCCACATGGTGCTGCTGGCGATCACGGTCGCGGTGTCGATCCTGACGGTCGTGCCGGGCCGCGCCACGTTGTTGCAGGCCGGGGTGCACCTCGCCCTGTTCGCGGGGTTCCTTTTCCTGGCCGTCAGCCCGTAGCGGCGGGCCGCGGTCGCTACGCCGCGCCCTCCGGCGGCTCGCCCGCGGCGACCCACTCGTAGACCTTGCGCACGCCGTCGTTCAGCGCGGTCTCCGCCTGCCAGCCGAGGGCCTTCTTCGCCGCCGTGACGTCGAGGCAGGAGCGGGCCAGCTCGCCGGCGCGCGGGTCGGCGAACTCGGTGGCGACGTCGTTGCCGGAGGCCTCGCGCACCGCGGCGATGAGGTCGAGCACGGACGTCTCCGCGCCGGTGCCGATGTTCCACACGCCGCAGTCGTCGGACTCGGCGGCGGTCAGGAACGCCCGCGCCACATCGCCGACGTAGACGAAGTCGCGGGTCTGCTTGCCGTCGCCGAACACCGTCACCGGGTCGTTCTTGTGCGCGTGGCCCGCGAAGATCGACACGACGCCGCCGTCGCCCGCGGGGTCCTGGCGCGGGCCGTAGACGTTGGCCAGGCGCAGCGCGGTGAAGCGGGTGCCGTGCAGCCGGTTGAACAGCCCGATGTACTGCTCGGCGCAGTACTTCCCGGTGCCGTACGGCGCCTCGGGCTCGGGGATGAACGACTCGGGCGTGGGGATCGGCGCCGCCTTGCCGTAGATCGCGCCGCCGGTGGAGGCCATCACGACCCGCGCGCCCGCGGCCTGCGCCGCGCTCAGCACGTTGATCGTCCCCATGACGTTGACCTGCGCGTCGTGCGCCGGGTCGGCGACCGAGTGGCGTACGTCGATCTGCGCGGCCAGGTGGTAGACGACGTCGGGCTCGATCTTGGCGACGACCTCGGCGACGCCACCGCCGTCGATGATGCTCATCGGCGTGAGGATGGAGGCGTCGGGCAGCCGCGCGAGCTTGCCCGAAGAGAGGTCGTCGACAACGGTCACCTCATCGCCGCGGGCGATGAGGGCGTCGACGACGTGCGAGCCGATGAACCCGGCCCCGCCGGTCACGAGTACGCGCATGGGGAGTCACCTTAGGTGTTTTCGTAAGTACGCGGGCCGAGTACGACCGTAACCCGGGCCGTCCCCGCGACGCGCGGATCTCCCTCGCGATCGCGGCCCACGTGTCGGGACGCGTAGAGGTATCCGCCTTGACTTTTCCGGCCGAGCCTAGACCCTGAGTGCCGGTCGTGGGTCCCGTTCGCGCAACGAACGGTTACCCACCGCGAAGTACGGCATACTTCTGGCGTACGGCGCCGTCTTCGTGGGCCGCCGCGGAGACAGCAAGCAAGGGAACGACAGATCCGATCGGCGGCGACCCGGCACCCTGGGATCGCCGTCGTCGTATAGGGAGGCTGCCTTCCGTGCAGCAGCTAAGGC
>DASXYG010000110.1:0-28086 GCA_036502625.1 Streptosporangiaceae bacterium
CCCCTACGCCGCCCCAGCCCGACACCCATCCCAGGCCCAGCCCCGCGCCCCGACCGAGAACATGCACACCCAAGGAGGCGGGAGAACAGTCGCGCGCAGCGCGGCCTTTCCGTACAGCAGGCCCCGCCCCAACCACAACCCACCAGGGTCCGGGAGACGCAGACCCAGCTCACACCCCGCGCACACCCACGCCAGTCCCCCAAGAGCGCCAGCCCCGCGGCCCCGCGAAGAGCACGCATACCTGAGAACGCGGAAAAACAGTCGCGCGCAGCGCGGCCTTATCCACACGGCGAAGCCCACCCCCACGGACGCCAGCCCCGCGGCCCAACCCAGAACACGCCGAACCAAGGGCGCGGGAAGGCAGTCGCGCGCAGCGCGGCCTTTCCACCCCGGGGCCAGGCCCCCACGAGCGCCAGCCTCGCGGCCCAGCAAAGAACACGCACACCCAAGGACGCAGGAAAGGCAGTCGCGCGCAGCGCGGCCTTACTCACACGGCCAGGCCCACCCTCCCTACGGGCACCAGCCCCGCCACGAGCGCCAGCCTCGCGGCCCAGCAAAGAACACGCACACCCAAGAACGCGGGAAAGCAGTCGCGCGCAGCGCGGCCTTCACACCCCGAGGCCAGCCCACCCCAAAACACCCACACACCAACCGCACCAGAGGCGACAGCCCCGCGGCCCAACCAAGAGCACGCAGGACCAAGGACGCGGAAAAACAGTCGCGCGCAGCGCGGCCTTATCCACACGGCGAAGCCCACCCCTACGGACGCCAGCCCCGCCACGAGCGCCAGCCACGCGGCCCAACCCAGAACACGCCGAACCAAGGGCGCGGGAAGCCAGTCACGCGCAGCGCGGGGGGCAGGCCCACCCCAGAACACCCACACACCAGCCACACCAAAGGCGACAGCCCCGCGGCCCGCGAAGAGCACGCAGGACCAAGGACGCGGAAAAACAGTCGCGCGCAGCGCGGCCTTATCCACACGGCGAAGCCCACCCCTACGGGCACCAGCCCCGCCACGAGCGCCAGCCTCCGCGGCCCAACCAAGAACACGCACACCCAAGGACGCGGGGAAAGCAGTCGCGCGCAGCGCGGCCTTTTCCGTACGGCAGGCCTCACCCCAGCCACCACCCAAGACCCGACCCCGGGAGACGTGGCTTCGGCTACTGACCCGCGTCGGTGGCTGTGATGATCAATTGGCCGCTGGGGCGTTCCGTGGCGGGGTCGATCTCCGGGACGGGCTCGCCTGCGGCCGTCATGCGGCTTACGAGGCGGGTGCGCATTGTGTCGGCTACCTGGCGGTGGGACGCGGCGTGGATCAGGTTGTTGAGCTGGTCGGGGTCGGCCTTGAGGTCGTACAGGCAGTCCTCCCGGTAGCGGTCGGCGCTCATGTCGGTCCAGCCGTCGGCGTCCGGGGCGGTCACCGCGTACAGCCAGCGGTTCGTACGGACGGCACGGCCCACCTGCGACTCGCTGACCTGGATGAACGCCTCCTCCGGCCAGTCGGCGGCGGCGCCGTGGAGCAGCGGGAGGATCGAGCGGCCCTGCATGGACGGCGGGACGTCCACGCCGGCGGCGTCCAAGAGCGTCGGCGGGAGGTCGACCGTGGTGACCGGGCGGTTCACGCGGCCGCCGCCGGTGAACCCGGGGCCGCGCAGCACCGTGGGCACGCGGATGGACGCGTCGTGCGGCGACCGCTTGTACTCCCCGTTGCGCGTACGGAAGTGGCATCCGTGGTCGGAGGTGAACGCCACGATCGTGTCGTCGGCGATGCCGAGGCTGGTCAGCGCGTCGAGCAGCCGTCCGTACGCCTCGTCGACGCGCTTGACCATGCCGTAGTAGCCGGGCAGGTGCTGCGCCGAGGTGCCGCCGAGCGCGCGCAGGTCCGGCGGCGTCCACGCGTCGGTGTACCGCTCCCGGTAGCCGTCGGGCGCCGGGTAGTCGCCCGAGGTGTTCTGGTGGTGCGGTTCGAGCAGCGACAGGAACAGGAAGAACGGCTGGTCGGGCTCGGCGGCGCGGTCGGCGACCCAGCGGATGGCCGCGTCAGTGAGCGCGTCCGCGCGGTAGCCGGGCAGCTTCCGCCGTACGCCGTGGCCGTCGTACACCACCGTGTCGTACGGGCGGGACGTGAACTCCAGCAGGTTGGCGGCCAGCCAGTCCTGGTAGCCGCCGCGCTGCTCGGGCGGCACCGGACCGACCACGCCGTGCGCGGCGAGGTGCCACTTCCCGATGTAGCCGGTGCGGTAGCCGGCGCCCCCGAAATGGTGGGCAAGCGTGGGCTGGTCCGCCGGCAGCGCGATGCCGTTGCGGAAGCATCCGGTGGTGGTCGGGTAGAGGCCGGTCTGCAACGCCGCACGGGCCGGCGCGCATACGGGCTGGCAGGTGAAGGACGCGGCGAGGTGGGTGCCCTCGGCGCCGGCGCGGTCCAGGTTGGGGGTCAGCCCGAGCGGGTTGCCGTGCAGCCCGGTGGTGTCCCAGCGCTGCTGGTCGGTCAGGAAGACGAGCACGTTCGGCCGGGTCGGCATGATCACTGATCTTCCCGCGCCGTCGGCACGTAACCGGTCACCTCCTCCTGCCCCAGCCGGGTGAGCCGCGTGACGCACCAGATGGCCAGCAGCCCCACCACGACGACGATCCCGGCGATCGGCCACGCGGCGCCGCCGGACTTCCCGAGCAGCCACGTGAAGAACGCGGGCACGAACCCGGCGATGATCGCGGACGCCTGGTAGATCACCGAGAGCCCGGAGTAGCGCACCTTCGTGCCCACGAGCTCGGCGAGGAACGGCACCTCGACGCTGGCCATCACGTTCTGCGCGAACGGCGCGAGCCCCATGGCGAGCAGGATCAGCGCGCTCACCTTGCTGTCCAGCAGCCAGAAGTACGGGAACACGAACAGCACCAGGATGACCAGCCCGATGATGTAGATCCGGCGCAGCCCCACCCGGTCGGCCAGCGTCCCGAACACCGGGATGATCACGATGGACACCGCGTTGTACAGCGCCACACCGGCGACCGAGATGCCCGCCGAGATGCCCACGGACGTCGTCAGGTACGCCACGACGAACACCAGGAACACCTGCGAGCTGCCGCCCTCGGCGAGCCGCGCGATGATCGCGAGCAGCAGGTTCTTCGGGTACCTGCGGATCACCTCGCCGAGCGGGAACCCCGAGCGCGCGCCCTGCTCGGTCATCTGCCGGAACGCCGGTGTCTCCAGGATCTTCAGCCGGATGACCAGCCCCGCGACCATCAGCGCGATGCTGATCAGGAACGGCACCCGCCATCCCCAGGCCAGGAACGCCGAGCCGGGGAGCACGCCGGTGAACAGCGCCATCAGCGCCGTGCCCAGCAGGAACCCGCACGGTCCGCCCATCTGCGGCAGGCTCCCCCAGAAGCCGCGGCGTCCGGGCGGCGCGTTCTCCGCGATGAGCGTCGCGGCGCCGCCGAACTCGCCGCCGAGGCCGAAGCCCTGGATCACCCGCAGCGCGATCAGCAGGATCGGCGCGCCCACGCCGATCGCGGCGTACGACGGCAGCAGCCCCATGCAGAACGTCGCGAGGCCGATGGTGAGCAGGGTCGCGACGAGCGTCGCCTTGCGGCCGATCCGGTCGCCGAAGTGGCCGAACACGATGCCGCCGATGGGCCGGAACACGAACCCCACGCCGAACGTGACGAACGCCAGGAGGTTCGCGGTCAGCGGGTCGCTGGCCGGGAAGAACAGCTTCGCGAACACCAGCGGCGTCGCGACCGCGTAGAGGTTGAAGTCGTACCACTCGAGGAAGGCGCCGACGAAGCTCGCCGCCGCGACCTTGCGCATGCCGGGACGCGTGGGGCTGGTCATGGCGAGAGGGTGACCGACGCGCGGGCCCGAATCAAGTACGCGGACGGGGCCGTCCAGGACCGGCATCGGCCAGTTTCGTCCGAGACGCGCACGTCGTACGGAAAGTTGTCCGTACGACACGACAACCTCACGGGCGCGTTCCGCATCTCTTTAGTAGAAGCCCTGGCATCCGGCGCTGTGCATCCGCTGTGCGGAAACCGAGGTTTCACTGAGGCTTGGCCTTCGCTTCACCAAACCCTGCGCCGAGCGCATGACGTGGGCTCATAGCCTCGGAACTGCCGCGAAGAATTCGCCATGAATCCAGCCGATCGGGGGCTTGGGAGTGGTCGTGGACCTGCTTCGCCGGGCACGGGTGCTGCGCCGTGCCCGGCGGCACGTTCTGTTCGGGATCGTCCTGCTCGCGGCTACCGCGCTGCGCGCCGTCGCCGTGCTCGGCTACCCCGGCGCGCTGTGGTTCCCCGACTCCAACTCCTACCTCGGCGTCGCCGTGCGCCCCGTCGCCTACCCCGCCCGCCCGCAGGCGTACGCCTTCTTCCTCCGCGCGCTCGAACCCGCGCACAGCTTCGTCGTCGTGGTGATCGTGCAGCACGTCCTGGTGCTGATCGCCGCCTTCGCGATCTACGCGCTGCTGCGCCGCAGGTTCCGGGTGCCGCGCTGGGCCGCCACGCTGGCCACCGTGCCGCTGCTGTTCGACGGCTACCAGATCCAGCTCGAACACCAGGTGCTGTCGGACACCCTGTTCGAGGTGCTCACGATCGCCGCGGTCGTCCTGGTCCTGTGGAAACCGCGCCCCGGGTGGGTGCTGTGCGGCGTCGCGGGGCTGGTGCTCGCGGTGGCCGTACTGACCAGGTCGGTGGGGCTGCCGCTGCTCGCGGTGTTCGCCGTGTTCCTGCTGATCCGCCGGGTGGGCTGGCGCGCGGCGGGGGTGGGCGCGCTGGCCTGCGCGGTGCCGCTCGCCGGCTACGCGATCTGGTTCCACGCCACGTGGGGGGTGTACGGGTTCAGCAACAGCTCCGGCATCTTCCTGTTCGGCCGCACCGCCGCGTTCGCCGACTGCACGAAGGTCAGGCCGCCGGAGAACGAGGCGTTCCTGTGCCCCGAGGGCCCGGTGGCGCTGCGCGGGGCGTCGCCGAACTACATCTGGCACAACACGCCGCGCCTGTCCCGGCTGCCGAACTGGCGGAAGTTCACGCCGGAGATGAACACCCTGACCGGCGACTTCGCGCGCCGCGCGATCCTCGCCCAGCCCGGCGACTACCTCAACGTCGTCGACCGCGACTTCGGGCGCACGTTCCAGTGGCAGCGCGAGCCGTACCCCACGGCGTTCGCCGTGCGCGCGTACGAGTTCCCCGAGTTCGTGAAGCCGCGCGGCACCGGGGTGTCCGTGCCGGGCGCCACCGTGGTGGCCGACGCGTACGCCTACGGCGGCACCGACGGCGGCACACCGGTCGTGGAGCCGTACGCCGGGTTCATGCGGGCCTACCAGCACGACGCGGCGCTGCCCGGCACGCTGTTCGGCATGCTCATGGCGGCCGGCCTCGCCGGGATGCTGCTGCTGTGGCGGCGGCTCGGCGGAGCGGCGCTGCTGCCATGGGGCATCGCGCTCGCACTGGTCGCGGTGCCCCCGATGACGGCGTCGTTCGACTACCGCTACGTCCTCCCGGCCGCGCCGCTGGTCTGCCTGGCGCTGGCCATCTCCACGACCGAGGCGCTCCGCCACCCACCACGCCGCCGCGGCCGCCCGTCCGCCGCGATCCCGCCCCAGGCGCGGAAACCGGCCTCCACGGACACCGCGGAGCCCGCCCCGGCCCCCGCGCCCCGTACGACGGACGCCCCCGCGGAGGAGCCGGCGGAGCGCCTCGGCCGCTAGCGCCGCGGGCTCAGCCCGTCCACGGCCAGCCCGAACAGGCGGTGCGCGGCCGCGGCGTGGTCCCGGTGGTGCTCCGTGGCGAGGACGATGCCGACGACCAGCGTGATCAGATCGGCGACCGTGGTGCCCGCCGCCATCGCCCCGTCGCGTACGGCGCGGCGCAGCAGCGGTCCGCCCGCCTCCTCCAGCCGCGCCGCGCAACTGTTCTCGTGCACCGCGTCGGGCACGCCGCCGTCGTAGACGAGCGCGGCCGCGAGCCCCCGGGCGGCGACCGAGTAGGAGACGACGTCGCCCAGCCATTCCAGCAGCGCGGTACGGCTGTCGCCCCCGGCGGCCAGGTCGCGTGCGCGGGCGCTCAACGCGTCGATCCGCTCATGCGACACGGCTTCGAGCAGCGCGCGGCGGTCGGGGAAGTGCCGGCGCACGGTCGCCGAGCCGACCCCCGCGGTGCGCGCGATCTGCTCCAGGGAGGCGCCGGCGCCGTGCGCGGCCACCTCCTCCTCGGCCACGGCGAGGATGCGCGCGTAATTGCGCCTGGCGTCGGCGCGCTTGCGCTCGGGCATCGGCGTCATCTCCCGGTTTGCTAAGCGGCGGGGCCCGCCATATCGTATCGGAGAGCTAACCGGCGGACCCCGCCGTTTACGCGTCCACCGCCCGAGGAGCGCGCCATGTCCGCAGATCCCGCACCCGTCCTCGTCACCGGCGCCACCGGCAGGCAGGGCGGCGCCACCGCACGCGCGCTGCTCGCGGTCGGCGTCCCCGTACGCGCCCTGGTCCGCGACCCGGCCACCGACCGGGCCAGGGCCGTCGAGGCGCTCGGCGCCGACCTGGTCACCGGTGACCTGCACGACCGCGCGTCCGTGGTCCGGGCCGCCGAGGGCGTACGGGCCGTCTTCTCCGTCCAGATGCCGCCCATGAGCGGCGACACCGTCGACTTCGACGGGGAGGTCGCCCAGGGCGTGAACCTCGTCGAGGGGGCGAAGGCCGCCGGGGTGCCGCAGTTCGTGCACACGTCCGTCAGCGGCGCCGGTCAGCACACCGGGGTGCCCGGCTGGGCCGAGGGCCGCTGGGCGTCGATGGAGGGCACGCTCGGCGCCAAGGCCGCGATCCAGGACCGGGTGCGCGCGGCCGGCTTCGCCCACTGGACGCTCATCAAGCCGGGGTTCTTCATGGAGAACTTCCTGCCGTCCATGGCGTTCCTGTTCCCGCGCGGAATCGCGGGCGGCATCGTGTCCGTCGTGAAGCCCGCCATCCGGTTGTCGCTGGTGGCGGTGGACGACATCGGCGCGGCGGCGAGCGCGGCGGTCGCGGCGCCGGAGCGGTTCGACGGGGTGGAGCTGGAGTTGGCGGGCGACTACCTGTCGATGGCGGAGATCGCCGAGATCCTCGGCCGCGTCCTGCGTACGGAGCTGGCCGCGCCGGACATGACCGAGGACGAGGCGCTGGCCGCCGGCATGCCGGGGATGGGCGCCACGCACGAGTGGCTGAACGCGGCCGGCCAGCCGGCCCGCCCGGAGTACGCGCGGGCCCTCGGCATCCCGCTCACCGGCTTCGAGGAGTGGGCGCGGGGCCACATGCGGCCCACGGCCTGAGTCAGCGGTCGGAGCCGACGCTCTCCGCGTCGTCCGACTCGGCCTCGGCCGGCTCGGCGTCGGACCCGGCCTCGGACTCCGTCGCCACCGCGGGCTTCGCCTCGGGCTTGGGCTCGGGGACGATGTCGTCGTCGGCGAAGGTCTGGGGGTCCGCGCCCGGGGGGATCTGCTCGCCGGCGCCGGGGTGCTGGCTGCGGCGGATGTTCAGGATCGACAGGAAGAACGTCACGATGATGACCTGGAAGCTCAGCACGAACGCGGTCGCGGACGGCACCACCAGGCGCAGCGACCAGCGCGGGTCGAGCTCGCCGTAGCCGTGCACCCGCCAGTGCGACAGGGAGGCGACCAGGCCGACGAGGCCGAGCACGGCGAGCACGCCGCCGATGAGCAGCCCGCGCTCCAGGCTCCACGCCTTGAGGATCTTGCGGACCCGGCGGTCCGGCGGCAGGAACCCCTCCGCCATCGCGTAGACCTTCGTGAGCAGCGCGAACGTGACCGCCTGGAACCCGATCAGTATCATCGCGGACGCGCCGACCAGGGTGTCGACGTCGAAGGTGATATCGCCGATCGTGACCGGGCCGCGGCCGACCGGGATGCCGACGATGAGGCCCAGCAGGATCAGCGCGATGCCCGGGATGAGGAACAGCCACCGCGGGCTGTAGAGCAGCAGGAACCGCAGGTGGCGCCAGCCGTCGCGCCAGCTCCGGAGGTGCGGCGGGCGGCTGCGGCCGTCCGGCGAGAGGGTGGTCGGCACCTCGTCGATCTTCTGCTTGTGCAGCGTGGCCTTGACGACCATCTCGCTGGCGAACTCCATGCCGGTCGACTGGAGGTCGAGCGCGAGCGCGCTGTCGCGGCGGAAACCGCGCAGGCCGCAGTGGAAGTCGCCGGCCTGGCTGCGGAAGAACAGGCGGCCGATGAAGCTCAGCACCGGGTTGCCGAGGTAGCGGTGCAGCGGCGGCATCGCGCCGGGCTTGATGCCACCGGCGAACCGGTTGCCCATGACGAGGTCGTTGCCTTCGCGCAGCTTCTCGACGAACGGCATGAGCGCGGTGAAGTCGTAGCTGTCGTCGGCGTCGCCCATGATGACGTATTCGCCGCGCGCCGCGCGGATGCCGCCGAGCAGGGCGTTGCCGTAGCCCTTGTCCTCGATGGGGACGACGCGGGCGCCGGCTTCGGTGGCGAGCCGCTGGCTGCCGTCGGTGCTCCCGTTATCGGCGATGATGACCTCGCCCTCGACGCCGTGCTCGTCAAGGAAGCCGACCGCCTTGCGGACACAGGTCGCGACGGTCTCCGCCTCATTGAGGCACGGCATGACCACGGAGAGTTCCACGTCTGCGCTCCTAACGGCCACGCGGCCGGGGATCTGGCGGGGTTCGCTGATTCGCTTGGGGCACGCGCACGCTGATATCAAGCCCGGGCGCGGCAGAGTATTGGACAGCTTAACTTGGATGCGACCTGTTCGATGACGTTGAGGGAGAGTGGTCACCCGGTGCAGCCGGACCCCGGCGAGGGTGCCGCGGGCGGTGCCGATCCCGCCCCGACCACGGGTTACGCCGCATCCGTACGGCCGGGCGCCCGGCCGGGCCGCGTGCCGCCTTGGCTGAGAGGTCACGCAATCTTTGCCGTGCTCTTGGCCATCGCGACCGTACTACGCGTGGTAACGGCGCTCGGCTATCGGGGTGCGTTCTGGTTCAGCGACTCCTTCGACTACGTCGACACCGCGCGGCGCCTCTACCCGCACGAGGTGCGGCCGGACGGCTACGCGTTCTGGCTGCTCGTGCTGCGCCCGTTCGGCAGCTTCACGGTCGTCACGGCGAGCCAGCACCTCATGGGGCTGGCGATGGGCGTGCTCGTCTACGCCGTGGCGTGCCGCCGCGGTGTGCGCCGGTGGGTCGCAGCGCTCGCCGCCGTGCCGGTGCTGTTCGACGCGTACGAGATCCAGCTCGAGCACATCGTCCTGTCCGACACCTGGTTCATGTTCCTGGTGGTGCTGGCCGTCGCGGTGCTGCTGTGGCCGGGCCGCCCGCCGTCCGCCCGGCGCGCCGCGGTGGTCGGGCTGCTGCTCGCGCTGGCCACGCTGACGCGCAGCGTGGGCCTGCCGCTGCTCGTCGTCTTCGGCGCCTACCTCGTCGTGCGGCGGGTGGGCTGGCGGCCGCTGGTGGCCGTCGTGGCGGCGTGCGCGCTGCCGCTCGCGGTGTACGCCGTGTGGTTCCACTCCTGGCGCGGCTCGTACGCCCTGAGCGGCTCCGACGGCGCGTTCATGTACGGCAGGGCGACCACGTTCGCCGACTGCGCGGCCATGCCGCCCCGGCTGCGGCCGATGTGCCCGCGCGAACCCGTCGGCGCGCGGCCGGCGCCGCAGCACTACATCTGGGACCCCGGCGCGCCGCTGAACCGCGCCTACCCCGACAAGTTCGCGCACCAAGCGAACGCCGCCGAGCGCGAGTTCGCGGTGCGGGCCATCGCGGCGAGCCCCGGCGCGTACGCCAGGACGGTCGCGCTCGACACCCTGCGCGCGTTCGCCCCCGGCCGCCCCGTCTACCCGGACCGCGCGACGTACGAGCTCTACACGTTCCCCGAGCACGTGACCCAGGACTGGGCGCGGACACGCGGGCCCGCGGCGGCCAGCACGGCGCGCTACGGCGGCGGCATCACCACGCACGTCGTCGAGCCGTACGCCGGGTTCATGCGCGCCTACCAACGGGCCGTCACCCTGCCAGGACCGGTTCTGGCCATCATCGTGGCGGCCGGCGCGGTGCTGATCGTCGTACGGCGGCGGAGCAGCGGGCGCGCCGCCGCGCTGCCGTGGTGCCTCGGCGCGGCGCTGCTGGTCGCGCCCGCGGCCACCGCGCAGTTCGACTACCGTTATGTGCTGCCCGCCGTGCCGCTCGTGTGCCTCGCGCTGGCGCTGGCCACGCGGCCCGCCCCGACCGAAACGCCGGTGCGCGGCTCTTATCGGACATCCCGTGGCCCGCACCGATCAGAGTCGGTAACCTCGTAAGGCCGCCACCGCGCCCTACGGGCCCCGGTCGCGCGGCACCGCCGGGGGCGCACGACGACGGCGGGTGACGTGAGAGTTTTGCCAAGGGAGGTCGAAACGCCGGTGGATGCGCCGACCCGTGCCCCCGCCACGAGCGACGTACGCGGGGCCACCCGCTTCGGGCGCCCGTTCTGGCGGAACCACGCGGTGTTCACCTCCCTGTTCGTGCTGGCGTTCGCCCTGCGGCTCATCGCGACGCTCGGCTACCGCTGGGCGCTGTGGTTCAACGACTCCTACGAGTACGTCGGCGCCGCGCTGCACCTCCAGCCGCACAACATCAGGCCGTCCGGCTACTCCGTCATGCTGCGGGCGCTCGAACCACTGCACAGCTTCGCGGTCGTGACGATCGTGCAGCACCTCATGGGGCTGGCCTGCGGTGTGCTGGTCTACGCCCTGCTGCGCCACCGCTACCGCCTGCCCGGCTGGGGCGCGAGCCTGGCCGCGGTCCCGGCGCTGTTCGACGCGTACCAGATCGCGCTGGAACACCTCGTGCTGTCCGACACCCTGTTCGGCTTCCTCACGGTGCTGGCGGTGACCATCGCCCTGTGGCGCCGCACGATCTCGGTGAAGCGCGGCATCGTCATCGGCCTGCTGATCGCGGGGGCGGCGCTGACGCGCAGCGTCGGGCTGCCGCTGCTGGCCGTGTTCGTCGGCTACCTGCTGCTGCGCCGCGTCGGCTGGCGCGTGCTGGTCTCCACGGTGACCGCCTGCGTGATCCCGATGGTGCTCTACATGGGCTGGTTCCTCGTCGCCCACGGCCAGTTCGCCATGACGACGAGCAACGGGTCGTTCCTCTACGTCCGCGTCATGTCGTTCGCCAACTGCAAGAAGATCGACCCACCGGTGGACGAGCTGCCGCTGTGCACGTCCGAGCCGACCGGCGAGCGCCCCGTCCCGCAGTACTACATCTGGGGCAAGGTCTCGCCGCTGCACCGCGTCTGGGCCAAGAACTTCACGGTCGACCAGAGCACCGTCGCCGGCGACTTCGCCAAGCGCGCGATCCTCGCCCAGCCGCTCGACTACCTCCACGACGTCGGCGCCAGCACACTGCGCACGTTCTACTGGACGCACAACCCGTACCCCGACCCCGACACGTACGGCATGTACAAGTTCGGCAGCGTCGAGAAGCCCTTGCCCACCTGGCAGGTGCTCGGCAACGGCACCGCGGCGGAGCAGATGGTCGAGTACGCCCACGGCCGCGCGTCGACGAACATCGTCGAGCCGTTCGCCGGCATCATGCGCGGCTACCAGCGGTGGTTCTTCCTGCGCGGCACGCTGCTCGGCGTGATCCTGCTCGCGGGGGCGGCCGGCGTGGTGGGCCGGTGGCGGCGGCCGTTCACGCGGGAGGAGACCGCACCCGGCGTCCGCGGCTGGGCGGTTGCGCGGTGGCGCGGCGTCCAGGCGCGGTCCGGTTCGCTGCTGCTGTCGTTCGGCGTGTCGGTCGCGCTGATCCTCGCGCCGCCGGTGACCACCGACTTCGACTACCGCTACGTGCTGCCCGCGGTGCCGTTCGCGTGCATCGCGGCGGCGGTCGCGCTGGCCCGCTCCCGTACGGTCAAGAGGGCCGTGGCGAAAGCGGGCCGGCTGCTGCCGTTCGGCCGCGCCGAAGGGGCGGGCGAGGTCAGTACACGTGTGCCCGAGCCGGTCGCGACGGCGACGACCCCTGGTCCGGTCGCCACGGCGGTTGATGAGCCGGAGGGGCGGTCGTCCGAGACGGCAACGGCTTGACCGCGTAGCCGCCGCAGCTCTCGCATTCCGGTTCGCACCACGGTGAGACGCACCGCTGGCCGCGCCGCCAGTAGGAGACGACGTCCCCGCCCTGCCCGTCGCCGGCGTGCCGCGCCTCGTAGCTGATGTCCCACTCGTACTGGCACGTCGCGCAGCGGAAGGTCCAGGTTTCGAGGACGATGGTCGACTCGTGCATTTCCGCACACCCCCTGGGATTGGCTCGGGGCCATTCCCTACTGACAGTGTGCGTCGCCATCGCGCCGGGCAACGGATTCCCGCAGCATATTGCCCGCACGCACCGTTGGCGTGGGCAAGAATTTGCCGGCGCCGACGCGCTGTGGGCCGCCGGTTACCGCCCCAGGTGCACCGCGTCGTAGACGACCCGCTTCGGCACCTGCCGCTCCTTCGCGATCTCGCCGATGGCCTGCTTGCGCGGCACGCCGCCGGCCTCGCGCTCGGCCACCGCGGCGGCCAGGTCGCCGGGTTCCCGGCCGCCCACGACGGGCTCGGCACCGGCCACGACCAGCGTGACCTCGCCGCGGGTGCCGTCGGCGGCCCACTCGGCCAGGTCGCCGAGCGGCGCGCGCACGATCTCCTCGTACGTCTTGGTCAGCTCGCGGCACACCACGGCGCGGCGGTCGGCGCCGAACGCCGCGGCCATCGCGGTGAGCGTGGCCGCGAGCCGGTGCGGCGACTCGAAGAACACCAGCGTGCGCGGTTCGGCGGCCAGCTCGGCGAGGCGCGACGCGCGCTCGCCCTGCTTGCGCGGCGGGAAGCCCTCGAAGCAGAACCGGTCGGTCGGCAGGCCGGAGACGGCGAGCGCCGTGGTCACCGCGGACGGGCCGGGCAGCGCGGTCACCGGGATCCCGGCGGCGACGGCCGCGGTGACGAGCCGGTAGCCGGGGTCGGAGACGCCCGGCATTCCGGCGTCGGTGATGACCAGGACGTCGCGGCCGTCGCGCAGGTCGTCGACGAGCTCGGGGGCGCGGTGGCGCTCGTTCGCGTCGAAGTACGACACGACGCGGCCGGTGAGGGTGACGCCGAGGCGGTCGGCCAGGCGCCGCAGCCGCCGGGTGTCCTCGGCGGCGACCACGTCGGCGGCGGCGAGGGCCGCGCGCAGCCGCGGCGAGGCGTCGTCGGTCTGCCCGATCGGCGCCGCCGCCAGGATCAGCTTGCCCGTCACCCATGACCTCCGCTCGCCCCAACCGCACGCCGTACGGCGCCGTCTTCAAAGTATGGCGGGTCGATTTTGGTCATGATTCGGCCTCGCTCGGCACGGCCGGACCCCCGACCGGCCGCTTTCTCCTACGATTGGGCGCGATGTCGATGCTCACCTCCGCGCGCACGGCGCCCCGGGACGACGATCCCGCGCGCCCGCCCTCGCTGCGCGAACGATTCGTGCCCGCGATGCCCGGCAGCCGCCTGTGGGGATGGCTCGGCCCGCTGATCGTCACGGCGCTCGCCGGTTTCCTCCGGTTCGACCGGCTCGGCAACCCGCACGCGATCGTCTTCGACGAGACGTACTACGCCAAGGACTCCGCGGCGCTGCTGAAGTTCGGCGTGGAGCACTCCACCGTCGGCAATGCCGACAAGCTGCTGCTCGCCGGCCATACGAACATCTGGACCGACGGCGGCAGCTTCATCGTCCACCCGCAGGTCGGCAAGTGGATGATCGCCGTCGGCGAGTACTTCTTCGGCGTGACGCCGTTCGGGTGGCGGTTCTCCGCCGCGGTGATCGGCACGCTGGCGGTGCTGCTCATCGCCCGCATCGCGCGCCGCATGACCCGCTCCACGATGCTCGGCTGCGTCGCCGGGCTGCTGCTGTCCCTCGACGGCCTGGAGTTCGTGCAGAGCCGCACCGCGCTGCTCGACATCTTCTTGATGTTCTGGATCCTCGCCGCGTTCGGCTGCCTGGTCATCGACCGCGACCAGGCGCGGGCGAAGCTGGCTGTGGTCATGACGCCCACGATCGCCCAGGGCGCCGGGCCGTGGCTCGGCGTGCGGTGGTGGCGGGTGCTCGCCGGCGTGTGCCTGGGCCTGGCCTGCGGCGTCAAGTGGGACGGCGTCTACTACATCGTGGCGTTCGGCCTGCTCACCGTGTTGTGGGACCTCGGCGCGCGGCGCGCCGCCGGGGTGCGCCGGTGGGGCGACGGCTGGCTGCTCCTGGACGCCATCCCCGCGTTCGTCACGCTGGTCCCGGTCGCGCTGGTCGTGTACGTCGGGTCGTGGTGGAGCTGGTTCCGGTCGAGCATCGGATGGGACCGCAACTGGGGCGCGCAGCATCCGTCGGCGTTCGGCTGGATCCCCGACTCGATCCGCTCCCTGTGGCACTACCACGCGGAGATCCTCAGCTTCCACACCCACCTGCACGACACCCATCCGTACATGTCGCAGCCGTGGCAGTGGCTGCTGCTGATCCGCCCTGTGGCGTACTTCTACACCAGCCCGAAGTACGGCGAACTGGGCTGCCATGCGCAGTCGTGCTCGCGGGCGATCCTCGGCCAGGGCACCCCGGCCATCTGGTGGGCGGCGCTGCTGGCGCTGGTCGTGATGGTCGTGTGGTGGCTGATGTATCGCGACTGGCGGGCGGGCGCGGCCGTGCTCGGTGTCGCGGCGGGCATCCTGCCGTGGTTCTTCTTCCCCAGCCGCACGATGTTCTTCTTCTACGCGCTGCCCGCGCTGCCGTTCCTCGTGCTGGCGCTGACGCTGACGATCGGGCTGCTGATCGGCCGGTCGAGCGCGAGCCCGGTCCGGCGCGCGGTGGGCGCCTCGATCGCGGGCGCGTACCTTCTGCTGGTCATCGCCAACTTCGGCTACATGTATCCCGTGTACGTCGCGGAGGTCATCCCGTACACCAAATGGATGCACCACATGTGGTTTGACAGTTGGATCTAGTAAGCGCGCATAAATCATCACGCATTGCCGTCACCCGTACGTGATTAATGCCATAGTGCGGATGGTGAGTTGCGTGCGCGCCCCGGTATTCCCCTACAGTCGTTGGCTGTGCGGTCGGTCGGCCGAGGTCGGCGCCGCGAAAAATGGGATGCTCGCCGCCCCCTGACCCGGGCGCGTGATCAGTACGAATGGCCCTCCGCGGCGCGACCGCCGGAGGTCGAGCGGTCAATTGGACCGCACCATTCGGTCGGGCATGCCCATTTCCCTGTCCCCTAACGAAGGATCCTTCGTGCCCAAACACCGGCATGCCGCGCTGTCCTTTCTGAAACGCACGCCTGGTCGCCGTGCCCTCGTGGGGGTCGCCGCAGTGGCGGTCGTCGCGGGCGGCGGAGGGACCACCGCGTGGGCGTTCACCGGGGGCGACGGGCCCCAACTGAACTCCGCGGTCGCCGACGCGCAGGCGCACCGGCAGCGGCAGGAGCCGCCGCGCGCCGACCGCGACCACCAGCGCACCCCGCTGCCCTCGGCGTCGCCGAAGTCCACGGGCAAGGCGAAGAAGAACGCGAGCGCGACGACGATGCTGCGCGCCGAGAAGGCGAAGCCGCAGGCGGCCGCGCCGTCGTCGTCCGGCGGCTCCGGCCACGGGCACAAGTCGCTCGGCGGCGGCACCTGCGAGGCGTCCAACTACGGCGGGGGCGGCACGACCGCCAGCGGCGAGCCGCTGAACTCCAGCGCCATGACCGCCGCGCACAAGACGCTGCCGTTCGGCACGAAGCTGCGCGTCACGAACACCGCGAACGGCCGGTCGGTCGTGGTGCGCGTCAACGACCGCGGCCCGTACGTCGCCGGCCGATGCCTCGACCTCACGACCGGCGCGTTCTCCCGCATCGCCAGCATGGGCGCTGGCGTCGCGACCGTGCGCTACAGCGTCCTTTCCATGGGCTGACCAGGCATTACATTCCCGGCATCCCCGAATTCGCGATCAGTCGGGCGTGCCGAGGGGAAGCGTGGTGTAACCGCCGCCGACGCGGAAATGGATATCGGCGGCGGTGTCGGGTTCGCCGTTCTCCGCGATGATTTCCGCCGCGAATTCCTCGGCGTCGTCTTCGGGGTGATATCCGATTTCCTCGCCCTCGGCCAGCGACCACCAGCGGCGCGTATTACGGGAAATGCCCCAGACGATGCGGAACCCCGGCGACGGCGCCGCCAGGCTCGCCTCGACGAGCCTGGTCACGTCGCCGGGCGACAGCCAGGTGGCCAGGGCGCGCGCGTCGGCCGGCGCCTCCCGCATGGTGCCGATGCGCAGGCAGACCACGTCCATGCCGAACCGGTCGTGGTACAGGCTGCCCAGCCCCTCCATGGCGACCTTCGCGACCCCGTAGTACGTGTCCGGCCGCGGCCGGACGTCGGCGGGCAGCGGGTCGCCCTCGGCGCGCGTACGGAACCCCGCCGCGTGGTTGCTCGACGCCAGCACGACGCGCGGCACCCCGGCGAGGCGCGCCGCCTCCAGGACGGCCCGCGTGCCGTCGATGTTGACGTCGAGGACGTCGGCCCAGGGCCCCTCGGTGGCGATGCCGCCCAGATGGACGATCGCGGCGGCGCCGCGGCTCGCCTCGGTCATCGCGTCGAGGTCGGTCACGGTCGCCGTGACGGTCTCGACGTCCTCTCCCGGCTCGGGAGGCGCGGGTGGCACGACGTCGAGCAGCCGCAGCGGGCGCCCGGCCATGCCGGTCCGTATCGTCCGTCCGATCGTGCCGGACGCGCCGGTGACCAGAATCCGCGCCTCGCCCATGCCGCTCCCTTCGCCGCGTTCACGATGGACGCCAGGATCCCAGAGCGGGCGCGCCGCAGGCCAGGGGCGGGTCAGTTGGGCGGCCGGCCGCCGCCGCGCTGCACGCGTGAGCCGGAGCTGATGCTGGTGGCGGTGACGGTGCCGTCGGACCCGGCGGTGCCCTGGGCGATGACCTGCTGGCCGGGCTTGAGCTGTGCGACCTTGCCCGACTTGGTGATCAGCACGGTCGTCGACCCGGTGACCTTCACCTTGACGAGCTTGCCCGAGCTGTCGCGCACGTAGACGGTGTTGCCGTCGACCAGCCGTACGGTGCCGGTGGTCGCGCCGCCGCCCGCGGTGCGGCCCTGGCCGAAGCCGCCGCCGCGGCCCGCGAACGGCGCGCCCGACGCGCCGCCCGCGCCCGGCGCCGCCGCGGTGCCGCGCGCCGCGGATGCCGCGGACGCGGAGCCGAACGTCCGCTGCGCCCACGTGCCGCCCACGAAGCCGACGGCGAGCAGCAGCGCGGCCATCAGCACGACCGTGGGCGTGGGCGGGCGCCCGCGGCCACGCGCGCGCAGCTCGGCCATGAGGTCGTCGTCGTACGGCGGCGGCTCGGGCGGCGCCGGTACGGGCGCGGTGGGCGTGGGTTCCGGTGGGGACACGGGATGGCTCCTGACGGGTGCGGGCTACTCGTAGCGGAGGGCGTCGATGGGGCGCAGGGCGCCGGCCCGTGCGGCCGGGTAGCTGCCGAAGAACAGGCCGATCGCGACCGAGACCGTCACGGCGAGCACGATCGAGCCCGGCACCAGGACGGGCTGCACCCCCGCGAAGGAGAACCGGCTGCCGATGACGCCGACGGCCACGCCGATGAGCCCGCCGAGCGCGCTGAGCAGCGTCGCCTCCACGAGGAACTGGCCGAGGATCGCCGATCTGCGGGCGCCGAGCGCCTTGCGGATGCCGATCTCCCTGGTCCGCTCGGTGACCGTGACCAGCATGATGTTGGTGACGCCGATGCCGCCGACCAGCAGGCTGATGCCGGCGACGGCGGCGAGCAGCGTGGTGAACGTGCTGAGCGCGCTCGACCGCGCCTGGAGGAGCTGCGCCTGGTTCAGCACCGTGTACGGGGAGCTCGCCGTGTTCGTCACGTCGTGCCGCGCGTTCAGCACGGCCGTGACCTCGCCCTCCGCGGCGTTCACCGTCGTCGGCGACGTCGCCGCGACGAGGATCGAGTCGATCGGCCCGTAGCCGGACAGCGACTGCTGGACGGCGCTCAGCGGCGCGATGGCGGTGTCGTTGGCGTCGGACAGGCCGCCGGCGTCCTGGCTGGCCAGCACCCCGCGCACGGTGAACGGCACGCCGTTGAGCTGCACCTTCTTGCCGACGGGATCGACGTCGCCGAACAGGTCGTCCGCGACGGTCGTGCCGATCACCACGACCTTCCGCGCCGACGTGACGTCGTCGTTGGTGAAGTAGCCGCCCTTCGCGACCTTGCTGCCGCTCGCCGCGAAGTACGACGGGTACGTCCCGACCGACTGCCCCACGGCGTGGCTCGCGCCCTCGTACGTCGCGGTGACCGCCTGGGCGGACACCTGCGGCGAGACGCTCTTGACGTCCGGCGCCGCGGAGCTCTCGGCCAGGGCGCGCGCGTCGTCCACGGTCAGGGAGTAGTCGCGGATCTGCGCGCCGCCGCTGCTCGCCGGCTCGCTGCGCACGGTCAGCGTGTTCGTGCCGAGCCCCTCGATGCTGCTCTGCACGGACGCGGACGCGCCCTGGCCGACGGCGACCAGCAGGATCACCGCGGCCACGCCGATGAGCAGGCCGAGGACCGTCAGCCCGGACCGCAGCTTGTTGGCCGCGACGCCGCGCAGCGCGAACCGTACGGTCTCGACGATCATCGGCGCGCCCCGTCCGTACGCGACCCCTCGATGTGGGTCAGCGCCGCGCCGGGCGCCGGCCCGCCGCGGTGGTCGGTGGTGATACAGCCGTCGCTCATGGTGATCTGCCGGCGGGCGCGCGCGGCGACCTCGTGCTCGTGGGTGATCACCGCGATCGTGACGCCCTGGGCGTTGAGCCGGTCGAACACGGCGAGCACCTCGTCGGTGGCGTGGCTGTCCAGGTTGCCGGTGGGCTCGTCGGCGAGCACGAGCGACGGTTCGCAGACGAGCGCGCGCGCCACCGCCACCCGCTGCTGCTGGCCGCCGGACATCTCGGCGGGCCCGTGCCGCGCGCGGTCGGCGAGCCCGACCACGTCGAGCGCCTCGAGCGCGCGGCGCCGCCGTGCGGCAGGGCGCACCCCGCCGTACGCGAGCGGCAGCTCCACGTTGGTCAGCGCGGACATCCGCGGGATCAGGTTGAACGCCTGGAAGACGAACCCGATGCGGCGGTTGCGGATCAGCGCGAGCTGGTCCTCGGCGAGCTCGGAGACGTCGAGGCCGTCGAGCCGGTAGTGGCCGCTCGTGGGCGTGTCCAGGCAGCCGATGATGTGCATGAGCGTGGACTTGCCCGACCCGGACGGGCCCATGACGGCCACGTAGTCGCCGCGCGCGACCGCGAAGGAGACGCCGGCGAGCGCGTGGACCTCGGTGGCGCCCGCGCCGTACACCTTGGTGAGGTCGCGCGTGGCGATGACCGGGGTCACCGGGGGCCGCCCACGACGGCCCCGCCGCGCCCGCCGCCCTGGCCGCCGCCGCCGCGCTTGCCGTTGAGGCCGGGGAAGGTGCCGCTGGGGAACCCGCCGCCGGACGTCTGCGTGGGCAGCACGACCTTCTCGCCGACGCGCAGCCCGGACGTGATCTGCGTGTTGTCGTCGCCGGAGACGCCGACCCCGACCGTACGGGTGACCTGCTTGCCGTTCGTGAGGACCGTCACCGTGTGGGTGCCGCCCGCGGACTTGACCGCGGTGGACGGCACGTACAGCGCGTCGTCGGCCTTCGCGGTGACCACCTCGACGCTCGCGGTCTGCCCGAGGCGCAGCCCGGACGGCGCGGACTTCAGCGCCAGCGTGACGCCGTACTGCACGACGTTGTTCGTGGTGGTGGCCTGCGGGTCGACGAGGCTGACGTCGGCGGGGATGGTCGTGCCGGTGTTGGCGTTGAGCGTGACGGTCGCCGACTGGCCCTTCTTGACCTTCAGCGCGTCGGCCTCGGAGAACTGGGCGCCGACCTGGAGGTCCGACAGGTCGGCGAGCTCCACGAAGCCGGTGTCGCCGGAACCCGAGGAGCTCGCGGAGCTGGACGAGGGCGTCGAGCCGCCGCCCGTACCCGTCCCGCCGTTCCCGGTTCCCGTGCCGGAGGAGCTGGAGCTGGACGAGGACGACGACGAGGACGAGCCCGAGCTGGACCCGCCGACCTGGCCGTTCACCGTGACGACGGTGCCGCTCATGGGGGCGTGCAGCACGGTGCCGTTCACCGCGCGCACGGCCGCGTTGTACGTCTTCAGCGCCGAGTAGTACTGCGTCTTCGCCGACGCGACGGACTGGTCGGTGGCCTTCGGCGCGTCCTCCGCGCTGGACAGCGCCAGCTTCGCGGCCGTGAGGCTCGACGAGTCGGTCCGCAGGTCGGCGTTCGCGTCGGTGGGGTCCACCCGGGCCAGGACGTCGCCCTTCGTGACGTGGTCGCCGGGCTTGACGTCCACCGAGGTCACGGTGCCCGAGGTGGCGAAGTCCGCGGCGCGCGTGCGGGCGCTCTCCACCGAGCCGGACGCCGAGACCGTGGCGAGGACGGGCCCGCGGGCGGCCGCGACCGTACGGGTGCCGGTGGCGGCGCGGACCTGCCCGCCGCTCCCGAGCGTGAGGTAGCCCAATGCGGCGACGGCCACCAGGGCGACGCCGAGGGTCAGGTTGACCGCGAGCGTGCGGTGCCGTCGCAGACGTGACATGTCCGGCATGGTGACGAGTCGACATGTGGACGGCTTGTGGTGAACATGAAAGCCAACTGGGAAGGTGGCGTCGAACGCGTCACGAATCGGCGGGGTCGTCGTGACCCGCGAGCGTCGCGACGTCGACGGCACGGGCGCGGGCGCGCGCGGCCACCCGGGGGTCGCCGGTGAGCACGAGCAGCGTGACGCCCACCGCGTGCAACCGGTCGAGCGCCGCGAGCACCCGGCCCGTCTCCTTGACGCCCAGCCCGGCGGCCGGTTCGTCAAGGACGATCAGCTCGGGCGCCACCACAAGCGCCCGGGCGATCGCCGCCATCTTGGCCTCCGCCCCTGACAATTCCTCCGACGCGCGCCCCGCCCACGGCACCATGCCGATGAGGTCGAGCGCGGCCAGCGCGCGCTGCCGCCGCTCCGCCGCCCCGCGCGCCGCGTGCGCGAGCGGCAGCTCGACGTTCGCCAGCGCGCTCATCGTCGGGACGAGCATCGGCTCCCGGTGCACGCACGCGGTAACGGCCGCGGGGTCAGGGCGGTCGTACCGCGCACCCGAGATGCGCGCCATGGTCCGCTCCCCCGAGTCCGGCCGCTCGATGATCGCAAGATACGCGCCACGGCAGAGCGTCAGGGGAGACAGCCCTGGCACGACGACCGGCGGACTCACGGGGAGGGACATGCCGGGGAGTCTTCACCCGTGCCGTATGAACCTCCTGAGGCGTACCTGAGAATTCCCTGACGGCCCTCTACCTCGCGTCGCGGAACCGACGCGGGTCCCGATGCGCCATATCCTGCATCCGACGGGGTTGGCGACGAAGGGGTCCTGGCGCATGGCGGGGAAGCTACGCGATCGGTTCCGCAAGATCATCGGGCGGCCGGGCACGGCCGATCTGGGGCGGTACGAATCGATCGTGCGCGCGGCGGGCGACCGCGAGGACCACGTACGCGGCCTGTCCGATTCCGAGCTGACCGAGGCGGCCGCGAAGCTGCGCGGCGAGGGCGCCGAGCCCACCGACGAGGAGCTGGCCGAGCTCGGCGCGCTGGCCCGCGAGGCGGCGCGCCGCACCATCGGCGAGCGGCCGTACGACGTGCAGTTGCTCGGCATGATCGGGCTGCTCACCGGCCACGTCGTGGAGATGGCCACCGGTGAGGGCAAGACCCTCGCGGGCGCGCTCGCCGCCGCGGGCTACGCGCTGCGCGGCCGCCGCGTCCACGTCATGACGATCAACGACTACCTCGCCCACCGCGACGCGGAGTGGATGCGCCCGGTCTACGACCTGCTCGGCGTCACCGTCGGCGCGGTCGGCCAGACGTCCGCCCCCGAGGAGCGCCGCGCGGCGTATGAGAAGCAGGTGGCGTACGGCCCCGTCAGCGAGATCGGCTTCGACCTCCTGCGCGACCGCCTCGCCGCCGACACCGCCGACCTCCTGCTCCCCGAGCCCGACATCGCGCTGATCGACGAGGTCGACTCCGTGGTGGTCGACGAGGCGCTCGTACCACTGGTCATGGCCGGCGCGGTGGAGGGCGGCCCGGCCGACCCGCGCATCGCGGAGATCGTCCGCGGCCTCAAGCCCCGCATCCACTACGACACCGACGACGAGCGCCGCGCCGCCCACCTGACCGAGACCGGCATCGAGCGCGTCGAGAAGGAGCTCGGCGGCGTCGACCTCTACGGCGCGGGCCACAACGCCACGCTCGCCGCCGTCAACGTCGCGCTGCACGCCCACGCCCTCCTCAAGCGCGACGTCGACTACGTCGTGAAGGACGGCCGGGTCCAGCTCATCAGCGCCGCGCGCGGCCGCGTCGCCCAGCTCCAGCGCTGGCCCGACGGCCTGCAGGCGGCGGTCGAGGCCAAGGAGGGCGTCGCCGCCACCGAGAGCGGCGAGGTGCTCGACAGCGTGACCGTCCAGGCGCTCATCCGCCGCTACCCCAGGGTGTGCGGCATGACGGGCACGGCGGTCGCGGTGGCCGAGCAGCTACGGGAGTTCTACGCCCTCGAGGTCGCCGTGATCCCGCCGAACGTCCCGTGCGTACGCGACGACGAACCCGACCGGCTGTACTCCTCGGTGGCCGACAAGGAGCAGGCGCTCGTCGCGCAGATCGCCGCGGCCCACGAGACCGGCCGCCCCGTCCTGATCGGCACGCTCGACGTCGCGGAGTCCGAGCGGCTGGCGCGGCGGCTGAAGGTCGCCGGGGTGGCGTGCCAGGTGCTGAACGCGAAGAACGACGCCGAGGAGGCCGTGATCATCGCCGAGGCGGGCGCGCGCGGCGCGGTCACGGTGTCCACCCAGATGGCCGGCCGCGGCACCGACATCAGGCTCGGCGGCTCCGACGGCGCGGGCCACGACGAGGTGGCCGAGCTGGGCGGCCTCTACGTCATCGGGTCCGGGCGCTACATGACGAGCCGGCTCGACAACCAGTTGCGCGGCAGGTCGGGGCGCCAGGGCGACCCGGGCGGCTCGGTGTTCTTCACCAGCATGGCCGACGACCTCGTCACGCTGCACGCCCCCGAGTCGGCCCAGGCCGAGGGCGACCCGTCCGACGGCCTGGTCGCCGACGCGTCCGCGCAGCGCACGGTCGAGCACGCCCAGCGGGTGGCCGAGGGCGTCCACCTGGAGATCCACCGCACCACCTGGAAGTACAACAAGCTCGTCGAGCACCAGCGCGGCATCCTGCTCGACCACCGCAGCCAGGTCCTGCGCACCGACGCGGCCGCCCGCGAGCTGGCCACCCGCGCGGCCGAGCGCTACGAGAAGCTGGCCGACGCCGCGGGCGAGGAGCCCGCGGCCGCGGCGGCGCGCCAGATCACCCTCCACCACCTGGACCGCCTCTGGGTGGAGCACCTGGCGTACCTCTCCGACCTCCGCGAGGGCATCCACCTGCGGGCGCTCGGCCGGGAGAACCCGCTCGACGAGTTCCACAAGGCCGCGATCCCGGCGTTCCACAAGATCGTCGAGGAGTCGTGGACGCGCGCGGTCGAGACGCTCGATGCCGCCGAGGTCGGCCCCGACGGCATCGACCTCCCCGGCGCCGGCGTGCAGCGGCCCACGTCCACGTGGACCTACCTCGTCAACGACAACCCGTTCGAGTCGCCCGAGGCGCGCGCGCTGCGGCGCATCGGCAGCATGCTGGGCCGCGGCAAGACCCGCTGACGGAGGGCTACTCCGCGCTGCCGGTCTCCGCGGGCGCGGCGGCCCCGCCGCCGTCGCCGCCCTCGCCGCCTTCGGCCTCGGCGGCGTCCAGCTCCGCCTCCACGGCGGTGCCGAGCGCCGCCATGACCCGGGCGAAGTCGGCGAGCAGCTCCGGCGTCAGGCGGCGCAGAACTCGGCGCTTTCGCTCCCGGCCGGAATAGCGCATCTGGTCGATGACCTCGTGGCCGTGGTCGGACAGCTCGATACGGCGGATGCGCCGGTCGTCCGGGTCCTCGCGGCGTTCGGCGAGGTTCTGCGCGGTCAGCCGGTCGACGATGCCGGTCGTGGTGGCCAGGCCGACCCCGAGCTTCTTCGCCAGCTCGTGCATCGACAGGCTCTGCTCGATGTCGAGCACCATCAGCACCTTGATCTGACGCATCGTGAGGTTCAGGGAGAAGAGCCCGGCGGCATTCTCGCGGGCCATGAGGCGCATGAAGACGCGCTCGTGCCCCTCGATGGCGTCGATCATCCGGTCCTTCTCGTCCACAGTCCGCCTCGTCTCCTCCCTCAGGTCGATCTTCCTCCGCCCAAGGGTCGATTTCCGGCCCGCTACGGAACGTTTGTCACGCCCCGCACGTATAGTACGGCTGAAGCTAAACAAGTCGAGATCTTCGATTCGCGTACCTGGGCCCGCCCTTCCCGCGGGCAGGGATCACACAACTCCGGTTAAGGATCTTTCATGTCTCGTCTGGCCAGGCTCAGCCTCGCCAATCGCGGGCTCGTCGCGCTGACCACGATCATCTTGATCGTCTTCGGCCTGTTCGCGACGACCTCGCTGAAGCAGGAGCTGATCCCGTCCCTCCAGCTCCCGGTCGCCGTCGTGACCGCGCCGTACCCCGGCGCCTCGCCCGACGTCGTCGAGAAGGAGGTCACGGAGCCGGTCGAGAACGCCGTGAAGGGCACCGACGGCGAGAAGACCACCACCTCGACGTCCCGCGCCGGCATGTCCACCGTGCAGGTCGAGTTCGACTACGGCACCGACACCAAGGCCGCCGTGCAGGACATGCAGCAGTCCATCGGCCGCATTACCGGTCTGCCGGACAACGTCGATCCCACCGTCCAGGCGGGCAGCACCGACGACCTGCCCGTGGTGATGCTCGCCGTCTCCGGCGGCACCGACCAGCACGCCCTGGCCGACAAGCTCGACAAGACCGTGGTCCCCGACCTCGCCGGAATCAACGGCGTGAACGACGTCCAGGTCACCGGCGTACGCGACCAGCGCGTGCAGATCAACCTGCACGACAAGTGGATGAAGGTCGCCGGCCTCACGCCGAGCGCGGTGTCCAGCGCGCTGCAGGCCAACGGCATCGTCATGCCGGGCGGCGACCTCACCAGCGGCGGGAAGACGCTGGCCATCGACGCGGGACGCTCGTTCACCTCACTCGACGACCTGAAGAACCTCTACATCGCGCCGTCCGCGGCCGGAGCCGGCGGCGGCCAGACCGCTCAGCCGGGCCAGACGGGGCAGTCCGGCCAGGCCGGTGCCGGGCAGTCCGGCGCGGCGGGCGCGGCCGGTGCGGCGGGCCAGCCGGGTGCGGCGGCCGGGCGCAGCGGCGCGGCCGCGGCGCCGGGAGCCGCGGCGGCGGCGCAGGCCCCCAAGCCGAAGCCGGTCCGCCTGGAGCAGATCGCCGACGTCAAGCTGGTCGACGCGCCCGCCACGTCCCTGACCCGTACGGACGGCAAGCCCACCCTCGGCGTCTCGGTCACCAAGACCCATGACGGCAACGTCGTGAGCATCTCCGACGCCGTCCGCAACAAGATGGACTCCCTGCGCTCGAAGCTGGGCGACAACGCCGACCTCACGGTCACGTTCGACCAGGCGCCGTTCATCAAGGACTCCATCACCGGCCTCACCGAGGAGGGCCTGCTCGGGCTGGGGTTCGCCATCGTGGTGATCCTGCTGTTCCTGTTCTCCTTCCGGTCCACGATCGTCACGGCGGTCTCGATCCCGTTGTCGCTGCTCATCGCGCTGATCGCGATGTACGCGGGCGGCTACTCCCTGAACATCCTCACGCTCGGCGCGCTGACCATCGCGGTCGGGCGGGTGGTCGACGACTCAATCGTGGTGCTGGAGAACATCAAGCGACATCTCGGATACGGCGAGGCGAGACGCCATGCCGTGCTCACCGCCGTCAAGGAGGTCAGCGGCGCGGTCACCGCGTCCACGATCACCACGATCGCGGTGTTCCTGCCGATCGCGTTCGTCGGCGGCCAGGTCGGCGAGCTGTTCCGGCCGTTCGCGGTGGCCATCGCGGTGGCGCTGCTCGCGTCGCTGCTGGTCGCGCTGACGATCATCCCGACGCTCGCGTACTGGTTCCTGCGGCCGCCGCGCGCCGTACGCGAGTCGCCGGAGAAGGCGGAGGCGATTCGCGCCGCGGCCGAGCTGAAGGAGCGCCGCGGCCTCCTCCAGCGGGTGTACGTCCCGGTCATCCGCTGGGCCACCGGCCACAAGATCATCACGCTGGCGCTCGGCGTCCTGGTGTTCTTCGGCACGATCGCGCTGGTCCCCGGCATCAAGACGGACTTCATCGGCAGCTCGGGGCAGAACACCCTGTCCGTCACGCAGAAGCTGCCGCCCGGCACCTCCCTGGCGCGGACCAACACCGAGGCCAAGCGCGTCGAGAACGTCATCCGCGGGTTCAACCAGGTGGAGACCGTGCAGACGACCGTCGGGTCCGGCGGCGGGTTCGCCGCGTTCACCGGCGGCGGCGACACCAACCAGGCGTCGTTCAGCATCACCACCGACGTCAACGCCGACCAGCAGAAGTTCTCCGACGACCTCAAGGCGAAGCTCGACGGCCTCAAGGGCGCGGGCGAGGTCACGGTCGGCGACTCCAGCGGCGGCGGGTTCGGCAGCAGCCAGCTCGAGGTCGTGGTGACCGCGCCCGACACCAATGTGCTGAAGACCGCCACCAACCAGGTCACCAATGCCGTACGCGGGGTCAGCGGCGCCACCGAGGTGGCCAGCGACCTCGCGGCCGACCAACCGGGCGTCTCGGTCACCACGAAGCGGAAGGACGCCGCGGTCAACGGGCTGTCCGACGCATCGATCAGCCAGGCCGTGCAGCAGGCCATGGCGCTGTCCACGGCGAAGATCACCGTGAACGGCACCGAGCACGACCTCATCGTCCGCGACGGCGCCTCGCCGGGCACGCTGGCGAAGCTGCGCGACCTCAAGCTGCCCACGGCCACGGGTCAGACCGTCAAGCTGACCGACGTCGCGACCGTCAAGCGCGTCGAGCGGCCCACGCAGCTCACGCGTATCGACGGCAACCGCAGCGCGAAGGTGACGGCCACGCCGAGCGGCAACCTCACGAAGATCAACGCGCAGTTGACGCAGAAGGTCAACGCGCTGCACCTCCCGAGCGGCGCGACCGCCAAGATCGGCGGCGTCTCCTCCGACCAGCAGGACTCCTTCTCGCAGCTCGGCCTGGCGCTGCTGGCCGCGATCGCGATCGTGTTCCTGGTGATGGTGGCGACGTTCCGCAGCCTCATCCAGCCGCTGATCCTGCTCGTGTCGATCCCGTTCGCCGCGACCGGCGCGCTGCTCCTGTTGCGCGGCACCGGCACCCCGCTGGGCGTCGCCGCGATCATCGGCATGCTGATGCTGGTCGGCATCGTGGTGACGAACGCGATCGTGCTGATCGACCTGATCAACCAGTACCGCGCGCAGGGCATGGGCGTACGAGAGGCGGTGGTCGAGGGCGGCCGGCACCGGCTGCGGCCCATCCTGATGACCGCGATCGCCACCGTGTGCGCGCTGTTCCCGATGTCCATCGGCCTGACCGGCGGCGGGGTCTTCATCTCCCAGCCCCTGGCGGTCGTGGTGATCGGCGGCCTGATCAGCAGCACCCTCCTGACGCTGCTCATCGTCCCCACCCTCTACACCCTGGTAGAGGAGTTCAAGGACCGCATGCGCACCCGCCGCCACGGCGACGAAGGCGGCGGCACCCCCCACCCCACCCCAACCCCCACCCCCGAACCAGAACCCGCCCGCTCCTAGCGCCCCTCGCCCGCCCCTGTCTCCACCCTCCGCCCCCACCGCCACCGCGTCGGGGGCGGAGGCGCCACCCCCCACCTCCCCAAGCCCCACACCGAAGCCCACGCGCTCCTAGCCCCAACCCCCACCCCGAAACCCGAACCCAGCCCCCACGCCGAAACCCGCGCCCGCCCACTCCGAGCGCCCCACCCCCGCCGGAACCCGCGCGCCCCTAGCCCCAACCCCGCCCCGAGCCCGACACCGGAACCGGAGCCCGCGCGCTCCAGCCCCAACCCCACCCGGGAGCCGCGCGTTCTT
>DASXYG010000111.1:0-12281 GCA_036502625.1 Streptosporangiaceae bacterium
GCGCGCCTCGTCGCATCCGTCGGCCCGGTCGGCCAGGCGGAGCAGCACCTGGATCTCCGTGAGCGGGAACCCGAGCGCCTGGGCCCGCTTGATGAACCGCACCGTGCCGACGACGCCGGGCCGATACGCCCGGTATCCCGAGGACAGCCGCCGCGGCTCGGGCAGCAGCCCGATGCGCTCGTAGTACCGCAGCGTCTGGACGTTCACCGCGGCGCGCGCGGCCACCTCGCCGCTGCGCAGGTATCCGTCGGCCGACACGCCTCTTCGCCCGCCCATCCCAAATAGGAGACCACCGGACACCACGATGCTACTTACGGCGTAAGCCGTCAATGACCGTACGGTCCGTGGCCGTCCGCCCGCGTGCCAGTCGCAGACATATGCCATAAGCTTGCGGCCGTGAGCCCCGTGACGAATCCGCCCGAGGCGGCGCCGGTACGACCGGTCCTGAACCGCGGCCGCGTGCTCACCGGCGCGCTCGCGTACGTGGACGAGCACGGGATCGACGCGCTGAGCATGCACAAGCTGGGCACCCGGCTCGGCGTCCGGGGCATGTCCCTGTACAACCACGTCGAGGGCAAGGACGGGCTGCTCGACGGCCTCGTCGACCTCATGTGGTCCGAGATCGATACCGACACCGCGCGCTTTCCCGGCTGGGAGCCCGCCGCCCGCGGTCTCGCCGACGCGCTGCGCGCCCTCGTCCAGCGCCACCCCAACGCGGCGCCGTTGATCATGACCCGGCAGATCATCCCGGTGAACGCGCTCCGTGTCGCCGACGCCTACCTGCGCGCCATGCGCGACGACGGCGTACCCGAACAGTCTGCCGCCGCCCTGCTGCGCACCCTCATCTCCTACGCCCTCGGCCAGACCCTCGCCGAGGTTCGCTACGCCCCACCCGGCGCCGCCGACGACGACGCGGAACGCGCACGCCGGGTACGCACGCTCATCCCCGACGGCACACCCGGCGACCTCGCCCACGTCGCGAACCTGGTCTGCGGCGAATGCGGCACAACCCGCCAATTCGACATCGGCATCGACCTGATGATCCGCGGCCTGGCCGCCTACCTGGACAGCCTGGACGACGCGAATTGACGACATGGCTGGATTGCCGGACTCGGCAACTGCCGTCCACGGGAAGGTGGTGCGTCGTTGAGTAGGCCGCTGTACCAGTTGAAGGCCGAGTTCTTCAAGACGCTGGGGCACCCGGTACGGATCCGGGTGCTGGAGCTGCTGAGCGAGCGCGACCACGCGGTGTCGGAGATGCTGCCCGAGGTAGGGATCGAGCCCGCGCATCTGTCGCAGCAGCTCGCGGTCCTGCGCCGGGCCAACCTGGTGGTCTCCCGTAAGGAGGGCGCCACCGTCGTGTACTCGCTGACCAGCCCGCATGTGGCGGAGCTGCTGGCCGTGGCCCGTCAGATCCTGACCGGTGTTCTGTCGGGGCAGGCCGAGTTGCTGGAAGACCTGCGCGCGGCGCCCGGCAACGTCTGACGCCTTCCAGCGTAACCGCCGTCTTACGGTCCTCTCCGATGCCCGTGTGCCGAACCTGGTACCCGCGCGTCCGCCGCTATTGCGTGATTGCTAAAGTCGGCAACCGTCGACATGCGCTGCTGCGCATGGGTGTCGCGGGAGGGTGGGTGGCCCGGTTGGGTCTGATCAGCAGGATCCGTCGCACCGGGCGGCTGGCCGAAGCCGTGCCGGAACGCGCCGGTGGCGGGGTCCCGGACCTCGGGGGATCGGTGCAGGTGCGGCATGTGGACGCCGGGTCGTGCAACGGGTGTGAGATCGAGATCGGGCAGGCGTTCTCGCCGGTGTATGACGCCGAGCGGTACGGCGTGCGGCAGGTGGCCTCGCCCCGGCACGCGGACGCGCTGGTGGTGACGGGCCCGGTCACCCGGAACATGGCCGGCGCGCTACGGAAGACCTACGAGGCCGCGCCGCGTCCGTGCCTGGTGGTGGCGCTGGGCGACTGCGCGCGGAACTGCGGTGTGTTCGCCGAAGGGTACGGCGTGGCGGGTGCGGTGTCCGATGTGGTGCCGGTCGACGTCGAGGTCCCCGGCTGTCCGCCGCCTCCGGGGGAGATCGTGGCCGCGCTCCGGGGCCTGTCGGGCCGGTGAACCTGGTCGTCACGGGGCTGGGCGCCGCCGTTTCGGTGTCCGGCGTCGCGGCCGTCGCGGCCGTCGTCCTGCCGCCGCGGTGGCGGCCCGGCGTCGTCGGCGCGGGTATGACGCTGGCCGGTTGCGCCGGCGCCGTGGCCGGTGGATGGGCGCTGGCCGGGCGTACGGGGCACGCGGTACTGCCCGCTCTGCTGCCGCTGGGGACCGCGCGCATCGACGTCGACGCGCTGTCGGGGTGGTTCCTGCTGCTGGTGGGGGCGGTCGCCGCGCTGGTTGGTGTCTATACGGCGGGGTACGTCGGCCGGTCCGGTACCGGGGCGTCGTCGCGTACGGCGCTTGCGGCGTTGCCGCTGTTCGTCGCGGCGATGCTGGTGGTGCCCGCGGCGGGCAGCGTGTCCACGCTGCTGGCCGCCTGGGAGTTGATGGCGCTGTGCTCCCTGCTGCTGGTCGTGGCCGAACACGCGCACGCGGGACGGCGCGGGGCAGCGGTGCGCGCGGCGGGTGTCTGGTACGCGGCGATGACGCAGGCGGGGTTCGTGGTGATCCTGCTGGGCCTGGTGTGGCTGGCGGCGGCGTGCGGCGGGGAGTCGTTCGCCGCTTTGCGGGACGCCGCGGCGACCGTGCCCGGCACGGTCCGCAGCGGCGTGTTCGTGCTCACTGCGGCCGGGTTCGCCGCCAAAGCGGGCATGGTGCCGCTGCATCCGTGGCTGCCGCGGGCACACGCGGAGGCGCCTGGGCACGTGTCGGCGCTGATGAGCGCGGCGATGGTCAGCCTGGGTGCGTACGGGATCGTCCGGGTGGGGTTCGATCTGCTGGGCGGTGGCCCGTCGTGGTGGTGGGTGCTGCTGGCGTCCGGCGGGGCGGTCTCGGCGCTGTACGGGATTCTGCAGGCCGCGGTGGCGGTCGATCTGAAGAAGTTGCTGGCGTTCTCCACGGCCGAGAACACCGGGCTGATCCTGCTCGCGATCGGCGCGGGCGGGTTGTTCGCCGATGTCGGGCAGCCCGCGCTGGCCGCGCTCGCGGTCGCCGCCGGGCTGCTGCACGCCCTCAACCACGCCGCGTTCAAGACCTTGCTGTTCTTCGCGGCCGGTTCGGTCGTACACGCGACAGGCAGCCGGGATCTGGACACCCTCGGCGGCCTGAGCCGGCGGATGCCGTTGACCACCGCGGCGTTCGGCGTCGCGGCGCTGTGCGCCGCCGCGCTGCCGCCGGGCAACGGGTTCGTCAGCGAGTGGCTGCTGGCGCAGTCACTGATCCATGCGCTTCCGCCGGCCTCGACGCTGAACGCGATCGCGGCGCCCGTCGCGGTCGGGGTGGTCGCGCTCACCGCGGGGATCGGGGTGGTGACGTACGTCAAGGCGCTGGGCACGGGGTTCCTCGCGCGGCCGCGCGGTGCCCGTGCCGCGGGGGCGCGCGAGGCGGGTCCGGTGATGGTGATCGCCATGGCGCTGGCCGCGGCCGGGTGCGTGCTGCTGGCCGTCGCCCCCGGGCTGACCACGCCGGGTCTCGCCCGTACCGTCACCATCGCCATGGGGGCGCCCGCCCGGGGCCTGGCTGGTGGTACGGCGGGCCTGGCGTTGCCCGGTGTGGCCGCGGTCTACGCGCCGATGCTGATCGTGGCCGGGCTGGTGGTGCTGGGCGTGGGCGTCGCGGTCGTCGTGCGGCTGGTGGGCCGGCCACGGCGGCGGGCGATCGCGTGGGGCTGCGGGAACGGCCCGCAGAGCGAGCGTACGGAGTACACCGCGACGTCGTTCGCCGAGCCGCTTGAGCGGATCTTCGACGACGTGCTGCGGCCCGAACACGATGTCGACGTCACGCACTATGCCGAGTCGGCGTACATCGTCGAGCGCGTGCGTTTCCGGCGCCGCGTGCCCGACCGCGTCGAGGCCCACCTGTACGGTCCGGTCCGGGCCGCGGCCGATCGGGCAGGACGGGCCGCCCGGGTGCTGGCGGCCGGAAGCGTCCACCACTACCTCGCGTACGGGCTGGTCGCGCTGCTCATCGTGCTGGTCGCCGGGGTGATCCGGTGATCGGCTGGGTGATCGCGGCCGGCCAGCCCGTCCTGGTGATGGCGGTGGCGCCGCTGCTGATCGGCTGGATGCGGTTGGTACGGGCACGGCTGGAGGGCCGCGCCGGGGCGGGGATCGGCCAGCCCTGGCGGGACCTGCGGAAACTGGTCCGTAAGGAGCCGATCTCTCCCGCCGGCTCCGGGTGGCTGTTCGTCGCGGCGCCGCCGGTCCTGCTCGCGACGAGCCTGCTGATCGCCGCCATCGTCCCGCTGGCCGCCACGACGTCTCGTCTCGCCGGGTCCGCCGACCTGATCGTCGTCGTGGGACTGCTGCTGCTGGGGACGGCGGCACTGGCGCTCGCCGCATTGGACACCGGTACGGCGTTCGGCGGGATGGGCGCCAGCCGGGAGATGGCCATCGCCGCGCTCGTGGAGCCCACGCTCCTGCTCTCCACCTTCGCATTGTCGGCCCGCGCCGGGTCGACGAGCCTGTCCGCGATCGTCACCGCCGGGGCCGGCCACGCCGAGCGGCTGGTCTCCCCGGCCAGCCTGCTCGCCGCCGCCGCGCTGGCCATCGCGGTGCTCGCGGAGACCGGACGGATGCCGGTGGACAACCCGGCCACCCATCTGGAGCTGACCATGGTGCATGAGGCCATGGTGCTGGAGTACGCCGGCCGGGACCTGGCCCTGGTCGAGCTGGCCTCGGCCATGCGGCTCACACTGCTGCTCGGTCTGCTGGCCAACCTGTTCCTCCCGTGGGGCGTGGCCACGACCGCGACCTGGGGAGCGGCGGCCATCGGGGTGGTCGTGCTGCTCGGGAAGCTCGCGCTGCTAGCGGGCGTCCTGGCCGCCGGCGAGGTGCTGCTGGCCAAGCTGCGGTTGTTCCGCGTGCCGGAGCTGCTCGCCGGATCGTTCGTCCTCGCCCTGCTCGCCGTCACCGCCTCCTACGTCCTCGCCTGACCCCGCTCGCCCGACTCCAAGGAATCCCGATGACCCCGGCTTACACGCAGGTGCTGTACGCGGCATGCGGCGTGCTGCTGCTGTCCGCCGTGGGCGTGCTCTGGCGGCGGGACCTGTCCGCGCTCGTACGGCTGCTCGCCGTGCAGGGATCCGCGCTCGCGCTGGTCGCCGCCGTGCAGGCCGCGCACACCGGCAGCATCGAGCTCGCGGTCGTAGCCGTCATCGTCGCCGTGCTCAAGGCCGTCGTCCTGCCCCGGATCCTGCGCCGGGTGCTGGCCCGCGAGGACCAGCCGCGCGAGGTCCGGCCGCTGGTCAACGTGGCCGCCTCGCTGCTCGCCGCCGGTGGTCTCACGCTCGCGGCGTACGCCGCGGCCCGTCCGCTGATCCGCCTGGACCCGACGCCCGCGAGCCGGGCCGCGCCTGCCGCGCTCGCCGTCGTCCTGGTCGCCTTCTTCACGCTGGCGACCCGGCGCCGGGCGCTGTCGCAGATCGTGGCCGTCCTGATGGTGGACAACGGGATCGCCGCCGTCGCGTTCCTCACCGCGGCCGGGGTGCCGCTCATCGTGGAGCTCGGCGTCACGGCCGACGTGCTGCTCGCCGTGCTCGTCCTGCACATCCTCGCGGGCCGCTTGCACGCCAGTACCGGCGGCACCGACCTGGACGATCTTCGGGAGCTGCGCGACTGATGCCCGATCCGACGCCCCTGCTGTACGCGCCCATCGTGCTGCCCGCACTCGCCGCGCTGGCCTACGCCGTCTTCGGCTGGCGAACCTGGACCGCGTGGGCGGGCGTGGCCACCACCGGCGCCCAGCTCACCGCCGCCGTCGCTCTGGCCCCCCGGCTGCTGGACGGAACGGCACGGGCCACCGCTGGTGGACTGCTGCGCGCGGACGCGCTCACCGGATACCTGCTGCTGGTCATCTCCGCGGTCGCGGTGATCGCGACCTGGGCGAGCGTCGGCCACATCCGGCTCGAGCGCGCCGCCGGGCGTACAGATGCCGCCGACGCGCGCCGGTACGGCGTTCTCGTACACGCCTTCCTCGCCGCCATGGGTGCCGCCGCCCTCGCCGACAACCTCGGCCTGATGTGGGTCGCGCTGGAGGCGACCACCGTCATCACCGCGTTCCTCGTCGGGCACCGCCGCGACCGGCGCGGCCTGGAGGCCGCCTGGAAGTACGTGGTGCTGTGCTCGGCCGGCATCGCCATGGCGTTCCTCGGCACCGTGTGCATGTACGCCGCCGCCCTGCACGCCGGCGGCCACGGTACGACCGCGCTGAACTGGACCTTCCTGCTCGGCCACGCGCACACCCTCGACCCCGGCGTGGTCCGGCTGGCCGCCGGGCTGGCCGTGCTGGGATTCGGCACGAAGGCCGGGCTCGCCCCCGTGCACGCGTGGCTACCCGACGCGCACAGCCAGGCGCCGGCCCCGGTGTCCGCGCTGATGTCCGGGGTGCTGCTGTCGGTGGCGTTCACCGCCATCCTGCGGTACAAGATCATCACCGACCAGGTGCTCGGCCCGGCGTACCTGCGGGCGCTGCTCATCGCCGCCGCGCTGGCGTCCCTGGCGGTGGCCGCGCTGCTGCTCATCGCCCAGCGCGACATCAAGCGGATGCTCGCGTACTCCTCCATCGAGCACATGGGGCTCGCCGCGCTCGCCGCCGCCATCGGCGGACGCCTGGCCGCGGCGGCGCTGCTCCTGCACATCCTCGGCCACGGCCTGGCCAAATCGGTCGCCTTCACCGGCGCCGGGCAGATCCTCCAGACCACCGGCACCAGCCGCATCGCCGACATCCGTGGCCTCATCGCTCGCCGTCCCGCGCTGGCCGGGACGTTCGGGTTCGCGATCGCCGCGCTCGCCGGGTTGCCGCCCTTCCCGCTGTTCGCCTCGGAACTGGGCATCGCCCGATCCGGCGCCTCCGCGGGGCTGGGCTGGGCGCTTGCCGCCGCCCTGGCCGCGCTGCTGGTGATCTTCGCCGCGCTGGCCCGCCACACCTTCACCATGCTGCTGGGCGTCGCCCCGCCGCGGCACTCGCCGGACGTGGTCGCACCCGTCGGAACCCGGGCATCGGGTGCGGTCGCCCCGCTCGTCCTCGCCCTGACGGCCGCCGCCGTCCTCGGCACCGTCCTCGGCCCGCTCCATCCCCTGCTGAACGCGGCCGCCACCATCGTGGGAGCGCACTGACATGACCGCCGACCAGCCCACGGGCGGCCACCCGGGAGACGGCCGTACGCGGATCGAGCCGACCGAGCCCGCGCGGCTGCGCGAACGCGCCGCCGCTCTCCTCACGCGCGGCTACCGGCTCGCGCTGGTGTCCGCCACCCACGATGGTCCCGGCCACCCCGACGGCCCGGCCATCCGTGTCGTCTACCTGTTCACTTCCGGCCCGCCCGACTCCCGCGTGGAACTACGCCTCCGGTTGGACCCCGCTTCTGCGGCGGTGCCCAGCCTCGCCGGGATGTCGTTCCCGGCCAGCCGGTTCGAACGCGAGATGCGGGATCTGTACGGGGTCGTGCCGCTGGACCACCCCCTGCCCCGCCGCCTCGTCCGCCATCCCCACTGGCCGCGCGGCTGGTACCCGATGCGCGCCGACGCCGGGCCACCACCGCCGTTCGGCGCCGCGGACACGCCGTACCCGTTCCGCCCCGTCGACGCCCCCGGCGCATACGAGATCCCCGTTGGGCCCATACACGCCGGGCTCATCGAACCCGGCCACTTCCGGTTCACCGTCGTCGGCGAGACCATCCTCAAGCTCAAGGCCCGGCTCTGGTTCACCCACAAGGGCACCGAGAAACTGTTCGCCGGGCACCCGGCGGCCGATCGGGTCGTCCTGGCCGAACGCGTCAGTGGCGACACCGCCGTCGGCCATGCCCTGGCGTACTGCCTCGCCGTCGAGGACGCCGCCGGCATCGCGCCGCCGCCCGAGGCCGCCCGCATGCGCGCGGTCCTCCTCGAGCTCGAACGGCTGCACAACCACGTCACCGACCTCGGCGCGCTGTGCAACGACGTCGGCCACGGCGTCCTGAACTCCCACGCCCTCGCCATCCGCGAGGCCCTGCTCCGCCTCAACGAGGAGACCACCGGCCACCGCCTCCTGCGCGACGGCGTCATCCTCGGCGGCGCCGCCATCCGCCGCCTCCCCGACCCCAAACGGCTCAACGCCATCCGCGACGACGTACGCGAACTCGTCGACCTCGCCCTGGGCCACACCATCGTCCGCGACCGGTTCACCGGAACCGCCCCGCTCACCGGCGAACAGGCCCACGAGATCGGCGTCCTCGGCTACGTCGCCCGCGCCAGCGGCCTCCGCACCGACGCCCGCCTCAGCCACCCCTTCACCGACCTCGGCGACGCCCTCACCATCCCCGACCACACCGGCGGCGACGTCCTGGCCCGCTTCCTCGTCCGCGCCGAGGAGTTCACCACGTCCGTCGACATCATCAACGCGCTCGTGCCCGGACTCAGCCCCGGCCAAATCACCGCCTGGCCGCCCATGACCCGCATCCGCCCTTACGCCACCGGAACCGGCATCGTCGAAGGCTGGCGCGGCACCATCACCCACCGCGTCGAACTCACCCCCGACGGGCACCTCACCCGCGCCAAGATCGCCGACCCGTCCTTCTTCAACTGGCCCGCCCTCCCCGTCGCCCTCCGCGACACGATCGTCCCCGACTTCCCCCTCACCAACAAAAGCTTCAACCTCTCCTACGCCGGCAACGACCTCTAAGCCCGGAAGACCGGGGCGCCCTCACCACAGCACGAGCGCCCCGGCCGCGTTTCCCCGTACCGTCTACTCCTCCTGTCCGAAGGCGCGGATCTCCGCCGCCTCCTCGGCGGTCAGCTCGCGTGGCACCTCGTCTCGCCGCACCTTCGCCGACTGCACGCCGTGCCGGATCTCCTCGACGATCTCCGGGTTGGCCAGCGTCGTGGTGTCGCCCACGTCGGTGAAGTTCGAGATCGAGGCGATCACCCGCCGCATGATCTTGCCGGACCGGGTCTTCGGCATGTCCGCCACGATCCAGACGTTCTTCGGCCGGGCGATCTTGCCGATCTGCGTCTCGATCGCGGCGTTGACCTTCCCCGCGACCCCGCTGTCCTCGGCGTAACCCGGTTTCAGCGCCACGTACAGCTCGACGACCCGGCCACGCAGGTCGTCCACCACCGGCACGGCCGCCGCCTCGGCGACCTCCTCCACGGTGATCGCCGCCGACTCCAGCTCCTTGGTACCCAAGCGGTGGCCGGCCACGTTGATGACGTCGTCGATACGGCCGAGGATCCGGAAGTACCCGTCGTCGGCCTGCATGGCGCCGTCCCCGGCCAGGTACGGCCAGTCGCGCCAGTCGGTGCTCTTCGGGTCGCGGCAGTACCGCTCGTAGTACGTCTGCACGAACCGTTCGGGCTGCCCCCAGATCGTCTGGAAGATCCCCGGCCACGGGTTACGGATGCAGATGTTGCCCGCCCGGCCGCTGCCCGCCGCGACCTCGTTCCCGTCGTCGTCGTAGATCACCGGGTAGATGCCGAGCACGCCGGGACCGCAGCTCCCCGGCTTCATCGGGTGCACCGCGGGCAGCGTGCTGCCGAGGAACCCGCCGTTCTCGGTCTGCCACCAGGTATCGACGATGACCGCCTGGCCCTTGCCGACGACGTTGTAGTACCAGCGCCACACGTCCGGCTCGATCGGCTCGCCGACCGTCGTCATGTGCTTGAACCGGTAGCCGTACTTCAGCGGCTCGTCTGGGCCGAGCTTGCGCAGCATGCGGATGGCGGTCGGCGCGGTGTGGAACGTGGTGACGCCGAGCCGCTCGGCGATCCGCCACGGGCGCCCGGCGTCGGGGTAGGTGGGCGTGCCTTCGTAGATCAGCGTCGTCGTGCCCAGCGACAGCGGGCCGTAGACGATGTAGGAGTGCCCGGTGATCCAGCCGATGTCGGCCATACACCAGTACGTGTCGCCGGGGTGGATGTCCTGGTAGTACTTCGACGTGCCGGTCACGTACGCGAGGTAGCCGCCGGTGCTGTGCTGGCAGCCCTTCGGCTTACCGGTCGTGCCGCTGGAGTACATGAGGAACAGCGGTGCCTCGGCGGGCATCGACTCCGGTTCCACCAGTGCGCCGCGGTAGTCGGGCATCAGCTCGTCGACGAAGAAGTCCCGGCCCGGCACCATCGGGCTGGCCGAGGCGTACGCGCCGGCGTGCCGGCGGAACACCAGGACCTTGTCCACCTCCTGGCCCTGTGACCGTGCCTCTTCTACCGCCTCGTCCGCCTTGACCTTGTGGTCGGCCAGCTCGCCGCTGCGGTAGTAGCCGTCCATCGTGACCAGGACGCGGCTGCCCGAGTCCGCGATGCGGCCGCCGCACGCGGGGCCGCTGAACCCGCCGAACACCTCCGAGTGCACGACGCCGAGCCGCGCGCAGGCCAGCATCGCCACCGGCAGCTCCGGCACCATCGGCAGGTGGAACGTGACCCGGTCGCCGGCCTTCACGCCGCAGAAGCCGCGCAGCAGCGCGGCGAACTCGTTGACCCTGCGGTACAGCTCCCGGTACGTGATGACGACGGCGTCGTTGTCCTCCGGCTCCGGGACCCAGATGATCGCCGCCTTGTTGCCGTACTCGGCCAGGTGCCGGTCCACGCAGTTGTAGCTGGCGTTCAGCCGCCCGCCCACGAACCACTTCCAGAACGGGGGATTGCTGGCGTCCAGCGTCGTGTGCCAGTAGCTGTCCCACGACAACAGGTCCGCGTACTCGCGGAAACACTCGGGGAAGTTGTCCTCGGCGAACCGGTCGACGATCGCCGGATCCGGGGCGTTGGCCTGCGCGATGAACGTCGCCGGCGGCGAGTAGTACTCCTCCTCGCGCCAATGGACGGCGATCTGCGCCTCCGAGACCTGATCCCGCTCAACCGTCATCTTTACCCCTCCTCGGGTTGACGACGCGCCGGGCCGCTCACCGATCAGCGAGCAGCCCGGCGCAGACGGCGAACTCATGCAGGCGCGCGGACAGCTCGGCCCGGCGCGTAAAGGTAGTGGCGTCCGCGTGACCCAGCGCGTCCCAGCACAGCACGTCGGCCAAGACGAGGGCATCGTGCGCGACAGGGCCCAGCCGTCCTGGCGGCCGGGTCTCCGCTTCGCGCCGCAAGCTTGCGACGGCTCGGGCCTGCTTACGATCGCTGGTGGTGAGCCGCAGGTCGCCCAGTAATACGGACAGCTCGCCGCCGAGATACTGCAGCGTCATCGTGGCCGCCTCCCTATGGGAGTTGACTCAATGTAACCCCGTACGCGCCGGTTGACACGGGGCGAACAGGGCTCGCCGGAAGTGCGGGGCACGCCCTCTACGGCCAGCGGTCATACCGACTGGACCTTCACCATGGTCGTTCGCCGGTCGCGATCCGGATCAGGGTTTCGAGCTGTTCGCTGATGTGATCCAGCGGCGCGGCGTCGTGGCTGGCACGGCAGACGGCAGACGACGATGGCGCCTTCGACGGCGGAGACCTCGTCGTACAGGCGGGCGTTCTCGACCACGACCGCCCTTTCGCCGGCGCCGGGGTGTGTTCCTCACTACATCACTGTCGGGGGCGGGCTTCAATGTCGGTGTCAAGGGGCGGCGGTTGTTCAGGAGAAGGTCCCGGCTGGTGCGCTGTCGGCGTGCTGTTCGGGTCGGCGGTGTGGCGTGCGGGTGCGGGGCTGGATTAGGACGGGGCAGGTGGCGTGGTCCATGACGTAGTCCGGTACCGAGCCGCACATTGCGCGTCGTGCCAGGTGGTGGTGGGAGCGGCCGATCACGATGAGGTCGTCCGGGCGGTCGGCCACGGCGACCAGGGCCGGCCCGGCCGGTCCCTCGGGGATCCGCCGGGAGACTTGGATGTCGGTGGGGGTGCCGCCCACGGTGGTGAAGGCGTGGCTGATCCGTTGCGTGGCACCGGCCCGTAGCTCGGTTTCCGCGCCGGGCGGGGTCGCGTCCCGTGGGCTGGGGTCGGCCAGCGGGCCCCATGTACGGACGGCGACGAGTTCGCCGCCGCGCCGCCGCGCTTCGGTGATGGCGTACGCGAGGGCGGTGTCGCTGGCGGTGTTGTCGCCGATTCCCACGATGACGCGGGACTGGGCGGTTGTGGTGTTCATCGTTCCTCCATGGCGTTCTGTACGGACTGGACGACATTGACAGTGCGCCGCGGCGTCGCGGCCGCGAAGGTCTGGATGACCCGGTTCGCCGGG
>DASXYG010000112.1:0-65606 GCA_036502625.1 Streptosporangiaceae bacterium
CGCGATACCCCGGCGCCGCCCGCGGACCCCCCGCCCGCCGCGCCCGCGGAGCCCGAGGAGGCCCCCCAGCTCCCCGACCCGGACTACCCGGGCCCCGGCGACTGGGACGGCGGCCCCGCCGACACCCTCGCCCCCGACCTCCCCGCGGACACCGATCTCCCGGCGGACCCCGATCTCCCGGCGGACCCCGATCTCCCGGAAGACCCCGCACCCCCGGCGGACGACGCCCCGCCCGCCACCACCTGAACCCGGCGGATCGACCACCCGGTTGGTGCCACCACAATGGAAAGTGGTGCGGGCGCAGGTGTTTCGCGCCGTACGTATGTCCATCGGATGGCCCTGGGGTGCGAGAACCGTCGTGAACCTGCTCAACCTGGAGAACGTCGACAAGGCGTACGGCCCGTCCCCGCTGCTCGACGCGGTCTCGCTCGGCGTCGACGACGGGGAGCGCATCGGCGTCGTGGGGCGCAACGGGGGCGGGAAGTCCACGCTCGTGTCGATCCTCGCCGGGCGCACCGAGCCCGACTCCGGGCGCGTCACGCACGCGCGCGGCCTCCGCGTCGGCTACCTCGGCCAGCACGACGCCCTCGACCCGTCCGCGACCGTACGCGCCACCGTCCTCGGCGACGTCCCCGAGCACACCTGGGCCGGCGACGCCCGTGTGCGCGACATCCTGCGCGGCCTGCTCGGGCTCGGCGCCACCGCGAGCACCGGCCTCGACGACCGCATCGACCTCGACGCCACCATCGCGGGCATGTCCGGCGGCGAGCGGCGGCGGGTTGCGCTGGCCGCGGTGCTGGTCGCCGAGCACGACCTGATCATCGCGGACGAGCCCACCAACCACCTCGACATCGAGGCCATCGACTGGCTGGCCCGCCACTTCGCCGCGCGCCCGTCCGCGCTGGTCGTCGTCACCCACGACCGCTGGTTCCTCGACGCCGTGACCAACCGCACGTGGGAGGTCGCCGACGGCCAGGTGCAGCGCTACGACGGCGGCTACGCGGCGTACGTCCTGGCCAAGGCCGAGCGCCAGCGGCTGGCCGCGGCCACCGAGGAGCGGCGGCAGAACCTCATGCGCAAGGAGCTCGCCTGGCTGCGCCGCGGCCCGCCGGCCCGCTCCACCAAGCCGAAGTTCCGCATCGACGCCGCGAACGCGCTCATCGCCGACGAACCGCCCGCGCGCGACACCGTGGAGCTGACCCGCTTCGCGTCCGCCCGCCTCGGCAAGGACGTCCTCGACGTCGAGGACGTCACGTACGCCGTGCCCGGCCGCACCCTGTTCGACCACGTGACGTGGCGGCTGGGCCCGGGGGAGCGGGCCGGGCTTGTGGGCGTCAACGGCAGCGGCAAGTCCACGCTGCTGCGCCTGCTCGACGCCACCGCCGTGCCCGGCTCCGGGAAGGTCAAGCGCGGCAAGACGGTCCGCATGGCGCACCTGTCGCAGGAGCTGGCCGAGCTCGACCCCGCGCGGCGCGTCCTGGAGTCGGTCGAGGAGATCAGGAAGTACATCACGGTCGGGAAGAAGGAGTGGACGGCCGGCCAGCTCCTCGAACGCCTCGGCTTCACCGGCGACCGGCAGTGGACGCCCATTGGGGAGCTGTCCGGCGGCGAGCGGCGCCGCCTGCAGATCCTGCGGCTGCTGATGGACGAACCGAACGTCCTGCTGCTCGACGAGCCCACCAACGACCTCGACATCGAGACGCTCACCGAGCTTGAGGACATCCTCGACGGCTGGCCGGGCACGCTCGTCGTCGTCAGCCACGACCGCTACTTCCTGGAGCGCATCAGCGACCACATCGTGGCGCTCCTCGGCGACGGCGTCGTGTCGGCGCTGCCCGGCGGCGTCGACGAGTACCTCCGCCGCCGCGAGGAGTCGCGTACACAGGAGCCGCGCACACCGCCCGCCGCCCCGGCGGGCGACTCCGGCGCGCAGGGCGGCGGCGGCGCCTGGGCGGCCCGCAAGGAGCTGGCCCGCATCGAGCGGCGCATCGAGCGGCTGGACGAACGCGCCGCCCGCCTCCACGAGCGCCTGGCCGAGCACGCCACCGACTACGCGAAGCTGGTCGAGCTCAACACCGAGCTCAAGAACGTCCAGTCGGAGAAGGACGACCTCGAAGAGACGTGGCTGGAGCTGGCCGAGTCGCAGTAGGGCTAGTGACCTTCGTCACGGCGCTCGTCGAGCCGGGCGATGACCGACTCGAAGGAGCGGCCGATCGCCACCAGGTCGTCCGGCGCGACCACGTCGACGAACAGGTCGCGTACGGCCGTGACGTGCGACGGCGCGGCCTCCGCGAGGGTCGAGAAGCCCTTTTCGGTGAGGACGGCCTCCACGCCGCGCTTGTCGTCGGCGCAGGAGCGGCGCTCCACGAGCCCGGCGCGCTCCAGCCGGGAGACCGTGTGGGAAAGGCGGCTGCGCGACTGGCTCGCGCACGCGGCGAGCTCCGCCATGCGCATCGTGCGGTCCGGGGTCTCCGACAGCCGCACCATGATCTCGTACTCCGCCATCGACAGCCCGTGCCGCTTCTTGAGGTCCTGCTCGAGCGCCTCGGCGAGGCGCAGGCTGCCGTCGATGAAGGCACGCCAATCACGCTGCTGTGCGGCATCGAGCCACCGTGGTTCGACCATGGACGAATTCTATTTGACGTTCAACATTTCCCCTGAACGGCCGGTTCGCGGCTAAAATCCGGTCCGTGCCTCCCCGACCAGCGACTCGACGCGCCGCCAAAGTGGCGGTACCCGGCCTCGTGGCGGTCGCGCTGTCGCTCACGGCCGCGTTCGGCGGGTTCACGACCGCTAAGGAACCGCCCCCCGAGCGCTACGCCGTCGGCCAGGTCATCGACCAGACGTGGTTCCACACCCAGGTGATGAGGGCGTACGTCGCGCAGGCCGACGGCCAGAAGCCCGGCATCCCCGCGCTGCACGTCGAGCTGCGGGTCGTCAACATGACGAACGACTCCACGTACCAGGACCCGATCATCACCCTCGGCGCGGCGAAGCAGACCTCCATGCTGCGCACCGACTGGCAGCACAGCGCGTCCATGAACGTCTACGCCGACGGCAAGCGCCGGGGTTTCCTGGCGTCCCAGGTCAAGCGCCCCAGCGGCACCGACACCTACACCCTCCCGCCGCACATCCCGGTGATCATGGACACCCAGTGGGAGATGTACACGTACGGCGAGAAGCCGGGGAACATCCAGGTGTCGGTGACCGGATTCCAGCGGCAGGACAAGGCGTTCTTCGACATCCCCCGCTACTGGACGGTCATCGCCGAGCCGGAGAAGCGCGGCATCAGCGGGCTCCAGGACGAGAAGCCCAAGATGATCGCGACCGTGCCCGTACCGCTGTCGCCGTCCGGCTTCAAGCCGCACCCGCCGGTCACGAAGCACAAGCACAAGCCGAAGCCGAAGCCGCCGAGGAAGCGGCACCACAAGCACCGGAAGCCGCGATGACGCCCGGCACGCCGCGCTCGCCGCTGCGGCTCCTGGCCATCTGCATCGGCACGGCGCTCGCGCTGGCCGGCGCGCTCGCGCTGCCCTCGATCCGGCCGACGTACCAGGAGCGCTACCGGCCGATCCACTCCGACGGCCGCATCGGGCAGATGATCACCACGCGCGACTTCCGCATCCGCGTCCGCCAGGTGGTGCTCGCCAACTCCCTCGTCGCGAACGCCACCACCACCGGCCTGGCGTCCAAGCCGCGGGTCATCTACACCGAGTCCGTCTGGGTGGTGATCGTCGCCGACGTCGGCGCCATGCGGAAGAAGCTCGACGCCACCATGCTGGAGGGCGGCCAGATCGTCACCCGCGACGGCACGATCTACAAGAAGGACGCCGGGATGCCCGCGAAGGACGGCACCCTCGACGACGCCATCCCGATGGGACCCACCTTGAAGCAGCGGTTCTACTTCCAGGTGCCGCGCGACCGCCTCACCGGCGCCTACTTCGAGGTCACCAAGGACGCCCTGAACTGGGACGACGACCCTCAACCGTGGCAGGAGCAGTGGTTCCTGCCCGCCGCGCGCTACAACCTCGGCTTCGACACCCCCGCGGCCACCGCGAACGCGCTGCACCACGCCGCCGAACGCATGCCCGTACCGGGGACGGTCTTCTGATGGCCCGGCCACCCGCCGGACCGCCGTACGGCCGCCCGCCGCGGCCGACGTTCGAGCCGTACGCCCGCAACGCGCCGCCACCACCGCCGCCCGCCCTGCCGCCGCCCACGCCGCGCCGCCCCGACCGCGACCCGCTGCGCGCCATGGCGCCGGTGTTCGCGACGCTGGCCGCGATCGGCGTCACCGCGCTGGCCATCTGGCTGCCCGTACGCGAGGCGCAGGACGAGGCGGTCAAGCACTACCCGAGCACCGCGTACATCGACGTGCCGCGCGGCACGACCCGCGCGTGGCACAACGTCAAATGGCGGCTGGTGTACCAGAAGCGGATCCCCTGGAAGTACTACACCGGCGCCTCGCCGCCCCCGGGCGACTTCGCGCGGCTGCACATCGTGCTGCACGCCACGCTGACCGGCCCGAAGGCGAAGCTCAACGGCCTCAACGCGGACAACTACCTGCACGGCGACCTGACCGGCGAGACGTTCGACTACGAGATGCGCGACCACGACGAGCGCGTCTGGGAGCCGATGTCGCTGGGCACCGACGCCCGCGCGTGGTCGACCTACCGCGCCGCCAATGGTCTCGACCTCGACATCTACGTCGATGTGCCGCCGAGCAAGGCCACCACCGCGGCGCTCGTCGTGAAGTTCGAGGACCACCGGGACGACTTCAACTTCTCGAAGACGCCCGATCCCCGGGAGACGGTCCTGCGGCTCGGGCACTGACCCGCTCGGCCTCGCGCTCCGCGATCCGCTCGGTGATCAGGCCGTACGCCGCCGCGAGCACCGCGATCTGCAGCACCTGCTGGATCAGGTCGCGGCCGAAGTTCACCGGCACGATCAGGACGTGCCAGGTGCCCATGTCGCGCGGGCCGATCAGCCAGGTCGCGGCCAGCCACGCCTGCTGCGCGACCACCTCGCTCAGCCCGTAGCACAGCGCGAACGCCGCGAACAGCGGTATGCCGCCGCGCCAGACCAGGCGTACGGCGTACGCGAGCGGGAGGTACTTGTCGCGGAAGTCCGCCGACAGGCCGCCGAGCGGGCGCCGCATCAGTCCGCGCATGCCGCTCAGCCGCTCGGCCGCGCCGCCGAGCCGCGTGCCGCCCAGCACCTCTCTGTGGTCGTGCACCTCCACGCCGTACACGATCGCGGCGATGGTCAGCCACACGAGCGGCAGGATCAGCCCGTCCTTGGCCAGCGCGAGCAGGTCGCCCAGCCGGCCCCAGAGGTCGGCGAGCCAGGGCAGCGCCTCGCCGATGTTGTTCAGCGCGCTGGACGCGCCGACCCACGCGCGGCGGCCGCTCAGCCAGTCGGACGCCTGGCCGAACGTCACCGCGGCGGAGCTGATGCCGAACAGCGTGAACGCCGTTTCGAAGAACGCCGCGGCCAGGCCGGACATCCGCCCGGGGCGGCCCTTCTCGCGCTGCGACATGTGCCGGCGTTCGAGCAGCATCCGGATGAGGAAGGACCCGCCGGCCAGCGCCCACGCCACCCGGATGTCCGGTATGACGTACGTCTCGCCGGGGTCGTTCAGGTGGTTGAACGTGCGCTTGAGGTCGGCGAAGGAGAACGTCGCGGCGTCCTTGAACAGCAGGCCCCACGCGACGTAGACGATCATGAAGGGGAGCAGCGACCGGCCCAGGACGTCGACGAACCGCTCGCCCGGTTCGTCGTCGGACGCGGTACGGCGGCGCAGCATGTACAGCATGCCCACCGACAGGGTGGCCGTGGCCAGCAGGAACAGCACGAACAGCAGCACGACCCCGACGCGCCGCAGCTCCGGGTGGGAGCCGCGGCCGATCTCGGCGGCCAGCCACGGCAGCACCCACCGGGCGAGCTGCCCGCCGGCGAACCACAGCACCAGCCACGGCAGGTAGCGCCCGCCCAGCCGCAGCGCGTGCCACGGCAGCAGGACCGGCGAGCCGGGCGCCGGAAGCCACGCCCGCAGACGGGACGCGGCCGGTGCCGGGGGAGGGGCCTGAGGGGTCGGGTGCATCGCCCGCGATGTTATGGCGTCGCCGTACGTCCTGTCAGGCGCGCGTACGGTACCGGACCGCCCGGTCGCGGAGGGTCACGGTGGCCACTCGGTGGTCACTCGGCGTCGAACGGGGCGAGGAGCGTACGGAGATGGCCGGCGAGGACCTTCTGCGCGCCGGCGTCGAGGCCGGCGAGGAGCTCGCGCTCGCGGTCCAGGAGGTCGGCCATGGCGGAGTCGGCGCGCTCACGGCCCGCGGTGGTCAGCCGCACCAGAACACCGCGCTTGTCGCCGGGGTCGCGGCGCCGCTCCACGAGGCCGGCCGCCGCGAGCCGGTCGATGCGGTTCGTCATGGTGCCGGACGTCACAAGGCCGGCGCGCATCAGCCGCCCCGGGCTGAGCTCGTACGGCGCGCCCGCGCGGCGCAGCGTGGTCAGGACGTCGAACTCCCACGACTCGAGGTCGTGGCGGGCGAACGCCGCGCGGCGCGCGCGGTCGAGGTGGCGGGCCAGCCGGGAGACCCGGCTCAGCACCTCGAGCGGCGCCACATCCAGGTCGGGCCGTTCCGTACGCCAGGCGGCGACGACCCGGTCGACGTCATCGTTCACGGAACCATCCTAATTCTTGACATCGAGACAACTACCCTGCTGGAATTCTCTTGATGTCAAGAGAAACCGTCCCCGTCTGGGACCCCGCGCAGTACACCCGCTACGCGGACGAGCGCTCGCGCCCCTTCCACGAGCTCACCGGCCGGATCCGCGCCACCGACCCGGCCACGGTCGTCGACCTCGGCTGCGGGCCCGGCGACCTCACCGCCACCCTCGCCGACCGCTGGCCGCGCGCCCAGGTCACCGGCGTCGACAGCTCGCCCGACATGATCGCCCGCGCCGCCGCGCTCACCCGCGACCGGCTCGCCTTCGCCCAGGCCGACGCCGCCACCTGGGCGCCGTCCGCACCGCCCGACGTCATCACCGCGAACGCCCTCTTCCAGTGGATCCCGGGCCACGACGCGATCCTGACCCGCCTCGCCGGCGCCCTCGCGCCCGGCGGCACGCTCGCGTTCCAGGTGCCCGGCAACTTCGGCGCGCCCTCCCATGTGCTGCTGCGCGAGATCTGCCGTGCGCCGCGGTGGCGCGACCGCCTCGGCGACACCGTGCGCGACGCCCCCGTCGACACCCCGAGCGGCTACCTCGACCTGCTCGCCGGCGCCGACCGCACGGTCGACGCCTGGGAGACGACGTACCTGCACCTGCTGCACGGCACCGACGCGGTGCTCGAATGGGTCAAGGGCACCGCGCTGCGGCCCATGCTCACCCGGCTCGCCGACGCCGCCGACCGCGACGCCTTCGTCGGGGAGTACGCCGCGGCCCTGCGCGACGCCTATCCCCAGCGGTCGTACGGCACCGTCTTCCCGTTCCGCCGCGTCTTCGTCGTCGCCACCGCGGCAGGCTGAGGCGTACGGCCGCGGCGGCTCAGTCGAGAAGCGCGGACGGTTCGGGGTCGCGGCGGCGCTCTTTGCGCTGCCGCTTCTCCTCGCGGCGCTCCTGCTTCTCACGCTCCTTCTCGCCGCGGCGGTGCTCCGGGCTGTCGATCTCCAGGCCCGGGTTCGGCTCGAGGTCGCGCAGGCCGTTCCAGGCCAGGTTGATCAGGTGCGCGGCCACCACCTCGCGGCGCGGCCGCCGTTCCTCCAGCCACCACTGGCCGGTCACCGCGACCATGCCGACCAGCATCTGGGCGTACATCGGCGCCAGCTTCGGGTCGTAGCCGCGGCGCTTGAAGTCCTCGGCCAGGATGTACTCGACCTGGCTCGCGACGTCGCTCAGCAGGCTCGCGAACGTGCCGGTCGCCGCGGCAGCGTGGCGGTCCTGTACGAGGATGCGGAAGCCGTCGCTGTTCTCCTCGATGTAGGTCAGCAGGGCGATGGCCGCGCGCTCGATCTTCACGCGCTCCTCGGCGTTGCCCAGCCCCTCGACGACGGTGCTCAGGAGGTTCTGCATCTCGCGGTCCACGACGACGGCGTAGAGCCCCTCCTTGCCGCCGAAGTGCTCGTAGACGACCGGCTTCGACACCCCCGCCCGCGCCGCGACCTCCTCGATCGACGTGCCGTCGAAGCCCCGCTCGGCGAACAGTCTGCGCCCGATGTCCAGGAGCTGTTCCCGGCGCTCCTTGCCGGTCATCCGCTTCTTCCTGGACTTTGGCGCTGGCTCACTCACTGGATTCCGCTTCCGTCGGAGAGACAGACGGACGGACCGGCGATCCCGCTCGGCGCGAGCGCCGCGGCGTGGGGCCGATCCGTCCGTACTAAGGGTTTCACAGGTCCATCATGCGACATGCGTCACTGGACGCGCCGCGAGGCGAGCCGCTCTTCGTTCGGCCACCGCACCTTGTACGCCCAGCCCAGCTTCTCGAACGTCCAGATCAGGCGGGCGCTGGAGTCGATCTGGCCCTTGAGCACGCCGTGGCGCGCGCAGGTCGGGTCGGAGTGGTGCAGGTTGTGCCACGACTCGCCCATCGACGGGATGGCCAGCCACCAGACGTTGCGCGCCTTGTCGCGGGTCTCGAAGTCCTCGTTGCCGAAGACGTGGCAGATGGAGTTCACCGACCACGTGACGTGGTGCAGCATCGAGATGCGGACGAGCGAGCCCCAGAAGAACGCGGTCAGCGCGCCCCACCAGCTCATCGTCAGCAGCCCGCCCAGCAGCGGCGGGAAGAGCAGGGAGAAGGCGACCAGGCCGGGGAACCAGCGGTCGACGCGGACGATGTCCTTGTCGGCGAGGAGGTCGGGGGCGTACTTCGCCGGGGAGGTGCGGTCCTGCTGCATGAACCAGCCCATGTGGGCGAACGCGAGGCCCTTGGACAGGGCCTTCCAGTCGTTGCCGAAGCGCCACGGGGAGTGCGGGTCGCCCTCGCGGTCGGAGAACTTGTGGTGCTTGCGGTGGTCGGCCACCCACTGGATGACGTTGCCCTGGAGCGACAGGCTCCCCGCGACGGCCAGCGCGACGCGCAGCGGCCGCTTCGCCTTGAACGACCCGTGGGTGAAGTAGCGGTGGAAGCCGATCGTCACCCCGAACCCGGCGATCGGGTACATGATCGCGGTGATCACGACGTCCTGCCAGGTCAACCCCCATCCCCACAACAGAGGGACCGCGGCGATCAGCGCCGCGAACGGCACGCACGTGAAGATCACGACCAGCACCCGCGAGAACGTGCTCTGTGGCTCGGTATCGGGCTTGGGTTGAGGGACCTTCGGCGGGTCGAGGGCGGCAGTGGTCATGCGCTCGGACTCCTTCACTCGGCTGCATGTTCCTACGCCACCGTAAGCTACGGCACCGTAGGTTTGACAACCCCCTGCCGGAGAGATTTACGACTCGCTAACGAGAAAGCCAAGAATCGGTCACGCGGACCGCATCAGGTGATCACGTACGGCACTTACGGAGGTGGTGGTCCGGATTCGGCGGAGCCCGCGGCCCGTCCCGGACGCTAAAGTTGGAGACGTCGATCGCGGCGCCGAGCCGCGCCCGGCGGTCCGCCGTAGCGTAAGTGGCAGCGCGCCATCCTTTGGAGTTGGTAGTCCTGGTTCGAGTCCAGGCGGCGGAGCCCCTGTTGAGCTGGGAATTGTGGACGACCGGAACCTGGCGGTTCGTCCGGCGGTATCCTTCGGGTGTCGGACATGACACCTCGCGGACAGGCTCGCTGTACCTCCATCGCTTCCTAGGCTGGGGTTCAGGCATGCGTCGCCCGGATGCGTGCCCGGCGTGGATCCCGTCAGCGACGCCGAGGAGCCAGTGCGCGTGAGCCGCCCGGCCGCCGTCTTCGTTCTCGCCGCAGGCGAGGGCACCAGAATGAAGTCGGCCACCCCAAAGGTCCTTCACGAAATCAGCGGACGCAGTCTGGTCGGCCACGTGCTGGCCGCCGCCCGCGAACTCCGACCACAGCGCCTCGTGGTGGTCGTCGGCCACGGCCGCGAGCAAGTGGTCCCCCATCTCGCGGCCGCCGACCCCGGCGCCGAGACCGTCGTCCAGGACCACCAGGGCGGCACGGGCCACGCGGTCCGCGTCGCGCTCGAGGCCACTGGTGTGATCAACGGCACCGTCCTCGTGACCTACGGCGACACCCCGCTCCTGTCCGCCGAGACGCTGGAGGGGCTCGCCGCGGCCCACGCGGAGTCCGGCAACGCGGTCACGGTGCTGTCGGCCGTCGTCCCCGACCCCACCGGCTACGGGCGCATCGTCCGCGACACCGAGACGGGCGCCTTCACCGGCATCGTCGAGGAGAAGGACGCCACCGACGGCGAGCGCGCGATCACCGAGATGAACTCCGGCGTCTACGCCTTCGACGGCGCGCTGCTCGCCGACGCCGTCAAGCGCGTGACCACGAACAACGCCAAGGGCGAGGAGTACCTCACCGACGTCGTCTCGATCCTCCGGGCGGACGGCCACCGGGTAGGCGTCAGCGTGGCCGGCGAGTGGCGCGAGATCCTCGGCGTCAACGACCGCGTCCAGCTCGCCGAGGCGCACGACCTCCTGAACCAGCGCCTGCTCCGCGGCTGGATGCGCGCCGGCGTGAGCGTCGTCGACCCCCGTACGACCTGGGTCGACGTCACCGTCACCCTGGAGCCCGACTCCGTGATCGAGCCGAGCACCCAACTGCGCGGAACGACGACTGTCGCGACCGGCGCCCGCGTCGGCCCGAACTCCACGCTCACCGACACCACGATCGGCGCCGACGCCCACGTGTCGTACGCCGTGACCGAGCGCGCTGAGATCGGCCCCGAGGTCAGCGTCGGCCCGTACGCCTATCTCCGGCCGGGCACGGTCCTCGCCCGCGGCGCCAAGGCGGGTACCTACGTCGAGATGAAGAACGCCTCGATCGGCGCGGGCTCGAAGGTCCCGCACCTCACCTACGTCGGTGACGCCGACATCGGTGTCGGCGCCAACATCGGCGCGTCGTCGGTCTTCGTGAACTACGACGGCGTCGGCAAGCACCGCTCGAAGATCGGCGACCACGTGCGGCTGGGCAGCGACAACATGTTCGTCGCCCCCGTCGAGGTGGGAGACGGCGCCTACACCGGCGCCGGCACCGTCGTCCGGCGCGACGTCCCTCCGGGCGCGCTGTCGGTGTCCGGCGGCCCGCAGCGGATCTTCGAGGGCTGGGTCGAGAACCGCCGTCCGGGTACGCCAGCGGCCGATGCCGCGCGGCGCGCGCGCGAGGAGGGGCGCGCGCCCGAGGAACCGGACGACACGGCGCGCTGAGGCGCCGAGAGCGACGCCCCGTCCGGCGGTGGGCGGGGCGGAGAACGAGGGGGAGTTGCTGGTGACCGGGATCAAGGCGACGGGCGAGAAGAAGCTGATGCTCTTCTCCGGCCGCGCGTACCCCGACCTGACCGACGAGGTGGCCCAGTGTCTTGGCGTCGAGCCGACGCCCACGTCGCTGTTCGACTTCGCCAACGGCGAGATCTTCGTCCGGTTCCTGGAATCGGTGCGCGGCTGTGACGCGTTCGTGCTGCAGTCGCACACGGCGCCGATCAACCAGTGGATCATGGAGCAGTTGATCATGGTGGACGCGCTGAAGCGCGCGTCGGCGAAGCGCATCACCGTGGTCGCGCCGTTCTTCGGCTACGCGCGGCAGGACAAGAAGCACCGCGGCCGCGAGCCGATCTCGGCGCGGCTGATGGCCGACCTGTTCACCGCGGCGGGCGCCGACCGCCTGATGGCCGTCGACCTGCACACGGCGCAGATCCAGGGGTTCTTCGACGGCCCCGTCGACCACCTCGTCGCGCTGCCCATCCTGGCCGACTACGTGGAGAGCAAGCTCGACACCTCCGAGGTCACGATCGTCGCGCCGGACGCCGGGCGCGTCCGCGTGGCGGAGAAGTGGACCGACCGGCTCGGCAGCCCGCTGGCGATCATCCACAAGCGCCGCGACCCCGACGTCGCGAACGAGGTGCGGATGTTCGAGGTCGTCGGCAAGGTGCGGGGCCGCACGTGCGTGATCGTGGACGACATGATCGACACGGGCGGCACGATCGTGAAGGCCGCCGAGGCGCTGTTCGAGCAGGGTGCCGCGAAGGTCATCGCGACGGCCACCCACGGCGTGCTGTCCGGTCCGGCTGTCGACCGGCTGAAGAACTCGGCGATCTCCGAGGTCGTGGTCACGAACACGCTGCCGATCCCCGAGGAGAACCAGTTCGACAAGCTGACCACGCTGTCGATCGCCCCGCTCATCGGCCGCGCGATCAGTGAGGTGTTCACCGATGGGTCGGTGACCAGCCTCTTCGATGGCGTGAACTAGTCTTACGGATCGTCCGCGCCGATCCGGGGGACATCCTTGCGCCGAACGTCCGCTACGATGTAGAGGCTGCGTACGCAGGCTGTCATCTCCGCCGCGCCGCGTACGCGTGAAGACTTTGGTTTCACCCGCTGCCGCACGAGGAGTTTCGCCGTGTCCGAGGTACGCATCGCCGCCGAGCCGCGCACTGAGTTCGGTAAGGGCGCCGCCCGGCGTACCCGCCGGGCCGGCAAGGTGCCCGCCGTCCTCTATGGGCACGGCACCGAGCCGCGCCACCTGTCCCTGCCGGGTCACGACCTGATGCTGGCGTTGAAGACGCCGAACGTGCTGCTGCGCCTCGACGGCGTCGACGGCAACGACCTCGCGCTGCCGAAGTCGGTGCAGCGCGACCCGATCAAGGGCTTCCTGGAGCACGTCGACCTCATCGTGGTGTCGCGCGGCGAGAAGGTCACGGTCGAGATCCCGGTGGAGATCACCGGCGAGATCGCTCCGGGCGGCATGCTGGACCAGCAGCTCGTGCAGCTTGCCGTCGAGGCCGAGGCCACCCACATCCCCGGTTCCGTGACGGTCGACGTCTCGGGCCTGGAGCCGGGCGCGCACGTCACGGCCGCCGACCTCGCGCTGCCCACGGGCGTCACCCTGTCCACCGACGCGGAGTACGTCGTGGTGCAGGTGCTGGCCGAGCGCACCGCCGAGCAGGTCGAGGCGGAGCTGGCCGAGGCGGCGGGCGAGCAGCCGGCGGCCGAGGTCCCGACCGAGGCCGAGGCCGCGGCGGCGGCCGAGGAATAGGCCGCAGGTCCCTTTCCCCATTCGATACGCGCCCTGATTCGTACGCGACATGGCTGATGACCGCTGGCTGATCGCCGGGCTGGGAAATCCCGGACCCGAGTACGCCGGTAACCGGCACAACGCCGGATTCATGGTGGTCGACGCCCTCGCCGAACGGATCGGGGCGCGTTTTCGCGCCCACAAAGGGCGCGCCGACGTAGCGGTGGGGCGGCTCGCCGAGCGGCAGGCGGTGCTGGTCAGGCCCCGGTCGTACATGAACCTCTCCGGCGGTCCGGTGGCCGCCGTACGCGATTTCTACAAGGTGCCGCCCGGGCGGATCGTCGTCGTGCACGACGAGCTCGACCTGGACTTCGGTGTGCTGCGGGTGAAGCAGGGCGGCGGCGCCGGCGGGCACAACGGGCTGCGGTCGCTGACGCGGTCGCTCGGCGGGCCCGACTACCTCAGGGTGCGGTTCGGCATCGGGCGGCCGCCCGGGCGGATGGATCCGGCGGCGTACGTGCTGCGTGACTTCTCGGCCGCGGAGCGTACGGATCTGGGTGTGGAGATCGAGCGCGCGTGCGACGCCGTTGAGTCACTGCTGCGTCACGGGCTTGTCGCCACGCAGAACGATATTCACGCACCGTAGATAATTCGCGGCGATTCGTAATCGTATTCGGCGGGAATTTCGGGCGTTCCGATTCGGCGGAGTGTGACCGGCGCAGGCGATTTCCACCTGGCCCGATAGCTCCTTGTGGTCGTCCAGGATCCCGTGACGGCGGCTTTTGGACACGCCGACCTGGGATTTCTCTGGAGAGGCCGCATTTGGTCTGTGGATATCCATTCTTGATCTAGCCAGCGATCGTAAGATGCTGGCACGAAACGGACGTGGTCTGATCGTCAACCCCGTCGCGGCGGCGAGCGTCTGTCTCGTATGGCCCCAATGACGCTGGGCCGGGCTTCATCGAGGGTGAGGGATCGAATGGCCGTCGTTGACGAGCGCCGTACCACGAGTGTGCGGTCTGAGCGGTCGCGCGCCGCTGAGCAGGCCGTCTGGGTCCGCCGGCACGTCCGCGCCGCGGTGGCCGCGGATTTCGGGTGTGCGCTGGTCGCGGCGCTCGTCGCGTTGTTCGGCCGGTTCCAGGAGCCGTTCCACGCGTTCCTGGTGCCCTACCAGATCCTCACCGTGGGGCTGCCGTTCGTCTGGGTCGCGGCGATCGCGATCAGCCGCGGCTACCAGCCCCGGTTCATCGGCCTCGGGTCCGACGAGTTCCGCCGCGTGCTCAACGCGGGCATCACGCTGACGGCCGCCGTAGCCGTCCTCGCGTACGCCACGAAGACCGACATCGCCCGCGGCTACGTCGTCGTCGCGCTGCCGCTGGCGACCTTCCTCGACCTCGCCGCGCGCTACGCCCTCCGCCGCCGGCTGCACCGCATGTGGGCGCGCGGCCGGTGCATGCGCCGCGTCGTCGCCGTGGGGCACCGGGCGTCGGTGGCCGACCTCATCCGCCGGTTCCGCCGCGAGCAGTACCACGGGATGGACGTCGTGGCCGTGTGCCTGCCCGCCGGGCGTGCCGACGCCGAGGAGATCGACGGCGTGCCCGTGCTCGGCGACTTCTCCGACGCCGAGCTGTCCGTCGACCAGTCCGAGGCCGACACGGTCGCCGTCCTGTCGTGCCCCGAGATGGACGGCACGACCCTGCGGCGGCTGGCCTGGCGCCTGGAGAAGACCGGCACCGACCTCTGCGTCGCGCCCGCCCTGATGGACGTCGCCGGCCCCCGTACGACCATCCGCCCGGTCGCCGGGCTCCCCCTTTTACACGTCGAGCACCCGGAGCTCGACGGCGCCGGGAAGCTGATCAAGAGCCTGATGGACCGAATGGGCGCGGGCCTCGCACTGGTGCTGCTGTCCCCGGTGTTCCTGGTGATCACCGTGTTGATCCGGACGAGCGGCCCGGGGAACGTGCTGTTCAAGCAGACCCGCGTGGGCAAGAACGGCCGCGAGTTCACCGTGCTGAAGTTCCGCACGATGGTGCGCGACGCGGAGCGCATGAAGACGCAGTTGACGGTGCGCAACGACCACAAGGGCGTGCTCTTCAAGATCAAGAACGACCCGCGCATCACGCGGGTGGGCGGCTTCCTGCGCCGCTACTCCCTCGACGAACTGCCCCAGTTGCTGAACGTCCTGCTGGGCGACATGTCGCTGGTGGGGCCGCGGCCGCCGCTGCCGGACGAGGTCGCGCAGTACGGCTTCGACGTCCGGCGCCGGCTCGTGGTGAAGCCGGGCATGACCGGGCTGTGGCAGGTGGGCGGCAGGTCCGACCTCTCGTGGGAGGAGTCGGTCCGCCTCGACCTCCGCTACGTGGAGAACTGGTCGCTCGCGCTGGACCTGCAGATCATGTGGAAGACGGTCGCCGCCGTGCTGCGCGGCTCCGGTGCGTACTGACCCGGCCGGTACGCTTCCGATGCCGATCTGACCACGAGAACGAGGGATTCCACGCCGATGAGCTCCGACGACCACTCACTCGCCGCCGAACTCGCCAACGGCGCCGGCGAGGTGCTGCTGGCGCTGCGCGCCGACCAGGGCTTCGCCGACCAGCGCGCGCTGCGCGACGCCGGCGACCGGTCCGCGCACGAGTACCTCATGGCGGAGCTGGCGCGGGCGCGTCCGGGTGACGCGGTGCTGTCCGAGGAGGGCAAGGACGACAAGCGGCGGTTGTCCGCCGACCGCGTGTGGATCGTCGACCCGCTCGACGGCACCCGCGAGTACGGCGAGGAGGGCCGCGACGACTGGGCGGTGCACGTCGCGCTGTGGGAGCGCGGCGGCGACGCGGACGGCGGCCTGACGGCGGGCGCCGTGGCGCTGCCCGCGCGCGGCACCACGCTGAGCACGGCCGACCCGCTGCCGCTCCCCGCGCCCGCGGGGATGCGCATCGCGGTGAGCCGCACCCGTCCGCCCGCGCTGGTCGACGCCCTGGTGGGCTGGCTCGGGGAGCGCGGCGTCGAGGCCGCGCTCGTGCCGATGGGCTCGGCCGGCGTGAAGATCACCGCCGTACTGCGCGGCGAGGTGGACGCCTACGTCCACGCCGGCGGGCAGTACGAATGGGACTCCGCCGCGCCGGTCGCGCTGGTCCAGGCGGCGGGGGCGCACGCCTCGCGGATCGACGGCGCCGAGCTGCTCTACAACCGAGACGACGTCCTGCTCCCCGACCTGCTGGTCTGCCTGCCCGAGGCGGCCGCGGTGCTGCTGGAGGGAATCAAAGCGGTGTCGTAGGAACTTATCCACAAGAACCGGCACCCGGGCAACGGAGGTCGGGGTGACAGATAGTCTTTGCAGCGGCATTACGTACGCGGCGCTCGCGACCCCGGCGGGCGAGGATCGCAACCGAGGAATGATCCCAACCATGCGCAGCGATTACCTGCTCTCGCAGCTCGACGTGCTCGAGGCCGAGTCGATCCACATCATGCGTGAGGTCGCGGCCGAGTTCGAGCGTCCCGTGCTGCTGTTCTCCGGCGGCAAGGACTCGATCGTCATGCTGCGGCTCGCGGAGAAGGCGTTCTGGCCCGCGCCGATCCCCTTCCCCGTGATGCACGTCGACACCGGCCACAACTTCGGCGAGGTCATGGAGTTCCGCGACCGCCGCGTGGCCGAGCTCGGCCTGCGCCTGGTCGTGGCGTCCGTGCAGGACGCGATCGACGCCGGTCGCGTGGTCGAGGAGAAGGGCCGCCGGGCCAGCCGCAACCGCCTCCAGACGGTGCCGCTGCTCGACGCGATCGAGGAGCACCGGTTCGACGCGGTGTTCGGCGGCGCGCGGCGCGACGAGGAGAAGGCGCGCGCGAAGGAGCGCGTGTTCTCCTTCCGCGACGAGTTCGGCCAGTGGGACCCGAAGAACCAGCGCCCCGAGCTGTGGAGCCTGTACAACACGCGGCTCTCCCAGGGGGAGCACATCCGGGTCTTCCCGATCTCCAACTGGACCGAGCTCGACATCTGGGACTACATCACCAGGGAGAGCCTGGAGATCCCGTCGATCTACTTCGCGCACCGCAGGCGCGTGTTCGAGCGCGACGGCCTGCTGCTGTCGGAGAACCCGTTCCTCACGCCCGACGACAGCGAGCCGGTGGTCGAGAAGACCGTCCGCTACCGCACCGTCGGCGACATGACCTGCACGGGCGCGGTGGAGTCCACGGCGGACACCGTCGCCGAGGTGATCGCCGAGATCGCCGCGACGCGGCTCACCGAGCGCGGCCAGACCCGTGCCGACGACCGCACCAGCGAGGCGGCGATGGAAGACCGGAAGCGCGAGGGGTACTTCTAGAGATGGACATTCTGCGGTTCGCCACCGCCGGCTCGGTCGACGACGGCAAGAGCACCCTCATCGGCCGCCTGCTCTACGACTCGAAGTCGATCTTCGAGGACCAACTGGAGTCCGTGGAGCGCACCAGCCGCGACCGGGGCGAGGAACAGACCAACCTGGCGCTGCTCACCGACGGCCTGCGCGCCGAGCGCGAGCAGGGCATCACGATCGACGTGGCGTATCGCTACTTCGCGACCCCGCGCCGCAAGTTCATCATCGCCGACACCCCGGGCCACGTTCAGTACACCCGGAACATGGTGACCGGCGCGTCCACCGCCGACCTCGCCGTGGTGCTGATCGACGCCCGCAAGGGCCTGCTGGAGCAGAGCCGCCGCCACGCGTTCCTCGCGACGCTGCTGCGCGTGCCGCACCTCCTGCTCGCGATCAACAAGATGGACCTCGTCGACTACGACCAGGCCACCTTCGAGCGCATCAAGGACGAGTTCACCGCGTTCGCCACGAAGCTCGAGGTCGGCGACCTCACGTTCGTGCCGATCTCCGCGCTGCACGGCGACAACGTGGTCGAGCGCTCCGCGAACATGCCGTGGTACGACGGGCCCTCGCTGCTGCACCACCTGGAGAACGTGCACATCGCGTCCGACCGCAACCTGATCGACGCGCGGTTCCCCGTGCAGTACGTCATCCGCCCGCACCGCGCCACCGACCCCGACCTGCACGACTACCGGGGCTACGCCGGCCAGGTCGCCGGCGGCGTGCTCAAGCCCGGCGACGAGGTCGTGCACCTCCCGTCCGGCCTGCAGAGCCGCGTGGCCAGCATCGACACCATGGACGGCCCGGTCGACGAGGCGTTCTCCCCGATGTCGGTCACGCTCCGCCTCGAAGACGACATCGACATCTCCCGCGGCGACATGATCTGCCGGCCCGGCAACCAGCCGCACACCGCGCAGAACATCGAGGCGATGATCTGCTGGATGAGCGACGACCACGCGCTGACACCGCGCACCAGGCTGGTCATCAAGCACACCACGCGTACGGCACGCGCCGTCGTGAAGGATCTCGCGTACCGGCTCGACGTGAACACGCTGCACCGCGACGAGGACGCCGACCGCCTGGGGCTGAACGAGATCGGCCGGGTCAGCCTGCGGGTCACCCAGCCGCTGTTCTGCGATCCGTACAACCGGAATCGCGACACCGGCGGCTTCATCCTCATCGACGAGGGGACGAACGCGACCGTCGCGGCGGGAATGATCGTGGACGCGAGTTGACCACCCCGCGGGTGCTGTTCCTCGGCGGCTCCGGCCGCTCGGGGTCGACGCTCATCGAGCGGTTAACCGGCGAGTTGCCCGGCGTGTGCGCGATCGGCGAGGCCGTGCACCTCTGGGAGCGCGGCGTCCGCGACAACGAGCCGTGCGGCTGCGGGCTGCCGCTGCTCGAATGCCCGTTCTGGCGCAAGGTCGGCGACGACGCGTTCGGCGGCTGGGCGTCCTTCGACACCGAGCGGATGCTCGCGCTGAAGGCCGCGGTCGACCGCAACCGGTTCATCCCCGAGCTCGCCGCGCCCCGGCTGCGGGGCTCGCTCGCCCGCGACGTCACGGCGTACGTCGACGCCTACCGGAGGCTGTACACCTCGGTCGCGCGGATCTCCGGCGCCTCGGTGATCGTCGACTCCAGCAAGCACGCCTCGCTGGCGCACGCGCTGCGCTGGTGCGACGGGCTTGACCTCCGGGTGCTGCAGGTCGTCCGCGACCCCCGCGCGGTGGCCTACTCCTGGACGAAGGAGATGCGCCGCAACGCCGGCGCCGAGATGGACACCTTCTCCCCGCGCGCGGCCGCGAACCTCTGGACGGTCATGAACGCCGGGTTCCACCTGCTCGCCGCGCGCGGCGCGACCGTACGCCGCGGCCGCTACGAGGACTTCATCGCCGCGCCCGTCGCCGGGGTGCGCGGGGTCGCGGAGTTCGCCGGGCTGCCCGTGGGCGACGGCGATCTGGGGTTCATGACCGACGACTCGGCGACGCTCACGGTGGCGCACACGGCGTCGGGCAACCCGATGCGGTTCGTGACCGGGAAGATCGCGCTGCGCCGCGACGAGGCGTGGCGCTCCGCGCTGCCCGCCGCCGACCGGCGGCTGGTGACGTCCCTGACACTCCCGCTGCTGCTGCGTTACGGATACGTCCCGGCCCGCACCGCATAATGAGCGGTGAGGGGTGGGGCGCCAGGTAACGGGCGGGCGGATGGGGTCGATTCCGGCGATGACCGGTGATCACGGTCAGTGGGGGACTAGGTTCACAACATGTCTGGTTTAGGCGAGAACAACGGCTCGCGTGAGCCGTCCCCCCAACGCCGTCCGCGCCGGCGCCGGACGATCGTGATCGCGTCGATCACGGCGTGCGTCGGGGTAGCCGCGGGCATCACGCTGAGCACGCTCATGAACGGCGACCGCTCGAGCCGCGACACCTCCATGGCCGACCGCGCACACGGCGTCACCCAGCCGACGGGCGACACCTCCGGCGGCATGATCACCCCGTCGCCGTCCGCGTCGAAGGTCGGCGGCGCCACCACGGCGCCCACCCCGAAGGGGCCCTGCCGTGTCGGGCCGGGGCTCGTACCGACGTGCGGCGCCCTGTGGGGCGTCAGCCCCGACTCCGACGGCCTCGCCACGCTGGAGCGGCGTACGGGCCGGAAGTTCGACCTCGTTCAGGTCTGGCACGGCATCGACCAGGGCGACGTGCCGCGCCCGCCGGAGCGCAAGATGCTCGCCGACGGCCACATCCTGCACTACAACTTCGCCGCGAAGAACTGGGGCGCCGGCTCCGCGAGCTACGCCGACATCGCCGCCGGGAAGTACGACTCCGCGATCGACCAGGCGGCGCGGAACCTCAAGGCGCTCGGCAAGCCGGTGTTCGTCACGTTCGACCACGAGGCCGACCAGAAGGCCCGCCGCCAGCGCGGCACCCCGCAGCAGTTCGTCGCGGCCTGGCGGCACATCCACGACCGCTACAAGGCCGCCGGTGCCGACAACGTCGTGTGGGTCTGGGTGGTCACCGGCTACCCCGGCAACTTCGCGCAGGTCCCGAGCCTCTACCCGGGCAACGCGTACGTCGACTGGGTGAGCTGGGAGGCCGAGAACGGCGCCGGGTGCCCGCCGAGCAACCGCGACCCGGCGAAGCGCCAGACCTTCGAGCAGCTCGTGTCGCCGTTCTACAAGTGGCTGAAGTCCGACGGTGTGCACGCCGGCATCGACGCGTCCAAGCCGTACATGATCACCGGCTTCGGCACGATCGCCTACCCGTCCGACCCCGGCCTCTCGGCCCGCTGGTACCGGGACGTCCCGGCCGTCCTGAAGAAGTATCCGCAGATCAAGGCCGTCCAACTCTGGAACAGCTCGCTCGGCCCCACCTGCGACTTCCGCATCACCACCAACCCCCAGACCACCAAGGCCTTCGCCACCGCGGGCGCCGCACCCCACGTCAACCCGAAGCTCACGCACTAGGGGCGCGGGCGCGCAGGGCGTTACAGGGCCAGCGCCGCACGCAGCCCATCCGCCACGCGCATCATCGTGCGCCCGCACAGCGCCCCGGCGTCCCGCTTAAGTTCGTCGCGGTACAGGGTCGCCAGGTCATCACAGAGCACACGACCCGCGAGCCGATCCTCGGGGGTGAGCTCGACGATGCTCGTGAGCTCCGGCTTCTTCGTTGTCGTGATGCGCGCGGCAAGGCAGGTCTCCAGCTTGCTATTGCGCGCGTTGTTGCTGACCACCAGGAACGGCTTGTCCCCGTATCCGAGATCCGCGTAGTAGACGCGCCCCCGCGCGGGGACGATCGGCTCCGGCATCAGGCATTCCCCATGATCTCCGCCGAGCGCGCACGGGCGGCACGCCGGAAAGCGCGGTCCTCGTCGTCCTGGGCGGCGGCCAGGGCGGCGTAGCCGTACGCCTGGACCTTCTCGTTGAGCACCTGGCGTCCCAAACTCAGCAGGGCGCGCAAGGTGGCGGCGTCCGACCGGTCGGCATCCGTCCCAGCGAGGGCGATCAGGGCATCGTGCTGTGGGGTTCCCTCGGATCGCAGCGCGTGAAGCTCCTCGACCTCGCCGGCTGTGAGCGGGATCGGCTTGCGAACATCAGGGGTCATGACTCATATTCTGCATCACTTTGTGACGCATGGCAAAGCGGTGTCAGATGCCGCGGCCGCGGCGGTGGAGGAAGGAGAGGACGCGGTCGGGGGAGATGACGCCGGCGGCTACCGCGACCGCGAGGTAGGCGCGGGGCTCGCGCCACTTTCGGCGTACGGTGCGGGCCGTCCAGCGCAGGGCCGCCGTGCGTTCGCCACGGGCGGCGTTGGCGAAGGCGATCTGGCCGGCGACGCGGGCGTAGCCGGACGGGGCGGTGGCGAACTCCGGGTAGCGGTCGAGGAGCCACTCCAGGGCCGTGGCGATCGTGGCCCAGCGCTGGGTGAAGTACGACTTCTTGTGCCACAGGACGTCGACGCCGACCTCGGGGACGTTCACCAGGGGGGCGGCGCGTGCGGCGCGGAGGAGGAGTTCGTAGTCCTCGCCGTAGCTGCCCGGCACCTCCTCGCAGACCAGGCCGAAGCCGGACATCAGGGCCTCGCGGCGCATCACGAAGGTGGAGGAGTGCAACTCGGTGAGGCGGGAGCGCAGCAGGTCGGCGAGTTCGACGCGGCGCATGTTCAGCGGGCGCTCCACCGTCTCGCCGTCGTAGCGGACCGCGATGCCGCAGCTCACGAACGACGCCCCGGGGGTGGCGAGGAGCGCGCGGACCTGGGCGGTCAGCTTGCCTGGGCGCCAGACGTCGTCGTCGTCGCAGAACGCCACGAGCTCGCCGTCCGCGGCCAGCACGCCGGTGTTGCGCGCGCCCGCCAGGCCGGGGGTGCGGGAGTTCACGGTCACGGTGAGCCCGCGGCGCGGGTCCGGGTTCGCGAGGGCGCGCTCGGGCCGCGCCTGGTCGTACACGAGGACCACGCGGACGTTGCCGGGGTAGTCCTGGGCGCGTACGGAGGCCAGGGTCGTACGCAGCAACTCGGGGCGGTCGCGGGTGGCGATGACGACGCTGACGTCGGGCCAGGCGGCGGGGTCGCACGGCTCGCCTCCGGCATCGCCGGAGGGGGAGAAGAGGGAAGGGGCGGGGTCGCCGGAGGGGGCAGTGGGGGCTGAGCGGGCGCGGTCGCCGGGCGAGGGAGCGCCGGGCGAGGGGGCGCCGGGCGAGGGGGCGCCGGGGGGTGCGGGAACGCGGGAGTGGGGCGTGGGGGCGCCGGTGGGTGCGGGAACGTGGGAGGGGGGCGTGGGGGCGGCTGTGCCGGAGGTGGGGGTGCCGGGTGTGGGGGCGCCCGGGCGGGGTTTGGTGTGGGTGGTTATCAGGTCTTCTATTAGGGCGGCTGTGCGGCGGATGGGTTCGGGGATGTGGGTGGGGTCTTGGGCTTCGGGGATGGTGAAGGCCTCGGGGTGGGCTACGGCGCGGTTGAGGGCGGCGTGGAGGTCGGCTTCGCTTTCGCAGTTGACGGCTATGCCCTCGGCGCCGATTCGGCGGGCGAAGCGGGCCTGGTGGCCGTCGACGATCTCGCCGAGGCCGGCCTCGCGCGGCACGATGATGGGGAGGCGGCCGAACCTCCTGGCCTCCATGATCGTGGCGGCGCCGGCGTGGCAGACGAAGATCGACGCCTCCGCCATCAGCTCCTGGAGCCGGTCGTAGTCGAGGTGCGGGACCGCGCCGGTCGGGCCGACCAGCTCGCGGCGCGGCGGGCGGGTCGCGCCGTGCTGCACCACCGGGCGTACGCGATCACGGCCGCCGGCGGCGAGCCAGCTATCCAGCCAGTCCATCAGCCGCCCGAACGTGTGGTGGTCCGTACCGACGGTGACCAGCAGCAGCGGTGCGCCGCTCATAGCAGGTGCCCCACGACGACGGCCTCCGGATACATCTCCTGCTGCTCCTTCCACTGCACGAGGAACAGCGACGTGAACGGGCGGCACAGGCGCGCGGTCAGCGTCGGCATGTCGATGCGGTCGTACACCTCGATGTAGACCGTCGGGACGCGGACCAGCCAGGCCAGGACGAAGAACGGGAACGCGACGCCCGCGCCGGTGGTGACCACCACGGCGGGGCGCGTACGGCGCGGCAGCAGGGTGCGCAGGGCCAGGCCGGTGTTGCGGATGAGGTTCGGGATGTTGCGCGTGGTCGGGTGGTACGCCCACACGGTGTCCTCCCCGGCGAGCAGCGAGCGCGCGTGCGGGGTGTCGAAGGTGATCCAGGTGCGCGTGTGCGTGGTGTACCAGGGCCGCAGCGCCAGTAACTGGGCGAGGTGGCCGCCGCTTGAGCAGACCAAGAGGGCACGGGACGGGGACGGGGGCATGGCGGTCACTTTCGCTGGACGGGGAGGTGGCGCGTGTTGAAGTGCGGGTCGGCCAGCACGCGGCCGAAGGCGCGCATCCCCGCGGTGTTGCCCCGCAGGGCGTATTTGTACGGGTTGCCGTTGTGCGCGACGTTGTCCTCGTCGAAGTACGTGGCGGCCTTGATGGACGGGGTCGCCCGCATCGTCTGCCACGCGCCGCGGAGCCAGGCGGTCTGCGCCTGCGGGTCGCGGCGGTCGGCGCCGTACTCGCCGATCACGATGGGCTTGTCGTGGCCCTTGGCCCATGTGCGGAACGCGGCGGTGACGTCGGCGAACGAGGGGTCGTCGGCCTGGTCGGGGTAGGCGTCGACGCACAGCCAGTCGACCTGGTTGTCGCCGGGGTAGTACGCCTGGGCGCGGCCCGCGGTGAAGCCCTGCGCGGTGGGGCACCAGACCCAGCCGACGTTCGTGGCGCCGACCTGGGCGAAGATCGTACGGATGTGCCGCCACGCGGTGATGTAGTCGGCCGGCGACCAGATCTCGGCCTGGAGGTTCGGGCGGTCCATCTCGCCGCGCCACATCAGCAGGATGGGGCGGTGCAGCCGCTTGATGGCGCGGGCGCGCTGCCGGATGAGGTCGTCGTACTGCCCGGCGGCGATCGACCGGGTGTCGGTGCCGCCCCAGGAGACGAGCACCTGGTAGCCGTGGTGCAGGAACGTCAGCTCCGCGGCCTTCGGGAACGGCTTCTCCCACGGGTGGTACAGGTGGGCGAGGTCCATGCGGCGGCCGAGCGTGCGTTCGTACGCGCGGTACGTCGTGACCAGGTTCTGCTGCGTCTCCGCGCCGGTCGGCTTCACCCAGGCGCCCATCCACACGCCCTTGGGCGGTGTGGGGCCGTGGCCGTCCATCCGCGGCCCGGGATCTGTGGTGCTCGCGACCGGGGGCGTGCCGCCGCCGAGGCCCGGCAGTTTGTTCATGGCGCCGAGGGTCGCGACGGCCGCGACGACCAGCGCGGCGGCGATGACCAGGGACGCGAGCAGCCGCTTCCGGACGGGGCTCATGCGGACGGATACTCCTCACCGTTCGCGGGACGTACCGGAATCACACACCCGTAAAGCGTGCGTACCGGGTCAAGTGACCGAATCTTAACCACCGCCGCCCTGCTCACCGCGCCCGGACGAGCCGGCCGAGGATCGGCATGGCGTCCAGGTGCAGGAGGTAGCGGGCGCGCCACAGGCCGGCGGCGTAGACCAGCAGGCCGCCGAGGGTGGCGGCGGCGAGCGGGATCGCGCCGGACCCGAAGATCAGCCGTACGGCCAGCGGGATCGCGCCGAAGCTGACGGCGGCGAGCGCGCACGCGGTGAGGCTGGCCCGGCTGAACGGGTGCAGGCGCAGCGTCACCCAGATCTGCGTGAGCGGCAGGAGGTTCTTGACCAGCAGCGCGACGGCCCATCCGATGGCCGCGCCGAGGATGCCGAGCGGCGGGATCGCGATGACGTTCACGACCACGTTGACGGCCAGCGCGGCCAGGTAGTTGTAGAGGTTCCAGGTGGTCTTCCCGGCCATGGTCAGCACGATGTCGACCATGCCGCAGGCGGTTGCCACGAGCATCGCCAGCGACAGGATGATCATGACGGGCGCGCCGGTGTCGTATCCCTTGCCGAAGATCGCCAGGACGAACCAGGAGAAGCTGGCGGCCAAGAGGTACAGCGGCCAGGTCAGCACGATCAGCCAGGCGGTGGACGTCTGGTAGACGCCCGCCGCGCCCTCGGTGTCGCCGCGCGCGAGCAGCTCCGACAGCCGCGGTTGCACGGCCTGGTTGAGCGCCTGCGCGACGAGCTGCCCGACGACGAGGAACCGGGTCGCGGCGGTGTACAACGCCGCGTCGACCGGCCCGCGCAACGCGCTGACCAGCACGATGTCCAGCCGTTGAATGGCGATCTGCGCGACGCCGGCCAGCGCGCGCGGCCCGGTGAACCGCCAGAATCCGTCGGCGCCCGGCGAGGCGGACCGGTGCGTCTCGCCGTCGCGTACGGGCCGGGACGCGCGGTGCGCCAGCACGCCGAGCCAGACCGCGGCGGCGATCGCGGCCGGGAGGTACGGGCCCGCCCAGGCCAGCGGCAGCATGACCGCGCCGGCGCCGAACAGCCCGGACGCGATGACCAGCAGCAGTTGCAGGCTCGGCCGCGTCAGCTTCTCCACCAGCACGGTGGCGCGCATGACCCGGAACCCCTGTGTGCCGGCCAGGCAGGCGTTCAGCAGCGTCGCGAACGGCAGGAAGACGGCCAGGATCCGCAGGTCGCGTACGCCGCTCGCGACGTCGCCTGCCACCAGCCAGCGGGCCAGCCACGGCGCCAGCCCGGCCAGCAGCCCGGCCAGCACCAGGGACGTGATCACCAGCGGCACCAGTGCCTGCCGCAGCGTGCCGCGGATGCGCTCCGGCTCGCCGAGCGCGCGGAACCGGGCGATGAAGTACACCAGGCCGGTGCTCGTGCCGAGGTCGGCGGCGGCGAGCAGGATCAGGAACAGCGACGTGGCGGAGAAGAACACGCCCGCGTCGTACTTCGTGAACACCCGCGCGACGATCACCGTCAGGCCCAGGTTGGCCACGCCGGAGATGCCCGCGCCGGCGAGGTTGAGCGCGCCGCCGCGTGCCAGCGACCGCAGCTCGCCCTTGCGGTCGTCCGGCGACTCCGGCGGGCGGGTGTCCGCGGCCGTCACCGGCGCCAGCTCGGCGGTTCGCCCAGCCACTCGGCCAGGCGCGCGTCGTACGGGGCGAAATAGGCGTCGAGGCGTTCCCGCAGGGCGTCCGGCATGGGGCTGCGGGGGCGCGCGTTGTGCTTGTCGAAGGTGATCCGGTCGGTCGGCGGCAGCCCGAGGAACCCGCACACCCCGGCGAACACCGGCTCGGGGTCGGTGAAGAACGCCTCGCTGTCCACCACGTGGATGCGCTCGCGGCCGAACAGCTCCGTCAGGTGGTCGAGCTGCTCGACGTAGCGGCCGCGCGCGACGTACGCCTGGTGGCGCAGCGCGTGGCTGTCGGCGTACGGGTCGGCGCGCAGCCGCTCCGCCTCGCCGGACAGCCGCGACTCCTCGAGGTCCAGCGCGCGCTCGAACGGCTCGGTCTCGAAGCCGCGCGCGAACTCGTGCGCGTGCGCGGAGTACGCGCGCTCCACCGGGTCGCGCAGCATCACGATGATCTTCACGCCGGGCAGGTCGCGGGCGATCCGCTCGGGGGCCAGCGGGTGGAACATGTAGTACGGGCTGGCCTCGCCGGTGATGACCGGTTCCGCGCCCTCCTCGCGGGCCGTACGGCGCGCGGTGCGGCGGGTGGGGAAGTGGCCGCGGTACCACGCCAGGCCGCGGTCGTAGGAGACGTCGAAGTAGTGCACGCCCTTGCGGCGGATCGGGGTGAGCACCGACGGGTGCTGGGCGAGGTCCTCGTGCAGCGACGTGGTGCCGCACCGCTGCGCGCCCGCGATCACGAAGCTGGGCATCAGCCGCGCGCCCGACGTCAGCCGCCCGGACGTGCGGAACGCCCAGCGGGCGGTTCGGTACACGGGGGGCGGGAGCCGGTCCACGTTCACCAACGTCTGTCCTTTTCTCGTGGGCGTCTACGGTCACCGGCGCGCGGCGCGGCCGAGGAGCTCGGGGAGCAGCCACTCCTCGATGCGCCCGAGCCGGGCGCCCGCCTCGTCCTGCCGGTCGCGGAGGTAGCGGACGGCGATGTCGCAGAGGTAGAGCAGCGCGACCAGATCGGCGTCGTCGCCGGTGTGGCCGAACGGGGCGAGCAGCCGCGGCGCCTCGGCGAGCGTGTCGCGTACGGCCTCGTCGTGCGGGCGGCCGCGGGTGGCCGTGGCGTCCTGGAAGTGGTAGTGCAGCGCGTCGTAGCCGCGCGGCACGCCGGTGGTGAACCGCTCCCAGTCCCAGACCAGCACCGTCTCCGGCAGCACGGCGATGTTCCACAGCGCGAAGTCGCCGTGCCAGGACCCGAACGCCAGCTCGGGGCCGGGGCCGGCGCCGATGAGGTCGAGCGCGTGGCGCACCTGCTCGGCGCGCGGCCCGTCGCCCAGCGCGGCGGCGTCGTCGCGCAGCCCCTTCCAGTACGGCGCGGCGGTCAGCGGCCCGGTCGTCACGCCGGCGATGTCGGCGATCTCCAGCATCACGGTGGTCAGCCGCTCCCAGGTGACCGGCGCGCGCTCGCGCCAGACCGGCAGGGCGTCCTGCGTCAGCAGCTCCAGGTCGTGCCACCGGCCGGTGTGGCGTACGGCGGGGACCGTCATGGCGCGGGTGGTGGCCTCGTTGAGCACGGCCAGCGCCCGCGCCTCGGCGGTGACGAGCGCGCCGGTCAGCGCGTTGACGCCGATCTTGGTGAAGCCGAGTGTGCGGCCGTCGGCGGTGATGAGCTGGGCGACCGGCTTGCGGTTGGCCCGCGCGGGGCCGATCTGGAGGCCGAGCAGCGGCGGGGCGTCCGGCGTGCCGAGGACCGCGGCGAGATGGGTCTCGATGGTGTCCGGCCTGGCGCCGCCGGCGTGCACGCGGAGGCGGTCGCGCAGCAGCGGGTGGGCGGCGCCGGTGCGCAGCGCGGTGCGCAGCACGCGGGACAGCGCGGCGGCGCGCGGCGACCGCTCCGCGTTGAACCCGACGACCGCCGCGGCGGCGGCCCGGCGCCCGGCCGGGACCAGCATCTTCGGCCGCTCCGCGCCGGGCACCAGGAGGTACTCCGCGTACGGGCGGCCGGGGGCGCGCGCACGGCAGATGGTCACCGTGGCGGGGGCGGGCCACAGCAGGCCGCTGAGCCGGCGGAGGTAGCCGGCGCGGCTGGTGTCCGTCTCGGCCGGTGCGGTCATCCCCACCTCCCGGTCGCGAGGTTGGTGGGCCGGTGGCCGCCGCGGACGGCGCGGCGGTGCGCGGCGGCCTCCTCGGCCTGCGCGCGCTCGTTGCGCCAGAGCAGCCCCAGCCCGAGGAACGCGATGACCAGGCTGGACCCGACCGTGACGTACGTGAACATGTACCAGAGGGGCAGCAGCATGGACAGCGACCCGGCCATCCCGATGGGGGTCCGGTCGCCTCGATAGCGCCAGACGGCGTAGACGAAGAACCCGACGTAGAGGAACGTGCCGACGAAGCCGTTGGCGATCAGCAGCAGCCAGAGCTGGCCGGTGCTGCCGATGGAGGCGTTGCCGCACTGCGGGCAGGTCGAGGAGTGGCCGACCGCGATCGACTGCGAACTGCCGAGCAGTTTGCGGGTGCTGCCGTAGCCGATGATCGGGGACGACAGGGCGTCCTTGACGGACGTCACGGCGAGGGTCGTACGGATGTTGTCACTGTGCGGGTTGGCCAGCCGCTCGGACACGATCGTCTGCAGCGGGGAGAAGATGAACACCATGCCGGCCAGCGCGATGCCGCACATCAGCGTGCCGAGCACCAGGAACTTGCCGCGCGCGGCCATGCGCACCGCGATGTACACGATGATGATGCCGAGGCCGACCCACATGCCGCGGTTCAGGGAGTAGACGATCGGGACGGCCGCGATGACGGTCGCGGTGATCGTGATCCACCGCTGCGGGCGGGTGCCCATCGCCCACCATCCGGCGAACAGCCAGATGATCAGCCCGGAGATGTTCGCGCCCCACGTGTTGGTGTAGTCGAACGGCGCCTTGGGGCGGCCGGCCTCCGCGCCGGTGATGTCCTGCACCTGGGCGACGGCCGGGTGGATCATCGCCTGGAGGCTGCGGTTGCCGCCGATGGACTGCGGCAGCACCAGCTCCGTCAGCGACGTGAACTCCAGGTGCGGCAGGAACGTGCCGAGCAGGCCGCCGCCGATGGTGACGAGCGCGAAGTAGCCGAGCAGCTTGGCCAGCTTGAGGCGGGGATACTGCTCCTCGGTGAGGTTCCCGACGTACAGCAGGATGACCGTGGCCGCCAGGTAGTTCGCGGCGCGCAGGACGAACGACGACAGCGAGCCGAAGTCGAGCGTGGGGGCGAGGGTGTCCGGCGCGGTGAGCTTCATCGCCACCACGCCGGCCAGCATCCAGCAGCAGAACAGGCCCCACAGCGCGAAGCCCGGCGGCACGCGCACGCGCCCGCCGGAGCGCACCAGGTGGACCAGCATCGGCACGGCCGCGATCACGAAGATGAACTGCGCCAGCCCGAGCACCCACCACAGCGGGAACCCGACGATCAGCGCGGTCAGCGGCCACCCGGGGCGCAGGCCGACGCGCGGGCGGCGGATGACGGCGCGGAGGTACGCCGGCGGGCGGCGCGGCGCGGGCGTCTCGGGTGCGTCGTCGTCATCGTCGGTGACCAGCGGGCCGAGCGTCATGGTGTGGCCCTGACGCTGGTGCCGGGCGGGGCGAGGATCACCCACGTAGGGCCGGGGGCGAGGCGGAACGGGAAGCTCTCGGAGTCGACGAACAGCGTCATGGAGTCCGGTGACTGGCGGTTCCACTTGCCGTTCGCGGACTGCCCCGCCGAGGCCACCACGCATGTTCCGGTGCCGAAGACCTTCGCCTTGGGCGCCTTGACGCCGCCCTTCGCGATGTTCGTCGTCTTGTACTCGGTGCGCTGCACGATCACGTTCGCCACCGGCACCTTCGGGCCGCCGCCCGACGGCCGCCACCGGCCGCCGGAGTAGGTCCAGGTGCGGGTGGCGGAGCCGGGCATGCTGACCCGCAGCTTCGTCGCCTTCTTGAGGCCCTTGCTCGCCAGCGGCCTGCCCTCGGCGACGTACGTGAACGGCGACGGGGGCTGGCCCGGCCCGCGGTGCAGCTTCGCGATCGCGGCGTACATGCCCTTGGTCGAGGTGTACGCGCCGCCGCCGGTGTACGCGGACGGGTGGCCGGGGTAGCCGAGGTCGGTGACGTGCATGCCGGAGAGCTGGGAGTGCGGGCCGGGGCGCATCGTGGCGTAGCCGAGGCCGGCGTGCAGCGCGCCCATGAGCTGCGGGTCGGTGGAGCGGCCCTGGCCGAGCGGGCCGATCTTGGCGCTGGAGCCGGACTGGTAGACGGCGATGTAGCGCGCCGGGTCGGACTCTTCCTCGTAGACGAGGTCGGCCCCCGTGAGGCCCTGGGGGTCGGACCCGGTGAGGGCGACGCCGAACGCGGCGCGGCCGGCCTCGGCGCGGGAGCGCGCGGGTATGCCGGTGAGCGGGCTCAGGCCGTACTTCGCGGTGGGTGTCGGGCTGGCCGACGGCGACGAGGCGTACGGCGACGGCGGGAGGTCCTGGGCGTTGCCGTGGCCGCCGCAGGCGCCCGTGAGCAGCAGCGCGCCGCCGGCCGTCAGGGCCGCCGCGGCACGCCCCCCGATTCTGGTGCGCACCGTGGGCCTCAGCGCTGCCTGCCGCGATTGTCGAACGCGGAGCCGTTGCTGTGGAAGCCGTCGTCGGGCCCGAAGGCGTCGGGGCGGCCCTGGCCGTACGGGGCGTCCGGGCGGTAGGGGTCGCCGGAGGCGTACGGGTCGGCGGGGCCGTAGGACTCGCCCGAGCCGTACGCATCGCCGGAGCTGTAGGCGTCGCTCGCGCCGTAGGAGTCGGCGTAGCCCTCCTCCTCCGGCTCCTCGGAATCGGCGTCGACCGTGCGCCACGTGGAGGTGTCGGCCTCGTTCTCGTCGCGGGCCGCGGCGACCAGGCGGTCGGGCGCGCCCTGCGGCCTGCTGTGGCCGTTGGCCGGGGGCAGCGCGGCGCGCGCGGGCGGGCGGCGGTGGTCGGGCACCGGGGCCGACTGCGGCATCGGGCGGGTCCTGAGCACGGCCGGCCGGCCCTGGTCGGGTACGGCGACCGCGCCGATGACGGCCGCGCCCATGCGGTCGAGCTGGCGCGCGGCGTCGCGCACCTGGTCGTAGCGGGTCTTGGGCATCTCGACGACGATCACCGCGGCGTCGGCGAGGTCGGCGAGCGCCTGCGCGTCGGCGCCCGCGGACGTGGACGGCGCCTCGATCACCAGGTAGCGGCAGCTCCGCCGCAGCCGGGCGATCATCTTGGCCATGGCCTCGCGCTGGAGCAGGTCGGCGGCGAGCTCGCCCTCGTGGCCCGGCGGCACGACGCGCAGCGACGGGATCTCCCCGGCGCGCTGCTCCACGTCACCGGGCTCCGCGCGGTCGAGCAGCGCCTCGGCGAGGCCGGGCCCGTCGTACAGGCCGAGGACGTTCTGCGCGACGGGGGAGTGGAGGTCGGCGCAGACCAGCAGCACGCCGGTCTCCGTACGGGCCAGGGCGGCGGCGAGGTTCGCGGCGACGACGTTGCCGCCCATTCCGGGCGCGGCGCCGGTCACCAGGATCACGTGGCCGCCGTGGCCGAGCGTGGCCGTCAGGGAGTGGCACAGTTCGTGGAAGCTTTGCCCGATGCGGCTGCGCGCGGTGAGCAGGCCCAGCCTGCCGCCCTTCGCGGGGACGTCGAGCAGGACGGGGATCTCCAGCGCGCGCTCGATGTCGCGGGAGTAGCGGATGTACTTGTCCGACCGGTCGCGGATGAACGCGACCACCAGGCCGACGAGCAGGCCCGCGAGCAGGCCGCCGCCGAGGAACACCAGCGGCAGCGGGCTGCTCGGGCTGTCCGGCAGCTCGGCGTCGGCGATGATGCGGCCGGGCGTGACGGTCGCGGACGTCAGCGGGCTGAGCTGCTTGTTGAGGTCCTCGATCCGGCCCTTGACGAGGTCGCGCTGAACTTCGGCGAACGAGAGGTCGGAGGAGTTGCGCGGCAGTGACGCCACACGGCCCGACCACTGCCGTAGGTCGTCGCGCAGCCCGGCGAGCTGCCGGTTGATCGACCCGACCGCGCTGTTGATCTGCGACTGCGCGTTCGCCTTCCGGCTGTCGAGGTAGGCCTGGGCGAAGGCGTGGGCCCCGGCCTGGGCGCCGCGCGCGGACGAGCCCTCGTAGGAGATCGTCAGCACCGAGGTGTTCGGCGGGACGGTGACCTGGATGTTCTGGAGGATGTCCTCCATCGGGATGCGCACCCGCATGAGCTGCTCGGCGCGGCCCACGACGTCGGCGGAGCGGACGAGCTGCGCCTCGGTGTCGAGGTTGATGCCGCCGTTGGTGCGGGCGTCGGCGTTGCCGCTGCCGCCGATGGCCTCGGCGCCGGTCTTGGTCACCTGGACGGACGCCTCAGCGGTGTAGTGCTTCGGGAACACGACGAGCGCGATCCCGGCCAGCGCCAAGCCGACCGCGACCCCGACGGCGATGACCCATCCCCTGCGGCGGATCATGGCCGCGTAGTCGGAGAGTTCCATCGTGCCGCTCTGCTGCACGTCCATGTTCTGCACAAAGCTCCTTCAGCGGGCCGGCGGGGCCAGTCGGGCGGGGGAGGCCGGGGGCTCTTGCCGGGAGCACGCCGCATCTGTCCGGGGGCAGTCGGGTGCAATCTAACTTCTATACGACGACGCAGGGTGGACGGGCGCGGTTTACCGATTTCCGAGTGAATCCGCTCCGTGGCCGGACCTATCATCACCCACCGTCATGATCGTTGGCGAACCGCGCAGGTAGACGCGGTGCCGTTCAGGCGCCGCTGACCGCGCGGCGGCGCTCCGTACGCGCCAGGGCCGGCAGGCCGTGCACGCGGCGTGCGGCCATCCAGGCCAGGGAGCCGCCGACGACGATCGCGAGGGTGAGCCAGCCGATCGTGAGCGCGCCGAGGTCGAACATCTTCAGGCCGGACGCCACCAGGACGACGATCAGGGCGCGGCGGATCAGGCCGGACGGGGCGCGCGAGGACAGCCGGGCGCCGATGTACGCGCCGGGAACGCAGCCGATCAGCAGGGACGCCGTGACGGCCAGGTGGAAGTCGCCGAAGACGAGGTGGCCGAGCGCCGCGGCGGCGACCAGCGGCACCGCCTGGACGAGGTCCGTGCCGACCAGGTGGGTCGCGGGCAGCAGGGGATAGAGCATCAGCAGCGCCACGATGATCAGCGAGCCGGAGCCGACGGACGTCATGCCGACGATCAACCCGCCAACTATACCGACCAGTACAGTCGGGAGCGGGCGCGCGAAAACGGAGTCGGCGCCGGTCAGGGCGTTCTCCTGCGGTGCGGCGCCGGGGGCCGTACGGGACCGGAGCGAGAGATAGGCCTTGACGACCATCATCGTGGCCGCGAACAGCAGCGCCACGCCCATCGCGATCTGCACGACCTCGTTGACGGCCGCGCCCTTGCCGAGCGCCCGGGTGATCAGCACGCCGCAGAACGCGCTGGGCACCGACCCGAGGCACAGCCACTTCACCAGGCCCAAGTGGACGGTGCGCCGCCGCAGGTGGACCAGCGAGCCGACCGGCTTCATCACCGCCGACGCGACCAGGTCGCTGGACACGGCGGCCAGCGGCGGCACGCCGAAGACGACCATGAGCATCGGCGTCATCAGTGCGCCGCCGCCCATGCCGGTGAGGCCCACGATCACGCCCACGATGAGGCCGCCGACGGCCATCGGGAGATCAATGTGCATCGTCGCGTACCCATCCGCCGTGCGTCAGCAGGTCGAGGACCGCGCGCACGGCATCGTCGGCGGAGATGTCGGTCGTGTCGAGGACGAGGTCGGCGTCGTCCGGCGCTTCGTACGGCGCGGAGATGCCGGTGAAGTCGGGGATCTGGCCCGCGCGCGCCTTGGCGTACAGGCCCTTGCGGTCGCGCGCCTCGCAGGTCTCCAGCGGGGTGGCGACGTGGATCAGCACGAAGTCGCCCGCCGCTTCGACCATCGCGCGGACCTCGGCGCGGGTCGCGGCGTACGGCGCGATGGGCGCGCAGACGGCCACGCCGCCGTGGCGGGTGATCTCGGCGGCGACGTAGCCGATGCGGCGGATGTTGAGGTCGCGGTCGGCGCGGGAGAACGTCAGCCCGGCGGACAGCACGCGGCGGACCACGTCGCCGTCGAGTGAGGTGACGGTGCGGCCGCGCTCGGTGAGGGCGTCGCCGAGCGCCCGCGCGACCGTCGACTTGCCCGAACCGGACAGCCCGGTGAAGAACACCGTCAGCCCGCGCTCGTAGCGCGGCGGGTGCGCGGCGCGCAGCTCGCGCGCCACCGTCTCCGGCGTGAACCACACGGGGATCTCCGCCCCCGCGTCGAGCAGCTCCATGAGGCGCTCGGTGGTGAGCTCGGCGCGCAGGTCGTCCGCCGCGATGCGGTCGGCGGGGCGCCAGACCTCGACGGAGGTGTCGAACCCCCAGACGCCCGGCACCACGAGCGGCAGCGGCGACGCGGCGGCGACGTGGTGGTCGGCGAGGTCGGCGGCGGTCTCCCCGGTGGGGAAGTCGGCGAGGAGGTGGGTGGCGCCGTACGCCGCGGCGATGTGCGCACGGGCCAGGAGGTCGGCGGTGGCGGGGGAGATCGGCGCGGCGGGCGGCGGGCCGGCGGGGCGCGGCGCCAGCGGCACCGGGACGATGCGGGTGCCGGACGGCAGCTCGTTGCGCGCGGCCAGCACGGCGCGGATCAGCGTGCCCGGGTGGGCGCCGCCGGTCAGCGGCAGCACGAGGACGTCGGCGCGGAGGTCGTCGGCGATGTGGCGGATCTGCGCGAGGGTGCGCCGGTGCAGCGGTTCGCGCACGGCTACGGCGAGCACCGCGCGCTCCGGCTCCGCACGCTCCGCGAGGCCCTTGCGTACGGCCTCGGGTGCGGCGCGCAGCGCGCGGAACGGGCCGTGCTCCACGGGGCGCAGCGCGGTGACCGGACCGGCGAGGCGGACGCCCTCGGGGACCTCGGCGCGCTCCTCGACGGCGAGCAGCGCGAGCGGCGTGCCCTCTTCGTCGGTGAGGATCAGGCGTTGCTCCGCGGCGTCGAGCTCGGGGCCGTCGGCCTCCGGGGCCGGGACGGTCAGCGTGACCGGGATCGGCCAGGGTGTGCCGTCGGCCAGCTCGCCGGCCTCGGCGACGGCCGCGAGGTCGGCACTGGAGAGGAAGCCGCGCAGCGGCGCGAACGCGCCGTCGAGCAGCAGCTCCAGATCGGCGAGCTCACGCGCGCCGGGCGCCCAGCGCGGCACCCCCCGCAGCTCGTCCAGCGAAGCACCCTGCGTAGACGCCACCGACACTCCGTTCCCCATCCCGTACAACGGCCCCACGATACGTGCGACCGGCCGTCTCCCCCACATCCCACCCGGGGATGGCTCACAGGAGCCGGGCGGCGCGGTTCTCCGGCTTGCGGATGATGAAGACGAGCTCGTCGTGGTCGGCGGACAACCGGCCGCGGCTGGCCAGGTGGATGAGGCGGCAGAGGCTCGTCAGGGCCGAGCCGGGCGCGGCGGTGCGGTCGGCGTACTCCTCGGCGATGCTCAGGCCGCGCATCAGGCAGTACCAGTGGATGCCGCGCGCCGACGCGAGCGGTCCGTACACCGCGGGCAGCGGGCGCGCCTGGGCGTCCGCGGGCTCCGGCTCGTGGTCGCGCGGTGTGCGGTGGGCGAGCAGGCGGCGGAGCGCGGCCAGCACCGGGAGGCCGAGCAGGACGCGGTCGTGGAAGCCGAGCGCCGACTCGCGGTCGCGGAGGCGCAGCAGCAGGAGGCCGCCGGGGCGCAGCGCCGAGATGCAGCGGTCCAGCACCAGCTCGGCGTGCGGGGTGCGCTCGACGAGGTACGCGCTGTAGACGATGTCGAAGGTGCGGGGCGGGAGCGCGGCCGTACGGAGGTCGCCGAGCTGGGCGACGTGGACGTCGGGGCGGGTGCCGGCGTGGGCGCGCAGCGCGGGGGTGTCCTCGTCGATGCCGGTGACGTGGTGGTCGACGCGGCCGAGGTCCAGGCCGGGCATGGCCGGGTCGCCGCAGCCGGCCGCGAGGATGCGGACCGGGCGCAGCGCCGTCTCCGCGGCCTTGTCGCATACGCGCCGGGCGAACAGATCCGTACGGGTGCTCCGTGGCGCCGGCCTGCCGGTCTCGGGGGTACGAGAAGTGATCACAAACCCGAAGAGTAATCGTTCCAATGCGGAGCGTTGGGCCATTCGGTGAAGTGCGTCCGGAGGCCCGCGTCCACCCAGGCGCTGACCTCGGCGGACGTCGCGTCGATCGAGGAGCGCGTGGTGTCGGCCAGCCGCATCGGCGGATCGAGATGCGCCGCGTTGGCGCGCAGCCAGTCGTTGTACTCCACGGTCTCGGCGATGCGCGGTTCGTCCCAGGCGCGCCAGGCCGGACGGCCGCGCAGCCGCTCGGCGAGGACGTCGCTCGCGCAGGTCAGCGCCAGGTAGTGGATGCCGGCGAACAGGGCGTGCTCGGGCAGCGGCGCGAACTCCTCGGGCGCGACCGTGCCGCAGAGCACCGCCGCGCGGCCGCTCTGGTGGATCATCGCGGCCATGCGGAGCCAGACGGCGCGGAACGCGCGCGGGTCGCCGTCGCGCAGCGCGCCGATCCACAGGACGTCCTGCTCCAGCACCACCACGCGGCCGCCGAGCAGCCCGGCGAGCCGCCGCGCGACCGTCGACTTCCCGGTGCCGCTCGGCCCGGTCAGCGCGAACAGCGGCAGCCGCAGGAACGGCTCGCGATGGCCGCACGCGCGGCAATTCAGGACGCCCGCGGCCGGGTCGACTTCCGGCGCGCCCGAATATGCTCCGCAGCGCGCACAAATCAGCGGGTTCACGTGATTATGCGCGCGCCTTCAGTCGAACAATCCCTCAAGGAAACTCCGGCGCCTGCCGCGGTGCCCGTACGGCCCGGGGGAGTCGGGACGGCGACCATGGCCGTACCCCCTCGGGGAGTCGGGATAGCCGCCGCGTGCGTACGGACCCGGGGAGTCGGGGCGGTAGCCGGGCTGGTGGCCGCCCCCGTCGTACGGCGGGACGCCGCCGTAGTGGCGCTGCTCCGCGGTCAGGATGTGCTCCAATTCGCCGCGGTCGAGAAAGACGCCGCGGCACTGCGCGCACTGGTCGATATGCACGCCGCCGCGGTCGACCGTGTGCATCTGGCCCTGGCACTTAGGACACGTCATGCGGACACCATATGCGATTCCCGCACCACAATTAATTTGCTTAATGAGAAGCAATTAACGCGGCGTGCCGACGGCAATTCCGTACGGCCGTCCACGGGTGCGTGCGCCGGGTGCGCGCGAGGGCGGCCGGGCGCGCGTAGGGTGGAGGCCGGGCGTTCGTACCGTGCGCCCCGACCCCCACCAGGTATCCCGGCTGGGGGTGTTCGTGCTGTCTGGAGCGGGTGCTCATGAGCCTTCGTGCTCTTCTCGATGTCGTCAATGCCGACCCCGGCCTCGGCCGGGCGCTCGCCGACGCGCGCGCGGGCGCCGACCGCCTCGACCTCGTCGCGCCGCCGCCGCTGCGCCCGTACCTCGTCGGCTCCCTCGCCGAACACGGCGGCCCCGGCGGCGGGCGGCCCGTCCTCGCGGTGACCGCCACCGGGCGCGAGGCCGAAGACCTCGAGGCCGCGCTGAAATCGCTGCTGCCCGAGCACTCCGTGGCGCACTTCCCGGCGTGGGAGACGCTGCCGCACGAGAAGCTGTCGCCGAGGTCGGACACCGTGGGCCAGCGGCTGTCCGTGCTGCGCCGCCTCGACCACCCCGATCCGGACGACCCCACCGCCGGGCCGCTGCGCGTCGTCGTCGCGCCCGTACGCAGCGTGCTCCAGCCGCTGGTGGCCGGGCTCGGCGAGCTGCGCCCCGTCCGGCTGCGCCCCGGCGACGAGGCCGACCTCGAACAGATCGTCACCGACCTCGTCGAGGCCGGCTACGCCCGCGTCGACCTCGTGGAGAAGCGCGGCGACGTAGCCGTGCGCGGCGGCATCGTGGACGTCTTCCCGCCCACCGAGGAGCATCCGCTGCGCGTGGAGTTCTTCGGCGACGAGGTCGACGAGATCCGCTCCTTCAAGGTCGCCGACCAGCGCAGCCTCGACCCCGCCGACCACGGCCTGTGGGCGCCGCCGTGCCGCGAGCTGCTGCTCACCCCGCCCGTACGGGAACGCGCCAAGGAGCTGGCCGAGCGCCACCCCGCGCTCGCCGAGATCCTCGACAAGCTCGCCGACGGCACCGCGGTCGAGGGCATGGAGGCGTTCGCGCCCGTGCTCGCCGACCGCATGGAGCTGCTGCTCGACCACCTCCCGGCCGGCGGAATGGTGGTGGCGTGCGACCCCGAGCGCATCAGGGGCCGCGCCGCCGAGCTGGTCGCGACCAGCCAGGAGTTCCTCGAGGCCTCCTGGGTGAACGCCGCGGCTGGCGGCGAGGCGCCCATCGACCTCGGCGCCGCGGCCTTCAAGCCCATCGCGGAGATCCGTGCGGACGCCGCGGGGCTCGGCATCCCCTGGTGGTCGATCACCCCGTTCGCGGTCGACGAGGAGACCGAGTCCGTCGACGAGGGCTCGATCGTCATCGGCGCCGAGGCCGCGCACGAATACCGCGGCGACACCGCGAAGGCGCTCGGCGACGTCAAGGGCTGGCTGTCCAGCGGCTGGCGCGTCGTCCTGGTCACCGAGGGGCTCGGTCCCGCGGAGCGGCTGGTCGAGGTGCTGCGCGGCGACGGCCTCGGCGTGCGGCTCGTCCCCGACCTGGACGCACCGCCCGAGCCGTCCGTGGCGCACGTCTCCACCGGCTCGGTCGACCACGGCTTCGTGTGGCCGTCCGTGACCACCGCCGTGCTCACCGAGGCCGACCTCGTGGGCCAGCGCTCGTCCACGAAGGACATGCGGCGCATGCCGAGCCGCCGCCGCGGCGGTGTCGACCCGCTCCAGCTCAAGGCCGGCGACTACATCGTCCACGAGCAGCACGGCGTCGGCAGGTTCGTCGAGATGGTGCAGCGTACGGTCCAGGGCGCCACCCGCGAGTACCTGGTGATCGAGTACGCCCCGACCAAGCGCGGCCAGCCCGGCGACCGGCTCTTCGTGCCCACCGACCAGCTCGACCAGGTCACCCGCTACAGCGGCGGCGAGGCCCCGGCGCTGAACCGCATGGGCGGCACCGACTGGGCGAAGACCAAGAGCCGCGCCCGCAAGGCCGTACGCCAGATCGCCGGCGAGCTGATCCGCCTCTACTCCGCGCGCATGGCCTCGCCCGGCCACCCCTTCGGCCCGGACACCCCGTGGCAGCGGGAGCTGGAGGACGCCTTCCCGTACGCCGAGACGCCCGACCAGCTCGGCGCCATCGACGAGGTCAAGGCCGACATGGAGAAGTCCGTCCCGATGGACCGGCTGATCTGCGGCGACGTCGGCTACGGCAAGACCGAGATCGCCGTGCGCGCCGCGTTCAAGGCCGTGCAGGACGGCAAGCAGGTCGCCGTGCTCGTGCCGACGACCCTGCTCGTCCAGCAGCACATGTCGACGTTCTCCGAGCGCTACGCCAGCTTCCCCGTCGTCGTGAAGCCGCTGTCCCGCTTCCAGACCGCCGCGGAGTCCGCCGAGACCCTGCGCGGCCTGGCCGACGGCTCGGTCGACATCGTGATCGGCACGCACCGGCTGCTGTCGTCGGAGAGCCGGTTCAAGCGGCTCGGCATGGTGATCATCGACGAGGAGCAGCGGTTCGGCGTCGAGCACAAGGAGTTCCTGAAGCAGCTCCGCACCGAAGTCGACGTCCTGGCGATGTCCGCCACGCCGATCCCGCGCAGCCTGGAGATGGGCGTCACCGGCATCCGCGAGATGTCCACGATCCTCACCCCGCCCGAGGAGCGCCACCCGGTGCTGACGTTCGTCGGGCCGTACGACGAGAAGCAGATCGCCGCGGCCGTGCGCCGCGAGCTGATGCGCGAGGGCCAGGTCTTCTTCGTGCACAACCGGGTCTCGTCGATCAACAAGGTGGCCGCGCGCGTCGCCGAGCTGGTCCCCGAGGCGCGCGTCGCGGTGGCGCACGGCCAGATGAACGAGCACCAGCTCGAGAAGATCATGGTCGACTTCTGGGAGAAGAACTACGACGTCCTCGTGGCCACCACGATCGTCGAGTCCGGTCTGGACATCCCGAACGCCAACACGCTGATCGTCGACCGCGCCGACATGTACGGCCTGTCGCAGCTCCACCAGCTCCGCGGCCGCGTCGGCCGCGGCCGCGAGCGCGCGTACGCCTACTTCCTGTACCCGCCGGAGAAGCCGCTGACGGAGACGTCCCACGAGCGGCTGGCCACGATCGCGCAGCACACCGAGATGGGCGCGGGCATGTACGTCGCGATGAAGGACCTCGAGATCCGCGGCGCCGGCAACATCCTCGGCGCGGAGCAGTCGGGCCACATCGCCGGCGTCGGCTTCGACCTCTACGTCCGCATGGTGGGCGAGGCGGTGCGCGAGATGAAGGGCGACGGCCCCGCCGAGCAGCCGGACGTCAAGGTCGAGCTGCCGGTCGACGCGCACATCCCGCACGACTACGTCCCCGGCGAGCGGCTGCGGCTGGAGGCGTACCGGCGCATCGCGTCCGTCGCCGATGACGACGACATCGCCGCCGTGGCCGAGGAGCTCGCCGACCGCTACGGCCCGCTGCCCGAGCCGGTCACCAACCTGCTGGCCGTGGCGCGGTTCCGCGTCCGCGCGCGGCGCGCCGGGCTGACCGACGTCACGCTCCAGGGCCAGCACGTCAGGTTCGCCTCCGTCGAGCTGCGCGACTCCCAGAAGGTGCGGCTCCAGCGGCTCTACCCGAAGTCGATCGTGAAGGAGCAGGCCCGTACGATGCTGGTTCCGACACCCAAGACCGCACCGCTCGGCGGACGCCCACTGCGCGACCTGGCTCTGCTGAAATGGTGCACGGATCTGGTCGAGGCCATGTTCACCGAGACGCCCGCGGGCGCCGCGACCTGACCGCAGACTCAGTCCCCGCGAAACCGAACAGGGAAAGGACCGGCGTGTCCCGCATCTCCAAATGGCTGAAGGCCGGCTGCGCGCTCGGCGCCGCCGCCGCTGCCGTCTCGCTGCTCGGCGCCTGCTCCGCGGCGAAGATGGGCGCGGCCGCGATGGTCGGCGGCCAGCGCATCACGACGGACGACCTGAACGGCGCCGTCACCGAGTGGCAGAAGGCGTACAACGCCAACCCCCTGCCGAGCAGCGAGCTGCGCCTGCTCGACACCAGCTCGATCCCGCGCAGCGTGCTGTACAACCTGGTGGTGTTCAAGCTCGCCGACGAGGCCGCGAAGCGCCAGGGCGTCGGCGTCTCCGACGGCAGTGTCGACAAGGCGATCGCGGCGGTCGGCGGCGAGTCCCGCGTGGCCGACGAGGCCGTCGTGATGGGCGTGCCGCCGGAGCGCGCCCGCGACTACGCGCGGTTCCAGCTCGACCTCCAGGGCATCGCCGGCGCGCTCGGCCCGCGGCCGAAGTCGATGGCCGAGCAGCAGAAGATCCAGGCCGGGCTGTCCAAGGTCATGCGCACCACCGCGCGCTCGATGAAGATCGACGTCAACCCGCGCTACGGCCGGTTCGACTACAGCCAGCTCGCCATCGCGACCGACTCCGACCGGTTGTCGCGCCCCGAGTCGCCGGAGCTCCCGGCCCAGGGCTGAGCCCGTACGCCCGACCACGAGATGGGGGAGCCCCCGATGCCGGGACGCCTGGTCGTCCTCTCCACGTCGCACCGGGTCGCCCCGGGCCTGCTGACGGCGGGCGCGTGGGACGAACTGCGCGCCGCCGACGAGGTGGCCGCGCCGGACGACCACCCGCAGGTGCCGTACCTCACGGAGGCGGGCGTGGCCTGCGCGTCCGTGCCGCCCGAGGCCAGGCGCACCCCGGACGACCTGGCCCGCTGGCTCCTCGACCGCGCCTCGGGCCGTACGGTCGTCTGGGTCGCGGGCACCGGCGACGGCGACGACCTCGCGGAGGCGCTGGCCCGCCGCGTCGTGGCGTCCGCCGAGACGGGCGCCGAGGGCGGCCTGGGCGACGTCGAGGTGGAGGTCGTGCCCGGGTCGTACGACCTGCCGGGCGGGCGGCTGCTCGACCTCGTCGCCGTCATGGACCGGCTGCGCGCCGAATGCCCCTGGGACCAGGGACAGACGCACGCCTCGCTGGCGAAGTACCTGATTGAAGAGGCGTACGAGACCGTCGAGACGATCGAGTCCGGCGACCTCGCGGGGCTGCGCGAGGAGCTCGGCGACGTCCTCCTGCAGGTGATGTTCCACTCCCGCGTCGCGGCCGAGCGCACCGACGGCACCGGCTTCACCGTCGACGACGTGGCCGCGGGCATCGTCGACAAGATGATCCGCCGCCACCCGCACGTCTTCGCCGACGTCGCGGTCGACGGCGCCGCCGACGTCACGGCCAACTGGGACGAGATCAAGGCCGCCGAGCGCGCCGCGAAGCACGGCGACGACGCCTCCGCCCTGCAGGGCGTGCCCACCGCGCAGCCCGCCCTCGCCCTGGCCGCCGCCCTCCAGCGCCGCGCCGTACGCGCCGGCCTCCCGCCCGACCTGATCCCCGTGCCCGGCGACGACCTCGGCGCCCGCCTGTTCAACCTGGTGGCCGCCGAGCCCGGCGCGCACGCGGAGGAGGAGCTGCGCGCGGTGGCCCGCGCGTTCCGCGACCGCTTCCAGCGCGCGGAGTCCGGCGGCGCGGCCGCCCCGGACGACTGGCGCGCCGCCTGGCCCGCCTCCTGACGCCGCGCGTCAGGAGCCGATGTCCGGCAGCACGCCGAGCTGGGTGAGCATGGTCATCCGGTCGGAGACGCCGCGCATCTCGGTGACCTTCCCGTTCCGTACGGTGAACACGAAGACGCCCTCATTCTCGAACGCCCGCCCGGTGGGCTCCGGCGTGATGTCCTCGACGACAAGCTGTCCATGCGGCGGCTCGGCGCGGAGCTGGGCGTCGAGGCGATGACGGTCACACGATCGGGCGGCCCGTGCGGATGCGGCGGCGGAGGTCCCACCAGTAGAGGTTCCAGGGGAACTCGCGGGCCGGGCGGGGGAGAGCGCGGTTGAGGGCGGCGGCCGTACGGACGACTCGGTCGAAGCGGGACTGTTGGCGGGGGGTCCAATCCAGGCCCATCTCGTCGCGGAACCGCTGCGGCAGGAAGCCGGTGGTGAAGAACAGGTTGAGGGGGCCGAGGGCGGTGCGGAAGGGCCAGGGGAGGAAGTCCAGGCGGGCGAACCCGTTCAGGTACGTGCGGGTGGTGTCGTCCATCTCGACCTTGGCGAGGCCGGCCTCCCAGTACTCCGCGAAGGCGGCGCGGTCGGCGGGCCACATGTCCTCGGGGACCTGGAGGGTGGTGCCGAAGCGGGCCAGGTGGCGGTACAAGGCGTCGTGCTCGGCCGGGTCGGGCTCGCCGTACAGGCGGAGGTAGAGGTCCTCGGCGCCCCAGGCGAGGCACGCGGCGACCCAGAGCTGGAGGTCGCGGTCGAAGGCGTTGTACTTCACCGCGTCGCCGGGCGCGGAGTGGACGTGCCGGTGCTGGCGGCCCACCTCGGCGCGCATGACGGCGCGCTCGTGCTCGGTGCCGAGCATGGCGACCATGACGTAGCTGAACGTGGTGCGGGTGCGCTTGAGCGGCCGCTTGTCCAGCCGGCCGCTGTCGACGGTGCTGAGCGCGACGCCGTGGCCGATCGGCAGCCAGGCGAGCTGCATGATCACGTTCGCGGCGCCGGCGAGCGTGCTGAGCCCGGTGATGGACGCGCGGACCGCGTCCGGGACGGGCTCCTCGCCGACGGGTGCGTCCTCGGCCACGCCCTCGGATGACGTCATCAGGACCTCGCCTTTCACGCTACGCGGACCGCTCGGGCTCCAGCGTGACATCTGTAAGTCATCACTTGCAAGCGCCCAGGATGTGCCCTCGCGTCCGGGCGATCGGTAAGGAAGAATCGGATGAGCCGACACGAAGGGGGCAGCCTTGGCGGTGCATCTGACCCACTGGGGAGCGTTCGAGGCGACGAGCGACGGCCACACCCTGACGTCCGTACGCCCATGGCGCGGCGATCCCGACCCGTACCGGCTCATCGACAACGTTGCGTCCGCCCAGCACCACCCCACGCGCATCGACCGCCCGTACGCACGGCGCGGCTGGCTGGAGCGCGGGCCCGGGGGCGAGGGCCGCGGCGCCGACACGTTCGTTCCGGTGACCTGGGACGAGGCGCTCGACGCCGTCTCCGGCGAGCTGCGCCGGGTGTACACCGAGCACGGGCCGCGCGCGGTGTACGGCGGATCGTACGGCTGGTCCAGCGCGGGCCGGTTCCACCACGCGCAGAGCCAGCTCCACCGGTTCCTCAACAGCGCGGGCGGCTACGTACGCCACTTCGGCAGCTACAGCCACGGCGCGTCGAAGGCGCTGCTCCCGCACGTCATCGGCGAGCTCGACGACATCACGCAGTACGCCACCTCCTGGCCGGTGATCGCCGAGCACAGCGACATGGTCGTCGCGTTCGGCGGCATCTCGGGGAAGAACGCCGCCATGTCGCCCGGCGGCGTCGGGCGCCACCCCACCCGGCACGCGCTGGCCGCGGCTCGCGCGCGCGGCTGCCGTTTCGTGTCGGTCGGCCCGCTGCGCGACGACACCCCCGCCGAAGCGGAGCCCGAGTGGCTGGCGCCGCGGCCGGGCACGGACGCGGCGCTGATGCTCGGCCTGGCGCACGTCCTGATGGACGACGGGCTCGCCGACACCGCGTACCTGGACCGCTACACCGTCGGCTATCCCGCGTTCGCCGCGTACCTGCGCGGCGAGCCCGACGGGGCGGCGAAGACGCCGGAGTGGGCGGAGGCGATCACCGGCGTGCCGGCCGCCACCATCCGCGGCCTCGCGCGCGACATGGCCTCCGGGCGGACGCTGATCACCGTGAGCTGGTCGCTGCAGCGCACCCGGTTCGGCGAGCAGCCGCTGTGGCTCGGCGTCGTGCTCGCCGCGATGCTCGGCCAGATCGGGCTGCCCGGCGGCGGCTTCGGCCACGGCTACGGCTCCACGGCCGACGTCGGCATGACGGCACGTCTCGTCTCGCCGCCGTCGCTGCCGCAGGGCACGGGCATCGACGCGTTCATCCCGGTCGCCCGGGTCGCCGACATGCTGCTGCACCCGGGCGAGGCGTACGACTTCAACGGGCGGCGGATGACGTACCCGGACATCCGGCTCGTCTACTGGGCGGGCGGCAACCCGTTCCACCACCACCAGGACCTCGGCCGCCTGCACGAGGCGTTCACCCGCCCCGACACGGTCGTGGTGCACGAGCAGTTCTGGACGGCGACCGCGCGCCACGCCGACATCGTGCTGCCCGCGACGATGTCCATCGAGCGCGACGACTTCGGCGCGGGCAAGGCCGAGGGCCTGCTGTTCCCCATGCCGGCGCTGACCCGTCCCGCGGGCGAGGCGCGCGACGACTACGCGATCTTCACCGGCCTCGCGGCGCGGCTCGGCGTGCGCGACGCGTTCACCGAGGGCCGCGACGTACGGGGCTGGCTGCGCCACCTGTACGACGAGTGGCGCGACCGTGTGGGCGGCGCGCTCCCGGACTTCGACACGTTCTGGGCCGGCGACCCCGTCGCGCTGCCCATGGCCCAGGGCGAGCAGGTGCTGCTCGGCGACTTCCGTACGGACCCCGACGCGTTCCCGCTCGACACGCCGAGCGGGCGGATCGAGGTCTTCTCGGAGACGATCGCCGGGTTCGGCTACGACGACTGCCCCGGGCATCCGTCGTGGCTGGAGCCGGAGGAGTGGCTGGGCGCCGCGGCCGCCGCGCGGTATCCGCTGCACCTGATCGCCAACCAGCCGCGCGCCCGCCTGCACAGCCAGCTCGACATCGGCGAGCACAGCCGCAAGTCCAAGATCGCCGGCCGCGAGCCCGTACGCCTGCACCCCGACGACGCGGCGGCACGCGGCCTGCACGACGGCGACCCCGTCCGGATCTTCAACGACCGCGGAAGCTGCCTGGCGGGCCTGGAGACCAGCACGGCCGTACGCCCGGGCGTCGTGCAACTGTCCACCGGCGCGTGGTACGACCCCGACCCCGCCGACCCCCGCCACTGCCGCCACGGCAACCCGAACGTCCTGACCGCCGACCGCCCCACGTCCCGCCTCGGCCAGGCCTGCACGGGCCAGCACGCCCTCGTCGAGGTCGAACCCCACCACGGCCCCCTCCCCGACCTCACCGTGGACGGGCCTCCCGGGATGTAAGGGAGGTGTAATCGGCGCCGTCTACTCTGCCGACCGCACGCGGCACGGACCGCGTACCGAATCGGCATGGGCCAGGGGGACGTGTGCGCCGGATACGGAACACGACGACCGCCCTCGCGCTCGGCGGTGCCGCGCTCGTCGTCGCGGGATGTGGTGGTGGGCATCCCGCGACGACACCGAGCTCGGCGCCCGCCTCGCCGTCGGCCGCGGCCTCCCAGGCGTCGCCGCCGGCGCCGCGGCCCATGGCGACGATGCCCGCGGGCACGAAGGTGCCGCTGAAGCACAAGGGGCAGCTCCGGGTGTGCGCGCTGATCTCCGGCGAGCCGTACGTCAGCGAGGGCGCCGCCGGCGTGGCCGGCACCGGCAAGGTGCACGGGTTCGACGTCGACGTGCTGAGCCTCGTCGGGGAGCGCATCAAGGCGGCGCCGATCTTCGTCAAGCTGAACCCGGAGGTCGTCGTCAACGGGACGGCGCTGCGGTCCGGCGCCTGCGACATCGTCACCGGCCTCACCGACTGGTCCGGGTTCGCGAAGACGTACCGGCTGACCAAGCCGTACGAACGGCGGTCGTTCGCGCTGCTCACCAAGAAGGGCGGCCCCGCGTCGCCGGCCGCGCTCGCCGGCAAGCGGGTCGGGGTGATCGGCGACGGCGGCGGCACGGCCGCGAGCGACCCGTACGCGTACCTCAAGCGGTACAACGCCGCGCACGGCGGGCAGATCCGGCTGGTGCCGCAGACCGACACCGACGCCGAGGTCGTGATGGTCCAGAACGGCGCGCTCGACGCCATGGCGACCGACGACGGCCGGGCGCGCTACTACGCCAAGAAGCAGCCGTCGCTGGCCGCGAGCGGCGTGTTCGGACCCGGATACCCCCTGGTCTTCGGGGTGCGGAAGGGCGACGGGGCGCTGGCGCGGCAGGTCGATGCCGCGCTGGCCGACGCCGGCGGGAACGGGCAGTACGCCTCGGCGTACTGGAACTGGTTCGGCGTACGGCCGGCGTGGACGCCGGGCGGCTGAGGACGTGCGGCCCCGGGCGCGGTGAGGAGCGCCCGGGGCCCGTTCATGCGGGGGCGGTCAGGACTTCGCGACGCCCCAGCGGCGCTGGATCGTCCGGTCGACGGTGCCGAACGCGGAGTCGACGGCGATGCCGATGAGCAGGATGACGATCATCATGGCCAGCATCCCGGCCGCGTCGTTGTACTCCTGCTGCTGGTTGAGCTGCACGCCGATGGACGGCCGGTTGGCGATGATCACCATCAGCTCGCCGGCCATCAGCCCGCGCCACGCGAACGCCCAGCCCTGCTTGAGCCCCGAGACGTACGACGGGAGCGACGCGGGGAGGATCACCGAGCGGTACAGCGGCCAGCCGCGCAGGCCCAGCACCCGGCCGGCGCGGAGCATGATCGGCTGGATGTAGTCGATGCCGTTCACCAGCCCGCCCGCGATGGACGGCGCCGCGCCGATGACGATCACGAACAGGATCGCCGACTCACTCAGCTTGAACAGCAGGATGGCCAGCGGCAGCCACGCGATGGACGGCATGGTGAGCAGCCCGGCCAGCAGCGAGCCGATGGCGGCGCGCAGCGGCTTCACCTGCGCGACCAGCGCGCCCAGGACCGTGCCGATCACGATGGCGATCGCGAACCCGAGCACGGCGCGGCTCATCGTGATGCCGACGGCCTGCCAGAACGTGCCCTCGCCGAGGAAGTCGCGGAGCTGCGCGAGCGCCGTGAACGGGCCGGGCAGCACCCACGGGTCGCGCCAGCCGCTCCACACGACGACCTGCCACACGGCGAGCACGATCGCGATCGCGATCAGCTTCGGCCAGGCCGCCGCCCACGTACGGGACAGCCACTTGCGCCGCGTCGACGTGTCGCTCTCCAGCGCGTCCAACCCGGCGAACTGGGCGGACAGCCGTGCGTCGTGGGTGTCGGCCGCGGTGGCCGTGCCGTCAGCCATGGCGGGCCACCTCCTCGCGCAGCCGGTCGGTGATCGTCGCGGCCATGCGCGCCACCTCGGGTGAGTCGATGCGCCGCGGCCGCTCGCCGTCCACGTCGAACGTGCCGACGACCCGCCCCGGACGGCTGGACAGCAGCACCACGCGGTCGCCGAGGCGCACCGCCTCGCGCACGTTGTGCGTCACGAACAGCACGGTCAGCCGCTCGCGCGACCAGATGCGCTCCAGTTCGTCGTGCAGGAGGTCGCGCGTCATGGCGTCGAGCGCGCCGAACGGCTCGTCCATCAGCAGGACGTGGGCGTCCTGGGCGAGCGCGCGGGCCAGCGCGACCCGCTGCCGCATGCCGCCGGACAGCTCGTGCGGCCGCTTGCCGCCGAGCCCGCCGAGGTGGACGAGGTCGAGCAGGTCGGCGGCGCGGCTGCGGGCGGCCCGCCGGGACGACCCGTTCGTGCGCAGCGCCAGCTCCACGTTGCCGCTCGCGGTCAGCCACGGGAACAGCGCCGACTCCTGGAACATCAGCGCGACGCGCCGCCCGCCGACGTCGATCGCGCCGCGCGAGGCGGCGTCGAGCCCGGCCACCAGGTTGAGCAGCGTGGACTTGCCGCACCCGGACGCGCCGATCAGGCAGGTGAACTGCCCCTCGGGGACGTCGAGCGTCACGCCGTCGAGCGCGCGCACCGCGCCGGTGCCCTGGCCGAAGACCTTGGCGACGTCGTCGAGGCGTACGGCCGTGTCGGTGGCGGCCGTCGTACGGATGTCGAGGTCGCTCATCACGACCCGCTGACCGCCGGCTCGCCGGCCTTCTTCAGCACGTCGTTCAGCGGCCCGAGGTCGTAGATCCCGTTCAGGTCGATGGGCTTCAGCAGGCCCACCTGCACCGCGTGGTCGGCGCTGGTCTTCAGCGACGACGCGATCGGGTCGTCGGTGAACTGGACGTGCTTCATCGCCGCCTTCAGGACGTCCGGCTTGAGCGTCTTGCCGCTCAGCGCCTTCAGCTCGCTGTTCACCGATGTGGCCGCGTCGGCCGGGTGCTTGTTGATGAAGTCGTTCGCCTGGACCTGGCCCTGGAGCAGCGCCTTGACCTGGTCCGGGTGCTCCTTCAGGAAGTCCGTGCGGACGAGCAGGTGGGTGATCACGAACTTGCCGCCGGGCCACAGGGAGCTCTCGTCGACCAGTTGCTTCCCCTTGCCCTCGATGAGCAGGCGGCTCGCGTACGGCTCGGGGACCCACGCGCCGGCGATGTCGCCGGAGATGAACGACCGTACGGTCTGGCTGTTGTCCATCGGCGTGACGTGGACGTCGCCGCCGCCCTGGGGGTCGGTCTTCAGGCCCTTGCCCTTCAGCCAGTAGCGCAGCGCGACGTCCTGGGTGTTGCCGAGCTGCGGGGTGGCGACCTTCTTGCCGCGCAGGTCGGCCGCGGACTTGATGCCGGGCTTGACGACCAGCGACACGCCGCCGGACGCCGCGCCGGAGATGATCTTGACGGCCTTGCCGTGCGACTGCTGCCACGCGTTGATCGCCGGGTTCGGCCCGACGTACGTCGCGTCGACCGCGCCGGAGAACAGCGCCTGCACGGCGGCGGGCCCGGCGTTGAACGTCGCGGTCTTCAGCTTCGCGCCGGAGCCGAGCGCCTTGGCGAAATAGCCCTTCTGCACGCCGACCAGCGCGGAGGCGTGGGTGAGGTTGGGGAAGAACCCGAGCCGTACGGTCGTGGCCGACGCGCCCTCAGCGGATCCGCCCCCGCACGCGGCGAGCGTCCCGGCGAGCAGCGCCGCCACGGCCGCCACAGCCGCGGCGGCCCCGGTGCGCACCCGCCGACGTGGCTGGGAGACGCTCATACAACCCTCATTTCATACCGAAACAGCTAATCCGACTGGCTAAGTAGATAATGGACCCCGAGTGAAGTCAAGCGCGCGTGGCGGTGCGGCCGGCCACCCCTGACGGCACTAGGCTCTTCCCGGACATAGGGGCCACCCCTTCGGGCAAATCAGACGTGACGCCGTCGGCGTCCGAGCAACTCAGGAGACGTCCGTGCCGAGCATCGAGGCCGTAGACGCCCGGGAGATCCTCGACTCCCGCGGCAACCCCACCGTCGAGGTCGAGGTGCTGCTCGACGACGGCACCCACGCGCGCGCGGCCGTGCCGTCCGGCGCCTCCACGGGTCGGTTCGAGGCCGTGGAGCTGCGCGACGGCGGCGAGCGCTACTCCGGCAAGGGCGTGGAGAAGGCCGTCCTCGGCGTGATCGACGAGATCGGGCCCGACGTCATCGGCTTCGACGCCGACGAGCAGCGGATCGTCGACCAGGCGCTGATCGACCTCGACGCCACGCCCGACAAGTCGCGGCTCGGCGCCAACGCCATCCTCGGCGTCTCGCTGGCCACCGCGAAGGCCGCCGCCGACGCCGCCGAGCTGCCGCTGTTCCGCTACCTCGGCGGCCCGAACGCGCACGTCCTGCCGGTGCCGATGATGAACATCCTCAACGGCGGCGCGCACGCCGACAACAACGTCGACGTCCAGGAGTTCATGATCGCCCCGATCGGGGCGCCCACCTTCGCCGAGGCCGTGCAGTACGGCGCCGAGGTCTACCACGCGCTGAAGTCCGTGGTGAAGTCGCGCGGCCTGAGCACCGGCGTCGGCGACGAGGGCGGCTTCGCCCCCGACCTCGACAGCAACCGCGCCGCGCTTGACCTCATCGTCGAGGGCATCGAGAAGGCCGGCCTCACCCCCGGCACCGACGTCGCGCTCGCGCTCGACGCCGCCGCCTCGGAGTTCTTCTCCGACGGCGCGTACGTCTTCGAGGGCGAGAAGCGCACCGCCGCCCAGATGACCGACTACTACACGTCGCTGCTCGACGCGTACCCCCTCGTCTCGCTGGAGGACCCGCTCGCCGAGGAGGACTGGTCCGGCTGGTCGACGCTGACCGCGGCGCTCGGCTCCCGCGTGCAGATCGTCGGCGACGACATCTTCGTCACCAACCCGAAGCGGATCGCCCGCGGCATCGCCGAGAGCGCCGCCAACGCGCTGCTCGTCAAGGTGAACCAGATCGGCACGCTCACCGAGACGCTCGACGCCATGGACCTCGCGCACCGCAGCGGCTTCCGCTGCATGATGAGCCACCGCTCCGGCGAGACGGAGGACACCACGATCGCCGACCTCGCGGTGGCCACCAACTGCGGCCAGATCAAGTCCGGCGCCCCCGCGCGCAGCGAGCGCGTCGCGAAGTACAACCAGCTCCTGCGCATCGAGGCCGACCTCGACGACGCCGCGGCGTACGCCGGGGCCTCGGCGTTCCCGCGCTTCCGCGCCGAGGGCTGACGAGGCCGCCATGGCGCCGCCACGTGAGGGACCGGGCAAGGGCGGGAGCACGCCCCGCCGCGCGCCCGCGCGCCCGGCGGCCGGCACGCGGCGCCCGACGGCGTCCCGCGGCCGTACGGACCACCCGGCCCGTACGCCCGGGCCGCCGCGGTCGCACCTGACGAGCCGCGCGGCCATCCTCGCCATCGTGGTCTGCGCGATCACGCTGAGCCTCGCCTATCCCGTACGCGAGTACATCGCGCAGCGCCGCCAGATCTCCGCGCTCGAGGCGCAGCAGCAGGCCGTCGCCAAGCGGGTGTCCGCACTGGAGAAGCGCAAGGCGCAGCTCGGCGACGACGACTACGTCCGCCGGGAGGCCGCACGCCGGCTGCATTTCTGTTATCCGGGGCGCAAGTGTTACATCGTGCTGCACGATGAGAAGAGCGGCCGGGGCGGCCGGCCGTCCGAGCGGCAGGAGTCACGGCCGTGGTTCACCACATTGTGGAAATCGGTGGAGGCCGCCGACCACGCCCAACGTTGAAGGGCCCACGGATTCATGCTTGACCCCGCCGACGAGGGGCTCGTCGAGGAACAGCTCGGCCGGCCTCCCCGCGGTTCGCGCCGCGTGGCGCACCGCTGCCCCTGCGGCGTCCCGGACGTCGTGGCGACCGCCCCCCGGCTCGAGGACGGCACCCCCTTCCCGACGCTGTACTACCTGACCTGCCCGCGCGCCGCGTCCATGATCGGCACGCTGGAGTCCGACGGCGTGATGCGCGAGATGACCGACCGCCTCGGCATCGATCCCGAGCTGCGCGGCGCGTACGAAGAGGCCCACCACGACTACCTCACACGCCGCGACGAGCTGGCCAGAGAAGACGGCTTGGCGCCGTTGCCGGAGGGTATGCAGAGCGCGGGAGGCATGCCGGACCGGGTGAAATGCCTGCACGCGCTGGCCGCGCACGAGCTGGCCGTGCCCGGCGCCAACCCGTTCGGCAAGGAAGTGCTCGGCCGTCTCGGCGACTGGTGGGCGGCCGGTCCGTGCGTCAGCGTTGAGGGGGACCCCGAATGAAGCGAGTGGCCGCGGTCGACTGTGGCACCAACTCGATCCGGCTGCTCGTCGCCGAGCTCGACCCGCACACCGGGGAGTCGCGCGACCTCAGCCGCCGCATGGAGATCGTCCGGCTGGGCCAGGGGGTCGACCGTACGGGCCGGCTCAACCCCGACGCGCTCGACCGCACCCTCGAGGCGCTGCGCGACTACAAGAAGATCGTCGACGACCTCGGCGCCCGCTCCGTCCGCATGGTGGCCACCAGCGCCACCCGCGACGCGGAGAACCGCGACGCGTTCGTCGAGGGCGTGCACGCCATCCTCGGCGTCGACCCCGAGGTGATCACCGGCGACGAGGAGGCGCGCCTGTCGTTCCTCGGCGCCACCCGCGAGCTGGCCGGCGCCGGCGACGCCGTACGCCCGTACCTCGTGGTCGACATCGGCGGCGGGTCCACCGAGTTCGTCATCGGCGGCACCGACGTCACGGCGGGCCGCTCGGTGAACATCGGCTGTGTCCGCCTCACCGAGCGCCACCTCCACGACGACCCGCCGACGCCCGCGCAGATCGAGGCCGCCACGGCGGACATCGACGCCGCGATCGACGAGGCCGCGCAGGCGGTGCCGCTGCTCGAGGCCGGCTCGCTGCTGGGCCTCGCCGGCACCGTCACCACGCTCGCCGGCATCGACCTGGACCTCCCCGCGTACGACCCGGAGCGCATCCACCACTCCCGGATCAGCGCGGCCCGCGTCCACGAGATCTCCGGCAAGCTGCTCGCCATGACCCACGCCGAGCGCGCCGCCATCCCGGTCATGCACCCCGGCCGGGTCGACGTCATCGGCGCGGGCAGCCTCATCCTGGACCGCATCGTGGCGCGCGTCGGCCTCGACGACGTCCTCGTCAGCGAGCACGACATCCTCGACGGCATGGCGTGGAGCCTCGTCTGAGCCCCTACTGGTACGGCTGACCGCCCGGTCCCGCGTACGGGCCGTGCCCCGGCGGCGGCGCGGCCGCGGGCGGCCTGGCCATCGGCATCTGCGGCGCGCCCTGCTGCCGCGGCCGGGTCACGGCGGCGGCGACCGCGCCGGTCATGAACGCGATCCCGGCGATGCCGCACGCCGCGCTGACCATGCCGCGCGCCGCCCACGCCTGATGGCAGGCCGCATGGTTCGTCTTGCCCGGGAACAGCGCCGGATCGCAGATCGGGTCGGTGTCCGTCGACGGGACGATGAGCTGGAGGAGCCCCATGAGCAGGCACAGCGTGCCGATGATCATGAGGGTGTTACGGGTGACCACAGCGCGGGACAGTAACGGGCGCGGCTTACCGACGGCTTACAAGCCGGTGCGCCGCCGGGGTCTGCGAGGATCGGGCGCATGAGCTTCGTACCGCCGGGGAGCGGCTGGCCGGAGGACCCCGCGACCGGTGCCACGCCCGTCGCGTCCGATGCCGCGGGGGTCGCGAAGCTGGCGGCCGGCGCGGACGGCCTGGCGGAGCTCGTCGCGCGGCAGTCGGTGTGCCGCGCCTGCCCGCGGCTGGTCGCCTGGCGTGAGGACGTCGCCGACCAGAAGCGGAAGGCGTTCGCCGACGAGACGTACTGGGGGCGGCCGGTGCCCGGCTGGGGCGACCCGCGGCCGCGCGTGCTGATCGTGGGCCTCGCGCCGGCCGCGCACGGCGGCAACCGGACGAGCCGCATCTTCACCGGCGACCGCAGCGGCGACTGGCTGTTCGCGTCCCTGCACCGCTGCGGCCTGGCCGCGCAGGCCACGAGCGTGCGCGCGGGCGACGGGCAGCGGCTGATCGGCACGCGCGTGGCCGCCGCCGTACGCTGCGCGCCGCCGGACAACAAGCCCACGCCGGCCGAGCGCGACACGTGCGCGCCGTGGCTGGCCCGCGAGCTCGACCTGGTCGCCGACCACCTGCGCGCGATCGTCGTGCTCGGCGGGTTCGCCTGGCAGGCCGTCTGGCCGGCGCTGCGCGAGGCCGGCTACGCCGTGCCGCGCCCGCGGCCGAAGTTCGGCCACGGCGCCGAGGCGGAGCTGACCCGCGGCGGCGACCGCGTCCTGCTCCTCGGCTGCTACCACCCCAGCCAGCAGAACACCTTCACCGGGCGCGTCACCGAGGCGATGCTGGACACCGTCCTGACCCGCGCGGCAACCGCCTGACCACCGGGGAATCAGCGCGGAATCCCCGGCGCTGAAGGGTTTGTGAGCGCATTCACAAGCTTTGCGCATCGTCGCATGGGTAGGGAGCGGGGCATGAACGCCACACGCCGGATACCGCGCGTTCTCGTGGTCGGCGGCGGATACGTCGGGATGTACACCGCGCTGCGCCTCCAGCGCAAACTCCGCCGCGGCGAAGCCGAGATCACGCTGATCGACCCGAACTCCTACATGACGTACCAGCCGTTCCTCCCCGAGGCCGCGGCCGGGAACCTCTCGCCGCGCCACGTGGTGGTGCCGCTGCGCCGGGTGCTCGACCACTGCCGCGTCATCAGCGCCAGCGTCACCCGCGTCGACCACGAGGCGCGCACCGTGGAGTACCAGCCCATGGAGGGCGGCACGCAGCGCGCGTCGTACGACATCCTCGTCTACGCGCCGGGATCGGTGTCGAAGGTGCTGCCGATCCCCGGCCTCGCCGAGAACGGCATCGGCTTCCAGGCCATCAGCGAGGCCATCGGGCTGCGCAACCACGTCATCTCCCAGCTCGACCTCGCGGAGTCCACCGACGACCCGGAGATCCGCCGCCGCGCGCTGACGTTCGTCTTCGTCGGCGCCGGATTCGCGGGCGTGGAGGCGCTGGCGGAGCTGGAGGACATGGCGCGCGACGCGACCCGCTACTACGCGAGCATCGCCCCCGGGGACATGCACTGGTTCCTCGTCGAGGCCACCGGCCGCATCCTCCCCGAGGTGGGCGACGACATGGGCCGCTGGACGCTGGAGCAGCTCCGCGAGTGGGGCATCGACGTACGGCTGAACACCACGCTGAAGTCCGCGGAGAAGCGGCACATCGTGCTCGGCGACGGCACCGAGATGGACGCCAACACGCTCGTCTGGACGGCCGGGGTGAAGCCGCACCCGCTCGGCCAGGCCACCGACCTCCCGCGCGACGACAAGGGCCGGGTGACCACGACGCCGCAGCTCAGCATCGCCGGTGTCGCCGACGCGTTCGCCGCGGGCAACTCGGCGGCCGTGCCCGACCTCACCAAGCCCGGCGAGTACTGCGCGCCCAACGCCCAGCACGCCGTGCGGCAGGCCAAGGTCCTCGCCGACAACGTGGCCGCGCACATCCGCGGCCGCGCCCCGCGCCCGTACCGGCACGCGTACGCCGGCTCGGTGGCCAGCCTCGGGCTGCACAAGGGCGTCGCGCAGGTGTACGGCATCAAGGCGCGCGGATGGCCGGCGTGGTTCATGCACCGGACGTACCACCTGTCCCGCGTGCCCACCTTCAACCGTAAGGTGCGCGTCGTGGCCGACTGGACGCTCGCGCTGTTCTTCAAGCGCGAGATCGTCTCGCTCGGCACCCTGGAACGCCCGCGCGCGGAATTCGAGCTGGCCACCCGGCCGAGCTTCGCCGACGGGCAACTGAAGAACCAGACTCCGGCCACATAGCACGGGAGGTGGCGGTTGGCCCCCGACGGGATCGCGAATCGGCTCCGGCCCCTGGCCGAGCGCATCCTGGGTTCCGGTCCGCCGTTGCGCATCCGCGCGTGGGACGGCAGCGAGATCGGCCCGGCGGGCGCACCGGCCGTGGTGATCAGGGATCGGCGCGCGCTGCGCCGCCTGCTGTGGAAACCCGGCGAGACGGGGCTGGCGCGGGCCTACCTCGCCGGTGAGATCGACGTCGACGGCGACCTCGTGACCGTGCTCGGCACGCTGTTCGACATCGCGCGGCGCGGGGGCGACGGCGCGATCAGGCTGACGCCGCGCGAGCAGAGCGAGATCGTCCGTACGGCCGTCACGCTCGGCGCCGTCGGGCCGGAGCCCGCGCCGCCGGAGGACGAGGGCCTGCTGTCGGTGCTGCGCTACGGGCCGGCCGGCGACGGCGGCCTCACCGCGCACCTGCGCATGCCGACCGCGTTCTACGCGCGGCTGCTGGGCGAGCCGATGACGTACTCGGCCGCGCACTGGCCCGACGGCCCCGACGGGCCGGACGGCGCGGACGGGCTCGCGGCCGCGCAGTCGGCGACGTTCACCGAGATCGGGCGCGAGCTGGGGCTCGGCCCCGGGGCGCGGGTGCTGGACCTGGGCTGCGGATGGGGCGAGCTCGCCGTCCACCTGGCCCGTACGTTCGGTGCGCACGCCGTCGGGGTGACGCCGGTGGCCGAGCACGCCGACCGGGCGCGGGACCGCGCCGCCGCCGCGGGCGCCGCCGCGCACGCGGAGTTCCGCACCGGGGAGATGGCCGACGCCGCGGAGGTGGCCGGCGACCTGGCGCCGTACGACGCCGTGGTCAGCGTCGGCGGCGCCGCCGAGTACGCGGACGGCGCCGCCTTCGCGCGCACCGTGCGCGACCTGCTGCGGCCCGGGGGAGCGCTGCTGCTCGCGCGCCTCGCGGGGACGCGGCCGGACGGTCCCATGGAGTCGCTCGGTACGGTGATCAGCGAGCTGGAGTCGGCGGGCCTGGACATCGGCCGGGTGACGGGGGCGCGCGAGGACTACGTCCGCACGATCCGGCACTGGACGGCCAACCTCACCGACGGCGCCGCCGCACCCCCGAGCGGGCCCGTACGCGCGCGTCTGCTGGTGCTCGCGGGAACCGCCGTCGGGCTGGGCGCGGGCCGCCTCAGCGCCTACCGGATCAGCGCCACCCGACGCGCGAATGCCGCATTTGGATGACAAGGAACCCGCGTTGACCGGTGTTGGTCATAGCGCCGGCGCCGAGCCCCCATTCGGAAGGTCGAAACGGTGGGCAAACCGATCCAGAAGGTGCGTTTCATTGCGGAATTCGACCTGGTGGGGGCCGAAACGTCAGGGTGCGCGTCAAGGGTGTACGGATGGCCTGTGGATAGGTGAAAATCTTCTCTGTCCGGTCTGTACGACCTCGGTATCATTGGCGCGCCCCTGTAGCCCAAAGGTAGAGGCGGACCCCCTAAAAGGGTCTTGAGTGTCGGTTCGAGTCCGACCGGGGGCACCCAGTGAATCCCATCCGGGCGTGAGCATAACCGACCGTTCGCTGATCACTTCTGCCCGTCACCGAATTTCTCGGGCCCACCGACGTGTGTCGTATCCCCATCCAAGAATTGCGCTCACTTACAGTGAGTGCGTGATGACGTGCGGTATGTGTCGCCGAAGGCGACGCGTTCGACAGCCGCGCATCAAACGATCAGGGGGACACACGAATGAGCTCGCCTGGGTTCGGCCCGAGACCCGGTACCCGGCAACGCACACGTGACCGGTCGGACGACCGCGCCGCGCGGCGGCTGACCGGGCGCGCCGCGATGGCCCGGGTGGCCGCCATCGTCGCCACCTTCCCGGTCGCCGCGGCGCCCGCTATCGCGATCGCGTCGCCGGCCCTGGCCGGTACCGCGCGTCCGCCCGGCACGGCGGCGCCGTCCGCGTCGCCGTCCGCTTCCGCGTCCCCGTCCAGTGGCGACGCGCTTCCCGCCGCGCCCGCGGCCCGCACCGCGCTGCACCTGCGCGGCGCCCTCGCCCAGACCGGCGCGGCCGTCGTCGACTGCCCGAACGGCGCGACCGCCTGCGCCCAGGGCAGCTACGCCGACGTCGACTCCGACTCCGCGACCACCACGTCGAGCCGCGGCAAGCTGGCCATCCCCGCCGACGCGACCGTGAAGTGGGCCCGCCTCTACTGGGGCGGCGCGACCCAGGGCACGGACGCGGCCGCCGCCGCCAAGGCCGGCGGCGGCAAGGTCGCCGCGACGCCGCCGCTCGGCTCCATCAAGATCGCGATGCCCGCCGAGGCGTACAAGACCGTCACGGCCGACTCCGGCGGCGTACGGCAGAGCCCGGACGGCTACCAGGCGTCCGCGGACGTCACCGACCTCGTCAAGTCCGGCGGGTCCGGCACGTACACCGTCGGCGACGTGGCGGCGTCCAAGGACTCCGCGAAGGGCGCGTACGGCGGCTGGACGCTGCTCGTGGCCTACGCCCAGCCGAACGCCAAGCCGCGCGACCTCACCGTCTACGACGGCTTCGCCCCCGGCCTGACCTCGGTACTGCGCACCGCGACGGACGCCGCGGACGCCGCGTCCGCCGAACCGTCCCCGTCGGGCAGCGCATCGGCCAAGCCGTCCGCGTCCGCGTCGGCCTCGGCCACGGCGAGCAGCACCTCGACCTCGACCTCGTCCACGTCGGACGCGACGGTCGGCGTCGTCACGTACGGCGGCGACGCCACGAAGACCGTGCGCACCCGGAACAGCAGCGGGTCCTGGTCGCAGGCGTCGTCCTCGATGAGCAACTACGGCACCGCCACCACCGACGTGCCGCACCCGGCCGGGCACCTGCGCGCCGACGGCACCCCCGGCACCGAGGCGGACGCGGCCGGGGCCGCGGCGCCGTTCGCGGTGGACGCGGGCGCCTGCGGGTGCTGGCCCGCCGTCGCGTACGTCCAGCAGGACGCCGCGCCGCCGCCGGAGAGCCTCACGGCGCCGTCGGGCACGCCGTCGCCGTCCGCGAGCGCGTCGGCGTCCGCCGGCGCCACCGCGGACGAGAAGTCGGCGAACCTCGCGGTGAGCGGCGTGACCACGACGCCCGTACGGTCCGATGGCCAGGCCGCGTACACCGTGACCGTGCGCAACAACGGCGCGAAGACCGCCGCGGGCACGGCGGTGACCAGCACCCTCGGCTCCGGGATCGGCTACTCCGCCGGCCCGCCCGGTACGACCGTCAACGGCCAGCAGGTCACGACGCAGCTCGGCGACGTCGCGGCGGGCACCACCGCCACCGTCACGATCCAGGTGAAGGTCGACGTCGGCGCGGCGTCCGGCACCGCGAGCGCCGGCACGTCCCAGGTGCAGAGCTCCTCGCCGGCCGTCGTGACCGCACCGCCGATGGACTGCCCGCCGCTCCAGGCCCAGCCCCAGCCTCAGGTCGGCGCCACCGGCCAGCCGGGCACCACGACCGCCCCGCAGCCGCCGCCCGCGCAGCAGCCGCAGGCCGGTGCGACCACCGCCGCACCCCAGCCGCCGCCCGCGCAGCCGCAGGCCGGGGCGACCGCGTCGGGCCAGGCGCAGCCGCAGGCGGGGACGACGGCCGCGCCGCAGCCGCCGGCGTGCGCCTCCGGATGTGCGGCGGGGCAGACACAGACACAGGGGCAGGGGCAGGTGCACACGGAGACGACCGTGACCGTGCCCGCGCCGCAGGCGCCCGTGATCGGGATTCCGGTGCTGCCGTCCTGCATGGTGTGCGCGCCCCGTACGGGCGTGGTCTCCGCGCCGCCGGAGCAGCCGCTGCCCGCGCCGTCCGTCCAGGTGACCACCGCCGCGCCGGTGGTGGAGGAGACGCCGACGCCCACCGTCACCACGACCGTGACCAAGACGGCGGCGCCGCTGCCGCCGCCTGCGGACACGCCGAGCGGTACACCCGCCTCGGGCCCGCCCGACACGCCCAGCGCGACGCCGAGCGGCACCCCGAGCGGCACCCCGTCGCCGGCGCCCACGGAGACGGCGCAGGTGCCGGGCGCGACGCCCAGCACGTCGGGCTCCGCGAGCCCGTCGGCGAGCCCGTCGCCCGCGGGCGGCACCGCGACGCCGAAGCCGACCACGACGCCGCCGCACCACGTGCCGCTGCCGCCGCCGAACCAGGTCGTCGGCCCGGGTCAGGGGGAGACCGCGACGCCGAGCCGTAGCGCGAAGGCCGCGCCGCCGCCCGCCGAGAGCGCGACGCCGACGCGCAGCGCGAAGGCCGCGCCGCCGCCGGCCGAGCAGCCCACGCCGGGCACCCACGCCGCGCCCAAGCAGGAGCAGGAGCACCGTACGGGCATCAGCGCGGACGTGCGCCGCATGCTGCCGTTCACCGGCCTGCCGCTGGCGATGCTCGCCGGTGCCGCCGGGCTGCTGCTGATCATCGGATGGCTCGCGATCCGCGCCGCGCGCCGCCGCCACCAGGAATGACGCCGATCACCGACGAGACCGGCCGGGCGCACGACGCGTCCGGCCGGTCGCGTACGCCCGCACCTCCCCGGCCGCGCACACCGGCGGACGCCGAACCTCCGCGCCCGCCCTTCGGCGTACGGTCACGGGTGGCGAACGGGCGGGGCGGGCGCACGAGCGTCATCACGCTGTGCGGTGAGCTGGACGTCGCGGTGACGTACGCGGTGGCACGCGCCCTGGCGTACGCGTTCGACCACGTCGGCCCGCGGATCGTGCTCGACATGGCGGACGTGTCCTTCGCCGACACGTCCGGCCTGGCCGCGGTCGTGGAGTTCGCGCGCCGCACCCGGGAGTGCGGCGGTCAGATCGTGCTGGTCGGCGCGAACCCGCAGGTGGTGCGCCTCCTGGAGGCGGCCGGGCGGCACCTCGCGGTGCGCCCGACCGTCTCCGGTGCGCTGCTCAGCCCAGCGCCTGAGTGAGGTCGTCGAGCAGGTCGTCGGCGGTCTCGATGCCGACGGACAACCGGACCAGGTCGGCCGGGACCTCCAGCGCGGAGCCCGCGGCCGAGGCGTGGGTCATGCGGCCCGGGTGCTCGATCAGCGACTCGACGCCGCCCAGCGACTCGCCGAGGGTGAACAGGCGCGTACGGCCGCACACCGCGACCGCGGCCTCCTCGCCCTCGCGCATGCGGAACGACACCATGCCGCCGAAGCGGCTCATCTGCTTGGCGGCGATCTCGTGGCCGGGGTGCTCGGCCAGCCCCGGGTACATCACCGACGCCACCTTCGGGTGGCCGCTGAGCAGGGCGGCGATCCGTTCGGCGTTGTCGCAGTGGCGGTCCATGCGCACGCCCAGGGTCTTCACGCCGCGCAGCGTCAGCCAGGCGTCGAACGGGCCGGCGATCGCGCCCATAGCGTTCTGGTGGAACGCGAGGTCGGCGCCGAGCTCCGGGTCGGCGACGATCAGCGCGCCGCCGACGACGTCGGAGTGGCCGCCGATGTACTTCGTCGTCGAGTGGACGATGACGTCGGCGCCGAGCGCGAGCGGGCGCTGGAGGAACGGCGTGGCGAACGTGTTGTCGACGACGAGCCGCGCGCCCGCGTCGTGGGCGATGGCGGACAGCGCGGCGATGTCGGCGATGCCGAGCAGCGGGTTGGTGGGCGTCTCCACCCAGATCGCGCGGGTGCCGCGGCCCTCGGCGGAGGCCGGGCGCAGCGCCGCGCGCACGGCCTCGGGGTCGGTCAGCGGCACGGCCGTCCACGACAGGCCCCACGCCTCGGCGACCTTGGAGAACAGCCGGAACGTGCCGCCGTAGGCGTCGTCGGGGATGATCACGTGGTCGCCGGGGCGGCAGATCGTGCGCAGCAGCCCGTCCTCGGCGGCCATGCCGGAGGCGTACGCCAGGGCGCGCCGGCCGCCCTCGAGCGCGGCCAGCGCCTCTTCGAGCGCGCCGCGCGTCGGGTTGGCCGTCCGCGAGTACTCATAGCCCTCGCGGAGGCCGCCCACGCCGTCCTGCTTGTACGTCGAGACCTGGTAGATCGGCGGCACGACCGCGCCGGTGCGCGGATCAGGTTCCTGACCGGCATGAATGGCGAGGGTCTCGAACCCGTCGCTGCTGCTGCTCATGATCTCGAGGCTACTGCCCCGCAACCGCAGGTCGTGCCGCTTCCCGCGGTTCCCTCAGTGCTCCTGCGTGAGGAACGAGAGGAGGTCCTGGCGGGTGATCACGCCGGTGGGCTTGCCGTCCTCGATGACCACGGTGGCGTCGGCCTTCTCCAGGGCGCTGACCGCGGCGCTCACCGGCTCGCCCGCGCCGACCGTCGGGAGGTTCGGCGACATGTGCGTCTCCACCGGGTCGTCCGGGCGGGCCTGGCCGCGGTAGAGCGTGGCCAGGAGGTCGCGCTCGACGATCGACCCGGCGAGCTCGGCCAGCATGACCGGCGGCTCCTCGCGGACGACGGGCAACTGCGAGACGCCGTACTCCCGGAGGATCGCGATCGCCGTCTCGACCGTTTCGTACGGGTGGACGTGCACGAACTGCGGGAGGTCGCGGTCCTCCTGGCGCAGCGACAGGGACGTCTTCGCGGCCAGGACGTCGCGCACACGGGCCTCGGCGCCCTCGTCGAGGAAGCCGTAGTCGGCCATCCAGTCGTCGCTGAAGATCTTGGAGAGGTAGCCGCGGCCGCCGTCGGGCAGCAGCACCACGATGACGTCGTCGGGCCCGGCGCGGCGCGCGACGTCGAGCGCGGCCACCATGGCCAGCCCGCACGACCCGCCGACCAGCAGCGCCTCCTCGCGCGCCAGCCGCCGCGTCATGAGGAAGGAGTCCTTGTCGGACACCGGGATGATCTCGTCGCAGATGGTGGTGTCGTACGTCTGCGGCCAGATGTCCTCCCCGACGCCCTCGACGAGGTAGGGGCGGCCGCTGCCGCCGGAGTAGACCGAGCCCTCGGGGTCGGCGCCGACCACCTGGACACGGCCGCCGGAGACGTCCTTGAGGTAGCGGCCGGTGCCGGAGATGGTGCCGCCGGTGCCGATGCCGGCCACGAAGTGGGTCACCCGGCCGTCGGTCTGGTCCCAGATCTCCGGGCCGGTGGAGTGGTAGTGCGACGCCGGGTTCTCCGGGTTGGTGTACTGGTCGGGCTTCCAGGCGCCCTCGATCTCCCGCGCCAGCCGGTCGGAGACGGCGTAGTACGACTCGGGGTGGTCCGGCGCGACGCTCGGGCACACGACGACCTCGGCGCCGTACGCCCGGAGCACGGCGATCTTGTCGCTCGCCACCTTGTCGGGGCAGACGAAGACGCAGCGGTAGCCGCGGTCGATCGCCGCGATGGCCAGCCCGACGCCGGTGTTGCCCGAGGTGGGCTCCACGATCGTGCCTCCGGGGCGCAGCTCGCCGGACTTCTCGGCGGCCTCGATCATGCGCAGCGCGATGCGGTCCTTGACCGAGCCGCCGGGGTTGAAGTACTCGACCTTGGCCAGCACGGTCGGTGCGAGCCCCTCGGTCAGCCTGCCCAGCCGGACGAGCGGCGTGTCGCCGACGAGCTCGATCATCGTGTGATCCCTCATACTTCAATGATGGCGTGTCATTGCCCCTGGTTGGGCCGGAGAACGCGCGGACGTGCCCGATGACGCGCGCGTGGCGCGCGCGCCGCCTCGCCGCCGCGGCGGCCTACGGCGGCGGCGGTCTGACGGTCCTGGGCGCGTTCGTCTACGGCGTGCTCATCGGCGAGGCCAAGCTGGCGGAGCGCACCATCGGCGAGCGCTACGCCGCGCCGCCGGACGCCGACGGCACGTACGGCACGGGACGCCCGGACCCCCTCGGGTTCATCGTGCTCGGCGACTCCCTGGCCTGCGGGCTCGGCGTGGCCGACCCCGCCGAGACGCCCGCCGCGCTGGTCGCCACCGGGGTGTCGGCGGTCGCCGAGCGGCCCGTCCACCTGACGAACCGCGCGGTGTCCGGCGCGGAGTCACGCGACCTGCGCGACCAGTGCGACAAGGCGCTGGCCGACGCGCCAGGAGCGGAGCTCGCGCTGATCCTCATCGGCGCGAACGACGTCACCCACCGGATCAAGCCCGCGGTGTCGGTCCGCCACCTCGACCGTACGGTGCGGCGGCTGCGCGCGGCGGGCGCCGAGGTCGTCGTCGGCACCTGCCCCGACCTCGGCACGATCGAGCCGATCGCGCAGCCGCTGCGCTGGCTGGCGCGGCGCTGGAGCCGCCAGCTCGCCGCCGCGCAGACGATCGCGGTCGTCGAGGCGGGCGCCCGTACGGTCGCGCTCGCCGACCTGCTCGGCCGCGCGTTCGCGGGCAGCCCCAAGGAGATGTTCGGCCCGGACCGCTTCCATCCGTCCGCGCGCGGCTACGCCGACGCCGCGGCCGCCGTCCTGCCGTCCGCGTGCGCGGCGCTCGGCCTGTGGCCGGAGGCGGAGACGCTGCCGGACGTCCGGCGCGGCGAGAGCGTGCTCCCGGTCTACCTGGCCGCCGCCGAGGCGGTGGAGGAGCCGGGCACGGAGGTCGCGGGCACCGAGGTGGCCGGGCGCGAGCGCGGACCGCGCGGCCGCTGGACGACCCTGATGCGCCGCCCGCGCGGCGTCGCGCCCGGCGCGCCCGACGCCGAGCCCGCGGGTGGACGATGACCGGGACAGCGCCCGTACGAACGGTCCATACCGCCTGGTATGTCCGCGCGGCGGCGGGTTAGAGTGCGGAAAGGCGTGCACCGAACGGCAGTCGGTTTCGCCTGCGCATCCGACGATCAAGGAGACCAAAGATGCCGGAAGCCGTCGTTGTCGCCACCGCGCGCTCGCCGATCGGGCGCGCTTTCAAGGGCTCGCTGGCCACGCTGCGCCCGGACGAGCTGGCCACCCAGATCGTCCGCGCCGCGCTGGACAAGGTGCCCTCGCTCGACCCGCACGAGATCGACGACCTGATGATGGGCTGCGGCCAGCCCGGCGGCGAGTCCGGCTTCAACATCGCCCGCATCGTCGCGGTCAACCTCGGCTACGACTTCCTGCCCGGCA
>DASXYG010000113.1:0-21227 GCA_036502625.1 Streptosporangiaceae bacterium
GAGGTCGCGGGGGCTGAGGTCGCGGGGGCTGAGGTCGCGGGGGCTGAGGTCGCGGGGGCTGAGGTCGCGGGGGCACAGCGTGGTCTTACCGGCGCCAGTACCGCCCTCGAGGCCGAGTGCCACGCTGCGGAGGACGCGAACGAGAGGCCCAGGTGAGGGCGGAGCTCTGCGGGCCAGCCTTGGATATGGGTGACTGGGGTCGCAGGGGGCTGTCGCGCGCAGCGCGGCCTTTCTGCGTACGGGAGATGCCTGCCCGAGGCCGAGCCACGCTGCGGAGGACACGAAGGAGAGGCTCAGGTGAGGGCGGAGACCTGCGGGCCAACCTTGGATATGGGTGACTGGGGTCGCAGGGGGGCAGTCGCGCGCAGCGCGGCCTTTATCGCGTACGAGCGCTGCGTGCCCGGGGCCGAGAACCACGCCGCGGAGAACACGAATGAGAGGCACAGGTGAGGGCGGAGCCCCCGCGGCCCAACCCTGAGGACGCCCGGCTGAGGTCGCGGGAAGGCAGTCGCGCGCAGCGCGGCCTTATCTGCGCGCGAACGCGCCCACCCAACCCGAGAGCCACGCCGCGGAGGACGCGAACGAAGCCCAGGTGAGGGCGGAGCCCTGCGGGCCAACCTTGGATACGGGTGACTGAGGTCGCGGGAGGGCAGTCGCGCGCAGCGCGGCCTTTCTGCGTACGGGAGATGCCTGCCCGAGGCCGAGCCACGCTACGGAGGACGACCGAGGGGCGCAGGTTAGGGCGGAGCCCCCGCGGCCCAACCCTGAGGACGCCCGGCTGAGGTCGCGGGAAGACTGTCGCGCGCAGCGCGGCCTTATCTACGCGTGAACGCGTCCACCCAACCCGAGAGCCATGCTGCGGAGAACACGGAGGGGAGGCACAGGTGAGGGCGATGAAGTCGCGGGAAGACTGTCGCGCGTAGCGCGGTCTTTATCGCGTACGGGGCGCCCAGCCGGGAGAGCCAGCCCGGGGGCGGCTGCGTGGGTGGGTACGACGTAATCTTGCGGCGGGTGGGCGCGTACGACGAGCATCGATGGGAAGCGGGTGCCGATGACCGGCCTGGCATATGTGATCGCGGGTTCGGAAGCGACCGGAGGGGCGGGGATCCAGGCGGATCTCAAGACCTTCCAGCAGCTCGGGACGTTCGGGCTGGGGACGATCACGTGCATCGTCTCCTTCGATCCGAAGGACGGCTGGGCGCACCGGTTCGTGCCGGTCGACGCGCAGGTCATCGCCGACCAGATCGAGGCGGCGACGTCCTGCTACGACCTCGACACCGTCAAGATCGGCATGCTCGGCACGCCTGAGACGATCGACACGGTCGCCGACGGGCTCCAGCGGCAGAGCTGGCGGAACGTGGTGCTCGACCCGGTGCTCATCTGCAAGGGCCAGGAGCCGGGCGCCGCGCTGGACACCGACAAGGCGCTCACGGCGCGCGTCCTGCCGCTGGCGACCGTCGTCACGCCTAACCGGTTCGAGGCGATGACGCTGGCCGGCATGGACGCCATCGACACGGTGGACGACCTCGTCGAGGCCGCGCGCCGCATCCACGACCTCGGGCCCGCGTACGTGATCGCCAAAGGCGGCGTCGAGCTGCCGGGGCCGGATGCCGTGGACGTGCTGTACGACGGCTCAGAGGCGACCGTGCTCAGGGCGCCCAAGATCGGGGACAACCGGGTCAGCGGCGCGGGGTGCACGTTCGCGGCGGCGATCACCGCGGAGCTGGCGAAGGGCGCGACGGTGCCGGGGGCCGTGGACGTCGCCAAGCGGATGGTGCGCGCCGGCATCGAGGAGCGGCTCACCGGCCACACCCCGTTCGACGCCATCAGGACGGTCTCCCCCGGGGCCTGACCGCCTCAGGGCAGCGTGGCCGCCGCGGTCGCGAGGGCGGCGAGGCGTAGGGCGTTCGCGCGGTGCCAGGCGGCGACCATGCGGCGGCGGTCGTGCCCGCTCAGCGGCTCGGCGGACGTCAGTAGGCGGATGTTGACCGTGCGTACGAGGTGGGCGGTCAGCGCGACCGCCACGGTCATGCTCGCCGCGTGCGCCGTGATCACGCGGCGGTCGCCGCCGGACTGCCAGCTCCGCACCAGGGTGAGGGCCGTGGCGCCGAACATCGCGGGCGCGGCGGGGGCGTAGTAGCGCAGCGGGCTGCCCGGCCCGAGCAGGCGCGGGGCGCGCGCGGCGTGGGCGTCCGCGAGGAGCTGCGGCATGCCGACCAGGGCCTCGTACAGGTTGCCGAACAGCCAGGCGGTCTGGCCGAGCCGCGCCGCCGTGCGGTACCAGGGTCGCGGCGGGTGCGGCCGCGCGCGGGTGTCCATGGCCGGGAATCTACCGCCGGTCAGTCGGGGGCGCCGAGCGTGCCCGCCCAGCGGTCGGCCCAATTCACGAGGGGGCGCAGGGCCTCGTACGCCTCCCGGCCGAGCGGGGTGAGGGCGTGGCGGCGGTCGTCGAGCTGGTGGACGAGGCCGACCTCGGCGAGCTCGACCAGGCGCTGGCGGAGCACGCTGGACGACATGTCGTCGCAGCGCTGCTGGAGGGCGCGGAACCCGGCGGGGCCGTCGCGCAGCTCCCAGATGACGCGCAGGCTCCAGCGGCGCCCGAACAGGTCGAGCGCCGCCATGAGCGGGCGCCCGGTGGTCGATCCGCGGACCGGTCGGCCCGGCTTCGGTAGCGCCATCGTCCCCGTCCCGGCTGGTGCTTCTGTTTCCGAAACGCTAGCATCGGTCGCCGCTTCGGAAATCGAATCATGGGATCCCGGGAGGCCGCATGCCGTACGCCCTGAAGACCGACCTGTGCGCGCGTCTCGGCATCGAGCTGCCGATCGTCCAGGCGCCCATCGGCTCCGCGGCGACGCCGGAGCTCGCGGCCGCCGTCTCGCGCGCCGGCGGCCTCGGCACGCTGGCGCTGACCTGGGTCTCCCCCGAGGCGGCGGCCCGGCAGGTGCGCGAGGTCCGTACGCGCACGGACCGGCCGTACGGCGTGAACCTCGTGCTGGACTTCCCCGTGGACGACGTGCTCGGCGCCTGCCTGGACGCGGGCGCGCCGATCGTGTCCACGTTCTGGGGCGACCCCGCCGCCGTCGCGGACCGCGTGCGCGCCGCGGGCGCGTTCCACCTTCACACGGTGGGCTCGGTCGCGGAGGCCGAGCAGGCGGTACGGGCCGGGGTGGACGTCGTGGTGGCGCAGGGCTGGGAGGCCGGCGGCCACGTACGCGGCCAGGTGGCCACGCTGGCGCTGGTGCCCGCCGTGGTGGACGCGGTGGGCCCGGTGCCGGTCGTGGCGGCCGGCGGCATCGGCGACGGGCGCGGGCTCGCCGCGGTCCTCGCGCTCGGCGCCCAGGCGGGCTGGCTCGGCACCCGGTTCCTGACCGCGGCGGAGGCCGACACCCATCAGGTGTACCGGGACGCCGTACGCGCCGCAGGGCCCGGCGACACCGCCTACACCCGGTGTTTCGACGGCGGCTGGCCGGACGCGCCGCACCGCGCGCTGCGCAACCCGACCATCGCGGCATGGGACGCGGCCGGCCGCCCGGCGGCGCCCGGCCGGCCCGGCGAGGGCGCCGTGGTGGCCACGGACGCGCACGGCCGCGACCACCTGCGGTACGGCGACATGGTGCCGATCTCCGGGATGACCGGCGACCTGGCGGCGCTGGCGATGTACGCGGGCCAGTCGGCGGGCGTGGCCGGCGGCGAGGCGCCCGCGGAGCGGATCGTCGCCGGCCTCGCCGAGCAGGCCGTACGCGCGGCGGCGATCGCACGGCGGTAGGTCAGGTCCAGGTGACGGGCAGTTCGTGCACGCCGTAGATGAACGAGTCCTGCTTGAACGGGATGCTGCCGAGATCGGTGGCCAGGCGAAGGGTGGGGACGCGCTTGGCGAGCGCGGCGTAGACGACCTGGAGCTCCAGGCGGGCGAGCGGCTGCCCGAGGCACTGGTGGACGCCGTGGCTGAAGGCCAGGTGGCGGCGGGCGTCGCGGCGCACGTCGAGCGCGTCGCCGTCCGGGAAGACGTCCGGATCGCGGTTGCCCATCTCGTTGAGCAGGATCATGCCCTCGCCCGCGCGGATCGTCCGGCCCGCGACCTCCATGTCCTCTAGCGCGACGCGGCGCATGCCGAGGTGCGGGATGTGCAGGTAGCGGAGCAGCTCCTCGACGGTGTTGGCGGCCGTCTTCGGGTCGTCGGCGGCGCGCAGCGCGGCCCACTGGCCGGGGTGCTCCAGCAGGGCGAGCGTGCCGAGCGCGATCATGTTCGCGGTCGTCTCGTGTCCGGCGAACAGCAGCAGGACGGCGATCGAGACCGCCTCGGGCACGGTCAGGCCGCCGTTCGCGACCCGCTCCCCCAGGTCGGACAGCACGTCCTCACGCGGGTCGGCGCGCTTGGCCTCCAGCAGCGCGCCGAGGTACTCGGCCAGGTTGCGGTGGGCGCCGTACCGCTGCTCGGGCGTCGAGCTGCGCGTGATGATCGTCCGGCTGTTGTCCTGGAAGAAGGCGTGGTCGTCGTACGGCACGCCGAGCAGCTCGCAGATCACCAGGGACGGCACGGGCAGCGCGAACGCGTCGACCAGGTCGACCGGGTTCGGCCCGGCCAGCATGTCGTCGAGCAGGCCGTCGACGATCCGCTCGACGGCCGGGCGCATGGCCTCGATGCGGCGGACCGTGAACGACCCGGTGACCATCCGGCGCAGCCGGGCGTGCTCGGGGTCGTCCATGTTGATGAAGCTCAGGTGCGCGGTGCCGGAGGCCGCGCCCTCGGTGTCGTCCGTACGGCCGGGTTCGGCGGCCGGGCTCTCGGGGCGCGGGAAGCCGGGCAGGCGCGGGTCGACGCTGACGCGGGGGTCGGCGAGCAGCGCGCGCTGGTCGGCGTACCGGGTCACCACCCAGGGTGTGCCGCCGTTGCGCAGCCTGACCCGCGTCACCGGGCCGGCGTCCTGGAGGTCGCGGAACGCCGGCGGCGGGTCGAACGGGCATCCCGCGGCGCGGGGCATCGGGAACTCGGGGAGCTCCGTGCCGGCGGGCGGGTCGGTGGTCTCGGTCATCACGTTCCTCCGGTTCGGGGGGTGCGGCGGGTGACGGGCGCGGGCCACAGGCCGGCGATCGCGTCGATCAGGCCGGTGGCCAGGTCGTCCCAGCTCGGCTGGAGGGTGGGGGTGCCGTCGGCGAGGGCGCGCTCGCGCTCGGCGCACATCTGCGCGATGAGGTGGCGCGCCATGATGGCCCGCTCCTCGTGGACGGCGGGCGGCAGGTCGGGCAGGCAGCCGTTCAGGCCGAGCAGGAGCGTCCGCAGCGATTCGGACGTCAGGGCCTCTTCGACCAGGATCTCGTGGAGCGCGGGATCGCTGGTGACCTGCACGGTGAACCGCGCGAACCAGGTCGGGCCGCCCAGCGAGGCGAGGTGCCCGGTGAACGGGCGCACCAGGCAGGCGATCCAGTCGCGTACGTCGTCCGAGCCGGCCGCCGCGGCCGTCATCTCCGCGCGGGACCGCTCCACCTGTTCGGCGTGGCGGCGGGAGATCGCGCGGACGAGGTCGGCCTTCGTGCCGAAGTGGTAGCCGACGGCGGCGCTGTTGCCCTGCCCGGCGGCCTCGCTGATCTGGCGGTTCGACACCGTGTGGATGCCGTGCTCGGCGTACAGCCGTACGGCGGTGTCGAGGATCGCGGTACGCGTGGCCCCGCCGCGTTCGGGGCGTGTGCTCGTCTCGGCCATCGGCCGAACTCAATCACATGATTTAAAAGTCCTCAACTCGGGGCGCTAGGGGCGGTCGCGCCGGGCCGCATGGACGGAGTCGAAGATCGGGAGCACCTTGTCCAGGTCGGTGACGCGCAGCAGGCGGCGGATCTGGGGGCGGCGGGAGACCAGGCAGAGCCGGCCGTCGTGTGCCTCGACGCGGTGGCGGAGGCCGAGCAGCGCGCGGAGGCCGGCGGCGGCGATGTAGTCGACGCGGTCGAGATCGAGGATCAGGTCGCGCATGTCGGCGGGTTCGAGGACGTCGAGGCGTGCCCTGAGGGTCGGCACCGTCGCGATGTCGAGCTCGCCGCGTACCGCCAGGATCGTCGCGTGGCCACGGCGCCGCCTCCGTACGTGCAGGTCGGCGCCTATGGCAAGGAATGGGTCGGTCTTCGTCCAGATCACAGCCACTGATCCCCCCGGATATTGGCTTCCGATGACAGGGAGAGCGGGGGCGGGCGGTCCCATGACGCGGGTCTTCTGTGACCTAGCCCACTTTTCTCCCATAGTGGTACGCAAGTACCCTGCGAAGCCGACTATGTATCACCTGTGATATCGCCAGGTTAAGCGTGGGGGGAAAGCGAATGACGACGGCGAGCGGGGACACCGTTCCCGCCCAGGAGCCGAGCGACGCCGAGCTGCTCGGCCGTTGCCGGGCCGGTGAGGACTCCGAGGCGTTCGAAGGGCTCTACCAACGGCACGCCGAGTCCGCGAAGCGGCTGGCCCGGCGGCTGACCAGGGACCGCGACCGCGCCGACGACCTGGTGGCGGAGGCGTTCACCCGGGTCCTCGCGGCGATCCACAAGGGGAACGGGCCCGACCTGGCCTTCCGCGCGTACCTCCTGACGGTGGTGCGCAACGTGGCCACCGAGTGGGCGATGAAGGACAAACGGATCACGCTAGTCGAGGGCTACGACGCCCTGGAGCGGCCGACCGGCGACGACGACCCGGTGATCGCGCGCACCGAGCGCGACTTCGCCGCGAAGGCGTTCGCCGGGCTGCCCGAGCGGTGGCAGGCGGTGCTGTGGCACACCGAGGTCGAGGGCGAGAGCCCGGCGGCGATCGCGCCGCTGCTCGGCCTCTCGCCGAACGCCGTGGCCGCGCTGGCGCTGCGCGCGCGTGAGGGCCTGCGCCAGGAGTACCTCCGCGCGCACATGTCGCAGGACACACCGCAGCCGTGCCGCGACTACGCCGACCGCCTCGCCCGCCACGCGCGCGGGCGGCTCGGCCGGGGGCGGCGCGCGCTGGAGTCCCACCTCGACGACTGCGCGCGCTGCACCGACCTGTACGCCGAGCTCGTGCAGGCCAACACCGGCCTGGGCGCGCTCATCGGCGTGGCGGTGCTCGGCCCGCTCGCGGCGGCGTACGGCACGGCGGAGACCGCCGCGGGCACGACCTCGGTGTCCGGCGGCGCGGGCCTGTGGCTGGCCCGGCTGCGGCCGCGCGGCAGCACCGGCACGGCGGTGGCCGCGGGCGCCGCGGTCGTGGTGGTGGCCGCGGGCGCGTTCGCGGCCGTACGGCTCGCCTCGGCCGACGCGCCCACGCACACCTCGGCCGCGCCCGTCGCGCGCAACGGCGGCGGCCAGAACGGGGGCAACGGGGGCAACGGCGGCGGCGGTACGGGCGGCGGCAACAAGCCCGCCAAGCCCGGCCACCACAGCGCGCCGAACCACCACGCCGCCAAGCCGGGCGGCCCGCCCGCGCCGGCCACCACGCCGCAGTCCCGTTCGTCCGCGCCCGCCCCCAAGCCGTCCGCGGCTCCCCCGTCGACCGCCCCGACCCACGCGCCCCCGAAGCACCGCGCGCCGAACCCGCCCGCCCCCGCGCGCACCACCCCGCCGCACACCCCGGCACCCCGCCCCACCCACACCACGCCGGCGCCCCCGGCGGTCACCCCGACCCGCCCGTCCCTGCCGACCCCGACGATCACCTGCGTCTGGCAGAACCCCTGGTGCCTGTGGCCCGGCCAACACCAGCCCAGCCCGTCGCTGCCCGGCGCCTCCCCGCACTAGCCCCGCCGCCTGCCCGCCGCCGGCACGGCTGCCCGGCGTCGACCGGTAGCCGGTCAGTGGCGGAGGGACTCGACGGCGAGGTGGGCGGCCGTGCCGATGACGGCGTCGGCGGCCGGGAGGACCGCTACGGGGCGGAACGCGCGGGTGAACACGGCTACGGCGTAGCGGCCGCCGTCCGGGTACTCCACCACGCCCACCTCGCAGCGCAGCGTGGGCAGCGTGCCGGTCTTGCCGCTCACGCGGACGTCGTCGTACGGGAAGCCGGACGCGAGGCGGTGCGGCCAGACCTGGAGGCCGAACAGCCGCCGCATCGCCGCGCAGCCCTCGGCGGGCGCGGCCTCGTCGTTCCAGATCAGGGCCAGGAGGCGGGTCAGCTCGCGCGGGGTGCTGTGGCTCGTGCGCGCGGGGTCGAGGGCGCTCAGGCGGGCGAGCGTGCCGGGTTCGTCCAGCTTGGGCCAGAGGTCGGTGTACGCGGTGATGCCGGCGTCGGCGAGCAGGGAGTCGTGGAGGTCCCGGCCGTTGCCGAGGACGCGGGTCGCGCCGAGGCCGAGGTGGTCCATGGTGGCGTTGACGGCCGCGGCGCCGCCCACGCGGTCGTACAGGACGTCGGCCGCGGTGTTGTCGCTGACGGTGATCATGAGGCAGGCGAGGTCGCGCAGGGACAGGCGCACGTCGTCGAGCATCGCCGACACGCCCGTCGGGCCCGCCGACCGTACGTCCGCGGGCACCGTGACCTGCTCGGTGGGGCTGAGGTCGCCGCGGGCGGCCATGCGCTGGAACGTGACGAGCAGCGGCACCTTGAACACAGAGGCGAGGACCACCGGGTCGTCGGCGCGGACGCCGATCTCGCGGCCGGTGTCGAGGTCGCGGACGTGCAGGTGGCCGTGCACGCCCGCGTCGGCGAACGCGGCCTCCACGCGCGCGGCCGTCGGGCGGCTCATGCGAGGAATCCCGACGCGGGGCGCGTGACGACCCGGCGTGCCGGGGTGGTGTCGAGCGGGGTCATGGCGGCTTCTCCGAGGAGGACGGCGGTGGCCACCGATTCGAAGTCGGCGACGGCTTCCCGGTCGGCGACGCCCACGCGATGGGCGCAGGACGTACGCCAGGTGAGCGGCGCGCCCGCGAGCGGCCGCCACGCGACCTCGGGCGGTGCGGCGGCGCGCGGCGCGAGCGCGACGGCGGTGCCGGCCAGCACCAGCCCCGCCGCGAACTGCGGCTGCCTTGCCTCGTGCACGGCCGGCGGGTCGTAGCCGTGGCGGCGGCACGCGGTGAGCAGGTCGTCGTGCGCGCCCGGCGCGTCCGTACGGGGGAACACGACGAGGTCGCGGCCGGCGAGGTCGGCCAGGTGGACGGGTTCGGGCCCGGCGGCGGGCGGCAGGAGCACGCCGAGCGGCTGTACCAGCATCGGGCCGAGCGCCAGGCCGCGGGTGTCGCAGGGGTGGCGGACGATGCCGGCGTCGAGCGCGGTGTCGGCGAGCGCCTGGACCTGCTCGGAGGTCGGGATCTCGCGCAGTTCCAGCCGGAGGTCGGGGCGGCGCTCGCCGAACTCGGCGATCAGCGCGGCGACGACCGCTCCGCCGAGGTCCGGCGGCAGGCCCGCGCGGAGGGTGCCCGCGGCGCCGCGTTCGGCGCGTTCGGCGAGCGTGGAGATGTGCTCGGCGCGCGCGATCAGGTCACGCGCCTCGTCCAGCAGCAGCCGCCCCGCCGCGGTCAGCTCCACCCGCCGCGACGACCGCTCGAACAGCGCGACCCCCAGCTCCTTCTCGAGCCGCTGGATGCGCTGGCTCAACGGCGGCTGCGCCATTCCGAGCCGCTCCGCCGCATGCCCGAAGTGCAACTCCTCGGCCACCACGACGAAGCAGGTCAGATGCCCGACCAGGTTCACGGTCCCGGATCCTAACCGCCCGGACGGGGTGCGGCGTGCGCGCGGGGGTCAGGTACGGGTGCCCGCGAGGCCCGTCTCGTACGCGATGATCACGAGCTGGACGCGGTCGCGGGCGCCGAGCTTGGTGAGCAGGCGGGCGACGTGGGCCTTGGCCGTGGCGACCGTGATCGTCAGGTCAGCGGCGATCTCGGCGTTGGACATGCCGCGGCCGACCAGGGTCAGGACCTCGCGTTCGCGGCCGGTCACGGCGGACAGGGCGCGCGGCTCGGGGGCGGGCGGGCGCGTTTCGGCGAACCGGGCGATCAGGCGGCGGGTGACGCTCGGGGCGATCAGGGCGTCGCCCGCGGCGACCACCCGGATGGCCGCGATGATGTCCTCCAGCGCCATGTCCTTGACCAGGAAGCCGCTGGCGCCGGCGCGCAGCGCGCCGTACACGTGGTCGTCCTCGTCGAACGTCGTGAGCATGAGGACGTGCGGCGGGTCGCCGGACGCGGTGAGGCGCCGGGTGGCCTCGATGCCGTCCATGCCGGGCATCCGGATGTCCATCATGACGACGTCCGGGCGTACGGCCTCGACGAGACGGAGCGTCTCGTCGCCCGATCCCGCCTCGCCCACGACCTCCAGGCCCGGGGTGTCGGCGATGAGGGTGCTCAGGCCGCTGCGGATGAGCGGCTGGTCGTCGGCCAGGACGACGCGGATCGTCATGGCGCGTCCGCCGGCACGGGGATGCGCGCGGCCACCCGGAACCCGCCGCCGGGGCGCGGCCCGGCGGAGAACGCGCCGCTCAGCAGGGTGATCCGCTCCCGCATGCCGGGGATGCCGTAGCCCGATCCGCCGGGGTGCCCGGCCCCGCCCCCGCCGTCGTCGGTGATCTCGACGGACAGCTCGGCCGCGCCGCGGTCGACGGTAACCGCACAGCTCGCGGCGCCGGAGTGGCGGACCACGTTGGTCAGCGACTCCTGGATGACGCGGTACGCGGACAGGTCGATGTCCGGCGGCAGCGGCGCGCGGTCGCCGTGCCAGCGGACGTCGACCCGTACGCCCGCGTCGCGCGACCGCGTGACCAGGGCGTCGAGGTCGGCCAGGCCGGGCGCCGGGGCGGTGGGGGCCGACTCGGGGTCGGTACGGCGGAGGGCGCCGAGCATGCGGCGCAGCCCGGCGAGGGTGTCGCGGCTGGTCTCCTCGATCGTGGCGAGCGCGTCGCGCGCGGCCGCGGGCCGCGTCTCGATGACCCGGCCGCCCACGCCCGCCTGGATGGCGATGACGCCGATGCTGTGCGCGATCATGTCGTGCAGCTCGCGGGCGATGCGCAGCCGCTCGGCCTGGACGGCCTCGTGGGCGGCCTGCGCGCGGCGCGCCTCCGTGAACTGGCGGCGCTGGCGCACCGAGTGGCCGACCACCCAGACGGTGACCGTGCCGAGGACGACCGCGAGGAGCGCGTTCGCGAGGTCGTACATATGCGGGAAGGCCGCGTACGAGGCGAGCTGCACGGCGAGCGCCGCGCCGGCGACCGCGATCGAGATCGCGCGCGGCCGGACGGCCGCGACGTAGCCCACGCCGAGGTCGGCGAGCACCGTCTCGATGATCCCGAGTTGGCCGGTGATGCCGTCGGCGAGGGGGTTGCGGACGATCGCCGACAGGACGACCAGGCCCGCGGACATCGCCAGCAGCACCGGCAGCGGATGGCGGCGCAGCCGGGCGAGCGGCAGCGCGACGACGACGATCGGCATCAGGTAGCGGGACCCGAACGGCGGGTGGAACACCCCGCCGCCGCCCGCCCCGACGACCGCGAACAGGACGAACGGGTACACGACGGCGCCACACCACGCCAGGGCCGTGCCGAGCCGGGCGGGCACGACGAGTCGAGGCGGGCTCGGCGCGGAGGACATGCCGCGATCGTACGGTCCCGCGCCGCGCCCGGCATCGGCCGCCAGGCGTACGCCCGCAGGCCACCACGGGTGTGCTCGCCGGGCCGATGCGCGGGCGGGTGTCGTGGCGGGAGCGTTTCCCGGGTGATCGGGAGCAGGCATCTGAGCAAGGGGGCCGCGGCGCGGGCCCTGGTGGCCGGGGTGGTGGCCCTCGGGCCCGCCGCCGGGACGCTGCTGGCGGCGCCGGCGGCCGTACGGGCCGAGGCGCCGGCGGGGGCGGGCGCGTGGCGTGCGGATCCGCGGGGGCTGCCGGATCCGGTGGGGGCGGGGCCGCGCGAGGTGCGGCGGTTCTGGGCGGGGGCCGGGGGCGGCGAGCGGCGGGCGCTGACCGCGGCGTACCCCGGGGTGGTGGGGTGCTTGGACGGGACGCCCGTACGGCTGCGGTACGCGGCGAACGCGCGGGCCATGCGGGCGGCGGGGGCGCCGTACCGGGACGCGGCCGGGCAATACCTGCTGTTCGACGCGCGGGGTGCCGGGCGGGTGGCGGAGGTGTTCGGCGACCTCGCGGCGGCGGACCGGATCGCCGTGCTGGTGCCGGGGGCGGGCGATCACGGGACGAACTTCTGGCGCGGGGTGGGCGGCAAGCGGTTCAGGTCCCCGGCCGTCCAGGCGCGCGACCTGTACGCGGCGGGGACGGCTGACATGGGCGCGGCGCGGGCGGAGCGGTTCGCGGTGGTGGCGTGGCTGGGGTACGCGCCGCCGCGGGCGCTCGACCAGGCCGCGTTTCGGGAGGACCGGGCGCGCGACGGGGCGCGGGCGCTGGTGCGGTTCGTACGCGGGCTGGCGGTGGTGCGGCCGCGCGCGACCGTCGCGCTGCTGGGGCACAGCTACGGGTCCACGGTCATCGGGCTCGCCGCGCGGCGGCTTCCGGCGCGGGTGACCGACATCGCGGCGTTCGGCAGCCCGGGGATGGGGGTGCCGGACGCCAGGGCGCTGGGCACGCGGGCGCGGGTGTGGGCGGCGGAGTCTCCGCGGGACGTGATGCGGTGGGTGCCGGGCGTGCGGGTGCTGGGCCTCGGCCACGGGACCAAGCCCGCCGACCCGTCCTTCGGCGCCCGGGTTTTCGCCACCGGGGACGTCGACCATGACCATTACCTCGCCCCGGGCACCGTGTCCCTGCGCCACCTCGCACGCATCGCGGCGGAGGGCGCGGCGTGAGGGTGCCCGGCCGCCCGGATCGCGGTGGCCCGCGCCGCGAGGTGGGCGGCGTGAGCAAGGCGGGCGGGTGGGCGGCGCGGGTGGACGCGGGGACGCCCGCGAGCCGGGATCGGACGGTGGACGCGCTGCGGGCCCTCGCGATCGTGGGCGTGGTGCTGGGGCACTGGCTGGTGTCGGCCGTGGTGCGGGATCCGGGCGGGGTGGGGGCCGTGCACGGGGACAGCCCGCTGGTGTACCGGCCCGGTCTGGCGCCGGTGAGCTGGGGGTTGCAGAGCCTCGGGCCGTTCTTCTTCGCGGGCGGGTTCGCGGCGGCGCTGGGCGCGCGGGGGCGGCGGGCGTGGCCGTGGCTGCGGGGGCGGGCCGTACGGCTCGGGGTTCCCGTGGTGGCGATGGGGGCGGTGTGGGCCGCGGGCGGGTGGCTGCTCGGGGTGGTGGGGGCGCCGTACAGCACGCGGCACCTCGTGCGGTCGCTCGTGACGCATCCGCTGTGGTTCCTGCTCGTGTACCTGGTGCTGACGGCGCTGACACCGGTGCTGCGCATGGCCGTGGCGCGGGTCGGCGCCTGGGCGGCCGTTCCGCCGCTGCTGGTCGTGGCCGCGGTGGACGCGGTACGGGCGAGTGAGGCGCCGCCGGGGTGGGTGGTGGGTCTGGATGCGGTGGCCGGGTGGGCGGTGCCGTACGTGCTGGGGGTGGCGCTGGCCGGTGGGCGGCTGTCCGGGCGTGCGGGGGTGCCGCTGATGGGGGCGGGGGTGGCCGGTGGCGCGGTGCTGGTGGTGGCCGCCGGGTATCCGGTGAGCGCGGTGGGGGTGCCGGGGGTGGGGTGGTCGAATTTGGATCCGCCGTCGCTGTTCGCGATGGCGCTCGCGGCGGTGCAGGTCGGGGCGTTCCTGTGGCTGCGGCCGCGGCTGGCCCGGGCGCTGCGGCGGCCTGCCGTGTGGGCGCCTGTGGTGGTGCTGAACCTGGTCGCCATGACGGTGTACTGCTGGCATCAGTCGGCGTTGCTGCTGGTCACGTTCGCGGGGCTGCCGTTCGGTGCGCCGGCGGGGCTGCTCGACGCGCCGGACGGCGGCTGGCCGCTGGCGCGGCTGGGCTGGCTGCCAGTGTTCGCGGGGGTGCTCGCCGTGCTGTGCCTGGTTTTCCACAGGTTCGAGAACGGCCGGGAGATGAGTTCCGCCCGTCCGTACGGTCGTACAGGTGGGACATCGGCAACGGACGAGGAGCGGCGATGAACGGCGGGCTTTCCAAGGACCGGCTTGACCGGATGCGCGAGATTCTGACGGCGTACGTCACGAGCGGTGAACTACCGGGCTTCGTGGCCCTCCTCCACCGGCGCGGCGAGACGTACGTCGCGGCCGCCGGCACCCTGGAGGCCGGCGGCGCCGCGCCCATGCGGCGCGACACGATCTTCCGCATGGCGTCGATGACGAAGCCGATCACCGCCGTGGCCGCGCTGATCCTCGTCGAGGAGTGCCGCCTCCGCCTGGACGACCCGGTGGACGCCCTCCTCCCCGAGCTGGCGAACCGCCGCGTGCTGCGCTCCCCCGACGCCGAGCTCGACGACACCGTGCCCGCCGTACGCCCCATCACCCTGCGCGACCTCCTCACGTTCCGCCTCGGCATCGGCATGGTGGTGGCGGAGCCGGGCACCCACCCCATCCAGCGCGCGATCGGGGAGTCCGGCATCGCCCCCGGCCCCGACAACGTCCCGTTCGGCCCGGACGAATGGATGCGGCGGCTGGCCGGGCTGCCGCTGGTGCACCAGCCCGGCGAGGGCTGGATGTACCACATCGGGGCGGACGCCCTCGGCGTGCTGATCGGCCGCGCCGCGGGCCAGCCGTTCGCGGACTTCCTGCGGGAGCGCGTCTTCACGCCGCTCGGCATGGCCGACACCGGGTTCCACGTGCCGCCCGACCGCCGCGACCGGCTGGCCGTGGCGTACGACACCGATCCGGCCACCGGCGCGCCCGTCCGCCGCGACGACCCCCGCGACCGCCCGCCGGCGTTCGCCTCGGGCGGCGGCGGCCTGGTCTCCACCGCCGACGACTACCTGGCGTTCTGCCGCATGCTCCTCAACGGCGGGCGCCATGACGGCGGCCGCATCCTGTCGCGGCCCGCCGTCGAGGTGATGACCTCCGACCAGCTCACGCCCGCCCAGAAGGCCGGCAACGAGATGTTCCTCGGCCCCGGCGGCTGGGGCTTCGGCGTCCAGGTCGACACCGCCATCGCCGACCTCTACATCCGCCCGGGCCGTTTCGGCTGGACCGGCGGCCTCGGCACCACCGCCTATTCCGATCCCGCCGAGGGCATGGCCGGCATGCTGCTGACCCAGCGCGCGATGACGTCCCCGGTGCCGCCCCGCGCCATGGCCGACTTCTGGACCTGCGCGTACGCCGCGATCGACGACTGATCAGCGGTTGTCAAGATCCCCGGTCGCGCCGGTTCCGGCCGCGCGCGACCGGGCCGCACATGACATCAAACGGCAACAAAAAGGGCATCAGTCGCGCGGTGTTCCGGCCCGACCCCCTGCCGAGGAGGCCACGTGCGACCCTCCGCCCGCGCCCGGACCGTCCCCCTCTTCCTCGCCCTCGCCGCGTTACTCGCCCTCGGCCTCGGCGCGGTCGCGCCCGCCCGCGCCGCCGCGGCCACGCCCATCACGGTCGACGGCAAGTCCGGCGGCCGCGTGTACGACGGGATCGGCGCGCTGAGCGCGGGCGCGTCGTCCCGGCTGCTGGTCGACTACCCGGAGCCGCAGCGCTCCCAGATCCTCGACTACCTCTTCAAGCCCGGCTACGGCGCGGCCCTGCAGATCCTGAAGGTGGAGATCGGCGGCGACACGAACTCCACGGACGGCGCCGAGCCCAGCCACATGCGCACCCCCACCGACCTGAACTGCGGGCGCGGCTACGAATGGTGGCTGATGAAGCAGGCCAAGGCGCGCAACCCGCACATCCTGCTGTCCGCGCTCCAGTGGGGCGCGCCGGGCTGGACCGGCGACGGCGGCGCCCGCCCCACCGTGTGGACCGCGAACAACATCGACTACCTGCTGTCCTGGCTGCGCTGCGCCCGTCAGCAGGGGCTGCGGATCGACCGGCTCGGCGGCTGGAACGAGGCCGGCTACGACGCCGCGTGGTACGAGAAGCTGCACGACGCGCTGCACGCGAACGGGTTCGGCAACGTGAAGGTGGTCGCCGACGACGGCTTCAACTGGGCCGTCCTGCCGTCGCTCACCAGTGACGCGAAGTTCCGCGACGCCGTCGACATCGTCGGCCAGCACTACGTCTGCGGCTACCTCTCCGACTACGCGGCCTGCCCCAGCCCGGACGCCGCGAAGGCGCTCGGCAAGCCGCTGCACGCCAGCGAGCAGGGGTCGCTGCCGTACGACTCGGGTGCGCGCCCGCTGGCCCGCGCGCTCAACCGCGAGTACGTCGACGGCGCGATGACGTCCACGATCAACTGGTCGCTCATCGGGTCCTGGTACGACACGATGCCGTTCCAGTCGTCCGGCCTGATGGGCGCCGTCGAGCCGTGGTCCGGTTCGTACGCCGTGGGCGCGAGCGTCTGGGTCAACGCGCACACCACGCAGTTCACCGAGCCGGGCTGGCGCTACGTCGACTCCGCGAAGGGCGCGCTGCCCGGCGGCGGCAGCTACGTCGCGCTGCGCTCCCCCGACAGCCGCGACTACACGGTCGTCGTCGAGACCACCGACGCCACCGGTCCGCAGCAGGTCACCCTCGACGCCACCGGCGGCCTGCCGCGTACGCCCACCCACCTGTGGACCACCGACCTGAACTCGGGCAACGACCGCGACCGGTTCGTCCGCGCCGGCACCGTACGCCCAGGTCAGACGGTCACGCTCCAGCCGGGTCGGCTCTACACGCTGTCCACGACGACCGGCCAGGGCAAGGGCCACGCGACGCCGCCGCGTGCGCGCCCGCTCGCGCTGCCGTACCGGGACACCTTCGACCACTACGCCTCCGGCGCGACGCCGCGCTACATCTCCGACCTCGACGGCGCGTTCGAGACCGGCCGCTGCACCGGCCGTACGGGCGGCTGCCTGAAGCAGGTGATCACCCAGCAGCCGGTCTGGTGGAACGGCTGGCTGAAGAAGCCGGTCACGGTCGTCGGCGACCCGAAGTCGTGGCGCGACTACACGGCGAGCGTGCGGGCGCGCACGGACTCCGACGGCTGGACCGAGCTGCTCGGCCGCGTCGACGGCCAGTACGCCAACGCGGTGTCCGGCGTCCACCTGCGGGTGGCCGGCGACGGCACGTGGCGGCTGTACGACGAGAACCTCCAGGGGCAGGACGGCGACCTGTGCCTGCCCAGCGACCCGTCGTGCGCCCACTCCGCGACGGCGTCCGTGCGCAAGGCGCATGACTCGACGCTGGCGTCCGGCAAGGTCGCGGCCGGCGCGGCGCGCGGCTGGCACCGTTTGGGGCTGACGTTCCGCGGCGCCACGGTCACCGCGACGCTCGACGGCGCGCGGATCGCCACGGTCCAGGACACCGCGCACGTCTCGGGCCAGGCGGGTCTCGGCGTCGCCCCGTGGCACACCGCGGAGTTCGACGACCTCGCGGTCGACCCCGTGCCCGGCACCGGCTCGCCGCACTACCTGCCCGGCCAGGACCTCGGCGCCACGGCCACGAGCTACCGGCCCGGCTACGAGCCGCGGAAGGCCGTCGACGGCAGCGTCCAGTCGATGTGGCACACCAACTGGTCGCCGAAGACGTCGCTGCCGCAGTCGATCACGGTCGACACCGGGCGCGTACGGCCGCTGGCGCTGATGACGTACCAGCCGCGCGAGGACGGCAACGGCAACGGCGTCATCACGAAGTACGAACTGTCGGCCAGCAGGGACGGCCGTACGTTCACGCCGGTCACCGCGGGCACGTGGACGGACGCCACCCGCAAGTCCCTTGACCTGCGCGGCACGACGGCGCGCTACCTGCGGCTGACGGCGCTGGAGGGCGGCGGCGACTACGCGTCCGCCGCGGAGATCCAGGTCGCGGTGCCGTAACGCCGAACGGGCGGCGGCCGGATCGGTGCCCGGCCGCCGCCCCGGCTACTTCGGTGGCGCAGCGTCCGTCCAGCCCGCCGCGCGGTAGACCTGGTAGGAGAACAGCCCGCCCGGCGCGTTCCACCGGCCGTCCGGCCGCTTGACGTACCGCAGCTCCACGGCCAGCGGCATCCCGGTCGCCGGGTTGATCACCAGCCGCTGCTGCACGGTGCACCACGGCACCCGGCCGACCGCGCCGCCGTCGGCGGGCCGCCCGTCACCGCACTGCCTGTGGACGGCGTCCACCGCGATCGCCGCGCCGCGCCGCCCGGCGACGTCCCGCACGGTGCCGAGGGAGCGGACGTCCGGCAGCCCGGCCAGCATCCGGTAGAGCGCCGCGCGCACCTCCGGCGGCACCGGCATGGTGAGGATCCGCGGCGCGGTCTCCATGAGGTACGACGCCTCCGTCTGGTCGCCGGCGCTGCGCAGCCGCCGCCAGTCCTGGAGCAGCAGCGCCCGCAGCTTCGCCGGATCCGCCGGGAGGGCGCGCAGCCCGGCCGGCGACAGGGCGCGCGGGCCGACCATGAACGGCTTCCCCGGGGTGCCGCCGGCGTCGGTGTCGTTGACGCGCGCGCCCGGCGCCGTACGCGCGGTGCCGCCGCCGTCGGTATAGCCCTCCGGGTCGGCCAGGCCGGTGGCGGCCGCGCCGTTCCACGAGGTGGGCGACCCGTCGCGGCGCCAGGCGGCGCGGTCAGCGGCCGTGGCGAGGTCCACGCCGAGCGGCTGGGAGTAGCCGGAGAAGTCCCCGGACGCCCGCGCCGACCAGGCCTCCACCCGGCCGCGCTCCGCGATGAGGTACGGCTCAGCGCCGCCCACCCGTACGACGTTCCCGACGTCCGCGGAGGTCCGCCAGTAGCGCCCGGCACCCGGCGCGGCGTGCGCGGCGGTGTCCGCCGCCGCGAGCAGCACCGGACGCCCCGGCCCCACGCTCGCCACCGCCCCGGTCGCCCCCGTACGGAACACCCCCGGCACCGGTCCCCCCGCGTCCGGGACCGCGTTCACCAGCAGCGCCGCCGCGGCGACCACGGCCACGCCCCCCGTGACCAGCCCCGGCATCCACCACCGTCCGCGCCGCGGCGCCGTACGGCCCGTGCGCTCCCGTACGGCGGCCAGCACCGCGTCCGCGTCCGGGGCCTCGTTCTCCAGCGCCGTCAGTGCGGCCCGGAGGTCGTTCTCGGTTCGGGTCGTCATTCCGCCGCCTCCTGGATGAGTTCGGGTGCCGGGCTCGGCTCGGCGAGCTCGACGCGCAGCGTGGCGAGCGCCCGGGACGCGTAGCCGCGCACGGTGCCCGCGCGGCAGCCGAGCACCTCCGCGATCTCCGCGTCCGCGAGCCCCTCGTAGTAGCGGAGCGTGAGCACGGCGCGCTGCCGCCTGGGCAGCCGGCCGAGCTCCGCGAGCAGGGCGTCGCGTTCGGCATGGCCCACCGCGTGGTCCGGGGTGAGCCTGCGGTCGACCTCAGCGCCGCCTCCGGACGGCACCACCCGCCACGACCTGCGGCGCCACGACAGGAACTCGTTCACGACCATCTTGCGGACGTAGCGGTCCGGACGGTCCTTGGCGCCGACGTCCGCCCAGCGCGCGGACGCCCGGATCAGCACGTCCTGCACGACGTCGTCGGCCAGTGCCCGGTCCCCGGTGAGCACCGCGGCGAACCGCAGCAGCTCGGGGAGCCGGGCGACGGCGAACTCCTCGAAAGTCATCGAGCCTCCTTCCGCGCCTTACACGCTCCGGGAGGCCCGATGTGTTGTGCCGGGGCTCAGGCGTCCTCGGGATTCCGCCAGGCGGGGGCGCGGCCCTCGCCGAACGCGCGCAGGCCCTCGGCGTGGTCGGGGGAGTCCAGCGCGGGGCGGGCGATGCTCAACTGCGCGTCCCAGGCGTCTCGCTCGCTGCCCCAGTCGTAGGAGCGGCGGACGATCTCCTTCGTGGCGCGGATCGCCAGCGGCCCGCCGAGCCGGATGCGCTCGGCCAGCCGCAGCGCGGCGTCCAGCGCGGCGCCCGGGTCGGCCAGCACCCCGACGATGCCCCATCCGTGCAGGTCGGCGGCGGGGTACTGGTCGCCGGTGAGCGCCATCATCATGGCCGCGTGGTACGGCATGCGGCGCGGCAGCCGGACGAGCCCGCCGCCGAGCGCGACGATGCTGTGGCGCACTTCGGGCAGCCCGAACTTCGCGTCGCGCGCCGCCACGATCAGGTCGCAGGCCAGGGCGAGCTCGAAGCCCCCGGCCAGCGCGTAGCCCTCCACGGCGGCGATCACCGGCTTCTCGGCGCCCAGCCGGGAGAAGCCGTTGACCTGGGCGTCGCGCGTACGGTAGTTGGGTTCGCCGCGCGCCGCGGCCTTGAGGTCGCGGCCGGAGCTGAAGTTGCCGCCCGCGCCGGTGAAGACCGCCACGGCCGCGTCGTCGTCGGCGTCGAACCGGTCGAAGGCGTCCTGGATCGCCTCGCGCAGCTCCAGGTTGATCGCGTTGTACACCCGCGGCCGGTTCAGCGTGATGATCTCCACGGCGCCGCGGCGCTCCGTACGGATGACGTCGCTCGTCTCGGCGGCCTCGCCCACGTCGCATCCCCTCCTTGATCGTCGGCGCCACCCTAGCCAGCGGGGTCGGGAGGGTCCTCGACGCGGTACCCCACACCGGGCTTGGTGGTGATGACGGGCGGGTCGCCGAGCTTGCGGCGCAGCCGTCCGATCGTGACGGCGACGGTGTTGGTGAACGGGTCCGCGTGCTCGTCCCAGACCTGTTCGAGCAGGTCCTCGGCGCTGAGGTACGCGGGCGCGGCGTGCAGCAGCGCTTCGAGGGTGGCGAACTCCTTGACGGAGAGGTCCAGGTGGCGGCCGTCGCGGGTGACCGTACGGCGCACCGGGTCCAGCTCGACGCCGGCGCCGCGCAGCGTACGGGCGCGCGCGGCCGGGCGGCGGCGCGCCAGCGCGCGGACGCGCAGCACCAGTTCGGGGAAGTGGAACGGTTTGGCGAGGTAGTCGTCCGCGCCGAGCCGCAGCCCGCTGACGCGGTCGCCGGGCGCGCCGGCCGCGGTGAGCATCAGCACCATGACCCGGTCGTCCCGGTCGGTGATCATCTGGCAGATGGCGTCCCCGTGGATCCCCGGCAGGTCCCGGTCGAGCACCACGACGTCGTACGCGTTGAGATCGAGCTTCGCCGCCGCCTCAATCCCGTCATGCGCCGCGTCCACCGCCATCCCCTGATCCCGCAACCCCTCCACCAGCACATCCGCCAAGGACCTGGCATCCTCCACCACCAGCACCCTCACCCCACCACCCCCACAACCCCACCCCCACACGCGCGGGCTGCACCCCCACCCCCACACGCACGGCCCGCGACCCCGCCCCCACAACCGCGCCCCCCGCACGTATGGGCTGCGGCCCCGCCCCCACAACCACGACCCCCGCACATACGGGCCGGGAAGAATTCCGGGTCCCGCGCCCCCATGCCCCCGCCCCCACAACCGCGCC
>DASXYG010000114.1:0-98254 GCA_036502625.1 Streptosporangiaceae bacterium
ACGCCATCGACCGCGCGTTCGCCGAGGCCGCGGGCGGCATCCCCGAGGACATCGACGTGACGCGGCGCACCACCGAGGGCGTGCCGGGACACGAACTGGTGCGGGTCGCCGACCGCCCCGACGACCTCCTCGTGGTCGGCCGGGAACGGCACCTCGCGCTGCACCGGGTGCTGCGCGGCTCCGCGGCCGGCTACTGCGTGGACCACGCGGTGTGCCGGGTGCTGGTGGTGCCGGCGCCGGAGACGCGCACGGGGCCGGCGGACGAGGAGATGCCGAGCGGCATCTTCTACTGATCCGCCGCCGGTTCGTCGGCCTCCAGCGGCACCCGCCAGCGTACGGACATGCCGCCGCCGCCGCGGGCCGACACCGTGAACGTGCCGTCGAGCCCGGTGGCGCGCTCCTCCAGGTTGCGCAGCCCGGAGCGGCGCGTGGCGTCGCCGGGGCCGACGCCGTCGTCCTCGACGAGCACGGTCAGCGCGCCGGACGGGTCGTCGTCCACCGAGACCGTCACCCACACGTTCCGCGCGTGCGCGTGCCGGGTCGCGTTGGACAGGCTCTCCTGGAGCACCGCGATCGCGTTCTCGCCGACGTCCTCGGTGACGCCGGAGTCGATCAGCCCGGAGAACGACATGGACGGCGTGAACCCCAGCGGCGCGGCGGCGTCGACCACGACGTTCATCATCCGCGCCTGGAGGCTCACGTTGCTCTGCTCGACCGGCTGCAGCCCGAAGATCGCCGTACGGATCTGCTGGATCGTGCCGTCGACGTCGTCCACCGCCTCGTGCAGCCGCGACGCGACCTCCGGCCGGGCGATCCGCGCCGCGCCCGTGAGCGTCATGCCGGTGGCGAAAAGCCGCTGGATGACCCGGTCGTGCAGGTCCTTCGCGATCCGGTCGCGGTCTTCGAGCAGCACCAGCCGTTCGGCGTCGCGGCGGTGCTCGGCCAGTTCGAGCGCCACGGACGCCTGCCCGGCGTACGCGTGCAGCATCCGCTTGATCTCCCCGCTGAACGGCGTCATGCCGCGCCGCCCGGCGACCTCCAGCACGCCGCGCACCGACTCGGTCGTGCCGAGCGGCACGCACAGCACCGGCCCGAAGTCGCGTACGCCGGTCAGCGGCGCGGCGTCCTTGCGGAGCGTGGCGTCCTCGGTGGTGGTCGGCAGGCCGTTGCGGAACGCGTCGCCGGCCAGCGTCCCCTCGATCACGACCCGCTCGCCCTGGAGGGCCTCGGCGTCCCAGCCGTCGGCGATGCGGACGTACAGGTGGCGGCCGTCCGGGTCGGGCAGCGCGATCATGCCGAGCGACACCCCGGTGATCTCCCTGGCCAGGTGGGCGATGTAGCCGAGCACCTCGTCGGGGTCGGTGCCGGACAGCAGCGTACGGGTGATCCGCTCGGACGCGGCGAGGTACTGCTCGCGGCGGCGCACCTGCTCGTACAGGCGCGCGTTGTCGATGGCCACGCCCGCCGCGGCGGCCAGCGCCGTGGTGATGGCCTCGTCCTCCTCGTCGAACGGGCCGCCGCCGCGCTTCTCCGTGAGGTAGATGTTGCCGAACACCTCGTCGCCCACCCGGATGGGCGCCCCCAGGAAGGCCGACATCCTCGGGTGGCCGGGCGGGAAGCCGTACGACTCGGGGTGCGACGCGATGTCGGCCAGCCGCAGCACCTGCGGCTGCTTGATGAGCAGCCCGAGCAGGCCATGCCCTTCGGGCCAGTGCTCGATGCGGAGGATCTCCTCCTGGGTGACCCCGACCGGGATGAACTGGGCCAGCCGTACGCCGTCGCCGATGATGCCGAGCGCGCCGTAGCGGGCGTCGACGAGGTTCACCGCCGACTCCACGAGCCGGCGCAGCAGGGCGTCGAGCTCCAGCCCCGACCCGATCGTGACGACCGCCTCCAGGAGGGCGTGCGTACGGTCGCGGGTGGCGAGCACCGCTTCGAGCCGGTTCTGCAACTCGCCGAGCAGGTCGTCGAGGCGCAGGTGGGGCAGGAACGCGCCGTGATGGGAGGACGGCGGTGGTTCGGAGGTCACGGCAGACTCCGATGTGGGGCGGAGGTCAGGTCTCCATATTCAGCGAAGCGCGTCGGTTGCGGAAGGGACACGCGGAATTCGGCGGCCCGAGGTTCGCTCCGCCTGGATGCGGACGTAGTGGTCGGGCTCGCCCGCTGTCCAGCGGTGCAGCGGCAGGGCGGCCAGGATCGCCCGGTCGGCGTCGTCCTCCACGACGGACGCGTGACCGACAATGGTCACCGACCAGCCCAGCATGGCGTCCGGATCGAACGCGTCGGCCTCGAAGCCCACGACCGCGCCGCGGGTGCCGACCGCGAGATGGGAGCCCTCGGCCGTACGGAACACCACGGCGTCGCCGACGAGCGCGTAGAGCACCGGCTGGACGGCGGGCAGCGCCTGCTCGGTGTAGATGACGCGCCCGACCGGGGCGGCTGCCAGCAGCCGGAGGCAGTCCTGGCGGTCCAGGATCTCCAGACCGGCCGAATCCAATCTCATGTAACGACCGTTTCCCGGTGCCCGGCTCTGCCGGAAGGGACGAACGTCCCGTCATCCCGGGTGCGCGGATCCGTCGTTCTTGAGCCGCGCGGCCAGCGCGGCCGCCTGCGTACGGCGCTGCATGCCGAGCTTCGCGAAGACCGTCGAGACGTGGTTCTTCACGGTCTTCTCGGCGAGGTAGAGCCGCTCGCCGATCTGCCGGTTCGTCAGCCCCTCGCCGATGAGCTCGAGGATGCGGCGCTCGTGCTCGGTGAGGCCCTTCAGGGGGTCGGCCCGGTCGGCGTCGCGGCGCAGCCGCTCCAGCATGCGCTGCGTACTGCGCGGGTCGAGCAGCGACTGCCCGGAGGCGACCGTACGGATGGCCGTGACCAGGTCGGCGCCGCGGATCTGTTTGAGCACGTAGCCGGAGGCGCCCGCCATGACGGCGTTGAACAGCGCCTCCTCGTCGGCGAACGAGGTCAGCATCAGGCAGGCGAGCCCGGGGAGCCGCGACCGCAGCTCCCGGCACACCGCGACCCCGTCCCCGTCGGGGAGCCGTACGTCGAGCACCGCGACGTCCGGGCGGATGGCCGGGACCCGCGCCACCGCCGAGGCCGCCGACTCGGCCTCCCCCACGACGTCGATATCGGTCTCGACGTTCAGCATCGAGGCGACCCCGCGCCGTACGACCTCGTGGTCGTCGACTAAGAAGACCCGGATGACCCCTGCGCCGACCTCCGCCATGGACCCAGCTAACCCCACGGCGCGCGGTTCCGAAATATCCAAGCCACCCGGCCCGGCGCGGGGAAGACTCGGAGCATGGCTATTGAGACACCGAACCCGCAGGTCTGGCCCACACTGCGCGCCAAGGACGCGCGGGCCCTCATCCGGTTCCTCGTCGACGCGTTCGGCTTCGAGGAGACCGTCGTCTACGCCGACGGCGACACCGTCCACCACGCCCAGTTGAGCTGGCCGCTGGGCGGCGGCATCATGCTGGGCTCCGCCCGGGAGTCCGCCGGCGACCACTGGCCGCTGCGCCCCGGTACGTTCGGCGCGTACGTCGTCACCGACGACCCCGACGCCCTGCACGACCGCGCGAAGGCCGCGGGAGCCGAGATCACCATGGGCATCACCGAGACCGACTACGGCTCCCGCGACTTCGCCGCCCGTGACCCCGAGGGCAACCTCTGGTCGTTCGGGACGTACCGCGGCGAGCCGCGCAAGGCCTGACGACGGCCGCTACCCCGGGTAGGCGGGGTCCGTGCCCTCGTTGCTGCGCTGCCAGTTGTTGTCGTCCTTGGCGCCGCGCCAGATCTCGCCGGTGCTGGTGCCGACCAGCAGCGGCGCCGACTGGGGTGCGGCGGTGATGGTCTGCGCCGGGGGGCCCGCGTAGCCGGTGGCGCTGGCCTGGGTGCCGTTGGCGGGCAGGGTGTACGGCTGGACGGCGCCCCGCGGGCCCTGGCCGAGGGCGACCAGGGTGTCGGCGTCGCGCCAGGCGATGTCGGAGACCTCGGCCAGGTCGGTGCCGATCTGGCGCATCTGGCCGATCTCGATCTTGCCGTTGCCGGACCAGATGATCGGGCCGATCATGACCTTGGACGTCTTGCCCTTGCCGACGAGCGCGGCCACCCGGGTGCCGTCGCGGGCGACGCGCAGCGCGTAGACGGCGCCGGTGCCGAGGAAGTCCGACGTCACGCGGACACGGTTCATGTCGCGGTCGAGCACGTAGACCTCGGACGTGCCGCGGTGGCGGTCGGCGAACCAGACATCGCCGTATCTGTCGTACGACGGCGGGGTGACCACGCTGCCGTGGTAGCGCTCGACGAGCTTCCCGCCGTCGCTGAGGCCCGCGACGTACAGCCGGTCGGCCTTCGGCGACAGGGCGGCCGCGTTCTGCTGGTCGAAGGAGATCGCCGGGTGGCGGAGCTGCGCCACGCCGCTGCCCGCCGGGCCGTCGGCCGGGGTCGGCTTGTTGCCCGCCAGGAGGTAGAGGCGGCCGTCGCGGATGAAGTACGGCTGGGACTCCCCGCCCTGCAACCCGGACGGGTCGCGGTCGCTGAAGTCGGTGCGAAGCTGTGTGCCACTGCCGCCGGACGCGCCGGGCACGTCGACGGACGCCCCGTTGACCTGGAAATGCATCTGCCGCATCTCGGGGAGCTGCCGCAGCGTCCACACGAGCTGCGCCGACATGTTCGCCAGCTCCGCCGACGACCGGCCCGCGACGGCGCCGCCGAGGTCGACGGTGACCGTGCCGCCGTTGAGCGGCGCGTTGCCGCGCAGCGCGGTGCCGCGCGGGAACGCGGTGCGCACCGCCGGGGACAGCCACGCCGTGGGCCCGCGCAGCAGCGACCGCACCAGCGTGGTGGCGAGCTGCGACCGCGCCTCGACGGGCACCATGACGGGATCGGGGACGAGCGTCTGCATGCGGGTGTCGTAGAAGTACAGGTTGAGCGGCCGGTACGCGCGCTTGACGTCGCGCCGGCTCAGCAGCAGGCCCTGCATGGCGTCCGGCGGCAGGCCGCTGATGCGCCACTGGCCGCGCACGTTCGTGAGCGCGAACCGCTCCTTCAGCGGCCGGGTGATCGTCGCGGTGTAGTCGCCGTCGGGGCTGATGTCGGCGACGTGCTTGGCGGACAGCTCCACCTCGGCCGTGCGCCCGTTCGCCGACTTCGACGGGAGCACGGACAGGTCGTAGTCGTCCGGGCTGTCGTACACCGTGACGCGGCCATTGGGGTGCCACTGCCGGGGCAGCCCGCCGGACAGGTACTTCCGCGCCACCGCCTGGTCGTGGTCGAAGCTGGCCGAGGCGCGCAGGAAGCCCTCGACGATGTCCTTCTCCGTCCACCCGGGCTGCGGCGGCTTCGCGATCATCCGGACGTACGGGTCGCTGAGCGGGTCGCTGTTCTCCAGGGCGTGGCCGGTCAGCACGGGGCCGCCGGTGGGCACGGTCGCGCAGGCGGCGAGCACCAGCAGCGCCAGCACCCCGACGGCCGCCCGCCACGCGCGGCTAGCCATTGGCCCGCGCCCGGTCGGCGTCGTCGGTACGCGGCGGGTCGGGGCGTACGGGGTCGGGGCGGGACGGCATGCCGGGCCGGGCGCGGCGCAGCTCGCCCTCCGGGGGCACCAGCGGCAGCGGCGACCCGCGCAGCTCGTCGCTGACGCGGCGGGGCAGCGACAGCCGGAACACCGAGCCGTCGCCGGGCCGCCCCCAGGCCTGGAGCCAGCCGCCGTGCAGCAGGGCGTCCTCCTTGGAGATGGCCAGGCCGAGGCCGGTGCCGCCGGACTTGCGCGCCCGCGCCGGGTCGGCGCGCCAGAACCGGTCGAACACCAGGGTCTCCTCGCCGGGCTTCAGCCCGATGCCGTGGTCGCGTACGGAAACCGCCACGGCGTCGCGGTCGGCGGCGGCGGTGACCACGACGTCGCGCCCGTCGCCGTGCTCGATGGCGTTGACCAGGAGGTTCCGCAGGATGCGCTCGACGCGGCGCGCGTCCATCTCGGCGACGCACGGCTCGCCCGGCAGCCGCAGCACGACCTTGGTGCCGCTGGACTCGGCCAGGTGCTCGGCGTCGCCCACCGCGCGCAGCACGACGTCGCGCAGGTCGACGGGCTCGGCGCTGAGCGTCGCGGCGCCCGCGTCGTACCTGCTGATCTCCAGGAGGTCGGCCAGGAGGTCCTCGAACCGCTCCAACTGGTTCTGCAGCAGCTCCACGGACCTGCCGACCGTGGGGTCGAACGCCTCGCGCTCCTCATAAAGCAGGTCGGCGGCCATGCGGATGGTGGTCAGCGGGGTGCGCAGCTCGTGCGAGACGTCGGACACGAACTGCCGCTGCACCTGCGACAGCTCCTCGAGCTCGCGGATCTTCTCCTGGAGGTTGCCGGCCATGTCGTTGAACGCGTCGGCGAGCTTGGCCAGGTCGTCCTCGCCGCGGACGGGCATCCGCTCGTCGAGGTGGCCGCCGGACAGCCGCACCGCGGACCCGGCGGCCCGGCGCACGGGCAGCACGACCTGGCGGGTGACCAGCCACGCGATGCCGGCGAGCAGCAGGACGAGCGCCGCGCCGACCGCGATGAGCGTGCGCCGGACCATGTCCAGCGTCTCGGCCTCCTGGGTCAGCGGGAAGAGGTAGTAGAGCTGGTACTGCTGGCCCAGGACGGGCGCGCCGACGACCAGGCCCGGCTCGGTCCGCTCGGAGTCGTTGTAGCGGAGCTGGGTGTAGGTGTAGAGCTGCTTGTCGCCGCGGCTGGCGTCGACCTTCGCGCGCAGCCGGTGCGGGATGCTCGCCGGGGAGATCTCGTTGGTGGTGCGGCCCGCCTCGGGGCCCGCGTCGGCCGAGGTGCGCAGGATGATCACGTCGTACAGCCCGGCCGAGCCGCTGCGCCGCGCCAGCGTCGTGGTCACGGAGTCGAGGTACGCCGGGTCGAGGAGCTCGTTCTGCGCGGTGGTGATGCCCGCGGACTGCTCGGTCAGCGCCGCCTTCACCTTCGCGCTGAGCAGGCCGGTGGCGATCTGCTGCATGAGGAAGAACCCCAGCAGCGCCACGACGACGCCGGAGATCACCAGCGTCAGCGTGACGATGCGCAGTTGCAGGGAACGCCGCCAGCGGCCGCGCACCCGCCCGGCCGTTCCGCGCGCGGCGCGCTCGGCCGTGCGCCGGGCGCGGCGGACGAGCGCCCGCGCCGCCGCAACCGCATTCATCTGTTCACCGCCGCCGCGCCCGCCTGACTCAGGCGGGGCCCGCCTTGTAGCCGACACCGCGTACGGTCACGACGATCTCGGGGTGCTCGGGGTCCTTCTCGATCTTCGCGCGCAGCCGCTGGACGTGCACGTTGACCAGCCGGGTGTCGGCGGCGTGGCGGTAGCCCCACACCTGCTCCAAGAGCACCTCGCGGGTGAACACCTGGCGCGGCTTGCGGGCCAGCGCCACCAGGAGGTCGAACTCCAGGGGCGTCAGGTTGATCGGCACCTCGGCGCGCTTCACCGCGTGGCCGGCGACGTCAATGGTGATGTCGCCGATCTGGAGCACCTCGGGGGCGGGCTCGTCGGCCCGGCGCAGCCGCGCGCGGACGCGGGCCACGAGCTCCTTCGGCTTGAACGGCTTCATGATGTAGTCGTCGGCGCCGGACTCGAGGCCGAGGACGACGTCCACCGTGTCGGTCTTGGCGGTGAGCATGACGATCGGCACGCCGGACTCGGCGCGGATCTGGCGGCAGACGTCGATCCCGTCGGTGCCGGGCAGCATCAGGTCGAGCAGCACGAGATCCGGCCGGACCTCGCGGAACGCGTCGAGTGCCTTGTCGCCATCGGAGACGAACGAGGGGTCGAAACCCTCACCGCGCAGCACGATGCCGAGCATCTCCGCAAGTGCGGCGTCGTCGTCGACGACCAGCACACGTCCTTTCATTGGGCCTCATCATCGTCTCGTCGGGCCGGCTGCGAGGCTCGCAGCCGGGCGACCCGTTCCGCGTTCACGGGCTGCGCGATTCCTCGTTCACTGACCAGTGCGAATATCAATTGTGGCGGCGTTACGTCAAATGCCGGATTGTACGCGCCGGAGCCCTCGGGGGCGGTCGGCGTGCCGTTGAACCCGGTGACTTCGGCGGGTTCCCGCTGCTCAACGATAATGCGCGAACCGGTGGGCGTGTCGAGGTCAATGGTGGAACTCGGCGCCACGACCACGAACGGTACCCGGTGATGGTGGGCGAGGACGGCCAGCGCGTACGTCCCCACCTTGTTGGCGGTGCTTCCGTCGGCCGCGATGCGGTCGGCGCCGACGATCACCAGGTCGACCTGGCCGGACGCGAACAGCGACGCGGCCGCGCCGTCGGCGAGCACCGCGTGGGGGATGCCGTTCCGCACCGCTTCGTACGCGGTGAGGCGGGCGCCCTGGAGCAGCGGGCGCGTCTCGTCGACCCACAGGTGCGCGACGCGCCCGGCGCGGTGCGCGGCCAGGACCACGCCGAACGCCGTGCCGATGCCCATCGTGACGAGCCCGCCCGTATTGCAATGGGTCAGCACCCGCGCGCCCTCGGGGACCAGCGGCAGGCCGTGCGCGGCCATGGCGTCGCAGGCGGCGGCGTCCTCCGCGGCGAGCGCGTGGGCCGCGGCGAGCGCCGCGTCGGGACCTCCGGAGAGATAGGCCGTGTACGCGCGCTCTACGCCGCGCGCGAGATTGACCGCAGTCGGCCGCGCACGGGCCAGCGCGCCCGCCGCCAGCCGCACCTCCTCCTCCGCGCCGCCCGCGGACGGCGCAAGCCGCGCGGCCAGCGCCACCCCGTACGCCCCCGCGACGCCGAGCAGCGGCGCGCCGCGCACCACCAGCCGCTTGACCGCGTCGACCAGGGCCGGGACGTCACCGCACACGACCTCGCGCTCGACCCGCGGCAGCGCCGTCTGGTCGAGCAGCACCACCGCGGGGCCGCCCGGCCCCTCGGCCCACCGCAACACCTGAACCATGCGGGAATTCTCCCAACCCCCGCCCTCCACCGGCAGCCCGCAAATTCCCGGCTGTGGATAACTCACATCGGCCGAGTGACAGGATGGAAGCCGACTCGCCGGATCGTGAACTCAGGAGCGCCCCCATGACGGAGGAGCACGGCTGGGCCCGGCCCGGCTCCAGCGACCTGCCGCCCGGCTGGTCCAGCGACCAGCCTCCGCCGTACCGACCCGGCCCGCCCCCCGGCGGCCCCGGAGGACCGGCCCCCGGCGGCCCGGGGGCGCCCGGCTCCCCGTACGGCCCGGGGCCCGGCGGAATGCCCCCCGGCATGCGGCCGCCCGCGCCGAAGCCGGGCATCGTGCCGCTGCGCCCGCTCGGCCTCGGCGAGCTGCTCGACGGCGCGTTCACCGGCATCCGCCGCAACCCGAAGGCCACGCTGGGGCTGGCCGCGATCCTCATGACGATCGCCTCGGTCGTCGAGGGCGTCATGTCGTTCGTCTTCCTCGACTCCGCGACGACGCTCAGCGCCACCCCGTCCGAGCAGATCAGCAACGACGACCTCGTACGCCTCCTCAGCCAGACCAGCGGCACCCTCGCGCTGTCGCTGGTCGTCAGCCTGATCGCGACGACGATCCTCACCGGCCTGCTGACGATCGTGTACGGCCGGGCCGTGCTCGGCCAGTTCCTCACCATGGGCGAGGCCTGGCAGGCGGTGAAGCCGCGGCTGTGGCGGCTGCTCGGCGTGACCGTCCTCATCCTGGTGATCATGCTGGTCGTGGCGGGCATCGGCTTCGGCGTGCCGATCGGCCTCGCGATCGCGCTCCCCGGCGTGGCCACCGCGCTCATCGCGGTCGTGGTCGGGATCGCCGCCGTCTGCGCGCTCGTCTACCTGCACATCAAGCTGGCGCTCGCGGAGTCCGTGATCGTCCTGGAGGACGCGACCGTCATGGGGTCGCTCGTCCGCTCGTTCCGGCTGACCGACCGGTCGTTCTGGCGGGTGCTCGGCATCCTGCTGCTGACGAACATCATCGCGTCGCTGCTGAACGGCGTGATCCAGACGCCGTTCGCGCTCGGCCAGCTCCCCGTCGCGCTCGGCGCCGCCCCGAGCACCGGCACCCACCTGTTCGGCGTCGTGCTCAGCACGATCGGCACGATCATCGCCACCACGATCACCACGCCGTTCGTCGCGGGCGTCGGGGTCCTCCTGTACGTGGACCTCCGCATGCGCCGCGAGGGCCTCGACCTCCAGCTCCAGACCGCGGTCACCCACCCCGACCAGGCCGACTTCGCGTCCCTGTGGCAGCCCGCGCACGGCCCCACGGGCACGTACGCGCCGGAGCCCGAGCCGCCGGCACCGGGCGGCCCATGATCGCGGCGCTCCTCCCGACGCTCGTCACGCTGGCCGACGCCATTGGCGTCGGCCGCGATGACGCACGCGACGCCGCACGCCGCGAGCTGGGCAAACGCATCTACCACTCGGACGACCCGACGCTCGTCCAGCGGGTCATCGAGCTGCTCCTCGGCTGGATCGGCGAGCTGATCGCCCTCGCGTCGCGCGGCCTGCCCGGCGGCTGGCCCGCGATCATCGCGGTGATCGTGCTGATCACGCTGGCCGTGGTGGCCGTACGCCTGGGCGTCGGCCCGGTGCGCCGCACCCGCGCGCGTACGCCATTGCTGACGGCCGAGCCGCGCACCGCGGCCGACCACAGGGCCGCCGCGGAGTCCCACGCCGCGGCGGGCGACTACGCCGAGGCGATCGCCGAGCGCCTGCGCGCGATCGCCGCCGACCTCGACGACCGCGCCGTCGTGGCCGCGCGCCCCGGCCTCACCGCCGACGAGCTCGCCGACCAGGCGGCCCGCGCCCTCCCGGCCTTCACCGCCCGTCTCCGCGCCGCCGCCCGCCTCTTCGACGACGTCCGCTACGGCGACCGCCCCGCCACAGCCGCCGCCTACGCCACCCTCGCCTCCCTGGACACCGACCTCCAATCCGCCCGCCCGACCCTGGCCGAGGCCACTCCGTGACCACCCAAGCCCCCGAGGCCCAGGCGGGCGCGGCCCCCGCGTCGCCCAGCGGCGGCGACCTGTGGCGTGCGGCCCGTACGCCGGTGATCATCGCGGTGGTCGTCATCATCGCCGCCACCGGGCTCGCGCTCCTCCAGGGCTCCGCCACCAAGGGGCGGCTCGACCCCATGGGCGCCGACCACCCCGGCAGCCGCGCCCTCGTCGAACTGCTCAAGGCGCGCGGCGTCACCGTGGTGGCCGCCCGTACGCTCGCCGACGCCCGCAAGGCGGCCACCCCCGACTCCACCGTCGTGATCACCCGCCCCGGCTACTTCGGCCCCCAGGGCCTGAGCGGCCTCGCCGCGCTCCCCGGCGACCGCGTGCTCGTCGAGCCCACCGCCGACGCCCGTACGGCCCTCACCCCCGGCATCACCATGGCCGGCCCCGGCGCGGACGGCCCCCGCGACCCCAAATGCGCGCTTCCCGCCGCGCAACGAGCCGGGAACGCCGACGTCAGCGGCCGGCTCGGCGCCACCGCGCCGGGCGCCGTCACCTGCTACACCGACGCCTCGGGCGCGGGCCTCGCGCAGTACCGCGCCAACGGCCGTACGATCACCGCCCTCGCCAACGGCGCCCCGCTGACCAACGGCAGCCTCGACGCCCGCGGCAACGCGGCCCTCGGCCTGAACCTCCTCGGCGCCCACCGCACCGTCGTCTGGGTGTGCCCGCTGCGCCCCCAGCCCGACTCTTCCGCCGCGGACCAGGCGAAACCGCTGCTCCAGGTGCTCCCGTCCCCGGCGAAGCTCGCCGCCGTGCAGCTCTTCATCGCCGTACTGCTCGTCGCCGCGTGGCGCATGCGGCGCCTCGGCCCCGTCGTGGCCGAGCGACTGCCCGTGGTGGTCCGCGCGTCGGAGACCACCGAGGGCCGCGCCGGCCTGTACCGCGCGCGGCGCGCCCGCGACCGCGCCGCCGAGGCGCTGCGCTCCGGCGTCCTGTCCCGCGTCGAACCGCTGCTCGGCCTCCCGCCGGACGCCGGACCCGACGCCGTGGCCACCGCGGTGGCCGGCCGTACGGGGCGCGACGCCGCGGATGTCCGCGCCCTGCTGTACGGTGCGGCCCCGGAGGACGATTCCGCCCTCGTCGCTCTCGCCGACCGTCTCGACACCCTGGAAAGGGAGGTCCGCCAGTCGTGACCGCAAACCCACCGGCCGACGACGCCGCCGCGCGTGCCGCCCTGGTGGCGCTGCGCGAAGAGGTCGGCAAGGCGGTCGTCGGGCAGGACGCCGCCGTCACCGGCCTGGTCGTCGCCGTGCTGTGCCGGGGCCACGTGCTGCTCGAAGGCGTGCCCGGCGTCGCCAAGACCCTGCTGGTCCGCGCGCTGGCCGCGGCGCTGTCCCTGGGCCACAAGCGCGTCCAGTTCACCCCCGACCTCATGCCGGGCGACGTAACGGGCTCGCTGGTCTACGACGCCCGTACGGCGGAGTTCGAGTTCCGTTCCGGCCCGGTGTTCACGAACCTGCTGCTCGCCGACGAGATCAACCGCACGCCCCCGAAGACCCAGGCCGCGCTGCTGGAGGCCATGGAGGAGCGGCAGGTGTCGGTCGACGGGGAGCCGCGCGCGCTGCCCGACCCGTTCACCGTGATCGCCACGCAGAACCCGGTCGAGTACGAGGGCACGTACCCGCTTCCCGAGGCGCAGCTCGACCGCTTCCTGCTGAAGCTGACCATGGACGTCCCCGGCCGCGACGACGAGATCGCCGTGCTCGACCGGCACGCCGCCGGTTTCGACCCGCGCGACCTCACCGCCGCCGGGGTGAAGCCGGTAGCCGGGCCCGCGGAGCTGGCCGCCGGGCGCGCCGCCGTACGACAGGTGCGCGTCGCCCCCGAGGTCCTCGGCTACGTCGTCGACCTCGCCCGCGCCACGCGCCAGTCGCCGTCCCTCCAGCTCGGCGTGTCACCGCGCGGCGCGACGGCCCTGCTGTCCACAAGCCGCGCCTGGGCCTGGCTAGCCGCCCGCGACTACGTCACCCCAGACGACGTCAAGGCCCTGGCCGCAGCCACCCTCTCCCACCGCATCCAACTCCGCCCCGAAGCCGAACTCGAGGGCGTCACCCCAGCCGGCGTCCTCGACGGCGTCCTCGCCTCCGTCCCCGTCCCCCGCTAACCAAGGCCACCCCGTGCCCACCCGCACACCCCGCGCCCGTACGCCACAACCCAAGACACCGCACCGAGCCCTGCCGGGACGGCCCGCACGCCGCACCCCCACCCCCACCCCCACCCACCCCAAGGGCGACACGCCCCTGACCGGGCAGCCTGCGCTCTGCTCCCCCACACCCACCCAACCCGAGGGCGACGTGCCCCTGGCCAGGCGGGCTGCGCTCTGCTCCCCCACCCCCGCCCAACCCAAGGGCGACGTGCCCCTGACCGGGCGGGCTGGGCTCTGCTCCCCCGCCCCCACCCACCCCAAGGCGGCGCCATGACCCTCACTGGGCGTGCCGGGCTCGTGGCGCTGGTCGGGGTGCTCGTGGTGGTGGTCGTGCCGCGGGTCGCCACCATCGGGGTCATCGCGGCCGTCTTGGCTCTCGGGGTGCTCCTCGACCTGGCGCTCGCGGCGTCCGTGCGGGCGCTGCGGCTGAGCCGGTCCGGTGACGAGCTCGTGCGGCTCGGGGAGACCGCGGCCGTACGGCTCACCGTCGCCAACCCCGGCGGCCGCCCCCTGCGCGCCACCCTGCGCGACGCCTGGGAGCCCAGCGCCGCAGCCGCACCGCGCCGCGCCGCCCTCGCCGTCCCGCCCGGCGGCACCCGCCGCGTGACCACCACGCTGACGCCCACACGCCGCGGCGACCGCGCCGCCCACCGCGTGACCGTACGCTCGGCCGGCCCGCTCGGCCTCGCCGCACGCCAGGGCTCCCACACCGTGCCGTGGACGGTCCGGGTGCTGCCGCCGTTCACCAGCCGCCGCCACCTCCCCGCGAAGCTGTCCCGCCTGCGCGAGCTCGACGGCCGCCAGCGGTCCCTCGTACGCGGCCAGGGCACCGAGTTCGACTCCCTGCGCGAATACGTCGAGGGCGACGACGTACGCTCCATCGACTGGCGCGCCACCGCACGCCGCGAAACGGTCGTCGTCCGCACCTGGCGCCCCGAACGCGACCGCCGCGTCGTCCTCGTGCTCGACACCGGCCGCACATCCGCGGGCCGCGTCGGCGACATCCCCCGCCTCGACGCCTCGATGGACGCCTCCCTGCTCCTCGCCGCGCTGGCCTCGCGCGCCGGCGACCGCGTCGACCTCCTGGCGTTCGACCGCCGCGTACGCGCCCGGGTCCGCGGCGCGTCGCGGTCGGACCTCCTGGCGTCCATGGTCCGCGCGATGGCGCCGCTGGAGCCCGAACTGGTCGAGTCCGACGGCGCCGCCATGATCGGCGCCATCCTCGGCGAGACCCGCCGCCGCAGCCTGGTCGTCCTGCTGACGGACCTCAACCCCGCGGCCATGGCGTACGGCCTGCTCCCCCGCCTGCCCGCGCTCACGTCACGCCACCAGGTCGTGGTGGCCGCCGTCGCCGACCCCACGCTGTCGGAGATGTCCCGCGCCCGCGGCGACGCCGACTCCGTCTACACCGCGGCCGCGGCCGAACGCACCCTCGCCGACCGCCGCCGCCTCACCGCCGACCTGCGCGCCCACGGCGCCGAGGTCCTCGACGCCGCCCCGGAGCACCTCCCCCCGGCCCTGGCGGACACCTACCTCTCCCTGAAAGCCGCCGGGCGCCTCTAGTCACCAGGGAAGCGCGGCGGCCAGCGCGGACGCGGGTTCGCGATGGGCGCGTGCGGCGCGCCAGGCGACCACATGGTCGGGGCGCACCAGGACGGCGCCGCGCGCGCCGATGCCGCAGGCGGCCGCGATGCCCGCGTCCTGTGGCGGGATCCGGTGGGTCGCGACGCGGGCGCCGAGCGGGTCGACGCGCCGGGCCGCCGCCGCCCACCCGCCGCCGTCCGGCCCGGTCAGCAGGAGGCAGCGCGCGGCGGGCACCAGATCGAGCGTTGACGAGGACGCGCCGCCCGCCGCCAGCGGCAGATGCGGCAGCCGGGTCCCCGGCTCGCCGTGCCAGCGGTCCGGCTCGTCGGCCGCGGGAAGGCCCGTACGGTCGCCGGGCGCGGGATAGCGGTATCCGATGGCCACCGCGGCCTCGCTGAGCAGCGCGGGGTGCGTGCCCGTACGGGACCGGTCGGCGGCGCGCAGCAGGGCCTGGTCCACGGTGAGCCGCCCGACCGCGCGGCGCTCGGCTTCGTACCCGGCAAGCAGCCGGTGGCCGGCGCCGCCGCGCAGCACCGGGACCAGCCGGCCCGCGAGGTTCCACGCGTCCTGGATGCCGGTGTTGGCGCCGAACCCGCCGGTCGGCGGTGTTACGTGCGCGGCGTCGCCGAGCAGCAGCACGCGGTCCGTGCCGTACGAGTCGGCCACCCAGCCGCCCATCTGCCAGGGCCGGCGGCCGGTCACCGTGAAGCGCGACGGCGGCAGCCCGAGCGCCCGCGCGACGATCTCGCGGCACCGGTCGCCGTCGAAGGCGTCCGCGCCGGTGACGGCGGGGTCGTACGTCACCGACACCGTTCCGCCGTCGTGCGCGGCCTGCCAGGACACGAAGGCGTGGTCGGGCCCGTCGGTGAAGGCCAGCGCGAGCCGCCGCCCCTCCAGGGCGGGCCGGAGGTCGGCGGCGAAGGCGATCTCCATGACGTGCGCGAGCGGTTCGGCGCCGCCGCGGCCGATGCCGAGCGCGGCGCGGACGGAGCTGTCGTTGCCGTCGGCGGCCAGCAGGTAGTCGGCCGTCACGGTGTACGCCGTGCCGTCCGCGCCGTCGATCCCGGCCACCACGTGATCGCCGTCTTGGCGCAGGTCGCGCATCCGGTGGCCGAGGCGCAGGTCGGCACCGGCGGCACGGGCGTGCGTACGGACGACCTCCTCCAGGCCGGCCTGCTTGACGAAGGCGCTCGGGCTCGGCGACACGGCGCTGAAGTCGGCCGCGGCCGGCAGCGGCCAGCGGCGCCGCTCCTCGCCGAACAGCGTCTCGACCACCGCGGCGTGGTCGGCGGGCGGCAGCCCGCGCTGCACGGCGTAGACGTCGCGGTCGGCGCCGACCGCGCGGTACGCCTCCATGGTGCGCGGATAGAACAGCTTGGCGCGCGGCCGGGTCGAGACCGCCGGATGCTTCTCCACCAGCACGGGGGCCACTCCGCGCGCGGCGAGGAACAGCGCGGCCGACATGCCCACGATGCTGCCGCCGACGATCAGCACGACGGTGTCCGTGGACCGGGTACGGGACATCGGATCCTCCTCGGGAAACAGAACAGACCTGTTCCGTTTCGTCCAGTACTACCCTCGACTGGAACGGAACGCAACAGGGCTGTATCGTTTCGAACGTGACGACCGATCCCGCGGCCCGCCGTAGTGGCCGCCGCCGCGACCCCGCCGCCGACACCGCCATCGTCGAGGCGGTCCTCGACCTGGTCGCCGGCGGCGCCACGCTCGGCGGGCTGTCCCTGGTGGCCATCGCCGGGAAGGCCGGGGTGTCGCGCAACAGCGTCTACCGCCGCTGGGCCACCAAGGACGACCTCTACCTGGACGTACTCGCCGCGATCAACGAGCGGCCGCGGGAACCCGCGGGCGACGACGTACGCGACGACCTGGTCGCGCTCCTGCGCTCACTCGCCGAGCGGGTCGCCGACCACCGCGCGAGCGCCATGCTGCGCACCCTCAACGCCGAGGCCGGCGCCTTCCCCCGGCTGCACCGCCGCTACTTCACCGAGATCGTCGCCCCGCGCCGCGAAGCCATGAACCAGGTGCTGCGGCGCGGCGTGGAGCGCGGCGAGATCCGCGCCGACGCCGACCCCGACCTGGTGTCCGACCTGCTCGTATCGCCGTTGCTCGCCCGCATGGCGTCCGGCGAGACCGCCGGGCTCGACCCCGCCACGGTCAGTGAGCGGATCGTCGCGCTCGTGCTGTCCGGCGCGGGCGCTAGCCGGCCGTCGGCATGAGGTCGGGGCGTACGCCCTGGTCGCCGGTTTCGCCCGCGCGTACGGCACGGCGGCCGAGGACCAGCGCGTACGTCACGAACGCCGCCCAGGCGACCGCCCCGATGCCGATGCGCGCCCAGGTGGGCAGCGACGACGGGGTCACGAACGCCTCGATCACCCCGGAGACGCCGAGGACGAGGACCAGGCCGAGGGCGACGCCGATGGCCGCGCGCCCTTCCTGGGCGAGCGCCTCGGCGCGGCGGCGCGGGCCGGGATCGATGATCGTCCAGCCGAGCCGCAGGCCCACGCCGCCGGCCAGGAACACCGCGGTCAGCTCGAGGAGGCCGTGCGGGAGGATGAGCGCGAAGAACTCGCCGCCCTTGCCGTACGCGAACATCAGCCCGCCGGACAACCCGATGTTCACGGCGTTCTGGAACAGCACGTAGAGCGTCGGCACACCGAGGAGGACGCCGAAGACCAGCGCGATCGCCGACACCATGACGTTGTTCGTCCACACGTTCGCGGCGAAGGAGCCGGCGAAGTACTCCGAGTAGTAGCCGGCGAAGTCGTGGTCGACGAGCTGCCGCACACGGGAGGCGGGCACGAGCTGCGCCTGGACGTCGGGCGACCGCGCCAGCCACACCCCGAGCGCCACGGCCACCAGTACCGAGCCGGCCGCCGCGCCGAGCCACCACCACCGCGAACGGTAGACGACCGCGGGGAACGACACCGTCAGGAACCGCGCCACCTCGCGCCACGCGGGCACGTGCGCGCCCGTGACGGCCGCCCGCGCCCGCGCGACCAGCGACGACAGCCGCGACACCAGGGCGGGGTCGGGCGAGGACGAGCGGAGCATCGACAGTTGCGTGGCGACCCGCTGGTAGAGGTCGACCAGGTCGTCCACCTCGGCACCGTCGAGCCGCCTGGACCGTCGTACGAGCCGGTCCAGCCGCTCCCATTCCTCGGAGTGCGCCGCCACGAACGCGTCGATGTCCACGCGGCGAGGTTAGCGGGTTTTCCACAACCTGGATCGGGGGGTGGGGGCGGGCGCCGCGGGTGCGGTTGACTGTGATCCCGGGGTTCCGGGCCGGCAGATGCGGGAGGTTCGCGGTGGCAGGTGTGGTGACGGGCGAGGCCGTCGTCCTCGACGTACGGGTGGCCCGGCTGGCGAGCCGCGTGCTCGCCCGGTTCATCGACCTCGTCATCCAGATCGTGCTGCTCGCCCTGGTGACCCTCCTCGCGTTCCTCCTGTCCGAGACGCTCGACGCGGCGCTCATCCGGGCGATCGTCGTCGTCTGCGTCGGCGGCGTCATCGTGGGCTACCCCGTGGTGTGGGAGACGCTGACCCGCGGCCGCAGCCCCGGCAAGATGGCCCTGGGCCTGCGAGTGGTCTCCTCCGACTGGAGTCCCGTCCGGTTCCGCCAGTCGCTGTTCCGCGCCCTGGCCGAGGTCGTCGAGGTGTGGATGCTGTCCGGCGTCCCCGCCGTGGTCGTGTCCCTGCTGACGGAGAACGCCCAGCGCCTCGGCGACATCTTCGCCGGCACGTTCGTCATCCAGGAACGCATGCCCCGCCGCACGGCCCCGCCCGCCGAAATGCCCCCCCACCTGGCCGCCTGGGCCCACACCCTCGACCTCTCCCGCCTCCCAGACGAGATCGCCCTAACGGCCCGCAGCTACCTCTCCCGCCGCACCGAACTAGACCCGCTAGCCGCCGAAGAAATGGGCCACCGAGTAGCCAATGCCATAGCCGCGCACATAACCCCACCACCCCCACCCGCCACAGACACAACGGCCTACCTCTCAGCAGTCCTAGCCGAACGCCGCACCCGAGCCACCCCACCACCCACCACCCCCACCACGACCACCCCCAGCCCCACACCACCCACGCACCCGTCCCCCACACCACCCCCAGGCAACGCCCAACCACCCGCCGAAGCCGACCCCGGCTTCACGCCCCCCTCCTAAGGTCGCGAGCCACGACACCCACCCTGAACCAGGCCCCCGGACACAGCCCGCCACAGATCCCCGCCCCCACTCGCTCGCATCCTCAACACCGCCCCCCAGGCCGCCGCCCACTCCCGGCCCGGACCCAGGCACCCCCAGCACCGGGGGACGAGCGCACGCAGCAGCACAGCCCACGCCACGCTCCCCAGACCTCCCGCGCGACACCTCCACGCCCCCAACGCCGCACCCCAGCCCGAGCCCGAGCCCCGCCCCGAGCCCCGCCCTGGGCCTTGCACCATTCCCCAGCACTTCCCCGGCCCCCAGCCCCGGACGCAGCCCAGCCCGGGCGCAGCCCAGCCCGGCGCCCGACCCGAGCGCAGCCCAGCCCAGCGCCCGACCCGAGCGCGGCCCGAGCGCGGCCCCAGCCCGGACCGGGTACGGCCCCAGCGCTCCTCCCCGCCCCAGGCGTAGCCCGGGCCCAGGCCTGGCCCACCCCCTGGGCACGGCCCCGAGTCCCGCCCTGAGCCTTGCCCCCAACCCTGCCCCGGCCCCCAGCCTTGCCAAGCCCTGAGCGCAGCCCAGGCCGGGCCAAGTGCAGCGCAGCCTTCGCCTCCCCACCCCGGGCTGGCCACGCCTGGGACGGCGACATGCGGGCCGTGGCCTTAGGCCCCGAGGCCTGGGCGAAGGCGCGTGCAGCGCGAGAGCAGGGGGCTGCGGCGGTTGCGTCCCGCCTGAGCCGCCCTGGACCCGGCCAGGTAGAGGCGAAGCCCCGCGGCCCAACCCCAAGAACGCGCACGGAAGATCGCGGGAGGTCCGCGCGCGCAGCGCGGCCTTTGCGGAGCGGGCCCCGCCCCCAACCCCCAGCCTCACCCCTAGCCCCGAGCCCTGCCCAGACCCGGCCCCGAGCCTGGCCCCCAGACCCAGGCTCAGGCACAGCCCCCAGGCCCGACCCGCCCCAGCCCCGCCCAACCCCCGAGCACAGCCCAGGCCGGGCCAGGTGCAGCGCAGTCCTCCCCTCCCCGCCTGAGCCCGCGGCTGGGAGGCGGAGGGCTGCGGCCCAGGCCCCGGGGCCCGGGCGGAGGCACGGGCGGAGCGCGAGCAGCGCGGGTACGGACGGAGACTCGCGCCGGAGCCGCCCCGGACCAGGCCAGGTAGAGGCGCAGCCCCGCGCCCCAACCCCGAGAACGCCCACGGAAGATCGCGGGGGTCTGCGCGCGCAGCGCGGCCTTTGCGGGGCACGGGCCCCGCCCCATCCCAAGCCACACCCCTAGCCCCGAGCCCTGCCCAGCCCCAGCCCCGAGCCCGGCCCCCAGACCCAGGCTCAGGCGCAGCCCCCAGACCCGACCCGCCTCAGCCCCGCCCAACCCCCGAGCGCAGCCCGGGCCAGGTGCAGCGCAGTCCTCCCCTCCCCGCCCGAGCCCAGGGCTGGGAGGCGGAGGGCTGCGGCCTTGGCCCCGGGCCTGGGCGGAGGCGTGTGCGGAGCGCGAGCGGGCGGCTGCGCCGGTTGCGTCCCGCCTGATCCGCCCCGGACCAGACCGGGCAGAGGCGAAGCCCCGCGGCCCAACCCCGAGAACGCGCACGGAAGATCGCGGGAGGACTGCGCGCGCAGCGCGGCCTTTGCGGGACGCGGGCCCCGCCCCCAACCCCCAGAGCCACACCCCAACCCCGAGCGCAGCCCAGCCCCCCGCCCCAGGCCCAGGCTTGGGGCGGGCCCGAGGCGGGCGGAGGCGAGGCCGTGGCCTGGGCCTGTGCGAAGCGCGGGCAGAGCGCGGGCGGGGGCTGCGGCGGTTGCCTCCGGCCGGAGCCGCCCCGGACCAGGCCAGACAGAGGCGAAGCCCCGCGCCCCAACCCCGAGAACGCCCACGGAAGATCGCGGGAGGACTGCGCGCGCAGCGCGGCCTTTGCGGGACACCGGGAACCACCCCAACCCCGAGCCTGCCCAGCTCCCAGCCCCTGGTCCCCCGGGCCTACGCGGTGCCCGACCGCCAGGAGCTCAGGTACGCCTCCTGGCCGGCGGTCAGGTGGTCGATCGCGACGTCCATGGACGCCAGCTTGAGTCGCGCGACCTCGGTGTCGAGGTCGTCCGGCACGTCGTACACTCCCGGCTCAAGCGGCGCGGACGCGGCCAGCCACGCGGCGGTCAGCGCCTGTGCGGCGAACGACATGTCCATGACCGCGGCCGGGTGGCCCTCGGCGGCGCCCAGGTTGACCAGGCGGCCCTCGGCCAGCAGCACCAGGCGGCGGCCGTCGGGCAGGACGTACTCGTCGGCCTGCGGACGCACCTCCACGTGCACCTCGGCCGCGGCGTCGGCCAGCGCCCGGATGTCGATCTCGACGTCGAAGTGGCCGGAGTTCGCGAGGATCGCGCCGTCCTTCATGTCCGCGAAGTGCTCGGCGCCGACGACGTCGCGGTTCCCCGTCGCGGTGATGAAGACGTCGCCGACGCGCGCGGCCACCGCCATGGGCAGCACCTGGAACCCCTGGAGGGTGGCGTCGAGCGCCTTCACCGGGTCGATCTCGGTGACGACGACGTGCGCGCCCATGCCGCGCGCACGCTCGGCGAGGCCCTTGCCGCAGTAGCCGTAGCCCGCGACCACGATCGTCTTTCCGGCGAGCAGGGTGTTCGTGGCGCGGATGATGCCGTCGAGCGTCGACTGCCCGGTGCCGTACCGGTTGTCGAACATGTGCTTCGTGGACGTGTCGTTGACCGCGACCATCGGGAACAGCAGCGCGCCCTCGCGGGACATCTGGTGCAGCCGGATGATCCCGGTGGTCGTCCCCTCGCATCCGCCGAGCACGCCGGAAACGAGCTCGCGGCGTTCGGAATGAAGCGTGTTGACGAGGTCGCCGCCGTCGTCGAACACCAAATGCGGGGCGATGTCGAGGGCGGCGTGAATATGCCGGTAATAGGCGTCGCGGTCCATTCCGGCGCGCGCGTGCACCTCGATTCCGTACGCGCCGAGCAGCGCCGCGGCCGTGTCGTCCTGGGTGGACAGCGGGTTGGACGCGGCCAGCGCGACCTGCGCGCCCCCGGCCGCGAGCGCGCGTACGAGCCCGGCCGTCTCCGCGGTGACGTGCAGGCTCGCGGCCATGCGCAAGCCGTCGAACGGGCGCATCTCGGCGAACCGCTCCCGGATCGCGCGCAGCACCGGCATCGCGCGGTCCGCCCATTCGACGCGCCGCACACCCGCGTCGGCGAGCCCCGGATCGGCGATGTCCCCGGCGATTTCCTCAGCCATTTCCCATTCCCACCCGAAATCCGCCCGGCCGAAATCGTGGCGCGCGGATCCCGTACGGAACCCGCGCGCCACGAATCGCCGATCAGACCGAATCAGTACCGGTAGTGGTCCGGCTTGTACGGGCCCTCGACCGGCACGCCGATGTAGTCGGCCTGCTCCTTGGTGAGCGTGGTCAGCCGCACGCCGAGCGCGTCGAGGTGCAGCCGCGCGACCTTCTCGTCGAGGTGCTTCGGCAGGGTGTAGACGCCGACCGGGTAGTCCTGCGGCTTCGTGAACAGCTCGATCTGCGCGATCGTCTGGTTGGCGAAGGAGTTCGACATCACGAAGCTCGGGTGGCCGGTGGCGTTGCCGAGGTTCAGCAGCCGGCCCTCGGACAGCACGATGATCGTGTGGCCGTCGGCGAACCGCCATTCGTGGACCTGCGGCTTGACCTCGGTCTTCACGATGCCCGGGGTCTTCTCCAGGCCGGCCATGTCGATCTCGTTGTCGAAGTGGCCGATGTTGCCGACGATCGCCTGGTGCTTCATCCGCGCCATGTCGCCGGCGGAGATGATGTTGAAGTTGCCGGTCGTCGTGACGAAGATGTCGGCGCTGCCGACGACGTCCTCGAGCGTGGCGACCTGGTAGCCGTCCATGGCCGCCTGCAGCGCGCAGATCGGGTCGATCTCGGTGACGATCACCCGCGCGCCCTGGCCGCGCAGCGACTCCGCGCAGCCCTTGCCGACGTCGCCGTAGCCGCAGACGACCGCGACCTTGCCGCCGATCAGGACGTCGGTGGCGCGGTTGATGCCGTCGACCAGGGAGTGGCGGCAGCCGTACTTGTTGTCGAACTTCGACTTCGTCACGGAGTCGTTGACGTTGATGGCGGGGAACAGCAGCGTGTTCGTCTTCGCCATTTCGTACAGGCGGTGCACGCCGGTGGTGGTCTCCTCGGTGACGCCCTTGATCTCGGCGGCGGCCTGGGTCCACTTGCCGGGCGCGGCGGCCAGCGACTTCTGGAGCAGCCGCAGCACGACGGCGAACTCCTCGGTGTCGGCGGTCGAGGGGTCCGGCACGGCGCCGGCCTTCTCGAACTCGACGCCCTTGTGGACGAGCATCGTGGCGTCGCCGCCGTCGTCGAGGATCATGTTCGGGCCGGACTCACCGGGCCAGGTCAGCGCCTGGTCCGTGCACCACCAATACTCCTCCAGCGTCTCGCCCTTCCAGGCGAACACCGGGATGCCCTGCGGGTTCTCCGGCGTGCCGTTCGGGCCGACGGCGATCGCGGCGGCGGCGTGGTCCTGCGTGGAGAAGATGTTGCAGCTCGCCCACCGCACCCGCGCGCCGAGCGCGACCAGCGTCTCGATGAGCACGGCGGTCTGGATGGTCATGTGCAGCGAGCCGGTGACCCGTGCGCCGGCCAGCGGCTTGGTGGCGGCGAACTCCGCGCGGATCGCCATCAGGCCGGGCATCTCGTGCTCGGCGAGCTCGATCTCCTTGCGCCCGTAAGACGCCAATGACAGGTCGGCGACCTTGTACGGCACCGGCTCGGTACTCATCTCTGCGTACTCCTCGCGTCGTTGGACAACGTCCGGGAGTCTAGGCGTGGCCGAACCGTGATCGCACGCCCGAAGGCCGGTTCTTGACACGAAGATGTAAGAATCGCTCTATGCGGATCACGGAGGCGGCGCGGCGGCTCGGGCTGTCGCCGCGCATGCTGCGCTACCGGGAGGCCCTGGGCCTGCTGCCGCCGGCCCGCCGCGCCGCCGGTGCGCGGCCCGCGGGCGGTGCGGCCGCGGCCCCGGCCCATCGGCGGTACGGCGAGGAGGAGCTGCGCGCCGTCGCGCTCGCCCTCGAACTCGAGCAGCGCTACGGCGTGGGCCCCACCGAGCTGGCGTTCGGCCTGCGCGTGCTCGCCGAGCCCGGCGTGGCCGCGCGCCTGCGCGAGCTGGGCGAACGCACGGGCCGGCTGAAGCCGCCGTCCACCCGCGCGCTGGACTTCGAGAAGGAGCGGGCGCTGCGCTGGCTCGGCACACCGGTCGCGCCGCCGCGCCCCCGCCGCCGTACGTGACCGGTGGCGTACGGGATCCGGCTCACGGCCCCTGGTACTTCAGGCCCATCGCGGCGTGCGTGGCCGGGCCGGCGATGCCGTCGACGTGCAGGTGGTGGCGGCGCTGGAACCGTTCGACGGCCGCGGTGGTCGCCGGGCCGTAGATGCCGTCCGCGGTGATGCCCCCGGCCTCCACCTGCACGACCCGGACGTGCGCGAGCAGCTTGTGGTACGTCTGCGAGGTCAGCCGCCCGGTGACCCGCATCTGCCAGTTGAACTGGTACTCCTTGATGGCCTCGCGGGTGCGCGGCCCGAGGATGCCGTCGACCGCGCCCGCGCCGTACGCGAGGCCGTCCAGGTCCATCTGCGTGATCCGCACGGTGCGCGCGGACACCGCGGCCGCCGCGGCGGCATGCTCCTCGGTGTCCTCGGCCTCGAACTCCAGGTCCGGGTCCGGGTCGGCGCCGGTGGTCTCGTCGCTCATCTTCGACTCCGTTGCTCAGATGGTGCGGGGTGCACGACGTCGAGATATACCGGGCACGCCTTGCGTACGGGCCGAGAGGTCAGTTGCGGCCAGTCCACATGCGGCCATCAGCGGTCGCGGCGCAGCCTGCCGCGCTGCGCGACGGCGCCGGACGCGGTGAGCTGCCGGTACGCGAGGTTCCGCCCGCCGCCGGTCAGCACCAGCGCGTCGGGCGACGCCGTGCACACGCCACGCCGCGTGCGCACGAGCACCAGCCGCCGGGCCCCGGCCTCCCATACGGACAGCGACCCGGTGCAGCCGTAGCCGGGCGACCGCCACGTGCCGGGCCGGGCGCCGGCGGTGAGCGCGATGTCGACGCGCAGCCCGGCGGGCGCGATCCGGCCCCGCCACCGCCCGGCGAACGCCCGCGGCACGGCCCCGTCCGCCCGCGTCAGCCGGGCCGTAGCCGTACCGCCGCCCCGCGGCCGCGCGGTCAACGCCAGCCCCCCGCCCTGCCGCCCCGACAACCGCACGCCCCCGGTCCACGGACAGGTATGCGACGCGGCTCCGGCGAACGCGACACCGCCGCCCGCCCCGGACCCCGGCGTGCTGTGCGCGGCGGTGCGGCGCAGGGACATGCGGCAGGGGGACGTGGGGGACGCGACCCGCGCGGTGCGGCCGTCGGCCGCGACGTCGACGGCGAGCAGGCGCGTCGTCGCGCCGGATCCGGCGAGCGTGCCGTGCCAGCGTCCGGCGAGCGCGGCCGCGCCACCGGGATCGGTCGCGGCGGGGCGCGGGCCCGTACGGCCGCCGCCGTCGCCGCCGGAGACCAGCGCGTACGCCGCCCCGGCCACGACCGCGACGACCGCCGCGGACGCGCCCGCGAGCAGCCCCACCCGCCGCCGGTTGCGGCCGCGCGGGTTCGCGGCGGCCCGCGCGCCCTCGCCGAGCACCGACGGCGGCACCGCCAGCGGCCCCTCCGGCGGCCCCGGGTCCGCGGGCGGCGCGTGGCCGAGCAGCCGCAGCAGCACCTCGCTCGCGGTGGGCCGCCGCCCGGGGTCGCGGGCCAGGCAGGCCGCGACGATGTCGCGCAGCGAGGCGTCCACACCGGTGACGTCCGCGTCCTGGCTGATCAGCCGGGCCGCCACCGCCATCGGGGTGTCGTCGCCGTACGGCGGGTGGCCGGTCGCGGCGTACACGATCACCTCGGCCCAGGCGAACATGTCCGCCGCCGGGCCCACGACGCCGCCGGTGGCCTGCTCGGGCGCCATGTACGAGGGCGTGCCGATGGTCAGGTACGCGCCGCCGTCGCCGAGCCCCGCCGCCGCGTCGTCCCACTTCGCGACTCCGAAGTCGATCACCCGGGGCCCGTCCGGGCCGAGCAGCACGTTGTCCGGCTTGAAGTCGCGGTGCACGATGCCCGCCTGGTGGATGGCGGCCAGCGCGGTCGCCGTGCCGACGGCCAGCCGGTACAGCCGGTCGCGGTGGTACGGGCCGTCGGTGGCCACGGCGTGGCGCAGGCTGGGGCCCGGTACGTACTCGCTGACGATGTACGGCGCGTCGCCGTCGGTGCGCGCGCCGAGGATGCGGGCCGTGCAGAACGCGTTGACGCGCCCCGCCGCCTCCGCCTCCTGCGCGAAGCGTTCGCGCAGGCCGGGGTCGCGCGCCCATTCGCCGTGCAGCACCTTGATCGCGGCGAGGCCGCCGTCGGCGCCGCGCGCGAGGTAGACGACGCCCTGCGCGCCGGAGCCGAGCCGCTCGACGATCTCGTAGCCGCCGAGCGCCCGCGGGTCGCGCGCACCGAGGGGGGCGGTGTCCGGCATGGGCCGCCTCCTCCCGGAATATCCCGCTCCGCGTGGTCGTCCGTCGGACAGCGTAGAACCTCGCCGATCACCGGGCGCACGCCGTCACCGAACTGGCATCCGCCGGACACGTACGGCGGAACCTCAAGCCCCGGCTCAGCCCCGCCGGGGCGACACGGTCACCCGCACCACCTCGCGGCCGCCCTCATAGCCGAAGCCGGTGACGCGGACGTCGAAGGGCCCGGCGCGGACGACCTGGCGGAGCGGCGCCCGGACGACGTGGTACTCGACCTGGTCGCCGTGGACGGCGAGCTCGGCGACGTCGCCGTCGCGGGCGCCGAACGCGATCGCGGTGTCGCCGATCCAGGCCTGCGCGGCCTGCGGGATCACCTCGCGCCTGCGGTTTCCGAACAGCCCCATGGTGTGCACGCTCACTTCGTCGCCGACCCGTCGAGAATGATATGCGGGTCCGCGAGCTCGTCCGCGGTCAGCGTCACCTGCCGCGCGTGCGGGCCCCACGGGTTGCCGAGCAGCACGGTGCCGTTCGCGGCGTCCACGTCGAGCACGGCGTACACGTGCTTGGCGACCAGCCCGCGCGGCAGGTCGTGCGCGCCCTCCTCCACCCCGACGGTGAAGGCGTCCCCTTTGGCGAACCGGTCGCCGATGACGCGGATGTCGGGTTTCCACCTCTCGTAGAGGGGCGCACGGTCGCGGCGCCCGGTGAGCTCGCGCAGCGCGTCGCTCGGCTGGCCGCCCCAGATCTTGTCGTAGCCGCCGTACCGTTCCGCGAACGCCTTCTCCAGGATCGCGGGCCAACCGGCCCCGTCCGTACGGGCGCCGTTCCGCGGCAGGTCCGGGGTGACGGTCACCCGGCGCCCATCACCGAAGGTGACGCTGTAGGTGCCGTTCGGGTTCGTCGTGATCATCTTCTCGATGGTGCCGGGCGACTGCTGCGCGACGGCCTCCATGGGGGCGAGGCACCAGCAGTCGCCCACCCGGCCCTGGTACACGTCGGCCGCCTTCGGCGCGCCGTCGAACACCGGCCCCTTGAACCGCCGCCATCCGCCGCCGCGGCGGAACGTCGGGTTCTTCACGTGCAGGCGCCGGAGGACGTCCGGCGGCGCGTACGCCACGACGTCCGCACGCAGGCCGGCGTCGGCCGCCCCGTACATCTGCCTGACCTGCTTGGGCAAAAGATGCCGGAGGATGTCGGGCTTCAGGTTCACGTCCATCTCGGCCCAGCGGAAGAGGTCGAGCCGTTCCGCCGGGGTCAGCGCGGAGAGGAAGGCGGACCGCTCCTCCGGGCCGAGCCGCCGGTACTCGTCGAGGAGGCGCCAGCTCTCCCCCGCGGTGAGGTGCCCCCCGCCCTGGTCGTCCCGCCGTGTCCTGGCCGTGTCCAGCAGGTCGTGTGCCTTCTGGAGGGCCTCGCCCGGGTCCAGGCCAGGAATGCCGGACGGGAGGTAGGTGCGCCCGAGGTCGCGCAGCGCGCGGCCCAGGGCGGCGGGGTCCCGGTCCCGGACCGCCTTCCTGATCTGGTCGCCGAACTTGATCTTGTCGCCGAAGCCGCCGGGGCACAGCGGGCCGGTCACCGCGCAGCCGAACCCGCCGGCGCCGAACGTCCTGTCGAGCCACGTTCCGAAGGTCCACGCCGAGGCGCCCGCCGTGAACAGCGCGGCCACCCCCGCACGGGTGTGCTTGGCGCCCTTCACCAGGCCGTGCAGGCCCCCGCTCGCGTAGTGCACCGCACATCCGAACAGGCCGTGGCAGTTGCCCGTCGGCTTCTTGTGGCCGTGCCCAGCGTCTTTGCCCGGTGTACGGGGAGCCGGCACGGCATGGGGATCGCGGGCCGCGGCCGGAGGATGCGCGCAGTGCGCCGTTTGGACGACCTCGCAGACGACTGTGCCGGCGCCGGACGCCAGCCTGGCCGGCATTCCGGCGGCGACCAGGCCCGCGAGGATCAGCGCGGCGACCACGCCGAGCGCGAGGTACTGGAACACCGAGGTTCCGCGCTCGCCGCGCGCTGACGGCCCGGGTCGCGCCACGGCGCCACCTCGCGTTCTGGAGAATGGAACGTACGGCGAGAACGTAGTGATCGTCATGTCCTCGGCACAGGGCCCTGAGGCCCAGTCGCCGTACGTGCGCCGCCGCTACGGAACGCGTAACGGGCTAGTTGTGCTGCGGGTACTCCGCGGCGGACTCCGACGGGGCGCGGCTCGCCTCGTAGAGGTCGGGTTCGAGGAAGACGACGCGGGCGATGGGCACGGCCTCGCGCAGGCGCTTCTCCGCGGCGTCGATGCCGTCGGCCACCTCGGAGGCGGTCTCGTCGTGGTTGACCGCGATCTTGGCGCCGACCAGCAGCTCCTCCGGGCCGAGGTGCATGGTGCGGATGTGGATGACGCGGTCGACCTCGGGGCCGTCCTCGATCGCGGCGACGATCTTGCGGACCACGTCGTCGCTCGCGCTCTCGCCGATGAGCAGGCTCTTCATCTCGATGGCCAGGGTGACGGCGACGAACGCGAGGAGGACGCCGATGGCGAGCGTGCCGATGCCGTCCCAGGCGCCGTCGCCGGTGATGACGGCCATGGAGATGCCGAACAGCGCGAAGACCAGGCCGATCAGCGCCGCGAAGTCCTCCAGGAGGACGACCGGCAGCTCGGGGGACTTCGCGCGGCGGATGAACGTGAACCAGCCGAGCCGCCCGCGTACCTGGTTGGACTCGCCGATCGCGGTGCGGAAGGAGAAGCCCTCCATGCCGATCGCCGCGATGAGGACCACGAACGCCCAGATCGGCGACTCGACGGGGTGCGGCTCGACGACCTTCTCGTAGCCCTCGTACAGCGAGAACAGCGCGCCGACGGTGAACAGCACCACGGCCACCACGAACGCGTAGAAGTAGCGCTCGCGGCCGTAGCCGAACGGGTGGTCGGCGGTGCTGGCCCGGTCGGAGCGGTTCCGCCCGAAGATCAGCAGCGCCTGGTTCCCGGAGTCGGCGACCGAGTGCACCGACTCGGCGAGCATCGACGACGACCCGGTGAACAGGAACGCGACGAACTTGATCACGGCGATGCCCAGATTCGCCGCCAACGCGGCGAGGATCGCCTTGCTACCGCCTTGTGCGCTCACGCCCGCGCTCGACCTCCACCTGCAGTTACGTCCACCGTCCGCCGGTTCGCCCACACCGGCAAGACCCGTACTTTACCGAGACATGGCCGATGATCCACCAAGATCCACATCACTCGGACGACGGGTCGGCGATCTCCGCCTTCAGCCGGTCGATGATCTCCACGGGGGTGGGGTCGATGCCGTAGGCGAGCGCGAGGTAGACGCTGGCGTAGTCGGTGACGGTGATCAGCGACGCGAGCCGGGCGAGCGGGGTGGCGCCCTCGGCGGGGAGCTCGGAGATCGGCACGCCGCGCTCGGCGGCCAGCCGGGCGGTGGCCTCGCGGCGGCGGGCGGTCTGCGGGTGCTCCTCGGTGTCACGCAGCAGGACGAGGCGCAGGCGGGGCGGGCCGAGGGGGTCCTCCACGCGGTCGCGGAAGATGTCGACCGGCTCGATATCGGCGCCGAACCAGCCATCGAGCGCCACCACCTGGTTGTGGTCGGCCTCGGGCAGGGCGCCGGCGATCGAGGGGTATTTGGCGTTCTCGGCGAGCTGGCAGGACAAGCGGTACGCCGCGACGGCGGCCAGCGGCGAGCTGCCCCACACCATAGGCACCGTGCCGACCAGCTCGCGCGCCAGCACCTTCCCCGGGTTGACCAGCGACTCGGTGGCCGGCCCGCAGCGGGCGGCGAGGTCTTCGAGCAGGGCGGCCAGCGTCTCGTACGGATCGGGGCCGGGATCGAACAGCCGCAGCTCCGCGGCGGCCGCGACCAGCGGGATCGCGAGCCCCCACAGCGTGGACCGCGGCTGTCCCGCGGACTCGACCGGCACGAACACGCCCCCGGCCTGCGTGGCGACGTCGGCCAGCGGGGAACCGGCGGCGCCGACGGCCAGCAGACGGCAGCCGCGCCGCGCCGCCTCACGGGCGACGCTCAGCGTCTCCTCGGTGGCGCCCGAGCAGGACACCGCCATGACCAGGTCGGCGGCGCCGACCCAGCCGGGCAGGGTGTAGTCGCGGACGGTCAGGACCGGGACGGGGCACCCGCTCCCGCACACCGCCGCCAGTACGTCGCCGGCCACGCCGGAGCCGCCCATGCCCGCCGCGACGACCGCGCGCGGCCGCCCCTCGTCGGCGAGCCGCGCCACCCCCGCCTCGGCGGCGGCCCGCGCGGCGACCCGCACCTGCGCCGCGCCCGACGCCACGGCGCGCAGCATCTCGCCGGGATCGTGCGCGGCCAGCGCCTCGGTGTCGTCGAGCCGGGACTCGTCGAGTTCGAGGTCCACTACGACCTCTCGGGCTTGCGCGCCTCGTCGACCAGCAGCACCGGAATGTCGTCACGCACCGGGTAGGCCAGGCCGCACGCGTCGTTGGTGCAGACCAACTCGCTCGCGGCGTCGTCCGCGCGCAGCGGCGACTTGCACTGCGGGCAGGTGATGATCTCCATCAACCAGGAATCGATCTTCATATCGTGAACTCCGATCAGCTTCGAATAAGGCCGAGCACCTCGTCGCGCACCTTCGCCATCTGCTCCTCATCGGCGGCCTCGGCGTTGAGCCGCAGCAGCGGCTCGGTGTTGGACGGGCGCAGGTTGAACCACCAGTCGCCGGCGCCGACGGTCAGGCCGTCGAGGGTGTCGATCGTCACGCCGGGGCGGTCGGCGAACGCGGCGCGCACCCGCTCGGTGGCGGCCGCCTGGTCGGCGACCTCGCTGTTGATCTCGCCCGACGCGGAGTAGCGCGAGAACTCGGCCATGAGCTGGGACAGCGGACGCTCCTGCGAACCCAGCGCGGCGATGGTGTGCAGCGCGGCGAGCATGCCGGAGTCGGCGAACCAGAAGTCGCGGAAGTAGAAGTGGCCGGAGTGCTCGCCGCCGAAGACGGCGCCCTGCTCGGCCATCGTGGCCTTAATGAACGAGTGGCCGACGCGGGTGCGCACCGGCGTGCCGCCGTGTTCCCTGACGATCTCCGGCACGGCGCGCGACGTGATCAGGTTGTGGATGATCACCGAGCCGGGCTCGCGGGCCAGCTCGCGCGTGGCGATCAGCGCGGTCAGCGCGGACGGCGGGACCGCTTCGCCGCGCTCGTCGACCACGAAGCAGCGGTCGGCGTCGCCGTCGAAGGCGAGCCCGGCGTCGGCACCGGTCTCGCGCACCTTCGCCTGGAGGTCGCGCAGGTTGGCGGGGTCGATCGGGTTGGCCTCGTGGTTCGGGAACGAGCCGTCGAGCTCGAAGTACATCGGGACGAGGTCGATCGGCAGGCCCGCGAACACCTTCGGCACCGTCAGCCCGCCCATGCCGTTCCCCGCGTCGGCGACGATCTTCAGCGGGCGGATGCCGGACAGGTTGACCAGCGTCTTCAGGTGATCGGCGTAACCCGACAGCAGGTCGCGCCGGCTCACCGTGCCCGGGGCGCCGTCGTACGCCGGGACGCCGTTGTCGATCATCGCGCGGATCTCGGCCAGGCCCGTCTCCTCGCCGACCGGCCGCGCACCGGAGCGGCACAGCTTGATGCCGTTGTAGCGCGCGGGGTTGTGGCTGGCGGTGAACATGGCGCCGGGGACGTTGAGGCTGCCGCTCGCGTAGTAGAGCAGGTCGGTGGAGCCGAGGCCCGCCTCCACGACGTTCGCCCCCTGGGAGGTGGCACCGGCGGCGAACGCGGCGGCCAGGCCGGGCGACGAGGCGCGCATGTCGTGCGCGGTCACGACGACGGGGGCGCCGGTGACGCGGACGAAGGCGGCGCCGACGGACTCCGCGACCGACTCGTCGAGCTCATCCGGCACGACACCCCGGATGTCGTACGCCTTGAAGATCTTCGAGAGATCGGGTTGATCGGACACACCAGCTCCGTCGGCTCGTCGCTGTCGCACTGACGGAAACGAGCTTATCGGCCGTTCCCGGCCTCAGGAGCCCGTCGATCCTGGCCTGTGGAAAACTCAGGTCTCCGGCGGAGTGGAGCGCAGAACCCGCAGGTGGCCGCGCCTCCCGACCTCGACGCCCTGCCCGACCGGCTCGGTGCCCGGCACCGGTCTCGCGGCCTCGCGTACGGCGTTGGCCAGCGCCTCCAGGTCGTCACTGCTCGGCTGCGCGTCGGCGGGCTCGCCGGGAAGCCGGACGATCTCCCAGCCGCGCGGAGCGGTCAGCCGTTCGGCGTGGTCGGCGCAGAGGTCATAGCAGTGCGGCTCGACGTACGCCGCGAGCGGACCGAGAACCGCGGTGGAGTCCGCGTATACGTACGTGAGCGTGAAGACGGCAGGCTGCTTGCAGGCGGTGCGGGAGCAGCGGCGTACTGGGCTCACAGGCGGACGTTATCCCCTCAGGGGCCCTGGCGCCACCACCGGACCCCCCGTTGACCGCCGTGTCGCAAAGGTCGCGCTTGGGATGGCCTGAGGCCGCAATGCCCGGCGTACCGTCCCTGCTGGCCCGGGGGTTCATGACGGCACTACTCTCAAGGGGTGCGACCCATGCACCCGCGCCGTGCTTCCCAGCCGGTCCCGCCGCCGACGGGCCGGACGAACCCACGGGCGCGCCGCCGCGACCGGCACGGCAGGGGCATCCGCGGGCCCCTGGCCCCGCCCCAAGTGCCGCTCATCCGCAGCCGCGCCCAGCGTTTCGACGACCTCGTCCTCGACGCCGTCGCCCGGCTCGAACGCCGCTGGGCGACCGAGCTCGCGCGGGTCGAGTTCGCCGTCGAGGAGGTGCCGCCGGTCGACGCCTGGACGCGCCCCGGCGACCCCATCCCGCTGGCCGAATACCGCGAGGAACAGGGCGAGATCCCGGCCCGCATCGTGGTCTACCGCCGCCCCCTGGAGATCCGCGCGGCCGACGGCGGCGAGCTGAGCTCCCTCGTCCACGACGTGGTCGTCGAGGGCGTCGCCGACATGCTCGGGCTGGAACCCGAGACGGTCGACCCCGACTACGGATTCGGCTACTGACCGTCGCCCGAGGTCAGCGCACCACCGCGCCGAGCGAGCCGTTCGCCGGGTAGACAGGTACGGTCCCCGCGGCCGACTCCAAGGGGTCCAGGGTCAGCAGCTTGCCGCCGTCCACCTTGCGCCACAGGACGCGCGCGGCGTACAGGCGGCCCGTTCCGGACGTACGGGTGGCCGCGATGCCGTAGCCGGACGCGCTGCCGTGCGGCACCGGCGGCGCCACCTCCATGGTGCGGCCCGACTTGATCGTGACGGTCTTGGTCGACCCCGTGCCGCGCGCCGTCTCCGTGGAGACCCGCGCCGTGACGCCGCCGCCGAGCGCGGTCAGCACCACGGACGCCTGGTAGCCCTGGTCGCCGCGGTTCACCGCCGCGACGCCGCGCCCGTCGAGGGGCGGTTCCGCCGCGGTGTACGCGACGTCGCCGCCGCCGGAGTACGAGCTGCGCGCCCGCAGCCCCGCCACCACCGGGACGTCCGAGGTGAGCGTCAGGGCGCACGGGCGGCCGGACAGCATTCCGTCCATCGGCATCGGCACCACCGCGCCCGCGGGGACCTGCACGACGCCGTCGCCGCCGGGCACGATCGTGCCGTTCGGCGTCACGGCCCGCACCCGTACGGTCGCGTCGCGGTCGCCGGGCGCGGCGAGGAGCAGGTCGCGGCCGCCCGAGCCGCCCGGCACCCCGGGCACGACCAGGCTGGTCGCCGGTGCGGAGCCGCCGGGCACGAAGTCCGCGCCCGCCTTGCCCTTGCCCGCCGCCTCTACGGCCGCCGAGACGCGGCCCATGGACGTACGGACGTGCAGCGCCGCGAGCCGCGCACCGCGCGCCCGGGTCGCCAGGGAGACGACCTCGCTGCCGTGCGGCGGCACGAAGACCGCGCCGGCCTGGCTCTCGTCGAGCTCGCCGACGTCGGAGAAGACGTCGACGCTGACCGTGGCCGGGCCGTCGTCCGGGTTGGCCACGCGCAGCCGCAGGTCGCCGTCCTCGGGACCGGGGCCGACGAACCAGGAGTCCGTGGCCGGGCGCGTGCAGTGCGTGCCGCTCAGCGCCCCCTTGCCGCCCTTGCCGACGCTGATCTGCCCGCTGGTCAGGCCCGCCGCGAGCCCGCCCGACCCGCTGACGACCAGCGGTTCCGCGGGCCGCGTGACATCGCCGAACCACCCCGTACCGGCCCGCCCGAGCACCGCGACCCGCTTTCCCCCGGCGCCCGCACGCCGCACCTCGGCGCGTCCCGCCCCCGAGCCGGCGCCCGGGCTGACGACCCCGAACCGCGTAGTGGCGCCGCCCCCCATCTCCGCCCCCGGACACGCCACCAGCGACGACACGACGTCCACCCGCCGCGCCTCCATCACCCGCACCCGCGCGTTCGCCGGGGAGGGCGTACTGAAATGCGCCACCCCGTACAACGCCGCGAGCGCCACGACCACAAGCCCAACAAGCGCAAACCGATTAGAAACCAACCAGGCGACCGGCACATCCCGCCCACCCCACCGAATCCCCGGCCCCCCGGGACCCTCATCCCCGGAGCCCCCACCCCTCGCAGCGCCTTCAGCCCCGCCTGGGCTCTCAGCCCCACCCGAGCCTTTAGCCGCAGAGTCTCCAGCCCCGGCAGAGCCCCCAGCTCCCGCAGAGCCCTCACCGCCACCGGGCACGCCACCATCCCGCGCAGCGTCCGCGCCCACGCCCCCAAGGCCGCCCGCGCCGCCGCCAGCACCATCCACGTTCCCGACGCCGTACGGGCTCCCGGAACTGTCCGCACCCCCGACGCCGTACGGGTCCCGGGCCTCGCCAAGGGGCGCCCCGCTAAGACCGCCTGGCGGGAGGCCAGGGGCCTCGGGGCGGGCGCCGTACCGCTCCTCTGCCCTCGGGACGGGGCCGGTGTCCGTACGGGGCAGGGCCGCTGTGCTCTCCGGGTCCGCGCTCGGCGCGGCGCGTCCGCCCCGGTCGCCTGCGGGCGTGTGCTCGCTCCGGCGGGAGCCGGGGGCCTCGTCCTCGGGCGGGCCCGCGTCGGCGGGTGTGCCCTCCAGGCGGCGTGTGCGCGGGCCGGACGCGTCCTCCGTGCGGGCGCGTTCGAGGGCGCCGCGCCAGGCGTCCACCACCAGCGTGGCGTCTCCGGGCGTCATGTCCGCCTCGGCGTCGCCCTCGTGGATGCGCTCGAACGCCTCGCCGCCCCCGGCGGGCCGGGTCGCGCTCGGCGCCTCGTCCGCAGCCGGTGCGGACCGCTCCTCGGGCGCGGCTTCGGGCTTCTTGCGGCCGCGGGGCAGCCTCACCACGGCCTCCCCGCGTGCTCGTCCTTGGCCGGTTCGTCGTCCTCGCCGGACACCATCCCGTCCGCCACGGACTCCCGTCGCTCCGGCCGCGCGGGCGGCGCCTCGTCCTCCCAGGCGGTACGGAACGCGAACCCACCGGTCGGCGGCTCCGTCCGCGGCTCGACGGGCGTCCGCGGCTCGAACGCCCAGGACCCCTGGGACGGCCCCGCGTCATGCGCCCCCTCGGCCCGCCACCCGCCGGACGGCGGCCCCTCGTGCGGCCGGCTCTCCGCCAGCGGCGTCGGGATCTCGGACGTGTCCACCGGCGTGTCCCGCGACAGCGGCGTCCCGGCCAGCGGATCCCGCCGCCCCGGACGCCCGTACCCGCTCTCCCCCGGCACGCGCTCCCCGGGCCCGGTCCCAGCGGGCGCCCCCGCCGGACGCCCGTACCCGCCGTCTCCGGGCACGCGCTCCCCAGGCCGGGTCTCCGCCCCCGGAGGCCGGTCGTACCCGGCGTCCCCCGCTACCCGCTCCCCGGTCGCCGCAGGCAGCCCCGCCGGGCGCCCGTACGGCGCCTCCCGTACGAGATCCCCCAGCCCGCTCCGCCCCGTAGGCACGTCCCCCCGCCCCCACGACGCAGGCGGCACGTCACGCCCCGCCTCAGGCGCCCCCGCGTCCGCCCGTGCCTCAGCCGCCGCCAGGCCCCGCGTCTCCGCGGCCGCCAAACTCCGCGCCTCCCCGGGCTCGTCCTCCGGCACCGCCCTCCGGTGCCCCCGCGCCCGCCGCGGCTGGTGCCTCGGGCGGTGGTCCTTGCGGGACGGGCGGGGCAGGCGGGACGGGCGGGCGGTCCCCGCGCCCTCCGCCTCCGCGTCCTCCTCGCGCCCCGCTCCCGGCAGCGCCAGGACCAGGACCACCAGGAGCGCCGCCCCCTGCGCCCACAGGAACGCCGTGTGCCAGAACGTGCCGCGGGCCACCACCAAGCGGCCGCCGGACGCGGGCAGTTCGAAGCCCTGCGCCCAGCCGTGCACGGTGCGCGGCGTCAGATCGTGGCCGTTCAGGGTCGCCGACCACGCGCTGTCGGCGGGCTCGGCCAGTTCCAGCACGCGGCCCGCACGGCCCGCGGGGATCGCCGCGTCCGGTACGCCCACCGGGGCGCCGGGCACGGCCGTCACGCCGCCGTCGGGCGCGGTGATGCGGACGCGCGCTGTAGGCCCGGTCACCCGCCACACCGCGTAATCCGAGGTCAGCGTCATGCGGGACATGCCGGGGACGCCGTCGAGACGGTGCAGCGACGCGGTGTCCACCGGCGCGGGCACCAGCACGAAGCGGATGCCGTACTGCACCAGCGCGTGCCCATCGTCACCGCCGCGCCCGGACATCAACCCGCTGACCAGGGCGTCCAGCCGTACGCGCGCCTCGTCGGGCGGGCGGAGCTGGTCGTCGCCGAACAGCGGCGCGGTGCCGCGCAGCACGGTGTACGACACGCCGCCGCGGTCGGGGCGTACGACCAGCGTGCCGGTCCTGTTTCCGCTCAGCGCGGCGACGGCGGGCGGCATCACGTCGTCGGAGTAGCGGGTCAGCGGCCCGTCGACCCCGTTCACCACCCACGCGCCCGCGACCAGTACGGGACTGGAGCAGGCCAGCACCACGACCGCGAAACCGGCCGCGCGCCGCCACCCGCCGCGGCGGATCAGGTCCACGATCGTGCCCGCCGCCGTCGCGGCGGCGAGCAGCAGCCCGGACGCCGCGACGCCGAGCGCCACCCCGGGCCACGCGGCCACGCCCGGCCCGCCGGTGGGCGGCGCGGGCGTCGCCCGGCTGACGAGGATCGCGACGAGCAGCCCGAACAGGGTCACGCCCCACCCGGCGGCCACGAGCACGCGGTGGCGGCGCAGGCACAGCGCGGCGAGCCCGGCGAGCAGGAACCCGCCGGTCATCCACACCGGCGGCATTCCGGGCCCGCCGGGCGAGAGCAGCAGCAGCGAGCGCGCGGACAGCGCGGGGTCGGCCAGGCCCGGACGGTGCAGCCCGGCTTCGAGCAGGAACCGGGACGGGTGGGCGAACAGCGCCCACGCCCACGGCCCGAGCAGCAGCGGCGGCGTCAGGACGACGACGCCCACGTTGATCAGCAGCCCCCGCTGCTCCTGCCCGCCCGTCGCCCGGCCGCCGCCGAACGCCACGGCGACCAGCCCGCCCACGACGGCCACCAGCACCCACACCAGCGGCACGAACGCCATGGCGACGGCGAGCAGCACCCCGGCGGCCCACGCGGCGCGCCGCGCCGCCGAGCCGCGGCGGCTGAGCATGTTCGCGAAGTACACCCCGATCACCGGGATCACCACGATGGCCACGGCGGTGCCGAGCCGGCCCGCGGCGATCGCGCCGGTGGCCACCGGCAGCAGCGCGTACGACGCGGCCAGCCACACCCGGGCGGGCCGGTACGCGACGATGCGGCGGGTCGCGAAGTAGACGACGAGCCCGGCCAGCGGCACGCATCCGAGCAGCAGCAGCGCCACCGCGAGCGACACCTTGCCGCCGAGCACGGTGGCCACGGCGGCGAGCACGGCGGTCGCGGGCGGCGCGGGGTCGCCGGACCCGAGGCCCACCGGGTGCCACCCGGCGAGATACTGCCGCCACAGCCCGGACGCGCCCCCGGTCACCGGCACGAGCGCGCCGCCGCCGAGCAGGCCGCCGCCGAGCAGCGACCGTTCGGCGGCGAGCGTCACGACGGTGAGCGCGAGGAACAGCAGCACGCCCGGGTTGGACAGCACGCGCCACAGCGGCCCGCGGGTGTCGGCGAGCAGTTCGGCGTCCTCGTCGTCGCTGTCCAGGGCGCCCGCGTGGTGCTGCCCGGCGGACCCCATGGGGGCGGCGCCGCCGAACACGCCGCCGATCATCGCGGCGAGCCGGGCCGCGGCCAACCCGCGCGCCATGTACGGGCGGATGGCGGAGTAGCTGCGCCGCCGGTTCTTCGCCCGCCGCCGCCGCGCGACCAGCATGCGCAGCGGCCTGCCGTACACGTGGGCGATCGCGGCCAGCTCGTCGACCGCGGAGCCGGGCTGCTTGGCGAGCAGGAACAGCAGGGTGCGCAGCAGCGACCCGAACAGCGCGCGCACCATGGCGACGAGCAGCGCACCGAACGGCAGGTTCGCGAACAGGACGTACAGGGCGTTGCGCCGGTCGATGCGCTGCGGGTGCTTGCCGCGGTCGCTCGGCCGTTTCGCGTCGCCGCCCTTGCGGGACGCGGTGATGCGGCGCCGCCGCCGCGCGCTGGCCTCGGCGTGGTAGACGACGGCGGTGGTGGTGACGAGCACCTTGTGCCCGGCGCCGCCGGCCCGCCAGCAGAAGTCGATGTCGTCGCGGAACAGCGCGATTCCGGGGTCGAACCCGCCGAGGGCGTCCCAGACGTCGCGGCGTACGAGCATGCCGGCGCTGCCCACGGCGAGCACCTCGCGGTCGCCGTCGCGCTGCCCCTGGTCGAACTCGCGGGGTTCGAGGCCGGTCTCGCGGCGCCCGGCGCGGTCGATGGTCACGCCCGCTTCGAGCAGCACCCGGTGGTCGTGCCAGTCGCGGACCTTCGGCCCGATCACCATCGCCCGCGGGTCGCGCACCGACGTGCGCAGCAACTGCTCCAGGGCGTACGGGTCGGGCGCGCAGTCGTCGTGCAGCAGCCAGATCCACTCCACGGCGGGCTCGCCGGGGGTGGCCGCCGGGTCGGGCGGCACCGGGGCCGAGGCGGCGGGGAGCCGCAGCGCGGCGGCGATGGCCGCGCCGTAGCCGGTCGAGCGGTCGAGCGCGGTGATCCGGTCCGGGCCGAGGGCGTCGTTCAGCAACGCCGGGCCGCGGTCGCGGCTGCCGTTGTCGGCGGCGACGACCCGGTCGACGGGACGGGTCTGCTTCTGCACCGCCTCAAGGGTGTCCGGAAGCCAGCGGGCACCGTCGTGCGCCACGAGGACGGCGGTGACGACGTTGGGGGCGGTGGATCGGTTCTGCGGCAAGGCTCCTGCCGGGTCCTGACGGGTACGGGGGACCGGCGGCGACGGCACCTGAGGGGGCGGGGTCGCGTTCGGCCAGGCAGCACCTTACGGCACGGGGAACGGCGCGGTTCGCGAAGTCGGGCAGGTGGCCGATACTGCCCGGACCGTACGGGCCGGTACGGACCGCGCGAAACGCGGCCGGCCCGCACACCAGTGGTGCGCGGGCCGGCCGTATCGCTCGGGCGCGGCCGTCACATGGCCGCCGCCTTTTTCAGGCGGCGGCGCTCACGCTCGGACAGACCGCCCCAGATGCCGAACCGCTCGTCCTTGGACAGCGCGTACTCAAGGCATTCGGCCTGCACCTCGCAGGCGCGGCACACCTTCTTCGCCTCCCTGGTCGAGCCCCCCTTCTCAGGGAAGAACGCCTCTGGATCGGTCTGGGCGCACAGTGCGCGCTCCTGCCAGCCGAACTCTTCCTCATCGTCGCCGTGCGCCAGCGGGATGAACGCCTCGCTCACTGCGCACCTCCTAGGTTCTGGAGCCCCCGGTGTCGCCTTCCCCCATGCCCCCTGGGAAGGCAACAGAACTACACCTATGAAATTACACGTGCGTGTCTCGCTTCGCGTCAAGCGGATGAGGTGGTATTCGTTGCCGATTCCGGCCGTGATCCCTGTCGTGATGCCTGGATTTCACCCGTACCGCGGTGGTATGGACACCGCAATAAAAAAATTCGCCGGCCCCATCCGATCGGATGGGGCCGGCGCACGCGGGCGGTCCTCAGTGCTGGTCGTCCGGCGGCGGCTGGTAGCCGTTGCGGAACGCGTCGGGGTCGTGCGGGATCCGGTAGGTGCGCTGCACGTCATCCGGCGCGTCGCCCTCGGGCCGCTGGCCGAACAGGGCGTCGAACCCGGACGACTCGCCCGCCGCGGACGGCTGCTGCGGCTGCTCGGGCTGGCCGTATTCGGGCGTCTGCGGGCCCGACGCGCTCGGCGGGGTGTAGCCCTGCGGCTCCTCGTACGCCGGGGGGCTCTGGTACGCCGAGGGGTCCTGGTAGGCGGACGGCTCCTGCTGGTACGGCGCCGGGTCCTGGTACGGCGACGGCTCCTGCTGGCCGAACGCGCCCGGGCCCGGGGCGCTGGGCGCGCCGCCGCCGAAACCGCCCGGGGTGTACGGCTGGGGGGCGTCGGCCTGCGGCTGCGGACCCGACTGCTGGCCGAAACCGCCCGGCCACCCGGAGCCCGGCTGCGCGGACTGCGGACCGGACGCCTGCTGCGCCTGCCCGAACCCGCCCGGCCATCCCGCGGCGGGCTGCGCCGGCGGCGGCGGGGCGAACTGTGGGCCCGACTGCCCGGGGTCGGGCTGGCCGTAGCCCTGCGGCGCCTGCTGCGCGCCGAAGTTGTGCGTCTCCTCGGGGTCGCCGACCGCGGGCATCTGCGACGTGGACTCCGGCTGGCCGTACTCCTGCGGCTGGTAGCCCGCCATCGGCGCCTGCTGGCCACTGGGGTAACCCGGCTGCGGTGCCTGCGGGTCGCCCGGGTAGCCGGGCTGCTGGGCGCCCGGGTAGCCGCCCATCGGCGCCTGCTGGCCGCTCGGGTAACCCGGCATCGGCGCCTGCTGGCCCGTGGCGTAACCCGGCTGGGGCGCCGCGCCGAAGCCCGGCTGCGGCATGCCGCCGGGGCCGGGCATGCCCGGGTAGCCGGGAGCACCCGGGTAGCCGGGCTGCTGGCCGAAGCCCGGCTGGGGCTGCGGCTTCGGCGCCGGGCGCAGCTCCGGAGAGCGCATCACGACGACGATGTAGAAGCCGGACAGGCCGAGCAGGGCGAGCCAGAGCGCGCCGCCGAGGAACTGGGAGACCAGGGTCGAGATGTTCGTCTCAGCGCCGAAGGAGCCGCCGATCCAGGAGATCAGGCCGAACAGCGCGGCGAGGCCCTGCACGCATAGCGCGCCGATGACGACGAGCCGGGCGCGCATCAGCAGCGGCCCGAACTTCGTGGCGAGCAGGACGGCGGCGAACGGCAGCGCCACGGGCACGACGCCCAGGAAGCCGCTTGACGACGACAGCGCGCGCGCCTGGAACGAGATCAGATCCGCGGTCAGCATGTCGAGGATGCCGGCCACAACGGTCACGAGCGCGACGGCGAGCAGGAGCCACGCTGCGGGCTCGCGCAGCCGTCTGGTTTCATCCATGGTCATCTAGTCCCTTGGCGACAACGGGCGTACAGGAGAGCTTTTCATACTCGTAGGCGTCATATGGGCGCGGACGATATCCGACCCGCCGCACCCGATCGGACGGGCGGTGCTGCGAGACTGGTCGGCATGCGCATCGTGGTGCTAGCGGGCGGGGTCGGCGGGGCGCGCTTTCTGCGCGGCCTGCGGCACACCGCCCCTGAGGCGGACATCACCGTCATCGGGAACACCGGTGACGACATCACACTTTACGGCCTGCGGATCTGTCCTGACCTGGACACCGTCATGTACACCCTCGGCGGCGGGATCAACGAGGCGCAGGGGTGGGGCCGCGCGGCCGAGACGTTCACGGTCCGCGAGGAGCTTGCGGCGTACGGGGTGGAGCCGCAGTGGTTCACCCTCGGCGACCGCGACTTCGCGACCCACATCGTCAGGACGCAGATGCTCGGCGCGGGCTACCCGCTGTCGCAGGTCACGGCGGCATTGTGCGACCGGTGGAAGCCGGGTGTGACGCTGCTTCCGATGAGCGACGACCGGGTCGAGACCCATGTCGTCGTCGAGGACCCCGACGGCAAGCGGCGCGCGATCCACTTCCAGGAGTGGTGGGTGCGCATGCACGCCGAAACGCCCGCGAAGTCGATCGTCGCGGTCGGCGCCGAGGACGCCAAGCCCGCGCCGGGCGTGCTCGAGGCCGTCGCCGCGGCCGACGTGGTGGTCCTGCCGCCGTCCAACCCGGTCGTCAGCGTCGGCACGATCCTCCAGGTGCCGGGCGTCCGCGAGGCCGTCGCGGCGAAGACCGTCGTGGGCGTCTCCCCGATCATCGGCGGCGCGCCCGTGCACGGCATGGCCGACGCCTGCCTGACCGCGATCGGCGTGGAGACCAGCGCGGCCGCGGTCGCGAACCTGTACGGGCCGGAGCTCCTCGACGGCTGGCTGGTCCACGAGACCGACACCGCCGACGCGGACGGCATCGAGGTGCGCGCCCGCCCGCTCTACATGACCGACCTGGACGCCACCGCCGCCATCGCGCGCGCCGCGCTCGACCTGGCCGCCGAGGTGTCGGGCACGGAAGGAGGGGCGCGGTGAACCGCGTCGAAGCATGGGGGCTCGCCGGCATCGGCGAGGTCCGTACGGGTGACGACGTCGCGGCGCTGATCGCCGCGGCCGAGCCGGGCCTGGCCGACGGCGACGTCCTGGTGGTCACGTCCAAGATCGTGAGCAAGGCCGAGGGCCGGGTCGTGAATACGGACCGGGAGTCCGCGATCGATGCCGAATCGGTACGGCTGGTGGCGCGGCGCGGCCGCACCCGCATCGTGGAGAACCGCCAGGGCCTGGTGCTCGCGGCGGCCGGCGTGGACGAGTCCAACACCGAGCCCGGCACGGTCGTGCTGCTGCCCGAGGACCCGGACGCGTCGGCGCGCGCGATCCGCGCCGGGCTGCGGGAGCGTACGGGCGCGAACGTCGGCGTCGTCGTGTCCGACACCCTCGGCCGGGCCTGGCGCACCGGCCAGGTCGACACCGCGATCGGCGCCGCGGGCGTGGTCACGCTCGCCGACCTCCGCGGCCAGGCCGACCCCCACGGCAACGTCCTGGAGGTCACCGAGCCGGCCGTCGGCGACGAGATCGCGGGCCTCGGCGACCTCGTCAAGGGCAAGCTCGCGCAGGTGCCCGTCGCGGTCGTGCGCGGCCTGCCGGACCTGGTCCTCGACGACGACGGGCCGGGCGCGCGTGCGCTGATCCGTCCCGGCGACGCCGACATGTTCCGCATCGGCACCGCCGACGTGCTGTACGCCCGGCGCACGATCCGCGAGTTCGGCGACCGCCCGGTCGACCCGGCCGCCGTGCGCCGCGCGGTGGCCGCCGCGATCACCGCGCCCGCGCCGCACCACACCACGCCGTGGCGCTACGTCCTCATCGAGTCGGCGGAGACGAAGAAGCGGCTGCTCGACGCGATGCTGGACGCCTGGACCGCCGACCTCAGGCGCGACGGCTTCAGCGAGGACGCCGTCGCGCGCCGCACCCGCCGCGGCGACGTCCTGCGCCGCGCCCCGTACCTCGTGGTGCCGTGCCTGGTCGGCGACGGCATGCACGCCTATCCCGACGACCGCCGCGCGGCCGCCGAGCGCTCCATGTTCCTCGTCGCGATGGGCGCGGGCGTGGAGAACCTCCTGGTGGGGCTGGCCGTGGAGGGCCTGGGCTCGGCGTGGGTGTCCAGCACGATGTTCTGCTCCGACGTCGTGCGCCGCGAGCTCGACCTCCCGTCCGACTGGGACCCGATGGGCGCCGTCGCGGTGGGCCACGCCGCGGCGCCGGCCCGCGAGCGCCCGCCGCGCGACCCCGAGGACTTCATCGCCGTCCGCTGAGGGCGCCCCCGTACGGCCGCTAGAAGGAGACGTGCACGAGCTGGGCGACCGTACGGAACATGGGCAGCACCTTCAGCAGCGCGAACTGGAACCGGTAGGACGCCGGCAGCACGGCGCGCGCGCTGTCGGGGATCATCTCCGCGGCCAGGCGGCGGTCGACCACGGTGAGGCCGAGCGGTTCCAGCTCGCGCGGGTCGTCGATGCCCCAGCGGAGGGTGGCGTTCGTGCGGCGGACGACCGGGTTGGTCTTCTGCAGCTTGATGGCGAGCCCGCTGAAGACGTCGAAGATCATCTCGCCGGACGGGAAGTGCGCGACCAGCGCGCGCAGCAGCGCCCGCCCCTCGGCGGGGTCGAGGTACATCGTCAGGCCCTCGGCGACGACCAGCGCCGGCTTGTCGGCCGGCACCCGCGCCAGCCAGTCGGGGTCGGTGACCGACGAGCCGATCGTCGTGTAGCCGGGGCGGTCGCCGTACGGGTAGACGGCCTCGCGGAGGGCGATGACGTCCGGGTAGTCGACGTCGAACCAGCGCACGGTGGGCGGCGGGTCGATGCGGAACACCCGGCTGTCCATGCCGCAGCCGAGGTGGAGCACGGTCGCGTCCGGGTGGGCGCTGAGGTACGTGCGGACCAGGTCGTCGAAGAGCTTGGCCCGTACGGCGACCGACACGGCCATGCTGTCGCGCATCTTGAACGTGCCGAAGTCGTAGTCGATGCGGCTCACGGCGTCCTCGGCGGTGGGGTCGCCGAGGATCGGCCTGGCCTTGCGCGCGTCGAGCGCCCGCCCGTACAGCGTGCCCAGGCCGGTGGACTGCTCTTCGGTGAAGTGGACCTTGCCACCGGTCATCGCCCAGCGCCTTTCATTGGTTTCATAAATTTCTGAAAAGATACTACCCGCCCGAGTGTCCGCGGATCGATAACCTGTGCGGGTCGATCGTCGGCCTGGTGCGGGGGAAACGCCGGTGGAGGAGCACGAGCTGTTCGCGCTCGCGTTCGCGATCGCCATCGTGGTGATCGTCGGGCGCGTGGTGGCCAAGCGCCTCGAAGTGCCCGAGGCGATCGTGCTGGTCATCCTCGGGGTGCTGGCCAGCCTCATCCCGCAGGTGCCGAACATCGAGCTCGGGCCCAACGTCGTCCTGCTGCTGTTCCTGCCGCCGCTGATCTTCAACGCGGCGTTCCTCAGCGCGCCGCGCGAGACACGCGAGAACGCCGTGCCGATCACCGCGCTCGCGTTCGGCGCCACGGCGGCCACGATCCTCGGCGTGGGCTGGGTCACGACGCTGCTGCTGCCGGGCATGGGCTGGGCGCCCGCGCTGGCGTTCGCCGCCGCCGTCGCGCCAACGGACGCCGTGGCCGCGACGTCCGTGATGACCCGGCTCGGCGCGCCGTCCCGGGTCGTGACCATCCTCGAAGGCGAGAGCCTGATCAACGACGGGGTGGCGCTGACGGCGTTCGGCCTGGCCGTCGAGGCGATGGCGCACCCGTTCACGTTCACCCACGGGCTGCTCAGGCTGCTCGAGGTCGTCGCGGGCGGCGTGGCGTACGGGCTGGTCTGCGGGTGGGTGATCGGGCGCATCCGGCGGTTCGTGCGCGACCCGTCGATCCAGATCCTCATCACGCTGATCACGCCGTTCATCGCGTACATCCCGGCCGAGGAGTTCCACGTCTCCGGCGTGCTCGCCACCGTCGTGACCGGCGTCTACCTCGGCACCCGTACGGAGGGCCTGCTCCAGCCGGCGTCCCGGGTCAGCGGCACGATGTTCTGGCGGACGCTGATCTTCCTGCTCGAGTCGATCCTGTTCGTGCTGCTCGGCCTGGAGCTGCGGGCCATCGTCGGCGACCTGTCCGGCGCCCATTCGTGGCCGTGGCTCATCGGCTCGGCGGCCGCGGTGGTGGGCGCGGCGATCGTGATCCGGCTGGCGTGGGAGCTGATCGTGTCGCCGCTGATCCGGTTCCTGCCCGGCCGCCATTCCTCGTACGTCCGCAACCCGTGGCGGCAGCGGCTCGTCATCGGCTGGGGCGGCATGCGCGGCGCGATCTCGCTGGCCATCGCCTTGACGCTGCCGGTCACGCTGCGCGGCGCGCCGTTCCAGGAACGGTCCACGCTGATCTTCCTGGCCGCCGCCGTCGTGGTGGTGACGCTGATCGGCGAGGGCCTGACGCTGGCGCCGCTGCTGCGCGTGCTGCGCCTGGCCCAGAGCGAGGCCCACCACGAGCAGGAGGTCCGGGCCCGCGCCCGGGTCACCGAGGCCGGCCTGGCCCGCCTGGACGAGCTGGCCGAGTCCGGCGAGGTCGACGAGGACACCGCCAACGTGTACCGCCAGCTCTTCGAGATGCGCCTGGACCGTGTGCGCGTCGCCCTCGGCGACGTGGACGAGGGCGAGGTCACCGACACCCGCAGGTTCCGCCGCGAGTTGGTCGCCGCCCAGCGCGCCAAGCTCAACGAGCTCTACCGCAAGCGCAAGATCAACGACGAGATCCGCCGCAACATCGCCCGCACCCTCGACATCCAGGAGGGCCCAGGACCGGTCGCCTGACCGGTCCTGGGCCCCTCAGGGCGAGAAGACGCCGGTGCCGCTACGCGGTGAAGTACCAGAACCCGTCGCGGCCCAGGTAGCACGGCTCGGAGTACAGGCCGTGCGAGGTGTAGAACGACCAGCGGAAGTTCTCACACTCCTGCTGGCTCCGATACCAGCCGTGGGCCGTGCCCGCCTGCGCCGCCGTGCCGGTGAACGCCACCAGGGCCGCGCCGATGGCGACCGCGCCCAGCAGAATGCGCTTCTTCACTGAATCCGACTCCTCTTCCGGTGGACCATTGAACAGGCGCACGCGGTACGGAGCTCAGCGGGACAAGATGGGCAGGCCCGCCCGCACCGACGTGCACACGCCGTCCGACGCTCGCGCCGCCGCCTGCCGTTCCATCGGAACCTCCCCGTATGTGGTGCTCCGCTGCCGCATCGGCCGCCCGGTCGGCCCGACCAGCGCCGCCATGTCCGAGATCGTCTTGTACGAGCCGTTGTCGGAGCCGGCCATCCTGCTGATCGTCTCCTCCATCAGCGTGCCGCCGATGTCGTTGACGCCGCCGTCCAGCACCGAGCGGCACAGGTCCTCGCCGAGCTTCACCCACGAGCACTGGATGTTGTCGATGAGGCCGTGCAACAGCAGCCGCGACAGGGCGTGCACGGCGCGGTTCTCCCGCGGCGTGGGCCCGGGGCGGGCGAGTCCCGCCAGGTAGATCGGGGCGTTGGTGTGCACGAACGGGAGCAGCACGAACTCCGTGAACCCGCGGCGGCCGGTCTTCTCCACGGCGCGGCGCTGCATGTCGGCGATCAGCTTGATGTGCGCGACCCAGTGGGCCGGGGTGTCCACGTGGCCGTACATCATCGTCGACGTCGTGGGGATGCCCAGTTCGTGCGCGGTGGAGATCACCTCGACCCACTGCGCGGCGGGCAGCTTGCCCTTGGTCAGCACCCAGCGGACGTCGTCGTCGAGGATCTCCGCGGCGGTGCCGGGCACCGAGTCGAGGCCGGCCTCGCGGGCGCGCACGAGCCACTCCCGTACGGGGAGGTCCATGCGGGACGCGCCGTTCATGACCTCCATCGGGCTGAACGCGTGCAGGTGGATGCCCGGCTGCCGGCGCTTGACCTCGGCGGCCAGGTCGAAGTACGCGGAGCCGGGCAGGTCGGGATGGATGCCGCCCTGCATGCAGATCTCCGTGGCGCCCGCCTGCCACGCCTCGTCCACGCGGTCGCCGATCTGCGACATGGACAGCGAGTACGCGTCGGCGTCGGTGCGGCGCTGGGCGAACGCGCAGAACCGGCAGCCGGTGTAGCAGACGTTCGTGAAGTTCACGTTCCGGGTGACGACGTACGTGACGTCGTCGCCGACCGTGTCCTTGCGCAGGTCGTCGGCCAGCTTCGCGAGGGCGTCGAGCTCCGCGCCGTCGGCGTGCAGCAGCGCCAGCGCGGCGTCGTCGGACAGCCCGGCGGGGTCGTGCTCGGCCTGGCGCAGCGCGTCGCGCACGTCGGCGTCGAACCGCTGCGGCGCGCCCGCACCCGTCAGCCCGGCGATCTCGTCCCAGTCGCCGTACACGGAGTCGAAGTCGTCGCGCCGGTCGCCCGTACGGCCGGTGGTGTCGATGCTGACGTGCAGGTCCGTACGGCCGGTGCCGCCCGTCGCCGCCCAGCCGCCGTCCGGCTCCTGCCACGGGCGCGGCTCCGGCATCGCGTCCGGCCGCGCCAGCCCTGTCTCGGGCTCGGCCAGCGCCGCGACGTGCGCGGACACCCGCGGGTCCAGCCACGGCTCGCCGGCGCGGACGTACTCCGGGTAGACCGTCAGCCGCTCCCGCAGCTCGTAGCCGGCGGCCGCGGTGCGCTCGGCCAGCTCGTCGATCTGCGGCCACGGGCGCTCGGGGTTCACGTGGTCCGGGGTCAGCGGTGAAACGCCGCCCCAGTCGTCGATCCCGGCGCGCAGCATCAGCGCGAACTCCGCGCCGATGAGGTTCGGCGGCGCCTGGACGTGCGCCTTCGGGCCGAGCAGCAGCCGCGTCACGGCGATCGTGGCGGCCAGCTCCTCCAGGTCGGCGTCCGGGGTGGCGCGCATCTTCGTGTCGTCCTTGGCGCGGAAGTTCTGCACGATGACTTCCTGGATCGCCCCGTACGCGCGGGACCGCTTCCGGATCGCGAACAGCGCGTCAGCGCGCTCCGCGTACGTCTCGCCGATGCCGATCAGGATGCCGGTGGTGAACGGCACGTTCACCCGCCCGGCGTCGTCGAGCACGCGCAGCCGGACATCCGGGTCCTTGTCCGGCGAGCCGAAGTGCGGGCCGCCGCGCTCGGTGAACAGCCGCCGCGCGGTGGTCTCCAGCATCATGCCCATCGACGGTGCCACCGGCTTGAGCCGCTGCAGGTCGCGCCAGGTCAGCACGCCGGGGTTGAGGTGCGGCAGCAGTCCGGTCTCCTCCAGCACCATGATCGCCATGGCCCGGACGTAGGAGAGCGTGTCGTCGTAGCCGTGCGCGTCGAGCCAGTCGCGCGCCGCCGTCCAGCGGTCCTCCGGCCGGTCGCCCAGCGTGAACAGCGCCTCCTTGCAGCCCATCTCGGCGCCGCGCCGCGCGATGTCGAGCACCTCGTCCGGGGAGAGGTACGGCGACTCCACACGGCCCGGCACGGTGACGAACGTGCAGTATCCGCAGCGGTCGCGGCACAGCCGGGTGAGCGGGATGAACACCTTGCGGCTGTACGTGATCACGCCGGGGCGGCCGGCGGCGGTGAGGCCGCCGTCGCGCACCCGCCCGGCGTACTCGAGCAATGTGGCCAGGTCGTCGCCGCGGGCGTGCAGCAGCACGGTGGCCTCGGCGGCGTCCAGCGCCTTGCCGTCGCGGGCGCGGGCCAGCGCGCGGCGCGTCGCCGAGGCGTTCGGGGCGTCATTCGGGTCAACTGTCATAGCGTGCACGCTACGTATCCGCCGGCCCGTGCGCCGTGACCCACTTCATTGCGCGAACCGGCCCCGGTGTGCTGCACCCGTCCGTACGCCACAGCCGGTTGGTACAGTCGCCGCCATGACGTACCACCATGTCGTCCTCCCGCCGCCCGCCCTGTAGGGGCGTAGCGGCCGGCTCGCCGCCCGTGGGCCCGGTGCCCGCGGGCTGATTTCCGCGTACGCCCCTGTCTCGTCCACCGAATCCCGGTCCACGATCAGGAGCGTTCTTTCGTGTCCACCCAAACCCCGTACGTCACGCCTGCCCGCACGGCGGCCGGCCCGTCCCTCGTCCTGCTCGCCGCCGCCTTGTGGGGCACCACCGGCACCGCGCAGGCGTTCGCGCCCGCCGGCGCCGAACCGGTGTCGGTCGGCGCGGCGCGCATCGTGTTCGGCGGCCTCGCGCTCGTCGTCATCGCGGCCCTGCGCGGCGAGCTGCGCGCGCTGCGCGGCGTCCGCGCCACGCTCGGCCGGCACGCGCCGTACCTCCTGGTGCTCGGCGGCGTGGGCGTCGCCGCGTACCAGCTCTGCTTCTTCTCCGCGGTGGCCCGTACGGGCGTGGCCGTCGGCACGGTGGTGACGATCGGCAGCGCGCCGGTGTTCACCGGCCTGCTCGTCTGGCTGACGCGCGGCGGGCGGCCCACCCGGTCGTGGCTGGCGGCGACCGCGATGGCCGTCGCGGGCTGCGCGATCCTCACGCTCGGCGGCCGGTCCGCCGGGGTGGAGATCGGCGGCGTCCTGCTCGGCCTGGCCTCCGGGCTCGGCTACGCCGCGTACGCCGTCGTGTCGGCGCGGCTGATCCGGGCGACCGGCTCGGTGACCGCGGTGATGGCGGCGCTGTTCGGCGGCGGCGGGCTGGTGCTCGTACCGGTGCTGGTCCTGTCCCGCCCGGTGTGGCTGGCGACACCGTCGGGCGCGCTGGTGGCCGCGCACCTCGCGCTGGTCACCACCGCCGTCGGCTACCTGCTGTACGGGCGGGCGCTGCGCACCACGCCGGTGGCCACGTCGGCGACGCTCGCGCTGATGGAGCCCGCCGTGGCGACGCTGCTCGGGCTGCTGGTGCTCGGCGAGCACCTGGGCGCGTCCGGCATCGCCGGGCTGGTCCTGGTGGGGGCGGGCATGGCGGTCCTCGCGGTCCCGCACCGCACCCGCGCCGCCGCGCAGTGAGCGCCGCCCCCATCGCGTGGGCCCCCCGTACGGGGATCCCCGCGCGGTGGGGGCGGGCCGCTACTTGCTCACGTTGCGGGCGTACTCCTCCGGGTAACGCGCGCCCGCGGCCTCCGGGAGCGCGGCCTCGATGGCACTGATGTCGTCGGCGCTCAGCTCGATGTCGAGGGCGGCGACGTTCTCCTCCAGGTACGTACGGCGCTTGGTGCCGGGGATCGGCACAACGTCGGTGCCCTGGTGCTGCACCCAGGCGAGCGCGAGCTGACCCGCGGTGACGCCACGCCGCTCGGCAAGCTCGCGCAGCGCCGCGACGATCGCCTGGTTGCGGTCGTAGTTGCCGCCGCCGAACCGGGGCAGGCGGCGGCGCATGTCGTCCGCCGGCAGGTCGTCCGGCTTGGGTACCGTGCCGGTCAGGAAGCCGCGGCCGAGCGGCGAGAACGGCACGATGCCGATGCCCAGCTCCCGGCATGTCGGCACGACCTCGTCCTCGATGCCCCGCGTCCACAGCGACCACTCGCTCTGCACCGCGGAGACCGGGTGCGCGGCGTGCGCGCGGCGGATCGTGGCCGCGTTCGCCTCGGAGATGCCCGCGTAGCGCACCTTGCCCGCGGCGACCAGCTCGCCCAGCGCGCCGAACGTCTCCTCGACCGGGACGTCCGGGTCGACGCGGTGCTGGTAGTAGAGGTCGATGTGGTCCACGCCGAGCCGCCGCAGCGACGCGTCGCAGCACTGCCGTACGTACGCGGCGTCACCGCGCGCGCCCTGCCCGTCGGCGCCGAAGACGATGCCGAACTTCGTGGCCAGCACGACGTCGTCGCGCCGCCCGGCGATGGCCCGGCCGACCAGCCGCTCGTTCTCGCCGTCCGTGCCGTAGACGTCGGACGTGTCGAGCATCGTGACCCCGAGGTCCAGCGCACGGTGGATGGTCGCGACCGACTCGCCGTCGTCGTCGCGCACCCCGTACGCCTGGCTCATCCCCATGCAGCCGAGCCCCTGCGCCCCGACCTCGAGCCCGCCCAGTCTGCGGGTGCGAATGCCCACGGTTCCCCCTGTCGTGTGCGAATGCCGATGTCATTGAACCGTACGTGCTTGCTACGGTTGCCCCATTGACGCGGGGTGCCCGGTTCGCCGGGCTGAGAACACACCCGTCGAACCTGCTCTAGTTCGTACTAGCGAAGGGACGTCGCCCGTCATGGGTATTCCCAACGTTTTGACCATCGCCGGGACCGACCCCAGCGGCGGCGCCGGCATCCAGGCCGACCTCAAGGCGTTCTCCGCGCTCGGGGCGTACGGCATGTCGGTGATCACCGCGCTCGTCGCGCAGACCACGACCGGCGTCCACACGGTGCACGCGATCCCGCCCGCGTTCCTCGCCGACCAGCTCGACACCCTGCTCGCCGACGTCCCGGCCGACGCCGTCAAGATCGGCATGCTGGGCGACGCCGGGATGATCCGCGTGGTGGCCGACGCGCTGGACCGCTACCGGCCCCCGTACGTCGTGCTCGACCCGGTCATGGTGGCGAAGTCCGGCGACCGGCTGCTCGCCGCCGACGCCGTGGCCGCTCTGCGCGACGAGCTGCTGCCGCGCGTCGACCTGGTCACGCCGAACCTCCCCGAGGCCGCCGACCTGCTGGGCGAGCCCGAGGTGAAGACCGAGGACGAGATGCGCGGCCAGGCGGAGCGGCTGCGCGGGGCGGGCGCGGCGCGCGTGCTGCTGAAGGGCGGCCACCTCGACGGCGACACCAGCACCGACCTGCTGGTCACCGCCGACGGCGTCATCCGGATGCCGGCGCCGCGGGTGGCCACGCGCAACACGCACGGCACCGGCTGCACCCTGTCGTCCGCGATCGCCGCCCTGCGGCCCCGGCACGACGACTGGCCGCCGGCCGTGCGCGCGGCGAAGGACTACCTGACCGCGGCGCTGCGGGCCGCCGACCGGCTCTCGGTCGGCCACGGGCGCGGCCCCGTCCACCACTTCCACGCCTTCTGGTGACCCCCGCCCGACCCCCCGCTGGAGACGAAGCCATGTTCTGCGACGACGTGTGGGACCGCTGCGCCAAGCTGGTGCGCGCCATCCACGACCACCCGTTCAACACCGCCCTCGGCGACGGCACCCTGGACCGCGAGCGGTTCGCGTTCTACATCGTGCAGGACGCCCGCTACCTGGAGGCGTACTCGAAGGCGCTGGCCACGGCGTCCGTACGGGCGCCCGACCCGGACGACGCCGCGTTCTTCGCGGAGAGCGCGCACACCGCGCTGGTCGCCGAGCGCGGCCTGCACGCCGGCTACATCGAGGAGTTCGGCCTGACCGCCGAAGACGTCGCGGGCGTCATCACCTCGCCGACCTGCCTCGGATACGCGTCGTTCCTCCAGGCCACGGCGCTGGCCGAGCCGCTCCCCGTACTGGTCGCCGCCGTACTGCCGTGCTTCTGGGTGTACCAGGACGTCGGGGCGGCGCTGGTGGAGAAGGCGTCGGACACGCACCCGTACCGCGCCTGGATCGCGACGTACGCCGACCCGGCGTTCGCGGATTCGGTCGCGCACGCGAAGGCGATCACCGACCGCCTGGCCGAGTCCGCGGACGGCCCGACGCGCGACGCCATGACCGGCGCGTTCTGCCGGGCCACGGAGTACGAGTGGATGTTCTGGGACAGCGCCTGGCACCGCGAGACCTGGCCCACCCGGGAGTGGCTGAGCTGACCGCCGCGATCAGCGGACGTTCGAGCAGCTCCGCAGGTACTCCTCGCCCATCGTGAGGTGGTGGGTGCTGAGGAAGTCGACGCCCGCCTTGCGCTGGGCGCGCCAGGCGTCGCGGCGCTGCCCGGCCGAGCAGTATCCGATGAGGCAGTTGACGAAGCCGCCTTCACCGTTGATGCGGATCGTCCCGTCGGGGCCGCCCCAGAAGCGGAGCTTGTAGCCGTCCCGGTGGGCCTTGGCGACGAACCGGTCGAGGGAGCGCTGCTCGCCGGGGCTGATCTTGCCGTCCTTGTTCTTGTCGCCGCAGCCCTGCCCGCCGAACTGGCTGTTCCACTGCGCGTTGATCACGGTGAAGTTCCTGGCGTACGCGGCGTTGTAGTGCGGGCTTGCGGGGTCGAGACGCGGCGGGATCTTGCAGCCCGGTGCGGCCGGGGTGTCGAAGGTGACGTTCGGTGGCTGCCTGCCGATCGCGTTCTTGGGGCGGCCGCCGCTGACCACCACGTCGACGCTCGGCGGCAGCTCCTTGACCTCCCGCGTGATCGCCCTCCACGCGGCGGGGTCCTGCTTCTGCTTCTGCTCGATGACGAGCTGGAAGTGCTGGTCGCGGCCCGCGTAGATGGGCCCGCCGTTCTGGCGGGCGCGGGCCGCCAGCTTCTTGGTGTACAGGTCGCGGAGGGTGCCGCGGGCTCCGGGGCTGCGGCACGGCGAGTGGGGGTCGCGGCCGCACTGGAAGGCGGGGTCGGCGTGCGAGACCCACAGCCTGCCGTTCCGGTCCGCCCACACGTCCGCTTCGACGCTGACGGCGCCGTGGTGCAGCGCGTCGTCGAGGGGGTGCTTGTTCTCGTAGTCGTTGTGCGCGTGCAGGCCCTCGGTCCAGGCGTGCTTCGTGTTCGGGTCGCAGGTCGGACGCGGAATGGGCGGGCGGGGGCCGGGATAGGCGGCCGCGGTCGTCCTGGCCCGCTGCGGTACGGGGCCGGCCGGCTTCGCGGCGTCCGCGTGGACCGGGGCCGCGAACGGGCAGTTCTTCCCGCCGACGATCCGGCACAGCACCGCCGTGCATCCGGAGGCGACCGTGCCGCCGACCCCGGTGGCGGCCAGGCCGGCGAGGATCACCGCGGCGAGGACGCCAAGGGCGAGGTACTCCATGTATGACGCACCCCGGTCCGACCGGCCCCGCCGCATCCCACTCCCTCGCCCGATTTCCGGACGATCTTCGTCCACCGCCGGGACGCGCGGCCAGGGCCCACGGACCTATTGACGCCGCCATTGACGCACCGGCGCGCCGCGGCCTAGCGTTCTTGATGCGCACAGGTGTGCGCTATGCGAACGTTCGAGGAGTGGTGCCGCGGATGAGGGCGACGGTCATGGAGCTGGACGCGGCGGTCGCCGCGCTGGTCAACGACGGCGACACGGTCGCGCTTGAGGGGTTCACGCACCTCATTCCGGTCGCGGCCGGGCATGAGGTGATCCGGCAGGGGCGGCGCGGCCTGACGCTCGTCCGCATGACGCCGGACATCGTGTACGACCAGATGATCGGGGCGGGCTGCGCGCGGAAGCTGGTGTTCTCCTGGGGCGGCAACCCCGGCGTGGGGTCGCTGCACCGGTTCAGGGACGCCATCGAGCACGGCTGGCCGGGGCCGCTGGAGATCGAGGAGCACAGCCACGCCGGCATGGCGAACCGCTACGCCGCGGGCGCGTCCGGGCTGCCGTTCGCGGTGCTGCGCGGCTACCTCGGCACCGACCTCCCCCGGCACACCCCCAACATCAAGACCGTGACCTGCCCGTTCACCGGCGAGGAGCTGGCCGCGGTGCCGGCGCTCAACCCGGACGTCACGATCATCCACGCGCAGTGCGCCGACCGCGACGGCAACGTGCAGATGTGGGGGCTGACCGGCATCCAGAAGGAGGCCGCGCTCGCCGCGCGGCGCTGCCTGGTCACCGTCGAGGAGATCGTCGACCGCCTGGAACCGCGGCCCGGCGCCGTGGTGCTGCCGTCGTGGGCGGTCACTGCGGTCGCCGCCGCGCCCGGCGGCGCGCGCCCGTCGTACGCGGACGGCTACTACGACCGCGACAACGCCGCCTACCAGGCATGGGACGCCGTCGCCCGCGACCGGGACGCGTTCACGACGTGGCTCGGCGACGAGGTCATGGGGGTGCGCGCATGAGCGACTACACCTCCGACGAGATGATGACGGTCGCGGCGGCGCGCGCGCTCACCGACGGCGTGGTCTGCTTCGTCGGTATCGGCCTGCCGTCCACGGCCGCCAACCTGGCCCGGCGCACGCACGCGCCCGGCGTCGTGATGATCTACGAATCGGGCGCGCTCGGCGCGAAGCCCGGCTGGCTGCCGCTGTCCATCGGCGACGGCGTGCTCGCCGACACCGCCGACTCCGTGGTCAGCGTGCCCGAGGTGTTCAACTACTGGCTCCAGCCCGGCCGCATCGACGTCGGGTTCCTCGGCGCCGCGCAGATCGACCGCTTCGGCAACATCAACACCACCGTGATCGGCGACTACGCGGACCCGAAGGTGCGGCTTCCCGGGGCGGGCGGCGCGCCGGAGATCGCGGCGTCCTGCGGCGAGGTCATCGTGATCGTCCGGCAGTCGGCGCGGGCGTTCGTCGACCGGGTCGACTTCGTCACGTCGTTCGGCTACGGGCGCGGCCCCGGCGAGCGCGCCCGCTACGGCATGCGCGGCGGCGGGCCGCGCAAGGTCATCACCGACCTCGGCGTCCTGGAACCCGACCCGGCGACGGCCGAGCTGACGCTGACCCGGCTGCACCCCGGCGTGACCGCCGAGCAGGCGCGCGCCGCCACCGGCTGGGACCTCGCCGCGTCCCCCGGCCTGACCACCGAGCCCGCGCCGACGGAGGCCGAGCTCACCGCGCTGCGCGAACTGAAGGAAGCAGGTACGGCGAATGTCTGACGCGTACGTCATCGACGCGGTCCGCACCCCCGTCGGCCGCCACGGCGGCGCCCTCGCCGGGGTGCGCCCCGACGACCTGGCCGCGACCGTCATCCGGGAGCTGGTCGCGCGCACCCCCGGGCTTGACCCGGTGCGCGTGGACGACGTGTACTTCGGCGACGCCAACGGCGCCGGGGAGGACAACCGGAACGTGGCCCGCATGGCGGCGCTGCTCGCCGGGCTGCCGACGAGCGTGCCCGGCGCCACCGTGAACCGGTTGTGCGGCTCCGGCATGGAGGCGGCCATCGGCGCCAGCCGCGCGGTCGCCGCCGGGGACGCCGAGCTGACCATCGCCGGCGGCGTGGAGTCGATGAGCCGCGCCCCGTGGGTGATGCTCAAGCCGGACCGCCCGTACGCGCGCGGCCACGAGACGCTGTGGTCCTCGACGCTCGGCTGGCGCATGGTCAACCCGGAGATGCGCGACGAGTGGACCGTGTCGCTCGGCGAGGGCGCGGAGATCCTCGCCGACCGGTACACGATCACCCGGGAGGCGCAGGACGCGTTCGCGCTGCGCAGCCACCAGCGGGCGGCCGCCGCGTGGGACGCGGGCGTGTTCGACGGGGAGATCGTCGCGGTACCGGGCGCCGACCTCGACCGCGACGAGTGCGTACGCCCGGACAGCAGCCTGGAGAAGCTGGCGAAGCTGCGCCCGGTGTTCCGCAAGGACGGCACGGTCACGGCGGGCAACTCCTCGCCGCTGAACGACGGCTCCGCGGCGCTGCTCATCGGCGACGCGGCCGCCGCGGAATCCGTCGGCCGCACCCCGATCGCGCGGATCGCGGCCCGCGCCGTAGCCGCGGTGGACCCGCAGGTGTTCGGCATCGGCCCGGTCGAGGCGGGGCGTACGGCGCTGAAGCGCGCCGGCATCGGGTGGGGCGACCTGAAGGCGGTGGAGCTGAACGAGGCGTTCGCCGCGCAGTCGCTGGCCTGCCTGGCCGAGTGGCCGGACCTCGACCCGGAGATCGTGAACGTCAACGGCGGCGCCATCGCGATCGGCCACCCGCTGGGCTGCTCGGGGGCCCGCATCCTCGGTTCCCTGGCCCACGAGCTGAAGCGCCGCGGCGGCGGCTACGGCCTGGCCGCGCTGTGCATCGGGGTGGGCCAGGGGCTTGCCGTGGTGCTGGAGGCCTGACGGCGCTTCCTGCGAGCCGGAGTGGCGGGGCCGGAGCCGAAAGGGGCCCCGGCCCCGCCACCCGCAATCTTCGCGGTTGTCAAGGGGGGCCGGAAGACCCCGCACAAGATCTGTGGATAACGGGAGGCCGGATGCCGGACGGGGAGGAGCGCGGCGCCCACTTCGTGCAGTCGCTGGAGCGGGGGCTCGCGGTCATCCGGGCGTTCGACGCGGACCACGTCGAGCTGACGCTGTCCGATGTCGCGCGGGCGACGGGGCTGACCCGGGCGGCGGCGCGGCGGTTCCTGCTGACCCTCGCGGACCTCGGCTACGTCCGTACGGACGGGCGGCTGTTCGCGCTCACGCCGCGCGTCCTCGAACTCGGCTACGCGTACCTGTCGGGGCTGTCGCTGTCGGAGATCGCACAGCCGCACCTGGAGCGGCTCGCCGCGCACGTCCACGAGTCGACCTCGGTCTCGGTGCTGGACGGCGCGGACATCGTGTACGTCGCGCGGGTGCCGGTCTCGCGGATCATGACGGTCGGCATCAACCTCGGCACCCGCTTCCCCGCGCACGCGACCTCGATGGGCCGCGTCCTCCTCGCCGCGCTCACCCCGGACGACCTGGCCGCCCACCTCGACGGCGCCGAGCTCACCCGCCTCACCCCCGGCACCATCGCCACCCGCGCCGACCTGACCGCCGAGCTCGCCCGCGTACGCCACCAGGGACACGCCCTGGTCGACCAGGAACTCGAAGCGGGCCTCCGCTCCATCGCGGTCCCCTTGCACGACCGCAACGCCCACGTGGTCGCGGCCCTCAACATCTCCACCCACGCGAGCCGCACCACCGTCGCCGCCGTACGCCGCACCCTCCTCCCCGCCCTCCAGGCCACCGCCGGATCCATCGAGTCCGACCTCTCCGCCGCCCCCGCCACCCACACCCGCGGCGCCTGACCACACCCCCCGCCCGCCCGCGATCCCCTCTTCCAAATGCCCGGTTTCTGCCGCATAGTGACGGTCGGGGCCTCGGTGTGAGAGCTGGAGGAGGGCCGGTGGCGGACGCGGTCGTCGGGATCGTCGCGAATCCGCTGTCCGGTCGGGACATCCGGCGGCTCGTCGCGAAGGCGTCCGTCTTCCCGACCGCCGAGAAGGCCAACATGGTGCAGCGGGTGATCACCGCGTGCGCGGCCGTCTCCGTGGACCGGGTGCTGCTGAACACCGACCTCGGCGGGATCTCCGCCGCGGTCCTGCGCGCGCTGCGCACCCGGCGCCCGTCCGAGCCGCGCTGGCCGGACGTCGAGTTCCTCGAGACGGAGCGGATCACGCAGAGCGCCGCGGACACCACCGAGGCGGTCGCCCGGATGCGGGCCGCGGGCGCGCGGGTGGTCGTCTGCCTTGGCGGCGACGGCACCGCCCGCGTCGCCGCCGCGGCCTGCGGCGACACCCCGCTGCTCGCGCTGTCCACCGGCACGAACAACGCGTTCCCGCGCATGCGCGAGGCCACCGTGGCGGGGCTGGCCGCCGGTCTGCTGGCCACCGGCGCCGTCGAGCCCGGCCCGCCCGCGACCCGCCGCGCGCCCGTCCTGGAGGTCACCGCGGCCGGGCGTACGGAGATCGCGCTCGTGGACGTCGCCGTCAGCGCCGCCGGGCACATCGGGTCGCGCGCGCTGTGGGACCCGTCCGCGCTGACCGAGCTGTACTGCGCGTTCGCCGAGCCGGACGGCATCGGCCTGTCGAGCGTCGCCGGGCTGCTGTGCCCGAGCCCGCGCACCGAGCCCGACGGCGTGGCGCTGCGCCTCGGCGCCCCGGACGGCTGCCCCGCCGTCGTCCGCGCGCCCATCGCCCCGGGCCTGGTCGCGGACGTCGGCGTCCGCGACTGGCGCCCGTTCCCGTCCGGCACGACCCGCCCGATCGACGCCGAACGCGGCGTGATCGCGGTCGACGGCGAACGCGAGATCGAGTTCCGCGCCGCGGCCGAGGCCGCGCCCGGGGAACGACCGTACGTACGGCTGCGGCCCGATGGGCCGCTGTGCGTTGATGTGCCCGCCGTGCTGGCCGCCGCGGCCGCGCGGGGGCTGCTCACCGAGAATGGGAGGAAAGCGTGACGATCGAGGGAAAGGTCGCCCTGGTCACCGGGGCGGGACGCGGGATCGGCCGGGCCATCGCACTACGGCTCGCGGCCGACGGGGCCGACGTCGCCGTGGTCGACATCGACGCCGACAACGCGGCGGCGGTGGCCAAGGAGATCACCGGACTCGGGCGCCGCGCGGTCGCCGTACGGGCCGACGTCACCGATCGCGGCGCCGTGTTCGGGGTCGTCGACACCGCGGTCGCGGAGCTCGGCGGCCTGGACGTCATGGTGAACAACGCCGGGATCGTGCAGGCCAAACCGATCCTGGAGACCACGCCCGCGGAGCTGCACACGATCTTCGCGGTGAACGTCTTCGGCGTCGTGTACGGCATCCAGGCCGCCGCGACGCACCTGAAGGCGGCCGGAAAGCGCGGCAAGATCATCAACGCGGCCTCGATCGCGGGCCACCAGGGCAGCGGCAGCCTCGGCGCGTACGCCACGACGAAGTTCGGCGTCGTCGGGCTCACCCAGTCCGCGGCGAAGGAGCTGGCCGCCGACGGCATCACCGTCAACGCGTACTGCCCCGGCATCGTCGACACCACGATGTGGGACGTCATCGACGAGGGCATGGTCGAGCACCACCACACCGAGCCCGGCCAGGCCACCGCGGCCGCCGTCGCGGGGGTGCCGCTCGGCCGCATGCAGAAGCCCGACGACGTGGCGAGCCTCGTCTCCTACCTCGCCGGGCCCGACTCCGACTACATGACCGGCCAGTCCGTGGTGATCGACGGCGGCATGGTCATGCGCTGATCCCATCCGAGGAGGCCAGCATGGCGGGTACGGTACCGGCCGACATCGCGGGCGCGCCCACATCCGAGACGCTGCTGCACGCGTACCGGACGATGCGCACGATCCGCGCGTTCGAGGACCGGGTGCACGAGGAGTTCGCGACCGGCGACATCCCCGGCTTCGTGCACCTGTACGCGGGTGAGGAGGCGTCGGCCACCGGCGTCTGCCTGCACCTGGACGACCGCGACACCATCGCGAGCACGCACCGCGGGCACGGCCACTGCATCGCCAAGGGCGTCGACCCCGTCGGGATGATGGCGGAGATCTTCGGCCGCCGCGACGGCGTGTGCCACGGCAAGGGCGGCTCCATGCACATCGCCGACCTCGGCAAGGGCATGCTCGGCGCGAACGGCATCGTCGGCGGCGGCCCGCCGCTGATCTGCGGCACGGCCCTGGCCGCGAAGCTGCAGCGTACGGGCGGGGTCGGGGTCGCGTTCTTCGGCGACGGCGCCAGCAACCAGGGCACCACGCTGGAGGCGCTGAACCTCGCCGCGGTGTGGAACCTGCCCGCCGTGTTCGTCGCGGAGAACAACGGCTACGCGGAGGCCACCGCGAGCACCTGGTCGGTGGCCGCGGACAACATCGCCGACCGCGCGGACGGCTTCGGCATGCCCGGCGTGATCGTCGACGGCTTCGACTTCTTCGCCGTCCACGAGGCGGCGGGCGCGGCGATCGACCGGGCCCGCGAGGGCGGCGGCCCCACGCTGATCGAGGTGAAGTTCACCCGCTACTACGGCCACTTCGAGGGCGACCAGCAGACGTACCGCGCGGACGAGGTGGCCCGCGCCCGCGCCGAGTCCGACTGCCTGGAGCGCTTCCGCGCCCGGGTGACCGGGGACGGCGGCCTGGACGCGGCCCGGCTCGACGGCATCGACGCGGAGATCGCCGCGCTCATCGACGGCGCCGTCGCGAAGGCGCGCGCCGGGGAGAAACCCGGCCCCGCCGACCTGGAAACCGACGTCTACATCCGGTACTGAGGAGGCCCGCCATGGCCCGTACGATCAGCTACCGCGAGGCGGTCAACGAGGCGCTGGCCCAGGAGATGGCGCGCGACGAGCGGGTCATCGTGATGGGCGAGGACAACTCCGGCGGCACCGGCGCGCCCGGCGAGGACGACGCGTGGGGCGGCGCGCTCGGCGTCACGAAGGGCCTGCACACCCGGTTCCCCGACCGCGTGCTCGACACCCCGATCTCGGAGTCGGCGTTCGTCGGCGCGGCCATCGGCGCCGCGACGCGCGGCATGCGGCCGGTCGCCGAGCTGATGTTCATCGACTTCATGGGCGTCTGCTTCGACCAGATCTACAACCAGGCCGCGAAGTTCCGCTACATGTTCGGCGGCAAGGCCGTCACCCCGGTGGTGATCCGCACGATGTACGGTGCGGGGCTGCGCGCCGCCGCCCAGCACTCGCAGGCGCTGTACCCGATGTTCACGCACATCCCGGGGCTGAAGGTCGTGCTGCCGTCCTCGCCGTACGACGCGAAGGGCCTGCTCGTCCAGGCGATTCGCGACGACGATCCAGTGATCTTCTGCGAGCACAAGGCGATGTACGACACCACCGGCGACGTGCCCGAGGAGGCGTACACGATCCCGTTCGGCGAGGCCAACGTGGCCCGCGAGGGCGGCGACGCGACCATCGTGGCGTTCGGCCGCATGGTCACCGTGGCCCTGGAGGCGGCCGCGGCGCTGGCCCGCGACGGCGTGGAGTGCGAGGTCATCGACCCGCGGACGACCAGCCCGCTGGACGCGGACACGATCCTGGAGAGCGTCGAGAACACCGGGCGGCTCGTCGTCGTGGACGAGGCCACGCCCCGCTGCGGCATGGCCGCCGACATCGCGGCGCTCGCCGCCCGCGACGCGTTCGGCTCGCTGCGCGCCCCCGTGCAGACGGTGACCGCGCCGCACACGCCCGTACCGTTCGCCGACACCCTGGAGGACCTCTACGTCCCCGACGCGCAGGCCGTGGTGAACGCGGTGAAGGCGGCTACCGGGTGGAAGCGGTGATCGCGTGAGCGGCGGCATCCAGCGGGTCACCATGCCCAAGTGGGGTCTGTCCATGAAGCAGGGCAAGATCACCGAGTGGCTGGTCGCCGAGGGCGACGCGGTCACCGAGGGCGACGACCTCGCCGACATCGACACCGACAAGATCGCCGGGACGCTGGAGTCGGCGTACGAGGGCGTGCTGCGGCGGATCGTCGCCGGCGCGGGCAGCGACGCACCCGTGGGCGCCACCATCGCGGTCGTCGCGCCCGCCGAGGTGCCGGACGCCGAGGTCGACGAGGTGGTCGCGGCGGCGCGGGCGGAGATCGCGTCCGGCGCGGCCATCGACGACGCCGGGCCCGCGGAGCGCGCCGTCGACGTGGGCGGCCGGCGGCTCACCGTGGCCAGTCTCGGCGACGGCGGCGGCGACCCGGTGGTGCTCGTCCACGGCTACGGCGGCGACGCGAACTCGTGGCTGTTCGTCCAGGAGGCCTTGGCCGCCGACCGTGCCGTCCACGCGCTGAACCTCCCCGGCCACGGCACGTCGGCCAAGGACGTCGGCGACGGCTCGCTCGCGACGCTGGCCGCCGCGGTGACCGGGTTCCTCGACGCGGCCGGCATCGCCCGCGCCCACCTGGTGGGCCACTCCCTGGGCGGCGCGGTGGCCGCGGCGGCGGCCCGGTCCCGTACGGGCCTCGCCGCGTCGCTGACCCTGGTCGCCCCGGCTGGGTTCGGCCCGGACGCGGACGCGGAGTACCTGCGCGGCTTCGCGTCCGCGGCCTCGCGCCGCGAGCTGAAACCCCTGCTGGGCCGGCTGTTCGCGGACCCGTCGCTGGTGACCAGGCAGCTCGTGGACGACGTGCTGAAGTACAAGCGGCTCGACGGCGTGGACGCCTGCCTGCGCGCCCTGCTCCCCACCCTGCTGACCGACGACGACGCCCAGGCGATCGACGGCCCGGCGCTGCTCGACGGGGTGGACGTGCCCGTCGCCGTCGTGTGGGGCGCCGCCGACCGGGTCCTCCCGCCCCCGCCGGAGTCCGCCCCCGGCGCCCTGTTCCGCCTGGTCCCGGACGCCGGGCACATGGTGCACATGGAACGCCCCACGGAGGTGCGCGAGGTGATCGCGGGCATGCTCACCCGCGGCTGAGCCCGTACGGGGCGGGCGCGCCCCCGGGAGGCCCGTCCTTCAGCGCAGCGCCACCGCGAACTGGGCGTCGGGGCCTTCGCCCAGGCGGACAGCGACTCGATGGCCGGCTCCGCCTGGGCGGCGCCGCTCGTCGCGGCGGGCGTCATCCGGCGCACGAACGCCTCGCCGTGCCCGGGTTCCGTACAGAGCGTGAGGTCGGGAAGCCCGGCGCAGCGCCGACACGAGCCGCGCCCGTTCGAGCTGGCCCGCCCCGCACCAGCGGTAGCCGGTGTCCGGGTCGACCCGGTCCGGCACCAGCAGCCCGAGCTCGTCGTACCGCCGCAGCGCCTTAACTAACAGCCGCGACAACCGCGCGAACTCCCCAATGCTGACCTGGTCCACGAACGACTCCTCGTCCCCCGGGCCCATCGTCCGGCCACGCCCACAGCGCGGCTTCCCGCCGGGGAAGGTCAAGCGCGCGCCACCGCGGCGGCCAGATCCCGCGCGCACATTTAGCACGGTGCAGATGCACGTGCATTTCGATTTGCTGTACAGTCGCCGAGGCGAATGACCCGTATTTCGCGGACCCACGGCCCCGGAGTCGTATTCGTGAAACGACGGAATATCGCCCGAAGGGCCTCCGGCCGAGCCAGAGTGGATCGGTACCCGACCGGAGACCCCGCGCGCGGCTCCCGGGCCGCGGGGCCGTCGGCCGTCAGGCCGGCGGCCCTCCCGGGGCCGTCACCGGGGCTCGGCCCAGTACCGGATCGCCTCCGTGACCAACGAGATCATCGCGGAGGCGAACGGCACGTACGGCCGGCTCCGGCGCGCCCAGCGCCGCAGGCGTACACCACGGCGCCGGATACGCCGTCCGTTCTCAGTCATGCGGTTTCCCTTTCTCGGGGAAGTGACCGGCGCGCTGTTCGCGCCGGCCCGCATTCGGTCCACTCATACGAGAAACCGCCGGTAAACGGATCAGCGACCGCAATCTACCGCGCCCGCGGATCGCCCCGCGCCACCCGCCTTTCGAAAGTGCGGCTATTGACCGGAAATGGCGACGGAATTCCCATGTCACACCATCTGCCGAATGGCTTTGTATCAGCGCAGGTAGTGGACGCGGCGGCGGGGAGTGACCGCCCATCCGACCGCGTCCGGCCACGAAGCTGCTTCGGAATGCGGGCTAGCCGTCGGGCGTGGCTGCCGCGTCAGATGTGGCGGTAGTCGCGGACCGGCATGCGGGGGCCGCGGGGCGGGAGGCGGGAGCCGGTGAGTTCCAGGAGGCGGGTGACGCGGTAGCGGTGGCCTGCGTAGGGGCGCAAAAGGTCGAGCATGCCTGCGTCGTCGGTCTTCTCGCCGGTGAGGCTCCAGCCGACGATGGACGGCAGGTGGTAGTCGCCGACCGAGACCGCGTCGGCGTCGCCCAGGGCCCGCTGCCGTACCTCGGCGGACGTCCACACGCCGATGCCGGGCAGCGACCGCAGGCGGCGGTCGGTCTCCGCCGAGTCGTGCCCCTCCAGGCGCTCGGCGACCCGGGCCGCCCCGATGATGGTCCGCGCGCGTACGGCCTCCGCGCCCGCGCGGTGCCACTCCCAGGACGGGACGCGGACCCAGTCGGCGGGCGCGGGCGGTACGTACAGGGGCCCGTCCGGTGCGGGACCCGGCGCGACCTCACCGAACCGCCGCACCAGGTACCGCCAGGCCCGCCATGCCTCGCGCCCGACGACCTTCTGCTCCAGCACCGCGGGCACGAGCATGTCGAACACCGACCCCAGCCGCCCCACGCGAAACCCCGGCACCGCCATCGCCGCCCGCGCGATCAGCGGATGCGCGGGCACGAACGACGCGACGTCGTCATGCGCCCCCAGCATCCCCGGCACCGCGTCGAGCAGCCACTCGCCCCCCGGCCCGTACGCCCGGGCGTGCACCTTCCCGCCCGTACGCGCCCCCATGGCCAGCCGCAGCGCGCCCGGCCCCGCGGGGGTCCGCACCCCGCGCCAGAACGCGCCGTCCGCGGCCACCCGGAACGTCGGATCGCCCGCGCCCCGCCGCGCCGGCCCCAGAGTCCGCCCCAGGTCAACCTCCTCCTGGGGATCCCACACACGCTCCACGCCCGCCAGTCTCCCCTACGGGCGAACCCGCCGCGCCCCCGGCGGCGGGCTCTCGGGAGCGCGGGCCGGGCGCCGGATGGGGCGGATAGGCTCCGGAGGATCGGAGTCTTGTGGTCGGGAGGTCACGTGGTGCGGCTGGGGGTGCGGCGCTCGCTGGTCGCGCGTACGCCGCGCGCCGTGCTGCTCGGGCTGCTGTGGGCGATCCTCGCGGTCCTCGCCGGGCCCGCCTCCCCCGCCGCATCCGCCTCCGACCACGCCGTGCCGTACGCGGCCACGCACGGAGTCGCGCACGCGGCTCCCGGCGGCGCCCGAGCGGCAGGACGCGCGGCCCCGCGATCCGCGCCCGGCGCACATGCCCGTTCACAGGCCGCAGCGCACGGCAGCGGCCAAACGGCGGTTCGCGGCGGTCCCCAAGCCATAGCGCGCGGCAGCCACGCCCAGCCGGTGGCCCGCGGCGGTTCGCAGGCCGCGGATCACGCCTCCCCGCACGCCTCCGCCCAGGCCAGGCTCGGCGCCCACACCCCGCACGGTCCCGCCGCCGCGCCGGCGGAGCCGCGGCCCGTACGGCCCGACGGGCTCGTCACCGCGGCGCCGCGCCGCGGGCCCCCCGCGTACGTCTCCGCGCACCGGCCCGCCGCGCGCGGGCGGGCGCCGCCTGCCTCCGTCGTCTGATACCGGCCGCCCTGGGCGGCCCGTCCGACGGCCACCGGTCACGGCCCGCTGCGGCCGTGGCCCGTCAACGGAGGCTCTTCCGTGTCCCGAGCGAACGTGGCGCGCGCCCTTCTGGCGCTCGTCATCATCGGCATCTCCGCGTACTTCGCCTACGCCGAACCGGCGAAGCTGGGGCTCGATCTGCGGGGCGGCACGCAGATCGTGCTGGAGACGCGCGACTCGCCGCACGCCAAGGCGACGTCCGCGTCCACCGACCGCGCGCTCGAGGTGCTGCGCAAACGCGTCGACGCGCTGGGCGTCGCCGAGCCGACCCTCAGCCGTACGGGCGACAAGCGCATCATCGTGGAGCTGCCCGGCGTACAGGATCCGCGGCAGGCGGCCGAGGTGATCGGCCGTACCGCGCAGCTCACGTTCCACCCGGTCAAGGAGGCCGTGCCCGCCTCTGACAAGAAGGCGAAACCCGGGAAGGGCGAGGTGATCATCCCGGACGAGGGCGGGCAGCGGCTGCGGCTCGGACCCGCGGGGCTGACCGGCGAGGGCGTCGGCGACGCGAAGGCCGGGCTGGATCAGCAGATGGGCGCCGAATGGCAGGTCAGCGTCGACTTCAAGGGCGACGGCGAGCGGAAATGGGTGAAGCTCACCGGTGACGCCGCCTGCGAGCGGCCGGGCGACCCGAGGCGCCGCGTCGCGATCGTCCTGGACGACAAGGTCATCTCCTCACCGCAAGTCGACCCGAGCGTGGCGTGCGACGTCGGCATCACCGGCGGGTCGACGCAGATCACCGGGCAGTTCAGCGACGCCGAGGCCAAGGACCTCGCGGCGCTGATCCAAGGCGGCGCGCTGCCCGTGCCGGTCGACGTGATCGAGCAGCGCACGGTCGGCCCGACGCTCGGCGCGGACGCGATCAAGGCCAGCGGCGGGGCCGCCGTGATCGGCGTCGTCGCGACGGCGCTGTTCATCGCGGTCGTGTACCGGCTGGTCGGCGGGCTGGCCGCGATCTCGCTGGCCTGCTACGCGGTGCTGTCGTACGCGGCGCTCGTCCTCCTCGGCGCGACCCTCACCCTGCCCGGACTCGCGGGGTTCGTGCTGGCGATCGGCATGGCGGTGGACGCCAACGTGCTGATCTTCGAACGCGCGAGGGAAGAGTACGCACGGTCGAAACGCATGCTCGACGCCTTCCGTGTCGGGACGAAGCAGGCGTGGAGCGCGATCGTCGACTCGAACGTGACCACGCTGCTCGCCGCCGGGCTGCTGTTCTACCTGGCGTCCGGGCCGGTCAAGGGGTTCGGCGTCACGCTCGCGATCGGCGTGTTCGCGTCCATGGTGTCGGCGCTGCTCATCGCCCGGGTGCTGGTGGAGTTCGCGCTGCGGCGGAAGGTCGTGCAGCGGCATCCGAAGGTGACGGGGCTGCACGACATCGGCGGTGTCCGCCGCCGGCTGCTGCGCCGCAACCCGGACCTGATGCGCCGCGGCCGCATGTGGCTGGTGCTGTCCGGGGTGATCGCGCTCGTCGCGCTCGCCGGGATCGCCGTACGCGGCGTCAACCTGGGCGTCGAGTTCACCGGCGGGCGGCTGGTCGAGTACGCGACGAGCACCCCTGTGAAGGTGGAGCAGGCGCGCGAGGCGGTCAGCGACGCCGGGTTCCCGCGCGCGGTCGTGCAGACGTCGGACCAGAACATCGCCGTACGCACGGAGAACCTCACGAACAACGAGGTCGTGCACATCCAGTCGGCGCTGGAGAAGGTCGGCGGCGACGTCACGAAGGAGCGGGACGAGAAGATCGGCCCGAGCCTCGGCGTGGAGCTGTTGCGCAACGCGCTGGTCGCGCTCGGCCTCGCGCTCGCCGCGCAGCTCGCCTACCTGGCCGTACGGTTCCGGTGGAGCTTCGCGGTCGGCGCGATCATCGGCATGTTCCACGTGGTGCTGGTGATCCTCGGGCTGTTCGCCTGGATGGGGAAGACGCTCGACGGGGTGTTCCTCGCCGCGCTGATGACCGTCATCGGCTACGCGGTCAACGACACCGTGGTGGTCCTCGACCGGGTGCGCGAGGAGTGGGGCGCGAACCGCACGGGGCGGCTGCCCGCGATGATGAACAGCGCGATCCTGCACACCCTGCCCCGGACGTTCAGTACGGGCATGGGCGCCACGTTCATCCTCGCGGCGCTGGCGATCCTCGGCGGCGACTCCCTGACGGACTTCGCCTTGGCGGTCCTCGCGGGCATCGTCGTCGGCCACTGGTCCACGGTCTTCACCACCGGACCGCTGACACTGTGGCTGGAACGCTTCTCCAAGGCCCCGCCCCCGATGCCGAAGAAGCAGGCCAAGGCGGGCCCGGACGGCCGCCCCCGCCCGAAGCGGCCGACACCCCGGGACCGCGACAGCGGCGCGGTGGTGTAGCCGTGGACCGTGGGCGCCGGGATGCCCGTTCCGGCGCCCACGGTGGTCATACGGTGATGAGCGGGATACGGAAGTCCGCCGCGTCCGCGAGCATCTTGATGTCGTCCGGGTCGGACGTGACGGCGGCGGCGCCGCTCGCCATGGCGAGCACCACGACCGCCGCGTCGACGATGTCGCTCGTACCGCTTCTCGCGAGCAGCCCGCCTACGTCTTTCGCGGTCTCGACGGTGAACGGCACGATGACGCTCGCGTTCCGCAGGGTCGCCAGATCGCGCTGGCGGGGGTCCTCCCGCCATACCTGGGCGAACACCACGGACGGGATGAGGGGCCGCACCCCACGGCCGGAAGCCTCACGGCATTCCGCAAGCACCTTGCTGTGCGACTTGGTGTCGACCTGGATCAGTGCCCCGGCGTCGAGGACCATTGGGCGCTTCCGGTTGAACCGGCGATCCTTTCTCATTCGGCGTCCTCCCCGTCGCCCCAGCCGCCGCGCAGGCGGGCGAGCGCGGCAAGCCGGGCCCGCTCGTCCTCTGGGGTCTCGGGAAGGCCGACGCCCGCCGCGTTCAGGTCCCGCCTGGCCTGCTCGACCGTCTCCTTGTCGAACTCGCCGTAAGTCGCGACGTATTCGTCGAACGCCTTCCGCGCCTCGGCGAGCCCGGCGAGTTCGTCGGCGGCCCAGGTCAGCCACGCCGAAAGCGTCATGCCCTCGTATGCGGCGGCCCGCTCGGCCCGCTCGGCAACGGATTCGTCCAGGGACACGCTGTACTTCCTGACGGCCATGTCCACAGGATACGCCCTCAGTAGCACCGTGGTGCTACTGACGATGGGCGGTTCAAGTTGCGCTAACACGATCACTCCTCGGATTGGGGGGTTCACCGGCCCGCGACCCCGGGCCGCGCCGACGCTCACGGCGTCAGCGAGTGATCACCGTACGAGATAAAGCCGCAACTTGCCACTTAGTTTTTAGCGGGAGTGTCTTTTGTCCGAGAAGGTCGTTTCCCCGTGGCCGCGGCGGCACCCGCGAGCGTCAGGTCGGCGATGACCAGGAGCAGGCGCGACGCCAGCGACACCACGATGGCCCCGCCGGAGCCGAGGACCGGGGACAGGGCGGCGGCCAGGGCGACGTCGCGTACGCCCGCGCCCGCCGGGACGATCACCACGAGGAACCCGGCGCAGAACGCCAGCGCGAAACCCCCGACGGCCAGCGGGAGCGCACGCCAGGTCGTGGTGCCGATGCCGAGGACGAGCAGCCAGGTGTGCAGGCCGTACGCCAGCCACGCGGCCAGCGACCAGCCGAACGCGCGGGCCACGTCGCGCAGCCGCAGCGGCTTCTCCATCGCGGGGCGCCGCGCCAGCCTGAGCACGCGCGCCAGGATCGGGTTCAGCACCCGCGGGTACAGGAACGCGACGATCACCGGGGCGAGGAGCAGCAGCCAGCGGTAGCGGTCGGCGACGTCGCCGGCGAAGACGGGGATCGTGACCGCGGCGACGAACAGGCCGCTGGCCAGGTTCACGACCATGACCAGGATCGACGCGGTGGCGGCGCGCGTACGCGGGACGTCGTGGTCGCGGGCGAGCTCCATCTGCGCGAGCACCGGCCACACCGAGCCGGGGAGGTACTTCCCGAGCTGCGACACCAGGAACACCCGCCCGGCCGCGCGCGCGGGCAGCCGGGAGCCGAGGTCGGCGAGCAGCGACCGCCACATCGCCGCGGACGCGATCAGCGCGAGCGCCGCCGCGAGGAACGACGCGACCAGCCACCAGGGGTCGAGCCGGTCGAGCACCGGGCGTACGTCCTGCCACCTGTTCGCCACCGTGATGCCGCCGAGCACCAGCGCGACCAGCACGAACACGACGCGCAGCCAGCGGCTCCGCAGCGCGCGGACGAGGGCGTCCCTCACGGCGACGCGGGCCCGCGCGGCGCGCGGGACGCGGCCTCGCGGGCCGGGGTGGGGACGCGCCGCGGCGGCCAGGCGGTGTGCGGGCCGAGGGGGGCGCGGGGGCGCTTGGTGGCCACCCAGATGTACGTCGGGACCACCGGCAGCGCGGCGCGGACCGCCGTACGGGGCAGCCGGGCGACCGGGCCGGGCGCGACGTCCTCCGAGGCGAAGCGGCCGGGGTCGCCGAGCACCGGGAGGCTGTAGTCCCACACGAACCATCCGGCGAGCATGCGGCGCAGCCCGCCGCGGGTGCGGAACCGCTCGTGGTAGTGGTCGCCGCGCCCGGCCGCGCGCATGTACGCGTCGGACAGCGCGGGCGGGAGGTAGGACAGGAACGGCAGCTTGTAGTGCGGTTCCATGACGCCGAGCCGGTTGCCGAGGCCGAGGTAGAGCACGCCGTCGTCGGACAGCACGCGGTGCATCTCCGCGAGGATGGCGTCGGGGTCGAGGACGTGCTCGTAGATGTGGTTGAACACGAGGACGTCGACGCCGCCGTCGGGGAACGGCAGCCGCTCGCCGTCGCCGCAGCAGAACGCGACGCGCTCGCCGAACCGCTCGTGCGCCTTCCGCAGCCCGGGGACGTCGACGTCGACACCGAGGGTGCGCGCGGCGCCCGCGGCGGCGAGCTCGTCGGCGATGAACCCGGCGGAGCAGCCGATGTCGGCGACGGTGAGCCCGCCGAGGTCGTCGCGGCCGAGGAAGTGCCGCAGCACCGCGATGATCTTCCGGGCCTTCTGCCGCCGCTTCTCCTCGTCGAGCATCGCGCCCATCAGCTCGGAGTATTCGAGCTGGGCGGTGCGCTGTCTGGCCATCGCAGAAACGATACCGGCGCCACGCCCCCGGCAGGCCCGTACGCCCGGACGCGGACGACCGCCGAACCGGGCCGGTTCTGGGCCATGATGGCGCCATGTCAACGACCGACGCCCTGAGCCCCGGCCCGTACCACCGCCGCCTCGACCCCTTGGTCGGCACCTGGCAGGCCGTCAAGACCAACTACATCCTCGGCGACGAGCCCATCGTCACCACCGACTTCACGGTCACCACCCGGTGGATCGAGGAGACCGCGGGCCATTTCCTGGAGGAGCGGTCCACCGGCACGCTGGGCGGCGCCGCGTACTACCGGCTCGGCGTCCTCGGGTTCTCCAACATCGACCGCCGGTACGAGTGGACGACCTTCGACAGCGTCACCCCGACCGCGATGACGTACCGCGGCCCGGCGCTCACCGAGGTTACGTCCGTGCTGTCGGTGCCCGGCGAGTTCACCGACCCGGGCGTGCTCGGCCCGGAGTTCGCCGGCCGGACGATCCCGATGCGCACGGAGATCACCATCGACCCGGGCGGCCGGCACGTGTTCGACCTGTTCTTCACCCCGCCCGGGCAGGCGGAGCGGCTGGTGGACCGGGTCGTCTACGACCGCAGGCTCAGGTGACCGGCGCCAGGCCGGTCAGCTCGCTGACGTAGACGGACCAGTACGGCCCGGGGTCCACCCGGCGCACCCCCGCGCGCAGCCGTTCCGGCTCGCCCTCGCCGTAGAAGCGGGTGATCGCGGCGGCGAGGGCGGTGTCGTCGCCGGGGGCGCAGAGCAGGCCGTCGACGCCGTCGCGCACGTGGTCGGCGAGCGCACCGGCCCGCGTGGCGATCACCGGGAGGCCGTGCTCGAAGCCCAGCCAGGCGTTCTGTGTGGAGGTGGCCGAGCGGTACGGCAGCACGAGCGCGTCGGCGCCGGCGAACAGCCCCGGCACGTCAGCGGCGGGCACGTACCCCGGCCGCAGCTCCACACGGTCGTCCAGGCCGAGCTCGGTGACCAGCCGCGACGTCTCGTCCGTGCCGCCCCAGAACTCCCCGGCCACGGTGAGCCGCACGTCGCCCGGCCCCCGCGCCAGCGCCCGCAGCAGCACGTCAAGGCCCTTGTACGGCCGCACGATCCCGAAGAACAGCAGCCGCCGCCGCACCTCGTACGACCCCGCGCCGCCGTCCGTGCCCGCGCCGCCAGGCAGGTGCGGCGGCAGCGGCACGACCCGTACGGGGACCCGGTCGCCCGTCAGCCCCCGGGCCAGCGCGGCCTGGGACTCGGAGTGGGCGAGGACCCCGGATACGCGGCGCAGCAGCGTGCGCATCAGCGTGACGTCCACCGCGCGCCGCTCGTGCGGCAGCACGTTGTGGCACAGCGCGACCGTGCGCACACCGGTGCCGCGCGCGCCCGCCAGGATGCCGAGGTACGGGGGCACCTGCACCGGGCTGAGCACGACCAGGACCAGGAGGTCGGCCCACCGGCCGATGCGCCGCCCGTGCCGGATCCAGCCGTCCGGCCGCCGCCACGACAGGTCGCGGCGGGTGGCCGGGAACGGCTCGCCCTCGGGCGCGTCGACGGTCTGCCGCCCCGGGTACAGCAGCGCGGGGTACTGCGCCGACCACGACTCGATCACCACGTCGTGCGAGGCCGCGCGCAGGCGGTGCGCGAGCTCGGTGGTGTGCTGCGCGCCGCCCCCCTTGTACGGGTACGCGGGGCCCACGATCGCGATCTTCACAGCGGCCCTAGTCGTCGCCGCGCGAGCGCACGATGAGGTCGGCCAGCAGCGCGAGCGACCCGATGAGCAGCCCGGTGACGAAGATCAGCACGGTGTTGATCGCGAAGTACAGCGGGTGCATGAACTGGTCGAAGATGCCCTTGAGGACGCCCAGGGTGATCAGCGTCAGCGCCGGCGGCATGAGCACCTTGAGCGGGTTGAAGTACATGATCATCCGCAGCACCTGGAGGATGTAGCGGTAGGCGTCCTTCACGAACTTGAACTTCGACTTGCCGGCGCGCTTGAAGTAGTCGATCGGCACGAACTTCACGTCGTGCTGGTTGGAGATGAACGCCAGCGTGATCGTGGTCGTGCAGGAGAACCCGGGCGGCAGCAGCCTGAGGTACGGCAGGGACACCTCGCGGCGGAACGCGCGCAGCCCCGAGTTGAGGTCCGGGATCGGCACCCCGGCCAGCCACTCCGCGATCTTGCGGATCATCCACTTCGCGGGCACCCGCAGGAACTTGTGCGTGCCCTCCTCCGACGTACGGGCGCCGACGATCTGGTCGATCGTGTCGTCGTCCTCGAGCATGCGGACGAGCTCGGGGATGCGCTCGTTGGGGTAGCTCATGTCGGCGTCGGTCCACACGACGATCCGGCCGCGCGCCTGCCGCGTGCCGATGCGGCGGCTGGTGCCGGAGCCGCCGTTGCGCCGGAAGTGCACGACCCGGAGGTTCGGGTAGTCCGGCGCGATCTCCTCCAGCCGGGCGAGGGTGTCGTCGGTGGAGGCGTCGTCGAGGGCGAGCAGTTCGTACGTGTAGCCGCTGGCGTCCATGGTCTTGCAGATGCGCTCGACCTCGATCGCGACGTGGTCGCGCTCGTTGTAGCAGGGCAGCACGATCGAGATGCGCGGGTCGCTCGCCTGGTCGGCGGCGGGGGTGCCGGGGTCGTCGAACGCGGAAGGGCTCACGACCCGCGAGGATACCCCGTGGCCCGCTCCCTAGGGCCGCGGTCGCGCGGCCCAGATGTTGAACGTCAGGCTCCAGGTGCCGTGCGGCGGGCGGACCAGGCTGCGCGGGTCCTGCCGGGTGTGCAGCGCCATGACGTGCACGGGCCTGCCGTACGGGCGGACGTCCGAGGCGTCCGCGCCGATCAGCACGGGCCGCCGCCCGGCCGCGCGGATCTTCCGCTCGACCCGGTGCACGACCGGCGGCGTGGAGTCGGAGATCCGTCCGGCGGGCACCCCGCACATGCCGCGGACGAGCTGCGTGAACCGGTCGGCGGTGGCCCGCTCCAGGATCACCACGGCCGAGCGCGGCCCGATCGCCCGGCACATGCCGCGCACGGCGGCCAGCTCCCCGGCGTCGGTGCGCGCGGTGGCCATCCCGATCGACGTGATCAGCGCGGGCACGCACACCAGCAGCGCGCCCACCGCGGCGGCGCCCCGTACGAGCGCGGTCCGGTGCCCCCGGTCGCGCGCCCACCGCGTGGCCGCCGCGATCCCCCACACGGCGAGCAGCACCATGCCGGGCAGCACCAGGACGACGAGGCGGCGCGCCGCCCACGGGTGGTCCGGCGTGATCGCCGGGCGGTACAGCGTGATCAGCGTCGTCCAGCCGATCATGGCCAGCGGCAGCACCCACCGGACGGCCCGCCCGCGCAGCGCCCGGTACGTCAGCACCGCGGCGGCGGCCGTCGCGATCATCACGGCGGGCGCCCCGACGTACCAGGCCACCCAGTCGAGGCTCATCTCCGTGTAGACACGCGTGCCGTCGACGGGCAGGTGCAGCACCTTCTGGAGGTTCGTGACGTACTGCACGGTCAGCACGTCCTCGGGCTTCGCCGGCGGCTGCCGCACGACCATGAAGAACGGCCGCGCCGCCAGCGCCAGCATCACGGCGACCACCGCGCCCGCGCAGGCGCCCGGCCCGGCGCGGCGCAGCCACGACGGCAGCCCCTGCCCGGGCCACAGCCGGGCGCGGACCCGCGCGCCCACCACGAGCGCGGCCGTGAGCAGGGCGATCACCACGGCGATGCCGAGCATCGGCAGCACCGAGTCGGAGATGCTGCTGAGGTACGGGCGGGAGAAGACGTATCCCTCCGCCAGCCCGAGCCCCGCGCCGAGGGCGAGGCCGCCGCCGAGCGGCCACGCCTCGGGCCGCCGCTGGTAGACGAGCAGCCCCGCGTACGCCAGGACGGGCAGCACGTCGCGCAGCGCGTCGATCCGGACGAGCACCGTCAGGCCGAGGGCCAGCCCCGCTAGCCCGGCGCGGATCCGGTAGGGCCCGTCGACCAGGTCGAACGCGTCGAGCAGCAGGCACAGCCCGCCGAACAGCAGGATCTGCGTCAGCGGCTCGCTGTACGCGGACCTGCTGAAGAACTGTTCGGGGAGGGTGAGCGCGAGGCCGAGCGCGCCCAGCGGCGCCCAGCGCGGCCCGGCCAGCCGCGCCACCAGGCCGCCGAACGCGAGGATGGCCAGCCCGCCGAGCACGACCGGGGCGAACAGCACCGCGCCGGTGCCGCCGATCCAGTGGGCGGCCGACAGCACCATCGGCAGCCCGGCCATGAACTGCGGGACGACCATGCCGCCGCGCTGGTAGAAGGCGAGGCTCTCGTACGAGACGCCCGGGTCGTGGCCGAACGCGGCGGCGTCCGGGTGCACGCGGGACGTGCCGTGCTCGGCCAGCCACGTCGTGAACTGCACGTACGAGGCCGGGTCGCGGCGGACGATGATCTGCTCGGCGTGCACGAGCCCTTGCGTGACGCAGAACACGACGGCGACGGCCAGCACCGCGAGCGCCGCCCACGACGGCGCGGACGCGCGTTCGGGCAGCCAGCGGACGCCGAGCGGCACGATCAGCACGGCGAGCGGCACCGCGAGAGCGATGACCGGCAGCGCGGTGAACACGCCGCCGAACAGCATCGGCAGCCCGGCCAGCAGCCAGGCGACCACGAGCAGCGCGGGGACCACGCTCGCCCCGGCCAGCCACCGGTCGGCGCTCGTCAGCAGGGACGTCGGGCGCGAAACCATCGCCCGTGAGCGTAGCGAGAAGATCGCCGGCCGCCGCCACGACCGACCAGTAGGCGTCCGAACGTTGAAGGAATCCGTAACCGCCGTGAACTGGCGCGCGGCACCGCTTTCCGTACGACGGGACGGATGCTGTGGGATTTCTGACGTGGCGCCCGGCGTCGCCTCCGCTCCGGCTATCACCTAGCTTTGTGCGGCATGAGTGGCGACACACCCGCCGACCTGCTGCGTGAGGCCGTAAGCCGGGATTCGGCCCGGCCGTTCCTGACCCACTACGACGACGCACTGGGCAGCCGCGTGGAGCTGTCGTACGCGACGTTCGACAACTGGGTGGCGAAGACGGCGAACCTGCTGGTCGACGAGTTCGGCGCGGACCCCGGCGACGAGGTGGCGCTGGCGCTGCCCGCCCACTGGCAGACGGCCGTGTGGCTGTTCGCCTGCTGGTCGGCCGGGCTGGTCGCCCGCCCGGTGCCGGACGGCTCGGCCGAGGTGCCCGGGGCGCGGGTGGTGGCCACCGACGCGGCCCGGCTCGACGCCGCGCTCGCGTCCGGAGCCGAGGAGGTCGTGGCCCTGTCGCTGCACCCGCTCGGCGCGCCACTGGAGCACTGCCCACCCCCCGCGGTCGACTACGCCACGCAGGTTCGCGGACACGGTGATCAATTTGTTACCTATACTCGGGTCGGCCCCGAAGCGCCCGCCCTCGCCCTCGAAGGACGCGGATTCTCCGGCGGCGAGCTCGCCGAAGCGGCGCGCTCGGCGGCGGAGCGGTTCGGCCTCACCTCGGCGGATCGGATATACGCCCAGGTGAGCATGGCCACGTACGACGACATCGTCGACGCGCTGCTCGCCCCGATGGCGGCCGGAACATCGGTCGTCTTCGGCACGAATGATGGCGTGGATACACTCGACGGACGTTTCTCCACAGAAAGGATCACGGCGACGGTCGGCAAGCTTGCGGAATCTGCGCCCGCGCGGCGCCTTCGCTGACCTAACCTCTGACCCGATGACCCCCCCGAAAGTCCGCCATGCCGGCGGCCCCCCGAGAAACCGCGTGCCGTATGGCGCTCGCGCGCCGCGTCGCGGCGGCCTGCTGCCGTGGCTCGCGTGGGGTTCCATTGTGATGACGGCCGTCCTGGTCGCCGGGTGCCTCAGCGCGTATGCCGCGTACCGGAAGCTCTACGGCAACATCACCCACGAGAGCGTGACCGGGAAGCTGGGCAAGCGCCCGCCGAAGATCGGCAAGGCGACGAACGTCCTGGTCCTCGGCTCCGACTCCCGCTCCGGCAAGGACGCGAAGTACGGCAAGGCCGACGGCGAGCGGTCCGACACGCTGATCGTGCTGCACCTCTCACCCGACGGCAAACAGGCCGTGGGCATGAGCTTCCCGCGCGACTCCATGGTGCAGCTCCCGTCCTGCAAGACCACGAAGGGCGGCACCGCGCCCGCCCACCTCGGCATGATCAACGAGGCGTTCTCCGAGGGCGGCCCGGCCTGCTCGTGGAAGACCATCGAGTCGCTGACGGGCGTCCACATCGACCACTTCGTCAAGGTCGACTTCTCCGGGTTCAAAGGAATGGTCAACGCCCTCGGCGGGGTCGAGGTCTGCCTGCCGACGGCCGTGCACGACCGCGACTCCCACCTGGACCTCTCCGCGGGCCGCCACATCGTGAAGGGCGAGCAGGCCCTGGCGTACGTCCGCAACCGGCACGGCCTCGGCGACGGCTCCGACCTCGGCCGCATCAAGCGCCAGCAGTTGTTCATGTCGTCGATCGTCAAGAAGGTCACCGACGGCGGGCTGCTGGCCAGCCCTACGAAGCTGTTCAACTTCCTCGACGCCGCCACGAAGTCCGTGACCACCGACGACGGCCTGGACATCTCCGAGATCAAGAAGCTCGCGGGCAGCGTCCAGGGCATGAGCGCGGGCAAGGTCAAGTTCGTCACGGTGCCGAACGAGGCGTACCCCGCCGACCCGAACCGCGTGCAGTTCGCGCAGCCGCTCGCCGGCCAGCTCTTCGACGCGATCAAGAACGACAACATCGCGAAGGCCGACAACTCGGTGAAGAAGAAGTCCACGACGACCCCCGCCAAGCCGACGATCCCCGCCGCCCAGATCCAGGTACGGGTCCTCAACGGCACCGGGCACGCCGGGCTGGCCGCCACCGTCGCCGACGCCCTCAAGGCCAAGGGCTTCAAGGTCGTCAAGGTCGGCAACACCCCGAAGGCCGGCGTCACGAAGTCGACGCTGCGCTACGGCCCGTCCGGCGCGAAGGCCATGCCGACGCTCCAGCAGGACCTCAAGACGGTCACGCCGAAGTCGGTCTCCTCGCTGCACACCGGCCGCCTCGACCTCGTCATCGGCAACGACTGGGGCGGCCTCAAGGGCGGCGACATCCCGTCCAACATCGGCGGCGTCCAGGCCAACACGAACATCTGCAAGAGCAACTAGCCGTACGCGACCGGTTCCGCGCCGCGCGAGGCCCCGGCGGCGGCGCGGCTCAGGAGGTCAGCTCGGCGCCCTTCTTGTCGGGGATGAGGAACATCATCAGCATGTCCAGCGCGTACAGGACGGCGAGCAGGGCGATCGCGGTGCCGAGGCCGTGGGCGGCGGCGATGATGGCGAACACGATGGGGGCGAATCCGCCGATCGCGCGGCCCGCGTTGAACAGCACGTTCTCCGCCGTGGCGCGCGCCGCCGTCGGGTACAGCTCGGCCATCAGCGCGCCGTAGCCGCCGAGCATGCCGTTGACGAAGATCCCCATGACGGCGCCGAAGATGAGCAGCACGTTCGGGTTCGAGAGCTGGCTGTAGACGAGGACGGAGACGATCGCCCCGGCCTGGAAGATCCAGAAGGCGGGGCGGCGGCCGATGCGGTCGGCGAGGTTGCCGAAGACGTACATGCCGGCCGCCATGCCGACGATCGTCACGGCCGTCCAGATGCCCGACTTGCTCAGGCTGAACCCGAACTTGTCGGCCAGGAAGCTGGGCAGCCACGTCATGATCCCGTAGTAGCCCCAGGTCTGCACCGAGCACAGCACCAGCAGCGCGATGCTGGCCCGGGTGGTGCGCGCGTCGGCGAACAGCAGCCGGATCGGGAAGCCGTGGAACCCCTTCGGCCGGTGCGCGCGGCGGAACTTCTCCGGCTCCTTGAGGTTCGCGCGCAGGAAGAACGCGATGATCGCGGGGATGGCGCCCAGCGCGAACAGCGCCCGCCAGCCCCACGCCTCGATGATCGGCCCGGCCAGCAGCGTGCCGATCAGCACGCCCGCCTGCCCGCCGATGCCCACCCAGGACGTGGCGCGGGCGCGCAGCCGGGCCGGCCACGCCTCCGCGACCAGCGCCATCCCGACGCCGAACTCGCCGCCGAGGCCGATGCCCGCGATGAACCGGTAGATCGACAGGTCGACGTAGCCGCGGGCCAGCGCGGTCAGCCCGGTGAACAGCGCGAAGATCACGATGGACCAGGTCAGCGTGCGCACCCGGCCGAAGTAGTCGCCGAGGATGCCGAACAGGAAGCCGCCGACGACCGCGCCGATCAGCGTCAGCGTCGCCAGCGAGCCGGCCTGCGGTTTTGAGAGTGTCAGGTCCGAACTGATCGCGACCAGCGCGAACCCGATCGTCAGGTTGTCCATGCCGTCGACGCCGTAGCCGACGGCGGACGCGACCAGTGCCTTCCGCGCGTACGTGTCCGGGCGGTCGGCGCTCTGCGTCGCGCCCGGCGCCGGCGCGGGCTCCTGCTCAGCCATGCGTTCCCTCGATAGATTCCGTGTGACAGATAAGGTGATTCTAGGAGACGAAAGATCCGAAAGGCGGTATGAGATGGGCCGCAGTGCGGCGCGCCCCTGGGTCGACGGCAGACCGCCGCACCTCCCGGCATCGCGCGGCCAGATCCCCGAGGTCTGCCTGCTCCCCGGCGACCCCGCGCGGGTGGACATGGCGGCCGAGGTGCTGACCGGGTTCGCGATACTCGGCCAGAACCGGGAGTTCCGCATCGGAGTCGGCCGATATCACGACACGGAAGTCGCGGTGTGCTCGACCGGCATCGGCGGCCCGTCCACCGAGATCGCCGTGGTCGAGCTGGCCGGGCTCGGCGTGCGCACGGTGATCCGGGTCGGCGGCATGGGCGCGCTGCGCGCCGACCTCGCACCCGGCACCGTCGGCATCGTGCGGTCCGCCGTACGCGAGGGCGGCGCCGCCCGCCACTACCTCCCGCCGGACGAGCCCGCCGTGCCCGACCCCGCCGTCAGTGCCGCGCTCGCCGAGGCGGCCGCGGCGTACGGGCGGCCGAGCCGGGAGATCACCGTGCTGTCCACCGACGCCTACTACCTCGGCCAGGGCCGCCCGGTCGACGGGCTCGCCGACCGCGCCGCCGACCGCCTGGCCTACGTGCGCGGCCTGGGCGTGGACGGCATGGACATGGAGGCCGAGACCGTCCTCGCGGTGGGCGGCGCGGTCGGCCTGGCCGCGGGCGCCGCGCTGATCGTGCACGCCAACCGCGCCACCGACGCGTGGCTGGAGGACTACGCCGACCCGCAGCTCGACGTCCTCCGCATCGCCGCCGAGGCGGCCACCCGGCTCGCCTGACCGGCGGCGGCCCCGGCACGGCTCAGAACAGCCGGTACATCCGGGACCACAGCGCGGGCCAGGCCGCGCGCGGCGCCGTGCACACGCGGATCGGGACGTTCTTGTTCGTGCCGGCCGCGCCGTTCGGCGTTCCGGGGGCCGTCGCGGCCGTACGGACCTCGCCGAACGCGCGGCGCAGCGGCGCCGGGGAGCCGCCGACGTACACGACGGTGGTGGTGCCGGACGGCGGCGGGCCGAAGTACCAGAAACCGCGGTTGGGGCTGTAGGCGCGCGCGGGCAGGCCGTCGCGCGGCCCGAACCTCTCCACCGCCGCCGCCTGGAAGTACATGTCGGCGACGATCGCGGTGTGCGCGCGCTCGGCGGCCGGCAGGCTCCGGTAGACGCGCGCCGTGGTGGCCACCAGGTTGGGCCAGCCGCCGCTGAGCGCGGTGTTCGCGCCGCCGGGCGACGCGGTGGACGGCAGCACAGTGCCGACGACGGTCAGCACGGCGGAGATCGCGCAGACCGGCCATGTGGGGATCCACCGCCACCAGCGCGCCACCGTCCGCCGCTCGAACTCCGCGGCGCCGGCCGCCCAGCACACGGCGTACAGGCCCATCGCGTACAGGAAGCTGCCGCCGGTGACCGCGAACAGCAGGGTCGTGCCCACCACGGCCCACCCGGCGCACCGGTACGGGCGCAGCTCGGGCCCGCGCAGCAGCCGCCACACGCCGTAGCAGCCGAGCACCGCGCCGGGGATGCCCGCGCCGATGATCGCGGCGGGCACGAACCAGTACGGCTCGCCGATGATCTTCGCGCCCGCGCCGAGGACCTTCGTCATCTCCAGTTGCGGCCACCCGTTGCGGGCCTGCCACACGACGCCGGGCGCCATGGTCACGGCCACGATGGCCGCGCCGGCCCACAGCAGCGGCCGGGTCAGCAGCCGCCGCGGCCCCACCGCGAGGACGCTGACGGCCAGCACCGCGAGCAGCCCGCCGATGAGGTACTTGACCTGCACGTCGACCGCGATGACCAGGCCGAGCGCGAGCAGTAGCCGGTCGTCGGGGCGGCCCGCCGCGTTCTGCCGCAGCCAGCGGACCAGGAGCCAGAACGCCACCGCCCACAGCACCGGGTCGATGGTGTACGTCGCGAGGTAGTGGCCGAGCGCCAGCGCCACCGGGGCGAGCGCCTGCGCCACGGCGGCCAGCACCTGGGCGCGGCGCCCACCGCCGAACTCGCGCGCGATCGCCGCGCTGACCAGCACGGCCGCCGCGGCGGTCACGGCCACGGGCAGCCGCAGCACCACCACCGACCCGCCGCCGACCGCGTCCATCATCCGGGCGAGCAGCGGCACCAGCGGCGGCTGGTCGGCGTACCCCCAGGAGGGCCGGTGGCCGGCCGCGATGAAGTACAGCTCGTCGGCCATGTAGCCGCCGCGGCCGGCGATCGCGACCAGCAGCGCCGCGGTCGCCGCCGCCACGGCGGCCACCGGGCGCCAGGCGTACGGACGCGTCGTCTCCGCGGGGAGTTCCCTGTCCTGCACGGTCGGCACGGTCATGGGTCGAGACTGTCAGTGAGCGTCCGGTACCGCTTCGGTCATGAGGCTGGCGTGTCCCCGACGAAAGACACATCGTGGGGGCGACTTTCGTCGATCGGGCAGGTCACGCCGCGGGGTTCAGGCGCGTGTGGTCAGCGCGGCGGTGGCGGCCGCGGCGGCCTCGGTAACCGGCGGCGCGAAGTGGTGCTCGGAGGTGAACCGGGCGGCCGGGGTGACGATGCCGATGCTGGCGATGGGCGCGCCCGCCGTGCCGAAGATGGGGGCGGACACGCCGCAGACGCCCGGCTGGAACTCGTGCGCCGACTGGGCGTAGCCGCGGCCGCGGATGGCCGCCAGCCGGGTGCGGAGCACGGCGGGGTCGCGTACGGCGTCGACGGCGCGGCGCGCCTGCGCGTCGTCGGACCAGGCCAGGATGGCGAGGCCGGCCGCGGCGACGGTCAGCGGGTGGTGGATGCCGGGGTGGTAGTCGATCGTCACCATGGTGCGGCCGGCGCGGTACTGGTCGACGGCTACGGCCTCGGCGCCGTCGCGGATCGTGAGGATCGCCGTCTCGTCGAGGTCCTCCGCGAGGCCAGCGAGCAGCGGCGCCGCGACGTCGCGCAGCCGCGCCTCGACCTGGTTGGCCAGGTCGAACAGGGCGACGCCGAGCGCGTAGCGCGCGTCCGGGCCGCGGTGGACGAAGCCGTGGTCGCGCAGTGTGGCCAGCAGGCGGTGGGCGACCGTACGGGGGACGCCGAGGCGGTGGGCGAGCTCGGCGACCGTGCCGGGGCCGCGGGCGCCGATCTCGGTGAGCAGGCGCAACGCGTGGTCGACGGTCTTCGAGGTCTCCGTCATCGCTCCCGGCCCTTCTGGGTTATCCACAGGCCCGCCGGATGTTCCTTGACGCGGCGGGCCGCGGCACCGGACGATTGACCCGTTATCCGGATGCACTGCATCCGATTATCGGACACCGTACGGCGCGCCGTACGACCACGGCAAGGAGAATCGGATGCCCTTCTACCGGTCGGTGGGCGAGATCCCGCCGAAGCGCCACATCCAGTTCCGCCGCCCCGACGGCGGGCTCTACGCGGAGGAGCTGATGGGCGAGGAGGGGTTCACATCCGACTCCTCGCTGCTCTACCACCGCCACCTGCCCACCGCGATCGTGAAGTCCGAGGGGGTCGACGACCCGGCGGCCGACGCGCGGCCGCAGCCGAACCTCCCGCTCGCCCCCCGCCATTTCCGCACCCAAGACCTCCCCGCGGCCGGCGACGTCGTCACCGGCCGGCAGCCGCTGGTCAGCAACGACGACGTCCGCATTGGCTACGCCGCCGCCGTGGAGGACTCACCGCTCTACCGCAACTCCGAGGGCGCCGAGGTGGTCTACGTCCAGTCCGGGCGCACCCGCTTCGAGTCGACGTACGGCGCGCTCGACCTCGGCCCGGGTGACTACGTCGTGGTCCCGACCGGCACGATCCACCGGTTCGTGGTGGTGGAGGGCCCGGTGAAGGCGCTCACCGTCGAGTCGCGCGGCCACATCCGCCCGCCGCGCCGCTACCTCTCGCAGTACGGCCAGTTCCTCGAGCACGCGCCGTACAGCGAGCGCGACCTCCGCGGCCCCACCGAGCCGCTGGTCACCGAGGATGACGACGTTCCCGTGCTGGTCCGCCACCGCGGCGGCATGTCCCGGATCACCTACGCCCGCCACCCGTTCGACGTCGTCGGGTGGGACGGCTACCTCTATCCGTACGCGTTCAACATCAACGACTTCGAGCCGGTCGTGAAGCGCACCCACGCGCCGCCGCCGGTCCACCAGACCTTCGAGGGCCCCAACTTCGTGGTCTGCTCGTTCTGCCCGCGCCCGCTCGACTTCGACCCGCGCTCGGTCCCCGTGCCGTACAACCACCACAACGTCGACTCCGACGAGTTCATGTTCTACGTCGGCGGCGACTACTCCGCGCGGCGCGGCTCCGGCATCGAGGTGGGCTCGATCTCCCTCCACCCGTCCGGCGTCACCCACGGCCCGCAGCCCGGCGCCGTCGAGGCGTCCCTCGGCAAGGAGCGCACCGACGAGATGGCCGTCATGATCGACACGTTCCGCCCCCTCGACCTCGCCGCGGCCGCCCGCCGCTGCGAGGACCCCGAATACGCCTGGACCTGGTCGCGAGAGGCCCGATGACCCGGAGCTGGGTCCCCGGGGCCGACGGCTCGGGCTTCGGAGCGGACCACCTGCCGTACGGGGTGTTCTCCGTGGGCGGCGGCGCACCCCGGGCGGGCGTGCGCATCGGGGCCTACGTCCTGGACCTGGCCGCCGCGCTGGGCGACGACGTGTTCGCCGCGCCCGCGCTGAACCCGTTCCTGGCCCGGGGCCGCCCGGCCTGGGCGGCGGCCAGGTCCCGGGTGATCGGGCTGCTCACCGATGACGCGCGGCGCGCGGAGGCCGAGCCGCACCTGGTGCCGCTCGACCGGGTCCGCACCCGCCTCCCCGTCGAGGTCGCCGACTACGCCGACTTCTACTGCTCCCTGGAGCACGCCACCAACCTCGGCCGCATCCTCCGCCCCGCCGAGGAGCCGCTGAAGCCCAACTGGCGCCACCTCCCGGTCGGCTACCACGGCCGCGCGGGCACGGTCGTCGTGTCCGGCACCCCCGTCGCCCGCCCGTCCGGCCAGCGCCTCCCCCCAACCCCACCGTCCGGCGCGTCCTCGGTAGGCCCCACGTTCGCGAAACGCATCCCGCCCGGCGCCCCGGCCACCGCCCCCGTCTTCGGCCCCTCGGTGCGGCTGGATATCGAGGCGGAGCTCGGGTTCGTGGTCGGGGCGGCGTCCCGCCTCGGCGAGCCCGTCGCGACCGGGGCGTTCCCCGACCACGTCTTCGGGGTGGCCCTGGTCAACGACTGGTCCGCGCGCGACATCCAGGCCTGGGAGTACGTACCGCTCGGCCCGTTCGGCGGCAAGTCGTTCGCCACGTCCATGGCCGCGTGGATCACCCCGCTGGAGGCCCTGGAGCCCGCCCGTGTCGCGGGCCCGGCGCAGGAGCCGCCGCCGCTGCCGTACCTCGCGCGCACCGGCGACTGGGGCCTCGACCTCACCCTGGAGGTGCGGCTGAACGGCGAGGTGATCGCCCGCCCGCCGTACGACCGGATGTACTGGACCCCCGACCAGATGCTCGCCCAGCTCACCGTGACGGGCGCGTCCCTGCGCCCCGGCGACCTCTACGCCTCGGGCACCGTCTCCGGCCCCGGCCCGGCCGAGTGCGGCTCCCTGATCGAGCTCACCCGCAACGGCGCCGACCCTCTCAAGCTCCGCGACGGCACGACCCGTGCCTTCCTGGAAGACGGCGACGAGATCACCATCACCGCCGCCGCCCCCGGCGGCCTGACCCTCGCGGAGGTGCGCGGCATGATCACCCCGTAGCCGCGGTGTCCGGCTCCGCCGCGGCCAGCACCCCCCGGTAGTGGTCGATCTTGACGCGGACCTGGGTCTGGCAGTCGCGCAGCCGGGCGACGCGCGCCTCGATGTGCGCATCGTGGGCCTCCAGGAGGGCCAGCCGGTCGGGCACGGCGTCGTCGCCGGCGCGGACCAGTTCGGTGAAGCGGAGCATCTCGGCGATGGGCATCTCGGTGTCGCGCAGGCAGCGGAGCAGGTCCAGCCACCAGATGTCCCGCTGCGTGAACCGGCGCTTCCCGCCGGGCGTGCGCCCGATGTCGAGCAGCAGCCCGATGCGCTCGTAGTAGCGCAGCGTGTCCAGGCTGAACCCGGTCCGCGCCACGACCTCGGCCGGGGTGAAGTACGTCATGCCCCGAGCATCACACCTGGAGCGTGCTCCAGGTCAAGCGGCCCGGCGTCCGGCTTGAGGTGGACCGCGCTCCAGGTCGCACGATGTCCGCGACGGCCGGAGACCACCGGCCCCGCGGGAGGGATCCCATGACGTTCACGCTCGACCAGTACCGCACGCTCGGCGCCACCGGCCTGCGCGTATCCCCCATCGCCCTCGGCACGATGACGTTCGGCGGCCGGGAGTCCTGGCACACCGGCGACGACGCCGCCGCGGAGCGGGTGTTCCGCCGCTACGCCGACGCGGGCGGCAACTTCGTCGACACCGCGAACGTCTACGCCGGCGGGCGCGGCGAGGAACTGCTCGGCGGGTTCCTGCGGTCGTCCGGGGTGCGCGACCGGATGGTGGTGGCCACGAAGTTCGCCGTACCGACCGCGCCGGACGACCCGAACGCCCGCGGCAACGGGCGCAAGAACCTGATCGCCTCGCTCGACGCGTCGCTGCGGCGGCTGCGCACCGACTACGTGGACCTCTACTGGCTGCACCTGTGGGACACCGTCACCCCGGCCGAGGAGGTGATGGCCGCGTTCGACGCGGTGGTGCGGGCCGGGAAGGCGCGCGCCGTCGGGCTGAGCAACGTGCCCGCGTGGTACGCGATGAAGGCGCAGACGCTGGCGCGCGGCCACGGATGGGCGCCGGTGGCGGCGCTACAGCTCGAATACTCCCTCGTACGGCGGGAGGTCGAGTGGGAGCACGTGCCGTGCGCGCTGGACCAGGGCATGGGCGTGATCCCGTGGTATCCGCTGGCCGGCGGGTTCCTGACCGGGAAGTACACCCGCGACGGCGACGGGGTCTCCGGCCCCGGCCGGCTCGACGCGGCGCGCGCCTACCCCGACCCGCGGCCCTTCACCGACCGCCACTGGGCGGTGCTCGACGAGGTCGTGGCCGTCGCCGAGGAACTGGACCACACGCCCGCGCAAGTCGCGCTCGCGTGGCTGGCGCGCCGCCCCGGCGTGGCGTCCGTCCTGGCCGGGGCCACGACCACGGACCAGCTCGACGCGAACCTGGCGGCCGCGGCCATCGAGCTGTCGCCGGAGCAGATGGCGCGGCTTGACGAGGTCAGCCGCCCGGACGCGCCGTCGCCGTACCACCTGTTCAACGCGGCGCGCCTCACGACCGGCAGGTCGCGCCCCGCGGCGGCAGCGCGCCCGTCGTGAGGTAGGCGGCCTCGCGCTCCTCCGCGCAGCCGGAGTTCAGCAGCGCGGTGTGGCCGTCGCCGTCGTACGTCAGCAGCCGCGAGCCGGGGATCTGGCGGTGCACGGCCCGCGCCCAGACGTACGGCGTGGCCGGGTCGGAGGTGTTGCCCACCACCAGGATCGGCGGCGCGCCGGCCACCCGCGACGGGCCGGGCGGGTTCTGCGCGCGCACCGGCCAGCCGAGGCAGCCGGACGTCATGTCCCAGAACTCGCTGTAGCGCCACATCGTGGGGGCGGCGCGGCGCACCGCGCGCTCGCGCTGCCGCAGGTCGGCGAGGCCGCGCACCCGGCCGGGGAAGTCGTGGCAGGAGATCGTGCGGTACGCGGCGTAGTACGTCGGGTCGGCGAACGACGCGTTCGCGAGCAGCGCCGAGGCGTCCGGCTTGTGCGCCGCGTCGCCGCGCGCGGCGGCCAGGGCCTTCGCGAGGTCCGGCCACGAGGCGGGGAAGTACATCTGGCCGTACGTGCCGTTGGTGATCTCCTCGGCGGTGGCGTTCCGGTGGTATTTCGAGGCCGGGACGCCACCGTGGCGGTTCACCAGCCGGGCGAAGACCGTTCGCACGCCCGTGGAGTGCAGGGCGCAGGAGGTCGTACGGGCGCACCAGCCGGCGAAGTGGCCGAAGCCCTGCTCGATGGAGCGCGCCTCGTCGACGGCGTCGCGCTTGACGGAGCGCTGGTGGTCGACGATGCCGTCGATCACCATGCGGCGCACGCGGCCGGGGAACAGCCGGGCGTACGTCTGCCCGAACTCGCTGCCGTACGACACGCCGAGCCAGGAGATCTTCCGCTCGCCCAGCGCCACGCGGATGGCGTCGACGTCGCGGGTCGCGCTCACGGTGTCGACGTGGTCGATGAGCGGGCCGGTCTTCGCGCGGCACGCGGCGCCCGCCGCGCGGTTCAGCCGGACGAGCCGGGCGTACTGCGCGGTGGTGCGGGGGAACGTGGTGACCTTCGGGTCGTGCAGTGTGCCGCAGCGGATGGGCGTGGACGCGCCGACGCCGCGCGGGTCGAAGCCGATGATGTCGTACCGCTGGGTCAGCGGCTTGAGCCGCGGGATGGCGAAGATGCCGTTCTTCGCCGCCACCGTGGCGGCACCGGGGCCGCCGGGACCGCCGGGGTTGAACAGCAGCGACCCGATGCGGTGCGCGCGGTCCGACGCCGGGATGCGATCCACCGCGACCGAGATCCGCGCGCCGTCGGGCCGCGCCCAGTCGAGCGGCACCCGCAGCGTCGCGCACTGCAGATCCGGCACGGTGTCCTCCGTAGCGCACCCCCTCCAGGCAAGCCGCCCACCCCGAGCCGCCGCACCGGAACGGCCCACTGCAGATGCCACCACCCCCTCCGCCTGGTTCCACAGGCTGGGCCTTGCCGCCGCCCCCTCCGCCCGGTTCCACAGGGTGAACCCTGGCGCCCCACCCCCACCGCTCACAGGCACGGCCAGGGCCGCGGCAAGTGCCGCCGCCCCCTCCGCCCCGTTCCGCGGGGTGAGCCCTGGCGCCGCCACCCCACCCGCACCGCGCACAGGCGCGGCCAGGGCCGCAGCGGGGGCGGCCGCGCCCACACCCCTCGCAAGCGCCGCTCGGGCGGCAGCGGGGACGGCCCTGGCCGCACCCGCGCCGCTCGCAGGCGTGGCCTGGGTCGCGGCGGGGGCCGCGTTCGCGGGTGTGGCCTGGGTGGATGTCGGGATGGTTAGGGCGGTCAGTAGGGCCAGGGCGGTGGGGAGGGGGCGGGGCATGGGCGGGCCTTTCCGGGGCGAGGTCACCGTGTGGTGGTCATCCTGCCCGGAGGGTGGTCGGGGTGCATCAACCGTTCGGCCGAGTCGCCGTACGCCGCGCCATCTCCTCCGCGAACGCGTCCAGCCCCATCGGCCCCAGGTCGAGGGCGGCGCGGTGGAACGCCTTGAGGTCGAAGGACGCGCCCTGGCGGCGCCGCGCCTCCTCGCGTACGGCGAACCAGGCGCGTTCACCCACCTTGTACGCCAGAGCCTGGCCGGGGACGCCCAGGTAGCGGTCCACCTCGAAGCTCACGAACGCGTCGTCGGCCACCGCAAGATGGTCGCGCATGAACTCCACCGCCAGCTCGCGCGTCCACCGCTCCCCGTCGTGGAACCCGGCCCCCTCGGGGATGGGCAGCTCCAGGTGGAGGCCGATGTCGAGGATCACGCGAGCGGCGCGCATGCGCTGCCCGAGCGCCAGCATGCCGAAGCGGTGCGCGGGCTCGGTGTAGTAGCCGAGCTCGTCCATCAGCCGTTCGGCGTACAGCCCCCAGCCCTCCACGTGGCCGGCGTTGCCGAGCTCGGTGGCGGCGCGCTGGAAGCGGTTCAGGGTCTCCGCGTTGTAGACCGTCATGCCCTGCTGGAGGTGATGGCCGGGCACGCCCTCGTGATACATCGTGGCCGGCACCGTCCAGGTGGTCATGGTGTCGGTCGGCATCGTCCACCACACGGAGCCGGGCCGGGAGAAGTCGGCGTTCGGCGGCACGGTGTAGATGCCGCCGGAGTTGGTGGGCGCGATGTGGCACTCGATGGTGCGCAGCGGCTCCGGAATGTCGAAATGGACGCCGTCGAGCTCGGCGATGGCGCGGTCGCCCAGCTCCTGGATCCACGCCCGGAAGTTCGCCCGCCCGGTGATGGTGTGCGCCGGGTCGGCGTCGAGCCGGTCGATCACCGCGCGCGCACTCTCCCCCGGCGCGATCTCCCCGGCCACCGCCGCCATCTCGCGCCCGATGCGGGCCAGTTCGATCCAGCCCCAGGCGTACGTCTCCTCGAGGTCGGGGCGGCTGCCGAGCCAGTAGCGCACGCCGAGCTGGTAGCGGTCGCGGCCGAGGGCGTCGCGGACCGGCGCGGCGGGCGCGAGGTCCGTACGGAGGTAGGCCGCCAGCTCGGCGAACGCGGCGCACGCGCCCGCGACCGTACGGTCGAGCGCGTCGCGCCCCGGGCCGTCGTACGACCCGCGCAGGCCGTCGAGGTACGCGGCGGTGGCGTCGCACTGGGCGGCGGAGTTGGCCACCTGGCGGCGCGCCGCGACCCGGCCCGCGCCGCGCGCCTCGTCGATGGTCGCGCGCAGCCCGGCCAGCGCGGCGGGCATCGCGCGCAGCCGCGCCCCGACGGTCTCCCACGGCGTGTCGGCGCCGCGGTCGAGCAGCTCGACGGAGCGGCGCACCTCGCTGATCGCCCCGAACGGGCTGAGCTCGGCCTCGGTGGCGCCCGCGTCGCGCAGCGCGATGGACGCCTCCAGGTGGTCGCGCAGCACGCGCGCGGCGAGCCGGTCGTGGCCGACGGCGGCGGGTGCGCCCGCGAGCTCGGCCAGGGTGCGGCGGTCCAGCTCGGCGCGGGCCGCCACCCCGGCCGGGCCGTAGTCGGTGATCTCGGTGTCGTGGCCGGTCAGGCCGAGGACCGAGGCGGCACAGGGGTCCAGTGCCGCGTACGCGTCGACGTAGGCGTCGGAGATCTGATCAACGCTTCCCATCGGGCCAACGTAACGGGCCGGTACGACGCCGTCAGCCGCGCCGGCGGCCGGCGCCGAAACGGGCCGTGAACACCCGCGTCACAGCGCGGGTGCGCGGCCCGCCCAGTCGGTCGCGGATTCGTACGCCCGGCCGATCCGCAGCACGGTCGGCTCGGCCAACGGACGGCCGATGATCTGCAGCCCGATCGGCATGCCGTCGCCGGTGAACCCGCACGGCACGGACAGCGCAGGCAGCCCGGTCATGTTCGCCGGGTAGACCTGCGGTGCGTACGCCGCGGACGTCGTCTTGCTGCGCCCGTCGGTGTAGTGCACCTCGTTGCGGCCGAAGATGCCGGCCGGGCCGCCGAGCGTCGGCGCGACGAGCGCGTCCAGGCCCTCGGCGCGGAACGTGTCGCGCCAGGCGTCGCGCAGCGCGGTGCGCAGCCGCTGCGCGGTGACGTAGTCGGCGCCGCCGACCTTCTCGCCCTGGGCGACGCGCGCCCGCACCTGCTCGGTGAACAGCTCCGGACGGTCGCGCAGGTTACGGCGGTGGTACGCGAACGCCTCGGCGCTGAGGATCGCGCCCTCGGCGGCCACGGCGTACTCCACCAGCGGGAGCGTGACCTCGCGCAGCCGCGCGCCGGCCGCCGCGAGCGCGTCGACGGCCTGCCGTACGACCGCGGCGATCTCCGGGTCCGCGTCCTCGAAGAAGTGCGCGGGGACGCCCAGGGTGAGCCCGGCGGCGCCGCGTTCGAGGTCGGCGGTGTGGTCGGGCACGGGGGCGTCCACGCTGGCGGCGTCGCCCGGGTCGTAGCCGGAGATGGCGTTCATCATCAGCGCCGCATCGCGCACCGTACGGGTCAGCGGCCCCGCGTGGTCGAGCGACCACGACAGCGGGATCACGCCGCGCCGCGACACCCGGCCGTACGTCGGCTTCAGCCCGGTGAGGCCGCACAGCGCCGCCGGGATGCGCACGGAGCCGCCGGTGTCGGTGCCCATGCCGGCCATGCTCATGCGCGCCGCGACGGCCGCGCCCGCGCCGCCGCTCGACCCGCCGGGCGAGCGGTCCAGGTCCCACGGGTTGTGCGTCGTCGGGGTGTACATGCCGTACGCGAACTCGTGCGTGTGCGTCTTCCCGACGAAGATCGCGCCTGCGGCGCGCAGCCGCTCGGCCACGGCGGAGTCGCGCTCGGCGGGCGGCGCGTCCGCGCGCAGCCGGGAGCTCGCGGTCGTCCGCACGCCCGCGACGTCGTAGATGTCCTTCAGCGAGACCGGCACGCCGTGCAGCGGCCCCGCCTCGGCGCCGCCGGCCAGCGCGCGCTCGGCGTCCTTCGCGGCGGCGCGCGCGGAGTCGGCGGTGACGGTGACGAAGGCGGTCAGCTTCGGGTCGACGTCGTCGATGCGCGCGAGCACGGAGTCGACCAGCTCGACCGGCGACAGCTCGCGTTTCGCGACCGCGTCGGCGGCCGCGGCCAGGGTCAGCTCGTACGGCGCGGTCATTCGCCACCCCACCGGGGGTCGAAGACGTCCGCCGGCATGGTCTCCCCGAGATCGAGGTCGGCCAGGGCGTCGAGCAGCCCGCTGCCCTTCATCCGCGCCGGGTCGGCGTCGTTACCGACGCCCTCGGACTCGCTTGCCATGCTTCCTCCCGAACCCGGACACCCGCCGCCGACACCAACCGGCTCGACAGTAAGCGGCACATACCGCCCCCGGCAAGATCCCGTACGCGGCCCGTTCCGCGCCGGGCGGACGCACGAAGGCCTGTGGATAAGTCGTCTCACGGCGCGAGCACCGGCCGCGAGCGGGCATCATCGAAGGCGATGACCCTTACCGACCGGTTGCCCGACACCTCACGCGCCCCCGACCCCGACGACCTCTTCGCGGCGTTCACCGCGTGGGCGTCCGAGCGCGGGCTGAACCTCTATCCCGCGCAGGAGGAGGCGCTGATCGAGGTGGTCTCGGGGTCGAACGTGATCCTCTCGACGCCCACCGGGTCGGGCAAGAGCCTCGTCGCCGTCGGCGCCCACTTCGCGGCCATCGCCGACTCCCGCCGCAGCTTCTACACCGCGCCGATCAAGGCGCTGGTGTCGGAGAAGTTCTTCGACCTCTGCGCCACCTTCGGCGCCGAACACGTCGGCATGATGACCGGCGACAGCAGCGTCAACGCCAACGCCCCCATCGTGTGCTGCACCGCCGAGATCCTCGCGAACATCGCGCTGCGCGACGGACCCGACGCCGACGTCGGCCAGGTCGTCATGGACGAGTTCCACTTCTACGCCGAGCCCGACCGCGGCTGGGCGTGGCAGGTGCCGCTGATCGAGCTGCCGAAGGCGCAGTTCGTCCTGATGTCCGCCACCCTCGGCGACGTCACGCGGTTCGAGAAGGACCTCACCCGCCGCACCGGCCGCCCCACCGCGGTCGTCAGCTCCGCCGAGCGCCCCGTGCCGCTCACGTACTCCTACGCCATGACGCCGCTGCACGAGACGCTGGAGGAGCTGCTCTCCACCCACGAGGCGCCCGTCTACGTCGTGCATTTCGCGCAGGCCGCCGCGTTGGAACGTGCCCAGGCGCTGATGAGCGTCAATGTCTGCACCCGCGCGGAGAAGGACGCCATCGCCGAGCTGATCGGCGGCTTCCGGTTCACCGCCGGGTTCGGGAAGACCCTGTCGCGGCTGGTCCGCCACGGCATCGGCGTCCACCACGCGGGCATGCTGCCGAAATACCGCCGCCTGGTGGAGCAGCTCGCGCAGGCGGGCCTGCTGAAGGTCATCTGCGGCACCGACACCCTCGGCGTCGGCATCAACGTCCCGATCCGTACGGTCGTGTTCACCGCCCTCAGCAAGTACGACGGCACGCGCACGCGCCATCTCAAGGCGCGCGAGTTCCACCAGATCGCCGGCCGCGCGGGCCGCGCCGGGTTCGATACCGCGGGCCGCGTCGTGGTGCAGGCGCCGGAGCACGAGATCGAGAACGAGAAGGCGCTGGCGAAGGCGGGCGACGACCCGAAGAAACGGCGCAAGGTCGTCCGCAAGAACCCGCCCGCCGGGTTCGTCTCGTGGAGCGAGAAGACGTTCCAGAAGCTGGTCGAGGCCGACCCCGAGCCGCTGACGTCCAGCTTCACCGTCACCCACGCGATGCTGCTGAACGTCATCGAGCGGCCGGGCGACGCGTTCGCCGCCATGCGCCACCTCCTCACCGACAACCACGAGGACCCCGCCGCCCGGCGGAAGCACATCCGGCGCGCCATCTCCATCTACCGCTCGCTGCTGTCGTCGGGCGTCGTCGAGAAGCTCGACCGGCCCGACTCCCTCGGCCGCTGGATCACGGTCACCGGCGACCTCCAGTTCGACTTCGCGCTCAACCAGCCGCTGTCCCCGTTCGCGCTGGCCGCCGTCGAACTGCTCGACCCGTCCGCGCCGACGTACGCGCTCGACGTCGTGTCGGTCATCGAGGCCACCCTCGACGACCCGTACCCCGTGCTGTCGGCGCAGCGGTTCAAGGCGCGCGGCGAGGCGGTCGCCGCCATGAAGGCCGACGGCGTCGAGTACGAGGAGCGGATGGACCGCCTGGAGGAGATCAGCTACCCGATGCCGCTGGCCGACCTCCTCGACGCGGCCTACCGCACGTACCGCTCCGGCCAGCCCTGGGTGGCCGACTACGAGCTGTCGCCGAAGACCGTCGCGCGCGACATGTACGAGCGCGCGCTCAACTTCACCGAGTTCGTCGGGTTCTACGGCCTGGCCCGCAGCGAGGGCCTCGTGCTGCGCTACCTGGCCGACGTCTACAAGGCGCTCCGGCAGACCGTGCCGGACGACGCGAAGACCGAGGACCTCCAGGACCTCATCGAGTGGTTGGGCGAGCTGGTCCGCCAGGTCGACTCCAGCCTGCTCGACGAATGGGAGCGGCTGCGCGACCCGGGCGCCGCGCCCGACGAGACCGGCGCGGTCGACGACGCGCCGCCGCCGGTCACCGCGAACCATCGCGCCTTCCGCGTCCTGGTCCGCAACGAGCTGTTCCGCCGCGTCGAGCTGGCCGCCCGGGAACGCTACGACCAGCTCGGCGAGCTCGACGCCGACGACGGCTGGGACGCGGAGGCGTGGGCCGCCGCCCTCGATCCGTACTTCGAGGCCCACGGCGAGCTCGCCACCGGTCCCGACGCCCGCGGCCCCGCCCTGCTCATGATCGACGAGCAGCTGGGCCGGTGGACCGTACGGCAGATCTTCGACGACCCCGCGGGCGACCACGACTGGGGCATCTCCGCGGAGATCGACCTCGCCGCCTCCGACGAGTCCGGCGGCCCGGTCCTCCACGTGACCACGGTGGACCAGCTCTAGACCGCAACCGGCCGCGGTGCGCGGGGCGCCGCGGAACGGGTATCCCGTCCGGGACGGGTCGACGACAGGGGAGGCACAGATGGGGCGCGCGGGAACACGTACCGGCATCGTGAGCGCAATGGCCGTCGCGGCGATGGGTCTCGGCACCCTCGCCGGCGGCGCCGCACACGCCGCCGCACCCGGCCACGCGCCGGCCACGGCGAAGGCGGCCGCCGCCACGCGCGCGCCGTGCACGCTGAAGCGCATCCGCGCCTGCGTGAGCCTGTCCCGCCAGCGCGCGTGGCTGATGCGCAACGGCAAGGTCGTGTACGGCCCGGCCCGCATCACCTCGGGCCGCGCCGGCTACCGCACCGCACGGGGCATGTTCCGGGTGACGTTCAAGGACCTCCACCACCGCAGCCACGAGTTCGGCGGCGCCCCCATGCCGTACTCCGTGTTCTTCCACGGCGGCCAGGCCTTCCACGAGGGCGACCTCGGCGTCATGTCGCACGGCTGCGTCCACCTGTCCCACTACTCCGCGCGCCGCTTCTACAACTACCTCCACAAGGGCGATTACGTCCGCGTCCGCTGAGCGGCCCGGGACCCGTCCCCGGCCGCGTCGCGAAGATGGGCCTCCCCGCTGTCGACAGGACCGAGGAGACCCGCGCGATGAACATGCCCGTACTCGTCGACTGGCTGAGCCTGCTGCTCGCGCCGGTCATCGTCATAGCGGCGGTGATCGCCCTCACGGCGCGCCGGGCGGCGGTCCGGGCCGGCGAGCCCGTGCCCGTCCGGGCAAACGTCGCCAACGCGGTCGCCGCCGTCTGCGCCCTGCTCCTGGCCGCCCTCTGGATGGTCTGGGACCACTGACGGGCCGCTACCGGTGCTCGGCCGCGCCGGTGAGCAGCAGCGGTGAGCAGAAGTAGCTGAGCGCGGGCGCCTGCCGTACGCGCGCGGCGCGCGGGCGCGGCTCGCGCGTACGGGGCAGCCAGGTGGCGGCGACGACCCGCGAGCCGAGCGGGAACCTGACCACCGGGAGCGCCGCGAACCGCGCGACGGACTTCCCGGACGCCAGCCGCAGCTCGCGCAGGCCGCGCAGCCGGGTTCCGCCGAAGACGACCAGGCCGGCGACCGCGATGACCGCGCCGATCGGGCCCAGCGTGATCGCGCCGAGGGTGCCGAGCACGGCGCCGCCGACGACACCGCCCGCGGCCATGCCGAGGTACACCGCCGACGCGTTCAGCGAGATCGCCACGCCGGCCGCCCACGGCGCCCAGGCCAGCACCCGGTGCTGCGCGGCCGGCATGATCCCCCAGCCGCCCGCGCCCCACAGCACGACGGCGACGAGCGTGCCGGCGACCGAGCCCTGCGCCAGCGGCAGCGCCACCAGGCCGAGCGCCAGCGCGCCGAGCGCCGACGCGATCCCGGCGGCCGAGCCGAACCGGTCGGTGATCCGCCCGCCGAGCACGTTGCCCACCGCGCCGGCGATGCCGTACGCCAGCAGGATCGCGTGCAGGCTCCCGCCGCCGAAGTGGCCGAACATCGGCACGGAGTAGGTGTACGCGGCGAAGTCGGCCAGCGCGCCGAGCAGCGACGCGGCCAGCACGATCCGTACGGCCCGCACGCCGAGCACGGACGCGGTGCCGCGCGCCCGGCCGCCGGACGCTCCGGCGCCGGACGCGGCCTCGGTGTCCTCCCACGCGGGCGCGGCCGTGCGCGGCACCGCGAAGACCGCCAGCGCGACGGCGCAGCCCAACGCGGCGACCAGCCAGAACACGCCGCCGAAACCGAGGCTGGCGCGCAGCATCAGCCCGGCGGGCACGCCGATGACGGTCGCCAGCGTCATGCCGCCGGTGACGACGGCGGCGGCACGGGCGCGGCGGTGCGCCGGCGCCAGGTCGGCGGCGATGACCGTGGCCATCGGCGTGAACAGGCTCGCGCCGACGGCGGACACGACGCGGGCGAGCACCAGACCGGCGAAGCTCGGGACCACGGCGGTCGCCACGCTGCCGGCGACGAACAGCGCCATGCCCGTCCACAGCAGCCGCCGCCGGTCCGCGCCGCCGAACAGGGCGGACAGCAGCGGCGCGGCGATCGCGCAGGTCAGTGCGTGGACGGTGATGAGCTGGCCGGCGGCGGCTACGGACACGCCGCCGCGCGCGGCCACATCGGGCAGCAGACCGGCGATCAGATAAACGCCGCTGCTGATTACGAAAGTGCCGAGAGCGAGGGCCAGGATCCTCACAGACAAAGCGGCTCCAAAACCACAGAGAAAGGGACGGAAATTGGGCGTGCTAAAGCGTTGCCCGGGAATCGCGCACAGACGGCACCCGGGCAGGGTGATAGCGGGGTCTTGGGTTGGCGCCGCTGCAAACCGATCCGGACACACTGGTCCTGACCAGTGAAGACGTGTCGGATTGGGGTTGTGCGCCGCCCCGGAGTCATCCCGGCCCGGCGCACTTCTTGGCAGCAGAAGCAAGCACCATGAATGGTGCCCACGTTGTTGGATTGACGCGAGGCGCGGCTCACCGGGACCGGCGGGCGCACCGCCTCGCGACACGACCAACGGTAACAGTGGGATAAATGTTCCCGGAACGGATCCCAGGGCCGGGTTTTCGTGGCTCTCGTCACAGGCCGCCCACGTAAACCGCCGCCGCCCCGTACGCGTGGTATCGCCCGCCCCCGCCCGTACGTCCCGATCGCCGTCCCCTATTGACGGGCCGGGCAACAGCCGACGATCGTCGCGGTGGGAGATCGACGACGAGGAGGGTGATGGGCGTCTACGACGAACGGCCCTGGCTGGCCCGCTACCGCGGCGGCGGTTCGGGGCACATCGAGCCGGAGCACCCGAGCCTCGTCGAGATGTTCGCGGCGTCCGTACGCGGCGGCCCCGACCGTGTCGCCGTCCGCTACTTCGACCGGGCCATCACGCTGGGCGAGCTCGACGCGCTGTCCGACGCGTTCGCCGTGGCGCTGGCCGCGCGCGGGTTCGCGCCCGGCGACCGGCTCGCGTCCTACCTCCAGAACGTCCCGCAGGCGGTGATCGCCGCGCTCGGCACCTGGAAGGCCGGCGGCACCGT
>DASXYG010000115.1:0-40355 GCA_036502625.1 Streptosporangiaceae bacterium
CTCCGCGCCCCGCGCCCTCGCGCTCCGCGCCCCGCGCCCTCGCGCTCCGCGCCCCGCGCCCTCGCGCTCCGCGCCCCGCGCCCTCGCGCTCCGCGCCCCGCGCCCTCGCGCTCCGCGCCCCGCGCCCTCGCGCTCCGCGCCCCGCGCTCTGGGTGGGGGATGGGGGCTGCCGCCCCCCGAGAAAAGGCCGCGCTGCGCGCGACTGATTTCCCGCGACCTAGGTGCTGCGTGTTCTGGGTTGGGCCGCGGGGCTGCGCCCTTGGTGTGCCCCGTCCTTCGCGCTCCTCGCCCCCGCGCTCCTCGCCCCCGAGCTCCTCGCCCCCGAGCTCCGCGTACCTGGCGCCCCGCGCTCCTCGGGGTCCGTGTGTGCTTGGCGCTCCTCGTGCTCTGGCCGGGCGTGATCGGGGTGAGTGGGGTTGCTGCGGCCCTCGGCGCCCCCGCGTCTCCCGGGGGAACCTCGCGCTCCCCGGGGGGACCGCGCGCTCTCCCCCCGGGGGAGGGCGCGGCAGCGCTCGCGCAAGGGGCTACCGCGGAGCGTGTCCGTTTTCTTCATGACCTGGGCGACCCGGAGCGGGGACCATCAGCGTATGGACGACCGTACGCGCGCCTTCATGAACACTCACGCGCGGCTGCTCGACCGGCGCCGCTACGAGCACCTGGCCGCGCCCTCGGACCGCACCCGCGACGCCGTACGGGCCGCCCTGGCCGCGTACCTGATCCCGGGGGGCGGCTACGGGGCGGGGCTGGAACCCGATCTGCGGTCCGGGACGGCGCAGCCGGTGGCGGGGCTGCATGCGTTCGAGGTGTTCGAGGAGGTGGCGCCGCACCCGGTGCCGGAGGCCGCGGCGCTGTGCGACTGGCTCGCCGCGATCACGCTTCCGGACGGCGGTCTGCCGTTCGCGCTGCCCGTCCCGGACACGGCGGGAGTGGCGCCGTTCTTCGCCGCCGCCGACCCGGCGGAGTCCTCGCCGCACATGACGGCGATGCTCGCGGGCTGCGCGCACCGCCTGGCCGGCCACGACCCCGCCGTACGCGACCATCCGTGGCTCGCCGCCGCCACCGCGTACACCATGGACCGCGTCCGCGCCATGGACGGCCCCGGCCACGCCCTGGAGTACCGGTTCGCGCTGCAGTTCCTCGACGCCGCCCACGACCGCGTCCCCGATGCCCCGGGCGAGCTGCGCCGCCTCGGCGCGTTCCTCCCGCCGTCCGGCATCCTCCCGGTGGCCGGCGGCATCGAGGGCGAGTCCATGCGCCCCCTGGACTTCGCCCCCGCCCCGGACCGGCCCATCCGCGCCCTGTTCCCACCCGGGTCCGTCGACGCCGAACTCGACCGCCTGGCCGCCGACCGCCATGACGACGGCGGCTGGGACGTCGACTGGGCCGCCTTCTCCCCGGCCGCCACCCTCGAATGGCGCGGCTGGGCGACCGTACGCGCCGTCCAGCTCCTGCGCGCGGCCCACCGCGACCCCGCCATGCGCTGACCGCCACCAATCCGTACGGCCGGGGCCCCGCCCGCGCTCAGGCCGTACGCGACCGCGCCGCCACCCGCAACAGCGTCGCCGCGGGCCCGATCAGGTGGCGCCCGCGTGGCCACACCGCGCGCAGCTTCCGGGTGAGGTCCAGCCCGGTCACCGGGACCGCCACCAGGCGGCCCGCGGACAGCTCGGACTCCACCGCGAAACCGCTGATCACCGCCGGGGCCGAGCCCGCGGCCACCGCGCCCTTCACCGCGGCCGTGGACCCCAGCTCCAGATGGGGCTCCGCGACCGGACCGGTGCCCGCCGCGCGCAGCACCCGGTCGAGCGTGTCGCGCGTGCCCGAGCCCGCCTCGCGGACGACCAAGGGGGTCGTGGCGAGCTCGGCGGCGCGCAGCGGGCGGCGCCGCCGGGACCAGGGATGGTCCGGCGTCACGACCACGACCAGCCGGTCGGTGGCCACCGTGCGGGACGTGAGCGTACGGGGGACGTCCGGGCCCTCGACGAAGCCCAGCTCGACCTCGCCCTCGCCGACCATGCGGATGACCTCGGTGGAGTTGGCGACCAGCAATCCGGCCTGGACGTGGTCGGTGTCGAGCTGGAAGTCGTGCAGCCAGCGGGGCATGAGGTATTCCGCGACCGTCAGGCTCGCCGCGATGCGCAGCGTGGCGCGGCGGTGCTCGCGCAATGCGCCGACGCCGCGCATGAGCTGGTCGGCGGCGGCGAGCACCTGGGCGGCCCAGTCCGCGACGATCTTGCCCTCCGCGGTGAGCGCCGAGCCGCGCGGCCCCCGGTCGAGCAGCGGCACGCCGAGACGCCGCTCCAGGACCGCGATGCGCTTGCTGGCCGACGGCTGGGCGATGCCCGCCGCGCGCGCCGCCTGCCCCAGGCTGCCCAGCTCGCCCACGGAGACGAGCAGCCGCAGCGACGCCAGATCCGGGGGAGCGGGCGGGGGCGCGGGAGGCTCGGTCATAGCCGAAGTCTATGACCTATGCGCGGATTGCCGTCTACTGGCCGGTCAGCGGCGCGCCGACGATGGCCTTACCGGATCCGGACGAACCGGTACCCCCGAATGCGAAGGAGGCGACGCGGTGACTGCCGCGCCCACCACAACCGTCACGCCACCGCCGCCCGCCCGCGCGTCCGGCTGGTCCCGGATGCCGGGCCTCGGCGCCGTCGTCGTCGGCGTGGCCGTCTCGTACGGGCTGAACCTGCTCGTGCCGGTGGTCAGCCCGCTGATGTTCGCGATCGTCCTCGGCGTGCTGTTCGCGAACGTGGGCCTGTACCGTCCGGCGCTGCGGCCCGGCGTGACCTGGGCGACCAAGAAGCTGCTGCGCCTCGGCGTCGTCCTGCTCGGCCTCCAGCTCGCCATCCCCGACGTCCTCGCGCTCGGCTGGCAGACGCTGGTCGTCGTGGTGGTCACCGTGCTGGCCACGTTCTTCGGCACGCAGTGGCTCGGCCGCAAGTTCGGCATGTCGCGTACGGGCGCGCTGCTCACCGCCACCGGCCTGTCGATCTGCGGCGCCTCCGCGGTGGCGGCCATGGACGAGGTGGCGCACGGCGACGAGGACGAGACCGCGACCGCCGTCGCGCTCGTCACGATCTTCGGCAGCCTCGCGATCGTCGTGCTGCCGCTGCTGCGCGCGCCGCTGCACATGCCGATGGAGATGTTCGGCGCGTGGTCCGGCGCGAGCGTCCACGAGGTCGCCCAGGTCGTGGCCACGGCGGGCGCGGCCGGTTCGGCGGCGGTCGGCCCCGCGGTCCTGGTGAAGCTGTCCCGCGTGGTGCTGCTGGCGCCCATGGTGATCGGCGCGAGCCTCGTACGGCGGCGGCAGGCGCGCACCGCCGGGCCCGCGGCCACGGACGGCGACGGCGCGACCCGGCTCCCCCCGATCGTCCCGCTGTTCGTGATCGGCTTCCTGGTGGCCGTGGCCGTCCGCAGCGTCGGCATCCTGCCCACCGCAGTGCTCGACGGCGCCAAGACCGCCACCACCCTGCTGCTGTGCGCGGCGCTGTTCGGCCTCGGCACGGGCGTCAACGTACGCGGCCTGGTCCGTACGGGCGGCCGCGCGCTGGCCGTGGGCGCCCTGTCGATGGTGCTGATCGCGGCGATCTCCTACGCGGGCCTGACGCTCGTCGGCTGACCGCGCCCGGTACGCGGACCGGCCGATATGCTGCGGCCGGTCCGGAACCGAACCGAGGAGAGCACCATGCGCGCGGTCGTGGTCGAGGCACCCGGCGCCCCGGAGGCGCTGCGCCTGACGGAGCTGCCCGAGCCGGAGCCCGGCCCCGGCGAGCTGGCCGTCACGGTCGCGTACGCCGGGGTCGGCTTCGTCGACACGCTGTTCCGCTCGGGCGCGCTCGAACTGCCCGTGCCGTTCATCCCCGGCATCGAGGCCACCGGGCACGTCCGCGCGGTGGGCCCCGGCGTCACCGGCTTCACCGTCGGGCAGCCGGTCGCCGCGCTGCTCAACGACTTCGGCCGCACCGTGCGGGTCGGCGGCTACGCCGAGGTGGCCGTGGCCCACGCGTCCATGGCCGCGCCGCTGGCCTCCGACGACGACCTGGCGCGGGTGGCCGCCGAGATCGTCAACGGCGTCACCGCATGGGTCGCCCTGCACGACCTCGCCCGGCTGGACAGCCGCGACGACGTCCTCGTGCTCGGCGCCAGCGGCGGCCTCGGCGGCACCACGGCGCGGCTGGCCGCGCTGCACCCGGCGCGCCGGATCATCGGCGTGGTCGGCAGCCCCGCCAAGCGCGCGTCCGCGCCCGCCGCGTGCACCCACGTCGTGGTCGCCGGCGAGCTGGACGACGCCATCGCGGAGATCACCGGCGGGCGCGGCGTCGACGTCGTCGTCGACCCGGTGGGCGGCGCGCAGCGGGAGACCGCGTTCGGGCGGCTCGCGCCGTTCGGCCGCCACCTGATCCTCGGCAACGCCAGCGCGGACGACCCCGGCATGTCCGGCGACGCGATCTGGCACGGCACCCGCCAGGTCTCCGGCCTCAGCCTCGGCGCCGTCGCCCACCTGATCCCTGACCGCGTCTCAGCGGCCGCCGCCGCGGTCGCCGACCTCGTGCAACGCGGCTTCCTGCACGCCCCCGCCCCCGCCGTACGCCCGCTGGACGAGGCCGCCGACGTCCACCGCGCCCTCGAGTCCCGCACGGCCCCGCCGAAGACCGTCCTCGCCGTCGGCGCCTGACCGTACGGGCTCAGCCCGGCTCGCCGACCGACCAGCGGACACCGTACGGGCGGAGCCCGTCGAGGAACGCGGCGGCGTCGAACGCCTGCGACGGCGCGAGCACGCCGGGCGCGGCCCCGCTGCCGGCGAGGCGCCTGGCGGCCTCGGCCGCGACGACGGCGGTGACCGCGTACGTGTCGCCGCCCTCGACCACCCCGCGCACCCGTCCGTGCTTCCCGGTCGCCTCGGCCACGAGGGCGAGCCGCCCGCCGCGCCGCGACTCGTCGGACGGCCGCTCCGGAAGGCCCTCGACCAGGTCGGGGGTGAGCGCGGCGATCCACGCGACCAGCGCGGCGTCGGTGACGCCCTCGACGCGCCGGGCGCGGACGTGCCGGGGAACGGTGGCGATCTCCGGCATCGTCAACCGCGCGACCGGCGACGGCTCGGCGTCGCCGGGGAAGACGACCTCGGTCCGCGCCGCCGGCACGTCGGCGCGCCATTCGCCGTCGCCGTAGGCGAGGCCGCTGGTGAACACGTCGCGGTTGGCCAGCGCGCTGCGCCCGCTGCCGCGGGACATGCCGCCGCCGACGGCGCGGTGCGCGATGACGACGTCCTCGACCTCGCCGTCGCCGGCGCCCGCCGCGGCGAGGCCGGCGATCAGGTCGGCGAGGAACCCGCCGTCGTTGACCATCGGCACGACGCGCACACCGGCGCGTTCCGCGGCCACGGCGAAGTCGTCGAAGATCCGCTTGATGTACGGCTGCTCGCCGCTGATGTCCAGGTAGTCGGCGCCGGCCGCGATCGCGGCGCGCACCACCGGCGCGCCCAACCGCAGGAACGGCCCCGCGCAGTTGACGACCGCGGCGCAGCCGCGCAGCGCGGCGGCGGCCACCTCGGCTGGCGCGCCACCTTCGCGGCCATCGCCGCGTGCTGCGCGGTGGGGCTGCTGCTCGTGCTGCGGCTGGTCCCCGGCGGTGCGCGCCCGGCACCCGGCACCTCCGCGCTCACCGAGCTGCGTGTGTTCCGCGACGGCGCGGTGTGCCTCGCGATCGCCGTGACGGCGGTCGGCAACGCGGGCGTGCTCGCCGTGTTCACCTACATCGCGCCGCTGGCCACGACGATCAGCGGGTTCGCCGCGGGCGCCGTGCCCCTGCTGCTGCTCGCATACGGCGCGGGCGCGACCGCGGGCACGTTCGCCGGCGGCCGGCTCTCCGACCGCCGGCCCATGCGCTCCCAACTCGGTCTGCTGGCCGCGCTCGCCGCCGCTCTCGTCCTCACGTGGTACGCCGCGCCGAGCGGCCCGGCCACCGCGGTCATGGTCGTCGTGCTCGGTGCCCTCGGCTTCGCCGTGATCCCCGGGATGCAGTCCCGTGTGCTGGCGACCGCCACCGCCGCGCCGACGCTGGCGATCGCGGTCAACGCGGCCGCGTATCAGGTCGCCGCGGCGGTCGCCGGCTGGTTCGGCGGCCAGGTCATCCGCTCCGGCCTCGGCGTACGCGGCGTCCCGCTGGCGGCCGCCGCGGTCACCGTCGCGGGCGTCGCGCTCAGCGCGTACGCCTGGGCACGCGACCGCCGCGGGCGCGGCGAGCCCGCACCCGAGCCGGCCGGCACGCCCTGAACCGCGCGGCCCGGAACGTGCGCGCAGGTCGCGGGCGGGTTTTCCCGGCGCGCAGCGGAGCAGATTCAGCGAATGGGATCCGATACCGCGGTGGTGGCCAACCGCTGGCGCGCGCTGGTGGTCTGCCTCGTCGCGGCGTTCATGACGCTGCTGGACGTCAGCATCGTCAACGTGGCGCTGCCGTCGATCAAGGCGGGGCTGCACGCGACGCCGGACGGGCTGCAGTGGATCCTCAGCGGCTACGCGCTGACGTTCGGGCTGGTGCTGGTGCCCGCCGGGCGCCTGGGGGACGCGCGCAGCCGGCGTGCCGTGTTCATGGCGGGCCTCGCGCTGTTCACCGTGGCCAGCGCCGCCGCCGGGTTCGCGCAGAGCATCGCCTGGCTGATCGTCGCGCGGCTGGTGCAGGGCGTCGCGGGCGGGGTGCTGAACCCCCAGGTCGCCGGGTTGATCCAGGTGATGTTCCGCGGGCCGGAACGCGGCCGCGCGTTCGGGGGACTGGGCGCCACCATCGGCATCGCCACCGCCGTCGGGCCGCTGGCCGGGGGCGCGCTGATCGCGCTCGCCGGCGCGGACGAGGGCTGGCGGTGGGTCTTCTACGTCAACGTCCCGATCGGGCTGGCCGCGCTCGTGGCCGCGTGGCGGATGCTGCCGCCGCCGGAGCCGGGGCGGCGGCGGAGCCTGGACCCGGTCGGCGTGCTGCTGCTCGGCGCGGGCGTCGTCGCGTTCCTGCTCCCGTTCGTCCAGGAGCAGGTCTGGACGGGCGCGGCGAAATGGGCGCTGCTCCCCGCCGCCGTGGTGCTGCTCGGCGCGTTCGTGTCCTGGGAGCGGCGGCACGACGAGCCGATGGTCGACCTCGGCCTGTTCCACCTGCGGTCGTACGCGCTCGGCGCCACGATCGCGCTGCTGTACTTCGCCGGGTTCACCGCGATCTTCTTCATCTACACGCTGTACCTCCAGAACGGCCTGCACTACAGCGCCCTGCTCGCGGGCGTGGCGATCACCCCGTTCGCCGTCGGGTCCGGCGTCGCCGCGCTGGTCGGCGGGCGGCTGGTGGACCGGTTCGGACGGCGCCTGGTCGCCGTCGGCCTGGCGGCGGTCGCGGTCGGGCTGCTGGCCGTCCTCGTGGCCGTGTACTTCGTGCCGGACCACAACGCCGCGGCGGCGGCCGCCCTGCCGTTCCTGGTCGCGGGCGTGGGCAGCGGACTGGTCATCGCGCCGAACCAGACGATCACCCTGTCGGAGGTGCCTCCTGCGGGCGGCGGCAGCGCGGCCGGCGTGCTCCAGACGGGGCAGCGGATCGGCACGGCCGTCGGCATCGCCATGGTCGGCTCGGTCTTCTTCGCCTCGCTCGACGCCTCCGACTGGGCCACCGCGTTCCGCCGCGGCCTGGTCCTCGTCATCGTCCTGGTCCTCTGCGCCCTGGTCGCGGCGGCCATCGACCTCGTCACGTCCCGCGCCGCCGCGTCGCGCTGACCCCCGCGACGAGTGACGCCACAATGGCGTCATCATGACTCCATATGACGTCGGATCTGTGTCATGATGGCGTCCGTACCGTCGCCGACCCCCGCACCGGAGGACGCCATGCCGAACGAGCCCACCACCGAGGACGCGGTCACGCTGCCGGTCGCCCGCGCCGAGGGCTGCCCGTTCGACCCGCCCCCCGGCCTGGCGCCGCTGCGCGCCGCGCGGCCGCTCGCCCGGATGCGCTTCCCCGACGGCCACCTCGGCTGGCTGGCCACCGGCCATTCCGTGGTCCGCGCGATCCTGGCCGACCGGCGCTTCAGCTCCCGCATGGAGCTCATGCACTACGCCTTCCCCGGCGGCCCTGAAGGCGAGCTGCCCCCGGCGCCGGTCGGCGACCTGACCGGCATCGACCCGCCGGAGCACACCCGCTACCGCAGGATGCTCGCCGGGAAGTTCACCGTCCGCCGCATGCGCACCCTCACCGAGCGCGTCCAGGAGACCGCCGCCGCCCACCTCGACGCCATGGAGCGCCAGGGCCCGCCCGCCGACCTGGTGGAGGCGTACGCCCGGCCCATCCCGGCGCTGACGATCTGCGAGCTGCTCGGCGTTCCGTACGCCGACCGCGGCGCCTTCCAGGGCCACGCCCTCACGCTGAACGACCAGACCGCCGGCATGGACGCGATGGGCGCCGCGATCACCGCGCTCCACGACTACCTGCGCGGCCTGGTCGCCGCCAAGCGCGCGGCGCCCACCGACGACCTGCTCAGCGACCTGACCACCACCGACCTGAGCGACGCGGAGCTGACCGGCATCGGCGTGCTCCTGCTCGGCGCGGGCCTCGACACGACCGCCAACATGATCGCGCTCGGCGCGTTCGCGCTGCTGTGCGCGCCGGGCCAACTGGCCGCGCTGCGCGCCGACCCCGCGCGTACGGACGGCGCCGTCGAGGAGCTGATGCGCTACCTGACCATCGCGCACACCGCCGAGCGGTGCGCGCTCGAGGACGTCGAGGTGGGCGGCCAGGTCATCCGGGCGGGGGAGACCGTGGCCGTCTCGCTGCAGGCCGCCGACCGCGACCCGGAGCGGTTCCCCGGCCCCGACCGGCTCGACATCGGCCGGAAGGTCGTCGGCCAAGTTGGCTTCGGCTACGGCATCCACCAGTGCCTGGGCCAGCAGCTCGCGCGCGTCGAGATGCGCGTCGCGTTCTCCGCGCTGCTCGCCAGGTTCCCCGGGCTGCGCCTGGCCGTGCCGCGGGACGAGGTGCCGGTGCGCGTCGCGTCCGACATCCACGGCGTCGACCGCCTGCCGGTCGCCTGGTAGCCCCGCCGTACGGGAACCGCGGCCAGGTAAGGGTCGCCTGCGTGACTGAGGCCATCCGGGCGGGGATTGGCGGCGCGGAAGGAATTAGGACACACTGATGTTGTGAAAAACGTGCGTGGAGAGGGGAACGTCGCCGTGGGCCGTGCCGCCCACGGTTCCGACGTGCCCGAACGCGCACCCGGCACGGGTTCCGAGCGGGACACCCGGGCCCGCGTGGCCCGGCTCATTCTCGAGTACGGCCCGGCGACGGCCGCCGCGCTGAGCGACCGCCTCGGGCTGACCCCGGCGGCGGTCCGCCGTCATCTCGACGCGCTGCTCGCCGAGGGCATGATCGAGACCCGCGACGCCCGGCCGCGCGGCCCGCGCGGCCGCGGCCGTCCGGCGAAGCTGTTCGCCATCACCGACGGCGGCCGCGACGCCTTCTACCACGCCTACGACGACACCGCCGCGAGTGCGCTGCGGTTCCTCGCCGAGAAGCTGGGCGGTGAGGCGGTCGTGGAGTTCGCCCGCCGCCAGGTCGCCGACCTGGAACGCCGCTACGGCACGCAGTTGCGCGCCGTGCCGGTCGACCAGCGGCTCCGCGTGCTGGCCGAGGCGCTCTCGGCCGACGGCTACGCCGCGTCGGCCGCCGAGACCACCGCGCCGGGGCCGTTCGGCGGCCAGCAACTGTGCCAGCACCACTGCCCGGTCGCCCACGTGGCGGCCGAGTTCCCGCAGTTGTGCGAGGCCGAGACGGACGCGTTCGCGCGCCTGCTCGGCACACCGGTGCAGCGGCTCGCCACGATCGCGCATGGCGACGGCGTTTGCACGACCCACGTCAGCCCGCGCGATCTGGGGCGGTACGACGGCAAGATTTCCATTGGAACCGAGGAGTCCGAGGAGACCTCGACGTGACGACGATCGATCATCCCGAGCTCGAAGGGCTCGGCAGCTATAAGTTCGGCTGGTCCGACTCCGACGCCGCGGGAGCCGCGGCCAAGCGCGGCCTGTCCGAGGATGTCGTCCGCGACATCTCCGGGAAGAAGGACGAGCCCGAGTGGATGCTCGACCTCCGGCTGAAGGGCCTGCGGCTGTTCGGCAAGAAGCCGATGCCCACCTGGGGGGCCGACCTCACCGGCATCGACTTCGACAACATCAAGTACTTCGTGCGCTCCACGGAGAAGCAGGCCGAGTCCTGGGAAGAGCTTCCCGAGGACATCAGGAACACCTACGACAAGCTCGGCATCCCCGAGGCGGAGAAGCAGCGCCTCGTCGCCGGCGTCGCCGCGCAGTACGAGTCCGAGGTCGTCTACCACAAGATCCGTGAGGACCTCGAGAGCCAGGGCGTCATCTTCCTGGACACCGACACGGCGCTGCGCGAGCACCCGGAGATCTTCCAGGAGTACTACGGCAGCGTCATCCCGCCCGGCGACAACAAGTTCGCGTCGCTGAACACCGCGGTGTGGTCCGGCGGGTCGTTCATCTACGTACCGCCGAACGTCAACGTCGAGATCCCGCTCCAGGCCTACTTCCGGATCAACACCGAGAACATGGGCCAGTTCGAGCGGACGCTGATCATCGTCGACGAGAACTCCTACGTCCACTACGTCGAGGGCTGCACGGCGCCGATCTACAAGTCGGACTCCCTGCACTCCGCGGTCGTGGAGATCATCGTCAAGAAGAACGCCCGGTGCCGCTACACGACCATCCAGAACTGGTCGAACAACGTGTACAACCTGGTCACCAAGCGGGCCGTCGCGTACGAGGGCGCCACCATGGAGTGGGTCGACGGGAACATCGGGTCGAAGGTGACCATGAAGTACCCCGCGATCTACATGATGGGCGAGCACGCCAACGGCGAGACCCTGTCCGTCGCCTTCGCCGGCGAGGACCAGCACCAGGACGCCGGCGCCAAGATGGTCCACTGCGCGCCGTACACCTCGTCCAACATCGTCTCGAAGTCGGTGGCGCGCGGCGGCGGCCGCACCTCCTACCGCGGCCTGGTCCAGGTCCAGGAGGGCGCCGAGCACTCCAAGTCGACGGTCAAGTGCGACGCGCTGCTCGTCGACCAGATCAGCCGCTCCGACACCTACCCGTACGTCGACGTCCGCGAGGACGACGTCGAGATGGGCCACGAGGCGACCGTCTCCAAGGTCAGCGAGGACCAGCTCTTCTACCTGATGAGCCGTGGCCTGACCGAGGACGAGGCGATGGCGATGATCGTGCGCGGCTTCATCGAGCCGATCGCGCGCGAGCTGCCGATGGAGTACGCGCTCGAGCTGAACCGGCTGATCGAGCTGCAGATGGAAGGAGCAGTGGGCTAGTGCCCCAGGTAGAAGTCGCGCCTCACTCGCATGGGGGCGCCGTCGAGGGCGCGCCCGCGCAGTCCAAGCTCGAGGCGTTCACGTCCTATGACGTCGACGACTTCCCGGTGCCGAACGGGCGCGAGGAGGAGTGGCGGTTCACCCCGCTGCGCCGCCTGCGCCACCTGCACGACGGGAAGGCCGGCGCCGACGGCAAGGTGGTCGTCGAGGTCGACGCGGCGCCGGAGGTCCAGGTCGAGACCGTCGGCCGCGACGACCCGCGGCTCGGCCGGTCCTTCGTGCCCAACGAGCGCATCAGCGCGCAGGCCTACACGGGGTTCCGGCAGGCCACCGTGATCACCGTGCCGAAGAACACGGTCGCGAGCAAGCCGACCGTCGTCCACGTGCGCGGCGAGGGCGTCGAGGCCGCCGCGTACGGCCACACGGTCGTGCGCGTCGAGCCGCTGGCCGAGGCCACGATCGTGTTCGACCACGCCGGCAGCGCGCTCTACGCCGACAACATCGAGTTCGTCGTCGGCGACGGCGCGCGGCTGTCCGTGGTCAGCGTGCAGGACTGGGCCGACGACTCGGTCCACGTGTCCCGCCACCACGCCAGGCTCAGCCGCGACGCGAAGATCAAGACGTTCGTGGTCACGCTCGGCGGCGACGTCGTGCGGCTGTCCCCGTCCGTCGCGTACGACGGGCCCGGCGGCGACGCCGAGCTGCAGGGGCTGTACTTCGTCGACGCCGGCCAGCACCTGGAGCACCGGCTGTTCGTCGACCACTCGGAGCCGAACTGCCGCAGCCGCGTCGAGTACAAGGGCGCGCTGCAGGGCGAGAAGGCCCACGCCGTGTGGATCGGCGACGTCCTGATCCAGGTCCAGGCCGAGGGCACCGACACGTACGAGCACAACCGCAACCTGGTGCTCACCGACGGAGCGCTCGTCGACTCCGTGCCGAACCTGGAGATCCTCACCGGGGAGATCCAGATGGCCGGGCACGCCAGCGCCAGCGGGCGGCTCGACGACCTCCAGATGTTCTACCTCATGGCGCGCGGCATCTCGCTCCCCGAGGCGCGGCGGCTGGTGATCCGCGGTTTCTTCGCGGCGCAGCTCGCGCACATCGAGGTGCCGGAGATCCGCGAGCGCGTGATGGCGGCGATCGAGGCGGAACTGGAGAAGTCGCTGGCATGAGTGAGTTCGCTGCTCCGCGGCAATCCAACTTCGTACGAGTGTGCGGCGTCGGCGATATCCCCGACGACGGCACGCTCGCGGTCGAGATCGACGACACACCGGTGGCCATCGTCAAGACCGGCGGCGAGGTCTTCGCCATCAGCGACGTGTGCTCACACGCCGAGGTGGCGCTGTCCGAGGGCGAGGTGTACGACCACACCGTCGAGTGCTGGCTGCACGGCTCGTGCTTCGACCTCCGCACCGGCAAGCCGACCAACCCGCCGGCCACCCAGCCCGTACCCGTATACCAAGTGAAGACCGAGGGTGACGACGTGCTCGTCTCCCTTGCCCAGGAGTCGTAGCCATATGCCCACGCTTGAGATTCACGACCTGCACGTCAACGTCGAGGACAAGGAGATCCTCCGTGGCGTGGACCTGACCGTCAGGTCGGGGGAGACGCACGCCATCATGGGCCCGAACGGGTCCGGGAAGTCCACCCTGGCGTACGCCCTCGCCGGCCACCCGAAGTACACCATCACCGGCGGCACCGTCCTGCTCGACGGCGAGGACGTCCTGGCCATGAGCGTCGACAAGCGCGCCCAGGCCGGCCTGTTCCTGGCGATGCAGTACCCCGTCGAGGTGCCCGGCGTCTCCGTGTCGAACTTCCTCCGCTCGGCCGTCACCGCCGTACGCGGCGAGGCGCCGAAGCTGCGCGAGTTCGCCAAGGAGATGAAGGGCTCGCTCGACGCCCTGTCCATCGACCCGGTGTTCGCCGAGCGCAGCCTCAACGAGGGGTTCTCCGGCGGCGAGAAGAAGCGCCACGAGATCCTCCAGCTCGAGATGCTGAAGCCGAAGATCGCGGTGCTCGACGAGACCGACTCCGGCCTCGACGTCGACGCGCTGCGCGTGGTGTCCCAGGGCATCAACCGGTTCCGCGAGGGCGGCGACCGCGGTGTCCTGCTGATCACCCACTACACCCGCATCCTGCAGTACGTGAAGCCCGACTTCGTGCACGTCTTCGTCGCCGGGCGCATCGTCGAGGAGGGCGGCCCCGAGCTCGCCGACCGCCTGGAAGCGGAGGGGTACGAGCGGTTTGTGAAGGCGGCGGCTTCGTGACCTTCGACGTCGATCGGATCCGCAAGGACTTCCCGATCCTGGAGCGCACGGTCCGCGACGGCAAGCGCCTGGCGTACCTCGACAGCGCCAACACCTCGCAGAAGCCGCGCCAGGTCATCGAGGCCATCGACGACTTCTACGAGAAGCACAACGCCAACATCCACCGCGCCACGCACGAGCTCGGCGAGGAGGCCACGGAGGCGTACGAGGGCGCGCGGCTGAAGACCGCGCGGTTCCTCGGTGCCGGCGACGAGTCCGAGGTGGTGTTCACCAAGAACATCTCCGAGGCGATCAACCTGGTCGCGTACGCCATGGGCAACGCGTCCACGGCGGGGGAGGCGGCCCACCGGTTCGCGGTCGGCCCCGGCGACGAGATCGTCGTCACGGAGATGGAGCACCACTCCAACATCGTGCCGTGGCAGCTCCTGTGCCAGCGTACGGGCGCGAAGCTGCGGTGGTTCGGCGTCACCGACGACGGCTACCTCGACCTCTCGAACATCGACGACCTGATCACCGAGCGTACGAAGATCGTCGCGCTGGCCCACCAGTCGAACGTCCTCGGCACGATCAACCCCGTGCGGCAGATCGCCGACCGGGCGCACGAAGTGGGCGCGCTGGTGCTCGCCGACGGCGCCCAGTCCGCGCCGAACATGCCGGTCGACGTGGGCGACCTCGGCGTCGACTTCTTCGGCTTCACCGGCCACAAGGTCGTCGGGCCCACGGGCATCGGCGTGCTGTGGGCGCGGCGCGAGCTGCTCGACGCGATGCCGCCGTTCCTCGGCGGGGGCGAGATGATCGAGACGGTCGCCATGGAGCGGTCGACGTACGCGCCGCCGCCGCACAAGTTCGAGGCCGGCACGATGCCGATCGCGCAGGCGCACGGGCTCGGCGTGGCGCTGGACTACCTCACCGAGGTGGGGCTGGCCAACATCAGGGCGTACGAATACGACCTGATCGGCTACGCGGTGGAGCGGCTGACCGCGATCGACGGGCTGAGGCTGCTCGGCCCGACCAACCCTGACGATCGCGGCGCCGCCCTGTCGTTCACGCTGGAGGGCGCGTACGGCGATATCCACCCGCACGACGTCAGCCAGGTGCTCGACGCCGACGGCGTCGCCGTACGCGCCGGCCACCACTGCGCGCGGCCGCTGCACACCCGCTACGGAATTACCGCGAGCACGCGAGCGTCTGTGTACCTGTACAACACGCGCGCCGAGATCGACGCGCTGGCCGACGGTCTGGACCACGTGAAGAGGTTCTTCGGCTGATGCAACTCGAGTCCATGTACCAGGAGATCATCCTGGACCACTACCGCAACCCCCACCACAAGGGGCTGCGGGACCCGTTCGAGGCGGAGGTCCACCACGTCAACCCGACGTGCGGTGACGAGGTGACGCTGCGCGTGCTGCTCGACCGCTCCGGCGCCGAACCCGTGGTCGCCGACGTGTCGTACGACAGCATGGGCTGCTCCATCAGCCAGGCCAGCACCTCGGTGATGACGGACCTCGTCATCGGGAAGACGGTCAAGCAGGCGATGGAGATCGAGGACGAGTTCCTCGCCCTGATGAAGAGCAAGGGCGAGGGCGAACCAGACGAGGACGTGCTGGAGGACGCGGTCGCGCTCGCCGGCGTGTCCAAGTACCCGGCACGCATCAAGTGCGCGTTGCTGGGCTGGATGGCCTGGAAGGACGCCACCGCACAGGCCACCAGTACGGCACCGGCGGAGGGCAGCGATGACTGACGACACGACCACGGACAACCCGATGACCTCGCCGACGAGCACCACCGCCACGGTGGAGGACATCACGGAGGCGCTGAAGGACGTCGTCGACCCCGAACTGGGCGTCAACGTCGTCGACCTGGGCCTGCTGTACGGCGTCAACATCGAGGACGACAGCAGCGTCACCCTCGACCTGACCCTGACCAGCGCCGCCTGCCCGTTGACCGACATGATCGAGGACCAGGCCATGAGCGCCTTGGAGGGCCTGGTCCCCGAGATGCGCATCAACTGGGTCTGGCTCCCCCCGTGGGGCCCCGACAAGATCACCGACGACGGCCGCGACCAGTTGAGAATGCTCGGCTTCAACGTCTGACGCGGCGGTCCCGAACGGCCACGGCGAGTTCTGCCGTGGCCGTTTCGCGGTTCGGTTGATGATCTACAGCGTCAGGTGCAGGACCTGGGGCAGACAAGGCCGCGCTGCCGCGCGACTGCTTTTCCGCGTCCTTGGTGTTGCGTTCTCGGGGTTGGGCCGCGGGGCTGACGCCCTGGGCCCGTCTGGTTCTGGTGGGCTCCGGGGTTGGAGGTGCGCCGGGATGCAGACCGCGCTATGCGCGATAGCTTGACCCGCGCACCGCGACCCGCGCACCGCGCACCGCGACCCGCGCACCGCGACCCGCGACCCGCGACCCGCGTTCGCGCTCGCGCTCGCGGGGGGTGGGCCACGGGAGGGGTGCTCTGGACGCGATCTGGCTTCTGGGTGGCCTGGGGATGGGTGGGGTGCGTCTCGGTAAAGGCCGCGCTGCCGCGCGACAGCTTTTCCGCGTCCTGGGGTCTGCGTTCTCGGGGTTGGGCCGCGGGGCTGGCGCCCTGGGTCTGCCCGGGTTCGGGGTGATATCCCGGGATGGGTTCGGGGGTGCGCTGGAGGAAGGCCGCGCTGCCGCGCGACAGCTTTTCCGCGTCCTGGGTTCTGTGTTCTTGGGGTTGGGCCGCGGGGCTGACGCCCTGGCCTGGCCTGGTTCTGGGTTCCCCCGGGACGGGGCTCGGGGTGCACTGCGAGATGGGCGCGTCGGCGTGCGACTGGTTCCCGCGACTTTCGTCCGGTGTATCCGTAGCGGGATCGGCGCTCCGGCGCGGGCCTGGGTTCGGTGGGCCCCGGGGCGGTCCTGCGGACGGGCGGCCGCCTGGTGCCCCGGGGCGAACCGGTCTGGGCGGAACGTCGCCAGGGGACGCCGGGTCTCAGGGAACGGCGGGTCCCAAGGGCCGCCGGGTCCCAGGGAACGCCGGGTCCCAGGGAGCGGCGGGTTCCGGGGGGCGGCGGGTTCCGGGGAACGGCGGGTTCCGGGGGCGCCGGGCTCCAGGGAACGGCGGGTGCCAGGGAACGCCGGGTCCCGCGGGCCGCCCGGTCCAGGGGACGCTGGGTTCCGGGGGGCGCTGAGGCGTTGTTCGTGGGCGGCATGTCGGGGTGTGGCGCTCGGAGCGGTGTGCCACTTGCGTTGCGCGGTCGGGGGCGTTCAGTATCTGGCGCACGGCTGATCGTGTCCGTCTGATTGGGGGGGGGCCGCGCCCATGGTCGACTTCTTCTGGATCGCTGATCATTCGTGGCCGGTTCTCGCGCGGTTGTTCCGTGGCCATACTGCGATCTATCGCGCGACGGGCGGGCGTCTGGGGCACCGCCTGCCGGGGGTCCCCCCGATGCTCCTCCTCGACCACACGGGGGCGAAGAGCGGCAAGCGGCGGACCACACCTCTGGTCTACATGCCGGACGGAGACCGGTTCCTCGTCGTCGCCGCCAAAGGCGGGCATCCGGAGAACCCGGCCTGGCTCCACAACCTGCGCGCACATCCCGACACGGGGATCCAGGTCGGCAGGCGGCGGATCGACGTGCATGTCAGGGAGGCGGCGGGCGAGGAGCGCCGGACACTGTGGCCGAAGGCGCTCGCCTATACCGCTCACTGGCGCCGCTACGCGCGGCGCACCCAGCGCACGATCCCGCTGCTGATCCTCGAGCCGCGTTAGGAACTCCGACCAGGATCCGTCAAGGAGGCGGGGCCCCTCAGTGTCGCTGAGTTGTTATCTCAGAGATTCTTGACTGTGGGTGTGGGTGTCCTTAGTGTCCTGGCTTGTGAATTTCGAGCGGGAGAGGGTTCGGGCCGCGCGCGACGTCACGGTCGGGGAGCGGTTGCGGGCCGTGCGGCGGGCGCGGAAGTTGACGCTGCTCGCGGTGGCCAAGCGGGCGGAGATCAGTGAGGGGTATCTCAGCCAGGTCGAGCGGGGCATCGCGAATCCGAGCATCGGGACGCTCCAGCAGATCGCGGAGGCCCTCGGGCTGAAGATCGGCGACCTGTTCGCCAGCGACTTCGACGCGCGCCCCCGCGTGCTGCGCGTGGACGCGCGGCCCGGCCTGGCGTTCGGCGTCCTGGGACGGAAGTACCGGCTGACCGCGAAGGCGCAGCAGCACATCGAGGCGTTCGTCGGCGAGTTCGACCCCGGTGGCGCCACCGGCGAGGACGGCTACACCCACGGCGACTCCGAGGAGCTGCTGCTGGTGCTGGCCGGGCGGGTGGAGCTCACCCTCGACGGCGAGCCGCACGTCATGGACGTCGGCGACAGCATCGTCTACCGCAGCTCCACACCGCACCGCCTCGCCGAGGTCGGCGGCGCGCCCGCGACCGTCCTGTGGGTGATCAGCCCGCCGAGCTACTGAACGTGCCGCGTACGAGGCCCGTTTCCGTACGGGCCGGGGGAGGTCAGATGAGAATCGGCGCGGAATGCGGCGGTACGTTCACCGACGTCGTCGTGCTCGACGAGAACGGCGCGCTGCGCGCGATCGACAAGGTGTTCTCCACGCCCGACGATCCGTCGCGCGCGGTCGTCAACGGGCTGAACGGGCTGGCCGCCGGGCTCACCGAGGGCGCGGCCCTCCTGCACGGCAGCACCGTCGCCACCAACGCCCTGCTGGAACGCCGCGGCGCGCGGATCGGCATGCTGGTCACCCGCGGCTTCCGCGACCTGGTCTTCCTCCAGCGCCAGGACCGGCTGCGCATGTACGACCTGGGCTACCGCAAGCCGGTCCCGCTGGTGCGGCGCGGCGACATCCACGAGGTCGACGAGCGGCTCGACCACGACGGCGGCGTGGTCCGCGCGCTGGACGAGGAGTCCGTACGCGCCGCCGCCCGCGCGCTGCTGGACGCCGGGGTGACCGCGATCGCCGTCGCGTACCTGCACGCGTACGCCGACCCGCGGCACGAGCTGCGCACCCGGGAGATCCTCGCGGAGCTCGCGCCGGACCTGCCCGTCTCGGTGTCCAGCGGCGTGGTGCGGGAGTTCCGCGAGTACGAGCGGACCGCGACGACCGCGGCCGACGCGTTCATCCGCCCCGTGGTGGCCGGCTACCTGGACCGGCTGGCCCGTACGGCCACCGCGATGGGCGTGGAGTCGTTGCAGGTCATGCAGTCCAACGGCGGCATCGTCCCGGCGAACGTCGCGGGTGCGCACCCGGTGACGATGCTGCTGTCGGGCCCCGCCGCCGGGGTGTCGGGCGCGATCGGCGTGGCCGAGTCCGCGGGCGTGGCCGACGTCGTGACGCTCGACATGGGCGGCACCAGTACGGACGTCGCGCTGGTCACCGGCGGCGAACCGCACGTCACGGCGGAGACGGTCGTGGACGGGCTGCCGCTGCGGGTGCCGATGGTGGACATCACCACGGTCGGCGCCGGGGGCGGCAGCATCGTCGCGATCGACAGCGGCGGCCTGCTGACCGTCGGGCCGCGCAGCGCGGGCGCCGACCCGGGCCCGGCGTGCTACGGCCGCGGGTCCGGGCTGCCCACCGTCACGGACGCGAACGTGCTGCGCGGGCTGATCCGCCCGGAGAGCTTCCTGGGCGGCCGGTTCGCGCTGGACCGCGGCGCCGCGGCGGACGCGTTCGCGCCGATCGCCGGGCGGCTGGGCAAGCCGGTCGAGCGCGTGGCCGAGGATGTGTACCGGCTCGCGGGCGTCGCGATGGCCGGGGCCATCCGGGTGGCGTCGGTGGAGCGCGGGCAGGAGGTCGAGGGCCACACGCTGATCGCGTACGGCGGCGCGGGCCCGCTGCACGCCGCGTCGGTGGCCGGCGAACTGGGCATCGCGCGGGTGCTGGTGCCGCCGTACCCGGGCCTGGCATCCGCGTACGGGCTGCTGACCTCGGGTTTCCGCCGCGAGTTCGGCCGTACGGCACTGGCCGCCGCGGACGACCTGGCCGACGCCGACCTGGCGGCCACCATGGGCGAGCTCGCCGACTCCGGCCGCGACGAGCTGGTCGCGGACGGCATCGACCTGGCCGGCGCCCGGCACACGTGGGCCGTCGACATGCGCTACGCCGGGCAGGGCTTCGAGGTGGCGGTCCCCGTCCGCCGCGGCGACGGCGCGGTGCGCGTCGCCGATCTCGTCGCCGACTTCCACGAGCTGCACCGCACCCGGTTCGGCTACGCCGACCCGGCCAAGCGGGTCCAGGTCGTGACGCTGCGGCTGACCGTGACGAAGCCGCGGCCGCCGGTCGTCCTGCCCCGCGTCGCGCACGACCCGGGCCGCACGGGCGAGCGGCGCGACATCGTCGAGGACGGCCGTACGGTCACGGCCCTGTTCACGCACCGCGCCGCGCTGCCGGCCGGCGCCGAGGTCACCGGCCCGGCGGTCGTCGAGGAGGACACCTCCACCTGCTTCGTGCCGTCCGGCTGGACGGCGCACGTCGACGAGCTGACCAACCTCGTCCTGGAGAGGAGCTGACCATGGCGCTGGACCCGGTCCGGCTCGGCATCATCGGCGCGGGATACGCCGCGATCACCCGTGAGATGGCCGCCGACCTGCGGCGTACGGCGTTCTCGTCGATCGTCCGCGAGGCACGCGACTTCTCCGTCGCGCTGACGGACGCCCGCGGCGAGGTCGTCACGCAGGCCGAGTGCATCCCGATCATGACGGCGGGCATCTCGATCGCGCTGCGCGGCCTGATGGCCGACATCGACGTGGCCGCGCTGACCCCCGACGACGCGCTGCTGATGAACGACCCGTACGGCGGCGGCCAGCACATGCAGGACATCTACCTGTTCACGCCGATCTTCGCCGGCGGCGACCTGGTGGCGTTCGCGGCCAGCGTCGCCCATCACGTGGACATCGGCGGCGGCCATGCCGGGCTGAACGCCGAGGCGACGGAGATCTACCAGGAGGGGCTGCGGCTGCCGATGGCGCGGTTCTCGGTGTCCCGCGACTGGAACGGCGGCTTCGTCGAGCGGATCATCCGCGCGAACGTCCGCGTGCCGGACCTGGTGATCGGCGACCTCAACGCGCAGTTCGCCGCCAACACCACCGCGCACCGCAGGCTCACCCAGTTGATCGGCCGCTACGGCGCGGCCGACGCCCTGGCCGCGATGGACGAGCTGAAGGACTACTCCGAACGCCGGTTCCGCGACGCGATCGGCCGCATCCCCGACGGGGAGTACACCGCCGAGGAGACGCTGGACGCCACCCCGTGGGGCGGCGACGTCGCCACGGTGCGCGCGCGGGTCACGGTCGCGGGCGGTGCGCTGTCCGTGGACTTCACCGGCAGCTCGGAGCAGATCGTGGGCAACGTCAACTGCCCGTTCGCCTCGACGGTGTCGGCCGCGCAGTCCGCCGTACGCTGCCTGCTCGACGAGCAGGACATCCCGTTCAACGAGGGGTGCAACCGGCCGGTGACGATCACCGCGCCGTACGGCTCGATCCTCAACCCGCGCCCGCCGGCCGCGGTCCGCGCGCGGCTCACCCCGGCCAGCCGCGTGTTCAACGCGATCGTCCGCGCGCTCGGCGCCGTCATGCCGGACCGCGCCGTGGCCACCGGCTTCGACACGACCACGGCCGTGTCGGTCAGCCACCTCGACGGCGGCGACGGCCGCTACCAGGTCGTCCTGGAGATCCTGGGCGGCGGCTGGGGCGGGTGCGCCGACCACGACGGCGCGGATGCGCTGGACAACCCGATCTCCAACTGCGCCAACGCGCCCGTCGAGGCGCTGGAAAGCGACTACTCGCACTTCAGGATCGCCGAGTACGCGCTGGTCGGCGGGTCGGGCGGCGCCGGGGAGAACCGCGGCGGCCTGGGGATACGCCGGGTGTACGAGGCGACCCGCGACAACGTGCAGATCTCCGGCTACGCCGACCGCCACCGCGCGGGCGCGGCCGGGTTGCGCGGCGGCGGGCCCGGCGGCGCCGGCGCCTTCACCGTGGAACGCCGCGACGGCACCGTCGAGCGGCTGGACTGCGTGTTCAGCGGGTCGCTCGCCGCCGGCGACCGGATCGTCGTGGTCACCGGCGGCGGTGGCGGGCAGGGCGACCCGGCGCGCCGCGACCCGGAACGCGCCGACCGCGACCGCTTCGACGAGCTGGCCTGACCGGAACCGCCCACCCCCCAAGGCACCGGGAGCAGCATGACCACGCAGAACCCACCGGGTCGGATGTCGCTGACGCGGGTCGCCTCGGCGGCCGTGATCGGCACGACCATCGAGTGGTACGACTTCTTCATCTACGGCACGGCGTCCGCGCTGGTGTTCAACCGGGTCTTCTTCCCCGAGACGACGCCGCTGACCGGCACGCTGCTGGCGTTCTCCACGTTCGCCGTCGGGTTCATCGCCCGGCCGCTGGGCGCGATCGTGTTCGGGCACTTCGGCGACCGCTACGGCCGCAAGGCCACGCTGGTCGTGTCGCTGCTGGCGATGGGGCTCGCGACGTTCGCGATCGGGCTGCTCCCGTCGTACGGCACGGCGGGCGCCCTGGCGCCGCTGCTGCTGGTGCTCATGCGGCTGGTGCAGGGCTTCGCGGTGGGCGGCGAGTGGGGCGGCGCCGCGCTGATCGGCGTGGAGCACGCGCCGCCGCGCAAGAAGGTGCTGTTCGGGTCGTTCGCCCAGCTCGGCTCGCCGCTGGGGCTGCTGCTCGCCACGGCGGTGTTCCAGGTCGTGGCGCTGACCGCGGGCGGCACGTCGCCGGACGGCTTCGCGTGGCGGGTGCCGTTCCTGCTGTCCGTGGTCCTCGTACCGATCGGCCTGTTCATCCGGCTGGGCATCACCGAGTCCAAGGAGTTCGCCGCGGCGCGCCGTGAGCGGGCCGCGGGGCCGGGCCGGGTGCCGCTGGTCGCCGCCGTACGCGAGGCCGGCATCCGGATCCTCATCGGGTTCGGCGCGTTCTCCGGCGTGTTCGTCGTGTACTACCTGCTCACCAGCTTCACGCTGGTGTACGCCACCGAGACGTTGAAGATGCCGGAGTCGGTCAGCCTGCCGGGGAACCTGATCGCCGCCGTGGTGGAGGGCGTGTTCGTGGTGGTCGGTGCGGTGGCGTCGCTGCGGTTCGACGCCCGGCGCATCGCGATCCTCGGCGCGGCCGGCCTCGTCGCCTGGTCGTTCCCGGCGTTCGCGCTGATGAACGCCCGCGTACCCGGGCTGCTCTACCTCGCGGTCGCGGTCGCCATGGTGTTCATCGGCCTCGGCTACGGCGTGCTGGCCGGTCAGGTGGCGCAGTTGTTCGCCGCGCGCGTCCGGTACACCGGCTCGTCGCTGAGCTACCACCTCGGCGGCGCCCTGGGCGGCGGCCTGGCCCCGGTCATCGCCACGTACCTGCTCGACCTGACCGGGTCGGCGTGGCCGATCGCCGGGTTCTGCGTGGTCATCGCCGTGATGATGCTCGCCTGCTGTGTGCTGCTGCCCCGGCGCGTGTCCGCCGACGGCGAGCCCGCGGCCCCGCGTGTCGACGAGAGGGCGGATGCGTGATGAGCGTCAACGGGAACGTGTCGTTCTGGTACCGGGAGATCGGGCTGCCCGTACGGCGGGATTCGCTGGCCGGAGCGGTCGAGGCGGATGTGTGCGTGGTGGGTGCCGGGTTCACGGGGTTGTGGACGGCGTACTACCTGAAGAAGGCCGACCCGGCGCTGCGCGTCGTGATCGTGGAGCGGGAGTTCGCCGGGTTCGGGGCGTCGGGGCGCAATGGCGGGTGGCTCAGTGGGCAGATCGCCGGGGCGCCCGCGCGGTACGCGAAGGAGCACGGCGCGGCGGCCGTGCGCGGGCTCCAGCGTGCGATGAACGCCTCCGTGGACGAGGTGATCGCGGTCGCCGCCGCCGAGGGCATCGACGCGGACGTCGTCAAGAGCGGCATCCTGCGCGTCGCGCACGCCCCGGCGCAGCTCCCGCGGCTGCGCGCCGCCGCGCGCACGGCCCGCGAGTGGGGCAACCCGGACGAGACCCCGCTGTCCGCGCGCGAGGTCACCGACCGGATCAACGTCGACGGCGCGCTCGGCGGCCTGTTCAACCCGCACTGCGCGCGCATCCAGCCCGCCAAGCTCGTCCAGGGCCTGGCCGCGGCCGTGACGCGGCTGGGCGTCACGATCTACGAGTCGACGCCGGTCACGGCGATCGAGCCGGGGCGGGCGCGCACCCCGTTCGGTGACGTACGGGCCCGGTACGTGATCCGCGCGACGGAGGGGTTCACCGCCGGGCTGGCGGGGGAGCGGCGCACGTGGCTGCCGATGAACTCGTCCATGATCGCCACCGAGCCGCTGCCCGCCGACCTCTGGGCGGAGATCGGCTGGGACGGCTGCGAGCTGCTGAACGACCAGACCCACGCGTACATGTACGCGCAGCGCACGGCCGACGGCCGGATCGCGATCGGCGGGCGCGGCATCCCGTACCGGTTCGGCTCCCGTACGGACCGCCGCGGCCGCACCCAGGCGTGGACCGTCCGCGAGCTCCGCGACATCCTCACCCGGCTCCTGCCCGGCACCACGCGGGTGCGCGTCGACCACGCGTGGTGCGGGGTGCTCGGCGTGCCGCGCGACTGGTGTTCCAGCGTCGACCTGGACCGGTCCACCGGGCTCGGTTACGCGGGCGGCTACGTCGGCCACGGCGTGACCACCACGAACCTCGCGGGCCGGACGCTCGCCGACCTGGTGACCGGCGCCGACACCCCCCTCGTGCGGCTGCCCTGGGTCGGCCACCACGTGCGCAAATGGGAGCCCGAACCGCTGCGCTGGCTCGGGGTCCAGGCCATGTATGCGGCGTACCGCGCGGCCGACCGCGCCGAGGACGGCCGGCGGATGACCACCTCACCGATCGCCACGATCGCCGACCGCATCTCGGGACGCTGAATGACGACCACCACGCACCCGCCGCGCGCCTCCCGCGAGGCACGGCGCGCCGGCATCGCCTCGTTCATCGGCACCACGATCGAGTGGTACGACTTCTACATCTACAGCACCGCGTCCGCGCTGGTGCTGGGCAAGCTGTTCTTCCCGTCCACCGGCGCGGGCACCGGCATGCTGGCCTCGTTCGCCACGCTGTGGGTCGGCTTCCTGGCGCGGCCGATCGGCGGCGCCGTGTTCGGCCACATCGGCGACCGCATCGGCCGCAAACGCGCGCTGATCATCACGCTGCTGATGATGGGCGCCGCGACGACGCTGGTCGGCGTGCTCCCGGCGTACGGGTCCATCGGCGTGGCCGCGCCCGTGCTGCTCGTCGTGCTGCGGGTCGTGCAGGGCGTGGCCGTGGGCGGCGAGTGGGGCGGCGCCGTGCTGATCGGCTACGAGCACGCGCCGCGCGGCCGCGGCATCTCCTTCGGCGCGTTCGCGCAGCAGGGCTCGCCGGCCGGGTCGATCCTGGCCACGGCGGTGTTCGCGCTGGTGTCGCTGCTGCCGGACACCGCGTTCGACGCCTGGGGCTGGCGGGTGCCGTTCCTGTTCTCCGCCGTGCTGATCGTGGTGGGCCTGGTGATCCGGCTGCGGGTCACGGAGTCGCCGCGGTTCGCGGAGGCCAAGGAACGGCAGGACGTCGCGCGGGTGCCGCTCGGCGAGGTGCTGCGCGCGGCGCCGGAGCGGCTGGTGCTCGGGGTGCTGGCCAGCTCCATCGGCATCGCCGCGACGTACTTCATCACCACGTTCATCCTGGCCTGGTCGACGACCGACCTGAAGATGGACCGGTCCACCATGCTGAACGTGCTGCTCGTCTACAGCGTCGCGCAGTTCGTCACGCAGCCGTTCGGCGTGAAGCTGGCCGAGCGGTACGGCGTGTCCCGCACCGTCGCCACCCTGCTCACGGTCAACCTGGTCACGGTGCCGCTGATGTACGTCCTGGTGGGCACGGCCCACCCGGTCACGGCCGCGGTGGGCATCGCGGTCGTGGGCGTGACCGGCGGGATGAACTACGCGCTCCTGGCGGGCGTGCTGGTGCAGGCGTTCCCCGTACGGGTCCGCTACACGGCGATCTCGATGTCGTACCAGCTCTGCTCGGCGCTGATCGGCGGCACGGCGCCGCTGGTCGGCGAGTGGCTGTTCGCGCTCGGCGGCGACTCGATCGTGCCGGTCGCGGCGTACCACATGCTGCTGGTGGCGGTCTCGCTGGTCTGCTCGCTGGTGGTCATCTCACTGGGCGCACGTGTACGGGCTGAGGAGGCGGCATGACGGTCAACGGCGGCGTCTCGTTCTGGTACCGGCAGATCGGCCTGCCGCGGCGGCGCGACCCGCTCGACGGCGCGGTCGAGGCGGACGTGTGCGTGGTCGGCGGCGGGTTCACCGGGCTGTGGACGGCGTACTACCTGAAGAAGGCCGACCCCGCGCTGCGCGTGGTCGTCGTGGAGAAGGAGTTCGCCGGGTTCGGGGCGTCCGGGCGCAATGGCGGCTGGCTGAGCCCGGCGATCGCCGGCGCGCCGCGCACGTACGCCAGGGCGCGCGGCGCCGCGTCGGTGGTGGCGCTGCAGGAGGCGATGAACGCCGCGGTCGACGAGGTCATCGCGGTCGCCGCGGACGAGGGCATCGACGCCGACATCGTGAAGGGCGGTGTGCTGCGGGTGGCCCACGCGCCCGCGCAGCTCGCCCGGATGCGGGCCTCGATGGCGGAGCAGCGGCGGTGGGGCGGCGACGCGGTCACGCTGTCCGCGCGCGAGGTCACCGACCGCATCGACGTCGCCGGCGCGCTCGGCGGCGTGTACGACCCGCAGGCCGCGCGCGTCCACCCGGCGAAGCTGGTCCAGGGGCTGGCCGGGGCGGTGGCGCGGCTGGGCGTGACGATCTACGAGTCGACGCCGGTGACCGCGATCGAGCCGGGGCGGGCGCGCACGCCGTTCGGCGACGTACGGGCGCGATACGTCATCCGGGCCACCGAGGGCTTCACGGCGGGCATCTCGGGGGAGCGGCGCACGTGGCTGCCGATGAACTCGTCCATGATCGCCACCGAGCCGCTGCCGCCCGAGACGTGGCGGGCCATCGGGTGGGACGGCTGCGAGCTGCTCGGCGACGAGGCGCACGCGTACATGTACGCGCAGCGCACGGCCGACGGGCGGATCGCGATCGGCGGGCGCGGCATCCCGTACCGGTTCGGGTCCCGTACGGACCGGCGGGGCCGCACCCAGGCGTGGACGGTGCGCGAGCTGCACGCCATCCTGGCGAAGATGTTCCCCGCGGCGGCCACCGCGCGCGTCGACCACGCGTGGTGCGGGGTGCTCGGCGTGCCGCGCGACTGGTGTTCCAGCGTCGACCTGGACCGCTCCACCGGGCTCGGTTACGCGGGTGGCTACGTCGGCCACGGCGTGACCACCACGAACCTCGCGGGCCGTACCCTCGCCGACCTGGTCACCGGCGCCGACTCCGGTCTCGTACGGCTGCCCTGGGTCGGCCACCACGTGCGCAAATGGGAGCCCGAACCGCTGCGCTGGCTGGGCGTACGCGGCATGTACGTCGCGTACCGCGCCGCCGACCGGGCCGAGGAGGGCACCCGCGTCACGACGTCGCCGATCGCCCGGATCGCCGACCGCGTCAGCGGGCGGTGAGCGCCTCCCAGACGCGGCGCGGTGTGGCGGGCATGTCGATGTGCCGGATTCCGAGGTGGGCGAGCGCGTCGACGACCGCGTTGTGCACGGCGGGGGTGGCGCCGATGGTGCCGGCCTCGCCGATGCCCTTCGCGCCCAGCGGGTTCATCGGCGTGGGGGTCTCCATCGTGACCAGCTCGAAGCTGGGCAGCTCGGCGGCGGAGACGAACGCGTAGTCGGCGAAGGTGCTGTTCTGCGGGTTGCCGTCGGCGTCGTACGTCACCTCCTCGAACAGCGCCTGGGCCACGCCCTGGGCGATGCCGCCGTGGCGCTGGCCGTCGGCGATCAGCGGGTTGAGGATGGTGCCGGCGTCGTCCACGGTGATCACGCGGCGCAGCACCACCTTGCCCGTCTCGGTGTCGACCTCCACGGCGGCCAGGTGGGCGCCGAACGGGAACGTCGGGCCGCCGGCGCTGAACATCGTCGCGACCGACAGCGGCTCGGACGCGGCCAGCTCGGCGAACGTGACCGCCGACGCGGGCGTGCCCGCCACGGCGATCGCGGCGCGGTCGGTGTCGACGACCAGGTCGTCCGGGTTGGCCTCCAGCAACTCCGCGGCGCGCCTGCGGGCCACGTCGACCAGCTCGGCGGTGGCCTGGTGGACGGCGGCGCCGCCCTGCTGGAGGCTGCGCGACGCGACCGTGCCGCCGCCCTCGGGCACGAGGTCGGTGTCGCCGTGCAGCACGGTGATCTTGTCGATGCCGATGCCGAGCTGGTCGCTGACCAGCATGGCCCACGCCGTCGCGTGGCCCTGGCCGTGCGGCGACGTGCCGGTCAGCACGGTCACGGTGCCGTCGGCGTGCACCTCGACGGTCGCGTTCTCGCCCAGCCCGTTCGGCCCCTCGGCCGCGCCGGTGATCTCGACGTACGCGGACAGCCCGATGCCGAGCTGGACGACGTCGCCGCGCGCCCGCCGTTCGGCCTGCTCGGCGCGCAGCTCCGCGTAGCCGCCCGCCTCCAGCACCAGGTCAAGCGCCTCGGCGTACGCGCCGCTGTCGTACAGGGCGCCGCCCTTGGTCTGGAACGGGAACGCCTCAGGCGGCACCACGTTGCGGCGGCGCACCTCGGCGGGGTCCATGCCGATCTCCGCGGCGAACATGTCGACGGCGCGCTCGATGGCCGCGGTCGCCTCGGGCCGCCCGGCGCCGCGGTACGCGCTGATCGGCGTCGTGTTCGTCACCACGGCGCGGGCCCGCGCGGACAGCCGCGGCACGTCGTACACGCCCGGCGCCATCAGGCAGGTCAGGGCCGGCAGCATGCCGCCGAGCTTCGGGTACGCGCCGGCGTCCTGGAGCACCTCGATGGCGTACGCGAGCAGCGTGCCGTCGCGCCGGCCGCCGATGGTCACCTGCTGGACCTGCGCGCGCCCGTGCGGCATCGTGACCAGGTTCTCCGAGCGGGTCTCCACCCAGCGCACCGGGCGGCCGAGGCGGCGCGCCAGCCAGCCGAGCACCACGTGCTCGGGTTCCGCGCCGGACTTCGCGCCGAAGCCGCCGCCGACGTCCGGCGTGATCACCCGTACGGCGCCGGGGTCGAGGCCGAGCGCCGCGGTGAGCACCGCCTTGCTGCCCTGCGCGCCCTGGCTCGGGGTCCAGATCACGAGCCGGTCGTCGTCCATGGCCGCGGCGCACGCGCGGACCTCCAGCGGCGCCGGGGCGAGCCGCTGGTTGAGGAACTCCTGCGCGACCACGACCTCGCAGTCGGCGAACAGGTCGGGCTGGGGCTGGCCGCCGTACTCGGCGACGGTGTTCGTCCCGGCGGCCGGGAACAGCAGCTCGCCGTCGGCGGCGGCGTCGCGCGGGTCGACGACGGCGGCCATCGGCTCGATGTCCACCTCGACCAGCTCGGCGGCGTCCTCGCCCTGGGAGCGCCGCTCGGTGACCACCGCCGCGACGGCCTCGCCGACGAACCGTACGACGCCGTCGGCGAGCACCGGCTGGGCCATCTCGGCGCTCCACTCCGGCGAGAACGTCGCGATCGGGGCCACGCCGCCGTCGCCGCCGCGCAGGTCGTCCGCGGTGACCACGGCCAGCACGCCCGGCGCCGCCCGCGCGGCCGTGACGTCCACCGCCATGAGCCGCCCGTGCGCGATCGACGACCGGACGAACGTGACGTACGCCGCGCCGGTCAGCCGTTCGTCGTCCAGGTCGTCGGTGTAGACGCCCCCGGAGGTCAGCAGGCGCGGATCCTCGATCCGTTCCACCCGGTTGCCGAGAATGCTCATGGTCTCTCCTGGGGGGTGAGCGCCCGCTATTCGCCGCCGACCTGGAACGGCGCGGAGCCGTCCGAGCCGTTGGAGATCCGGTTCGGCTGGGACATCTGGACGGCGGTCTTCGCGCCCGGGTTCAGGTCGCGGTGGACCAGCCGGGAGACGCGTTCGACCGTGGTGACGCCGTACGACATCGACGGATTGTTGTAGCTCAGGACGTCGATCATGTAGTCGTGGCCGGAGCCGTTGAACGTGCCGAGGCTGTTGATGCGCCAGCCGTGCGTGGAGCGCGGCAGCCAGCCGTTCTTGACGTGCACGGTCACGCCGTGCGGCGCGCCCGCCGGGGTGCCCCAGCGCTGCGACCTCGTCACGTTCTTCATGAGGTACTGGACGTACCTGCGGCTCTTCGGGCCGATGACCTTGTTGTCGCGGGTGAGCAGGCGCAGCAGCGTCAGCTCGTTGTTCGCGGTGACCTGCGTCAGGCCCCAGTAGCCGCCGGAGCCGAGCCTCGTGCTGGTCATTCCGGCGGCGTGCAGGAAGCCGTTCAGCGACGCGCGGCCGGTCTTGTTCCACAGCGCGGACGCCGCGTTGTTGTCCGACTTCGTGATCATCTTCCAGGCCAGCGACCGCTGGCTCTTGGTGATCCTGCCGTGCGTCTTGCGCAGGAACGCGGAGATGATCGTGGCCTTCACGATGCTCGCGGAGTCGAAGTGCTTGCGCTGCCGCCACTGGCAGGTGAGGTGCTTCTTCCGGTCGTACACGCCGATCGCGGCGTAGCTGCGGCGCGACTTCAGCGACTTCACGATGTCGGCGGAGAGCTTCTTCGCGATGTACGGGTGCGCGGTCGAGTGGCAGATCTGGACCGCGGCCGCGCGTGCGGCGTGCGCGGGGTGAACGGGGGCCTGCGCGTCCGCCGCGACCGCCGGGACGACGCCCGCGATCAGCACCGTCGGCAGGACAAGCGGCAGCGCGCGGCGCAGCCGTCGAGTGGAGTTCCGTCCCATGGTGGTTCAGGATGTCAGACCGCGCCACGGGACTCGCCGATGCGCCACGGTGTGTCCGGCATTGGCCGCCGGATCGGCCGGGTCGGCCGCTACGGCAGGAGCCCGCGGGCCCGCGCCAATGCGCAGGCCGACAGCGTGAAGCCGTCGCTCACCCGGCCGTCCGCGATCCATTCGCCGAGCTCGGCGGGCGAGACGCGGCGTACGTCGTCGATGCCCTCCGCGGCGTCGGGCACCGGCGGGCCGTCCACGGCCGCGAGGAACACCTCGACGGCGGCCGCCGAGATGCCGGTGTCCGGGTGCACGGTGCCCAGATGGGTGAGCGTGCGCGCCGCCAGGCCGAGCTCCTCGGCGAGCTCGCGCTCCGCCGTGCGCGCGGGCTCCTCGCCCGGCTCGGCGAACCCGCGCGGCGCCTCCCACAGCCAGGCGCGCGGCGCGTGCCGGAAATGGCGGACGAGCAGCACCTCGGGCCCGTCCGCGCCGTCGGCGACCGGCAGCACGACCGAGCCGGCGCGCGGCGTGGCGGGCACCACGCGGATGTGCGAGCCGAGCCGCCCGTCGGGGAACCGCACGGCGTCGCGCACCAGCCACAGGTAGTCGTCGCGGTAGACCACGCCCACGTCGCCGTAGTCCGCGGGGATCCCGGCGCCGCGCATCCGGGCCCGTACGGACTCCGCGACGCACTCCCGCTCCACGGCGCCGTCCTCGATGGCCACCGCGTCCGTCGGGGCCGCCGCGAACAGGCCGGGCCGGTCGCGGCGGAGCTCGGTGTACGCGCGCAGCCGCCACGCGCGCCGCGCGGCGTCCTCGTCGTCAGTCAAGCGCGTTCCTCACCTCGTCCTCGACGTCGCCCTCGGTCGCGGCGTCCCGCCCGGCGAGCAGCCGCTGCGCGTCCGGCATGCCCGGGAGGTCGGCCAGCTCCCTGACCAGCTCGGACCAGAACCGTCCGCCGGAGTCCACCCAGCCGTTGATCACCTGCGTACGCGTGTCGAGCGCCGCGTCGAGCGTACGGCGCTCCCGCCGGGCGGAGACCGCGCGCAGGCCGAGGCGCACGGTCACCTTCGCGGCCTCGGTCAGGAACGGCGCGGCGACGGCGCCGAGCACCGCGACCGTCATGCCGCCCGACTGCATCTCCAGCTCCAGCGCGGCGCCCGCGACCTCCACCGCGATGACCACCGCCATGCCGCGCGACCGGCGCCGCGGCACGCCGGGCCGGTCGCGCGCGGTGGCGATGCGCGTGGTCTCGCCGAGCAGGTCCAGGTACGCGCCGACCACGGCGGGCGCGCCGCGCAGCGGGTCGCCGAACATGTTCAGCGGGTCGGCGAGCAGCCCGCGCAGCGCGGTCATGTAGCCGGCCCAGGCCTCGGAGTGCCGGAGGTCCCAGACGTCGCGCATGGTCAGCTTCGCGAACGTGTCGATGAACAGCGTCTCCTGCACCGCGTCGAACGCGGTGCCGCGCAGCAGTTCGGCGAGCTGCTGCGCGGTGAGCGCGGCCGAGCGCCGCTTCACCGGCTCCCATTCCTGGAGGACCGTGCGGTGCAGCGCCCGCGCCGGGGTGAGCGCGAGGGTCTCCAGGCCGGTGGCCAGGTTCACGTTGTACGCGAGGTCGATCAGCTCCTTGACCTCGCGTACGTACGGCTTGTCGCGGTCGTAGCGGCCGAGCGCGGGGTCGGTGCCGGGCGCGGTGACGAACTCGGCGTACAGCCGCTCGCGGGTCGCGAACTCGTCGCGCGCGGCCAGGTCGGCGCACCGGGCGGTCACGTCGGCGAGCCGCGCCTTGATCCTCAGCGCGGTGTCGGTGTCGACGCCGAGGTCGCCGGCCAGCGTGGGGCCGTGCAGGTTGACCAGGGTCTGCGCGCGGCGGGTGAACGCGCCGGCCAGCCGCTTGCGGATCTGCTCGGCGTTCGCGCGCGGGTCGTCCCAGGAGTAGCGCAGGCAGTGGACGTGCGCCTCCTCGGCGATGCCCGTCCACGCGCCCCAGCCGTGCGCCAGCATCGTGTAGTTCGGCGCCTCCTGGCGCTCCAGGAACGCCGGCGGGTCGACCGGCCCCTGCTCGGCCAGCAGCATCTGCACGACCGCGCCCGAGCTGAGGAGCTTCGCGAACGCGTCGCGGCCGGGCCCGTCGTCGGTGAAGTCGCCGAACACGACCGGGTTGTTGTACAGGAACGCCCGGTTCACCACGACCTGCGGGCTGTTCACCAGCGCCCGGATGTACTCGGCGCGCACATCGGCGGCCAGCGCGGGCCGTACGTCGGCCAGGTCGCGCCCGTCGTCGATCATCCCGGCGAGCAGCCCGCCGGGGACCCACTGGTTGTCCAGGCATTGCGCGACGACCGCCATCGGGTGCAGATCATCGAGCGTGAGCCTGCTGTAAGCGTTCATCCCGGTGGAATTTACCGGTTGCGCGCGTTATGCGTTATTCGTTCTTCTTGGCCGCGTCGTGGTCCTTCTTCGCGGCGGTGTCGAGGTCCTTGTTGATCTTGGTCTGGTCGACGGACGCCTTGGCGGTGAGGACGTAGTTGGCCAGCACGCGGTACGTCTTCGGGTGCGGGCTCGGCGCCAGGTGGAAGTTGGCGTTGCACGACATGGAGTCCGACCCGGAGGACGACACGGACTTCGACGCGCTGCACTTCTTGGTGGGCAGGCCGGACGCCGTCATCGTGACGTTCAGCTCCGCGGTGACCTTGCCGCCGGACGAGGAGGTGGTGCTGGTGCTGAACGAGACCGACGCGGTGCAGGAGCCGCCGGTCTTGCAGTCGAGGTTGCCGGAGCCCGACTGGATGAAGTTCACCCCGGAGTCGAGGGCGTCGGACAGCTTCTCGCCCTTGAGGTCCTTGTAGAAGGAGTCGACGGCCTTCGGGTCGAGGTGGGTCAGCTCCATGCCCTTGCCGGTGGCCGCGCCCTCGCTGCCGTTGGACAGCAGCCCGGGGACGTCCACCTTGAGGATGCGCCACGGCGCCTTGTTCGTGATGTAGATGTTGCCGCCGACGACCGGGACCTTCAGGGCGTCGGTGTCGCCCACCTTGTCCGGCGCGGGGGTGCCGACCGAGGACAGCGTGCCGCGCAGCCGCTGCGCGATGGTCGCCGGCTTCAGCACGTCGGCCGGGTCGAACCCGACGCTGTCGGTCCCGGTGACCTTGACCCACTTGCCGGCGTACTGCGCGGCCTTGCTGGTGGCGCCCGCCTTGCCGTCCCAGTACGACTTACTCGCGTTGACAAGTGTGGTGCCGTCCGCGACGTACACCTTCACCGTCTTGCCGTCGAGGTCCACCGAACCGCTCACGGCGCCGCCGCGGCTGACAGTCAGCTTCACGTCGCCCGCCGTGGCACTGCCCGGCAGCGTGCCGTCGTACGACACGACCGGGTCGGCCGCGAGGTCGCTGATGGCCGCCATCGCCTGGGTCCGCGTCTTCATCGCGGCCGCCACCTGCGTGCCGTACGAACTCGCCGCGGGGTCGGGCTTGCCGCCCCCGGAGCACCCGGCGGCCAGCAGCGCGACGCCTCCGGCGACGGCCATCACCATGGCGAACCGCACCCGCGGAACGCTGATACGTACCCGGCTCACGAAGCCCGCTCCAACGCCTGCATTGGGCCAGGTTATCCGGACTGACCCCGAACCTCCGCCCCCGGGAATGTCACGAATCCCTTGCGGCGTCATACGTGGCGCGTGAGCTGTCGATCTTGTCGAGATTGGCCTCCGCCCAGAGGATCAGGGGCATGACGGCGGGGAGCAGGCCCGTGCCGAATTCGGTCAGGTCGTACTCCACGCGGGGCGGGACGACGGGGTAGACGGTGCGCGTCACGAGGCCGTCGCGCTCCAGGCTGCGCAGCGTGACCGTCAGCACGCGCTGGCTGATGCCGTCGACCTCGCGGCGCAGCTCCATGAAGCGCTTGGTGCCCTCGCTGAGCTGGGCGATGACGTGCAGGGACCACTTGTCGGCCACGCGGTCGAGGATCTCCCGGCCCCGGCAGGACATCTGGGTGCGTTCGACTGCGGTGCTGCGCTGCACGGTTATCTCCAGGTAACTCGGTGAGGTGAAAGTGCGTTCTTGTGCCTGGTGAGCGGGGTGTTCGACGATGGACGGGCACGTATGGGAACCGGCTTCCCATACGTAACCGGCTTCCATCAGGTAACCATAGGAGACACCGTGACGACCAGCGCTGTCGAGATCCCCGGCTACGTCGCCGGCACGTGGACGATCGACGACCTGCACTCCGACATCGGGTTCACCGTGCGCCACATGGTCGTGGCGAAGGTGCGCGGCCGCTTCACCGGCGTCACCGGCTCGATCGTCACCGCCGCCGACCCGCTGGAGTCGACCGTGACCGCGGCCATCGACCTGGCGACCGTCGACACCGGCAACGCCGACCGCGACGCGCACGTACGGAACGCCGACTTCCTCGACGTGGAGAAGCACCCGGAGATGACGTACGCGTCCACCGGGCTGCGCCGCGACGGCGACCGCTTCGTCCTGGACGGCGACCTCACCCTGCACGGCGTGACCCGCCCGGTGCCGCTGCGCGTGGAGATCAACGGCTTCATCAAGGACGCGTTCCGCCCCGACTCGGAGACCGCGCTGCGCATGGGGCTGAGCGCCACCGGCGAGATCGCCCGCTCCGACTTCGGCATCACCTACAACGCGCCCATCCCCGGCACCGGCGAGATGGGCCTGGGCGAGAAGGTCCAGATCAACCTGGAGATCGAGGCCGCGCTGGACGAGTGAGCGTACGGGCGGCGTACGGTCGGGCACGCCGATCGCCGTCCCACGCCGGAGGAGCCCGCATGCCCGACACGCACGAACCGGACCCGCGCGGCGCGACCGGCCCGGAGACGGCGCGCAAGACGTGGGCGACGCTCGAACCGCTCCACGCGATGATCTACTTCTCGCCCGAGGCCACCGCCGCCTACGCGGAGCTCGGCCTCACGGGCGCGTCCGGCTACTTCGCCTCGCGGTCCGCCGCGCTCGGCGCCGTGCCCGCCGAGGTCGTCGTCGCGACGTTCTTCAACTTCAACCCCGCACTGGTCCGTACGGCCGTGCCCGCGGCCTGGGACGTCACCGACCCGGCGACCGTGCTCGCGGCGCGTACGCGCGCCGCCGACGCCACCCTCCGCCGCGCCGCCGGCGGCCTGCTCGACACCCCCGATGTGGCCCGCGCGGCGCGGCTGGCGCGGACCGCCGCCGAGGCCGCCCGCGACGACCTGGCCGGACGCCCCCTGTTCGCGGCGCACGCCCGCCTCCCGTGGCCGGACGAACCGCACCTGGTGCTGTGGCACGCCCAGACGCTGCTGCGCGAGTACCGCGGCGACGCGCACATCGCCGCACTCGTCGCGGCCGGGCTCAGCGGCATCGAGGCGTTCGTGACGCACGAGGCCACCGGCGACCCGATGCCCAAGGCGCTGCGCGCGTCGCGCGGCTGGCCGGAGGACCGCTGGCGGGCGGCCGCCGACGGCCTGCGCGAACGCGGCTGGCTCGCCGACGGCCCGGATCCCGTGCTGTCCGACGACGGCACCCGGTGGCGGGCCGAGGTCGAGCGGGTCACCGACGAGCGCGCCGCCGCACCGTACGCCGCTCTGGGCGCCGATGCCTGCGCCGAGCTGCGCGCCCTCGCGCGCCCGCTCGCCCGCGCCGTACGGGACAACGTGATCGTCGCGGCGCTGGCCTCCCGCTGAGGTTCCACCGGTGAGTTCCCGCCGCGCGGGCGGTCGGTACGGGTAACAGCGATCCCGTACCGCACGGAAGGACGATCACCATGACGACCACCCCGATCACCCCCGCCCTGACCCCCGCCACCCCCCGCCGGCGCGGCGTCACCGTCACACTGTGGACCGCGCAGATCCTGCTGGCCGCGGGCTTCGCGGCCATGGCGGCGTCCAAGCTGCTCGGCGACCCCAGCCAGGTTGCCGGGTTCCAGGCCATCGGCTTCGGCCAGTGGTTCCGCTACCTCACCGGCGCGTGCGAGCTCGGCGGCGCGATCGGCCTGCTGATCCCGAGGCTGTCGGGCCTGGCCGCGTACGGGCTGGTCGGCGTCATGATCGGCGCCACCCTCACGAACCTGTTCCTGATCCCCGGCATGGCGCCCGTCGCGATCATGACGGTCGTGCTCGGCGCCGTGTTCGCGACGATCGGATGGGCCCGCCGCCAGGAGGTCCGGGCGCTGCTCGGCACGTTCGCACGATGAGGCGCCCGGCGCTCTACCGTCGCGCGGCCACCGGCTTGCGGACGAGGGTGTCGCGCAGCCGGGTCGACAGGAGCAGCGCCAGCAGCGGCGGCGCCAGCAGCACCACGAGCACGGCGCGGATGCCGTGCGAGTCTGCCAGCCAGCCGAGCACCGGTGCCAGCATGCCGCCGACCGACACGGCCAGGCCGATCGTGACGCCGCTCGCGGTGCCGAGCCGGTTCGGGAGGTACTCCTGGCCCAGCGTCGTGTGCACCGCGAACGGCACGTACAGGCCGAGCCCGGCGAGCACCGCGCCGGCGAACACGACCGGCACCGAGGGCGCGAACAGCAGCGCCAGGATCCCGGGCACGGCGAGCGCGTACCCGATCCGTACGGTCGGCAGCCGTCCGATGCGGTCGGCCAGGCCGCCGCCGATCACCGTGCCGCAGGCGCCCACGGCCATGAACGTCGTCAGCGCCGCCGACCCGATCGCCTTGGAGGCGCCGAAGTTCCGGATCAGGTACAGCGCGATGAACGTCGACACCCCGAAGTACGCGACCGAGCGGCAGATCACCACGCCGGTCAGCCAGCCGAACCGCCGCCAGTCGTCGGTGCGCGTCTCCTCGGGGACGGCCGCCTTCGGCCGCGCGGCGTTCGCCGTACGGGCCCGCCGCGCCAGTACGGCCAGGGCGAGCGCCATGGCGGCGGCCGGGATGACCAGCAGCGGCGTGCCGCCGAGCCCGGTGGCCGCCAGGATGGGCGTGACGACCACCGGCGCGATCGCGATGCCGCCGTTGCCGCCCACCGCGAACAGGCTCATGCCCTGCGCCGACCACCCGGCGGCCTCGCGCGCGGACCGGGTGGCCTCCGGGTGGTACGCCGCCACGCCGATGCCGGACACCGCGACCGCCAGCCACGTCAGCGCGTAGCTGTGCGTCAGCCCGGCAAGCCCGATGCCGATGCCGGCGACCAGCAGCCCCACACCGACCAGCCAGCGCATCCGGTGCCGGTCGGTGAGCACCCCGAACGCGGGCTGGACCAGGCTGGACAGGAACGTCGCGGCCAGCGTGATGCCGGTCGCCGCGGCGTAGCTGTACTGCCGCTCCAGCACGAGGAACGGCAGGATCGCCGGGACCGCGCCCTGGTAGAAGTCGTCGACGATGTGCGTCCCGGTGAGGAGCGCGAGCCGTCCCCGCTGCATATCGGGTCTTCCTCCGGTCATCGGATGTCTGGATGGTGCGGTCGTGCGGCCGTCCGTACGGGCCGGGTCAGGGGTCGAGGAGGCCGCGCAGGGCGGTCGCGGTGGCGTCCAGGTTGTGGTGGGTGGCGGCCACCGCGGCGGCGGGGTCGCCCGCGCGGATGGCCGCGGCCAGCTCGGCGTGCTCGTCGCTGACGTCGAACGCCGCCATCTCGGGGTCGGCGGCCAGCTTGGCGAGCGCGCCGCGCAGGGCGTCGGTGAACCAGCCGTACATCTCGGCGAGCAGCGGATTGTGCGCGGCGGCCACGACCGCGCCGTGGAACGCCAGGTCGGCCTCCACGAACAGCGGGTCGACCCGCGGATCGCGGCCCTTGGCGCGCAGCTCCTGCCGCCGCGCCAGGGTGGCGTCGAGCAGGTCGAGGTCGGCGGCGGTGCGGCGGCGCGCGGCGAGCGCGCCCGCGTGCGACTCCAGCGCCTGCCGCACCTCGTACACCTCGAGCACCTCCGCGCGGCGCACCCGCGCGTCCCACGGACCGGCCGCCGTACGCGCCCGCAGGTACGTGCCCGAGCCCTGCCGCGTCTCCAGCAGCCCGGCGTGCACCAGCACCCGTACGGCCTCGCGTACGGTCGACCGCCCGACGCCGAGCGACGCCGCCAGCTCCGGCTCGGCGGGCAGCCGGTCGCCCACGGCCCACGCGCCGCCGGCGATCCGCTCGCGGAGCTGCTCCGCCGCGGCCTCGCCGAGCGGCGCCCGGCGCAGCGACGACAGCCCCGCCGGGGTCCCGTCCTCAGTCATCTGAGGACTTTAACCCGGCGGCGTGCGGTGGCGCTCCGGGCGTTTTCGGTGAGCGGAAGCTCGCCGTCAGACGGTGGCGGACTCGCCGGGCTCCAGCAGCGTGACGCGGTCGAGGAGGCCGGCGCGGGCGAAGGCGGCGCGCAGGTCGTCGCGGCCCTGCGTGAAGTGCGCCCAGCCCTCGAAGTGCAGCGGTATGACGTGCGCCGGGGCGAGGACGCGCGCGGCCTCGGCGGCCTCGTCGCTGGTCAGGGTCAGGTACGCGGAGCCGGCCAGGGGCGTCTGCGCGGCGCCGGCGAACAGCAGCGCGGCGTCGAACGGGCCGAGCCGCGCGGCGATCGTACGGACGTGGTCAAGCGAGGCGTTGTCGCCGCTGACGTACACGGTGGGCAGGCCGGCGCCGGACAGCACGAACCCGGTGACCTCGCCGACCAGCGGCTCGCTGCCGGGCGGGCCGTGCAGCGCGGGCACGCCGGTGACCTGGAGCGTGCCGCCGTCCGGGCGGGGGAGGTCGTACGCCTCCCAGGCGGGCAGCGCGCGCACGGCGCCGCCGAGGCGGTCGGCGGCCGAGGGGGTGGACAGGGTGAGGGGCGCCTCGGCGACGTACGCGGCGCCGAGTTTGTCGAGGTTGTCGGGGTGCTGGTGGTGGGACAGCAGCACCGCGTCGGCGGCACCCGCCTTCTCCGGCCCGTACGCCGGCCCCATCGTCTTGACCAGCTCACGCTTGCCGATCGGGTAGGCGCCGGGCGGGTCGAACGTCGGATCGGTAACCAGCCGCACCCCACCGACCTCCAGCACGGCGGTAGGCCCGCCCAGGTAGCGAACGGTGAACGGTGCGGCAGATCCGATCACGGCACGTTCCTCTCCACGGATGCCATACAACCCAACAATCCACCCGCCCCGATGTTTTATTTCCCCCGCCAACACCACCAGCCCCATACCTGCCGACCGCCCCGAACCCCCGCCGAACCCCCGCCGAGCCGCCCCCGAGCCGCCCCCGAGCCGCCCCCGTCCGAGGACCTCCTCCCCGCCCAACTCCCCGCGAGCTGCCCCCTCTGGCGCCACCTCCGCCCCGTACCTTCTCCGCCCCAAGACCCCCTCCCCGCGCTGCCTCCCCGCGCTGCCTCCCCGCGCCGCCTCCCCCGCGCCGCCTCCCCGGGGTCACCTCTCGGCCCGCCTCCCTGTGCGACTCTCCGCGAGCTGCCCTCCCCGGGGCCGCCTCCGGCCTCCGCCGCAGGTATCGGCGGGATCGCCCCGGGTCCCCGTCCCCGCGCCCGGGCCGCTTCCCGCCCCGTCTCCCGGGGTCACCTCCCGCCCCCCGCCCCAGGTATCGGCGGACCGCCTCGTCTCCGTCCCCGCGCCCGAGCTGGCTCCGTACCGCCTCCTCAGGGCGGGGCGGTAGGGATCCCCTCCCGCCCCCGCCTCAGGTATGGGCGGACCGCCCCGTCTCCATCCCCGGGCTTGAGCTGGCTCCGCGCGGTAGACGCGGAGGTGGCCGGGCGGGAGGTGGCCCTGGTGTGGACCGCCCTGCGTCCCTCCCGCGCCCTGTCTCCCCGGGCAGGGCGGCGGATGCGGAGGTGATCGGGTCGGAGGTCGCCCGGGCGCGGAGATCAGAGATGGGGGTGTGCCGGGAGCGGGGTCGGCGGACGCAGGGCAGTGGGGCGGGGATGGGGTCGGCGCAGGGCAAGGGAGCGCGGCGGGGGTGGGTCGTGGAGCTGGATCGGGTTGACGCGGGGCGCTCGGGTGGGGTGCCTGGGGCAGGGTGCGGCGGTAGGCGCCGCGCGGAGATGAGGCGCGGAGAT
>DASXYG010000116.1:0-33199 GCA_036502625.1 Streptosporangiaceae bacterium
CAACAGATCAGCCACCGCCGCCGGCGTGCGGATCCCACGGTCGGCGAACTCGCCCCGACCGTCGAGCTGGGCGACGGTGTAGAGGATGTCGTGCTCAGCCTGGCGAACGACGGACTTCAAAAACTTGACCCGGTCGATCAACTCCTGACCGGACGCGGAGCTCGACACAACCCGCGACTGGGCCAAAGCCGCAAATACGGCCTGCTCCGCGTGGGCGATCGAACTTTCCGACATGCCAACATTCTCGCAGCGACCCCCGACATTCCTGAAGGAGCGGGGTCGGTCAACCCCCTTTTGCTTGGGGTTTTTCCCGGGTTTCGGGCAGCGTCGATCGCGGGCGGAGTCAAGGCTGACCGATAGGTCACCCCGAAGGGGTTTAGCCTTGACGCCGCCAAGGGCGACGCGATACTCGACTCGGGAAAACCCGGGAGGTTGGTATTCGGTTATGGGTCGCTTCATCAGGTGGTTGTGCGGCAGAGCCGAGTGGTCCCGGCTGCAGACATTCCTTCGCCCTATAGGCATGAAGCGATACGGCGGGACCGGACACGGACCAATCAATTTGTCGACCACGCCTTGCGGGGGTCAGTCGGACCAGCGGTCGGGTGTCCGGAGCTTGTCGGTGGACTCATGCGGGCTGCTGGGTGAGAGCGTTGTCTAGGGCGCGGATGTGGCCGTCCCGTAACCCGTAGTAGACCAGGCCCAGCAGTGTTCGGGCGGCGGCCACTTTGGCGATGTTGCGTCCGCTGCCGGGCTGCCCGGGTCGGCCACGCCGGTCGCTGATGCGAGTGCGGACCTGGGTGATTCGCGGTTCCGAGCTGCGTTGCACCGCCTCCACCGCGGCCCACCGCACCAACGTGGAACCCTGTTTGGTGATCCGTCCGCGACGAACCTTCGTGTCCGACTCGCGGTGGCGCGGGGTCAACCCAGCCCAGCTGGCGAGTTTCTCCGGCCCGGCGAAGCGCCCCACCTCGCCGATCTCGGCCACGAACACCGCGGCGAACACCGGGCCGACGCCACTGATCCGCTGGACTGTGCGATAGCCGCGATGCCCGGCCAACAACTGAGCGATCACGTAGTCGAACCCAGTGATCTCGGTGTCCAGCATGTGCAACAACTCGCGCAACGACGAAACCCGAGCGGCGTAGGCCGGCTCCAGGATCAACCCATCAAGCAACTCGTTGCCGGCCGCCCCGAACAGATCCGACATCGGTACCACAACACCACGCTTCGCTAAGACCGCGTGAATGGATGACTTCACCGAGCTACGCCACCGCGACAACTTCGCCCGATACCGCACCAGCTCACGCAACGCACGAACCGGCTCAGCGGCAATGTTCGCCTCCGGCAGACGCCCCATACGCAACAGATCCGCCAGATCAGCGGCATCGCGCTCGTCGTTTTTCACCCGCCGATACGAAAAGCCTTTCACGCCCAACGGGTGCGCAAGATGCACCTCAGCGCCCAACCCTTGCAGCGTCTCCACCGCCCAATACCAGCCATACGTAGCTTCGATCACCACCTTCGGCGCCGGCCCGGCGGCCACCATCGCCGTCCGTAACGCCTCCGGCGTGCTCGGGACCCGCACCATCGAGCCCAACCGCTGCCCATCAGCCGACATCCGCACCACCACCGTCCGGCGACGATGGAGATCAATACCCACGAACTGCTGACCCGCGTACGATTCACTCACAGGGGCCTCCCTTGTTGTGAGTCATGAGCAACCCCCAAGCATGGGGGAAACCCACGAGGAGCGGAGGCCCCGCTCCTTCATCGCATCAGTTCCGATGCAGATACCGTCGCTCCCAGAAAAAGATTAATCTTTTTGGGAACAGCCACCTCGCTGTCACGTACCCCGCCGGGTGAGCGGAGTCAGCCGATGGCCCGCCCGGCGTAGTCCGGCGCCGGCGCGAGGTACTCGCCGAGCCGGGCCGCGACCTCCGCGGGGAAGGGGCTGGTCCGCCCGTCGGTGACGTGCAGCGTGAGCAGCTCCTCGGTGGCGACGAGCGTGTCGTCCACCCACATCTCGTGGCAGAGCCGCAGCTTCTTCGCGCCTACCGCCAGCACGGAGGTCGTGATCTGCAGCTTCGCCTCCGGGCCGACCTCGCGCAGGTACCGCACATGCGCCTCGACGGTGTAAAGCGAGGCGCCGGTGGCGGCCCGGTAGGCGTCGCCGAGCCCGGTGACATCCATCAGGTTGGTCGTGGCGTAGCCGAACACCAGCACGTAGTACGGCTCGCTGAGGTGCCCGTTGTAGTCGATCCACTCCGGTCGGACGGTGTCGGTGTACGTCAGCCCAGCGGACGGCCCAGAGGACGGCTCAGAGGATGGCTCAGCCATTGCGGGCCTGGGCCACCGCGCGCTGTACGGCGATGATCGCCCGGTCGCGCTCGGCGACCAGTTCGGCCCTCGTGCGGCCGGCGGCCTCGGCGTCGCAGCCGTCCACCACGGCGTCGCGCAGCTTCGGGGTCAGCTCGGGCGCCTCCAGCCGCGTCCACGGTGACTTCAGGGACGGGCCGAAGTGGTCCAGCATGTGGGCCATGCCGCCCTCGCCGCCGGCCAGGTGGAACGTCAGGCAGGGGCCCATCAGCGCCCACCGGAGGCCGGGGCCCTCGGTGATGGACGCGTCGATCTGCTCGACCGTCGCCTCGCCGTTGGCCACCATGTGCAGGGCCTCGCGCCAGACGGCCTCCTGGAGGCGGTTGGCGATGAAGCCGGGCAGCTCGCGGTCCATGGTGATCACGGACTTGCCGGCCACCTCGTAGAACCGCGACGCCCACGCGACGGCGTCGGCGTCCGTACGGTCGCCGCCCACGACCTCGACCAGCGGGATCAGGTACGGCGGGTTGAACGGGTGGCCGACGACCAGGCGGTCGGCGCGCTCGGCCGCGGTGTCCATCTCGGACATGCCGTAGCCGGACGTCGACGACGCGACCACGACGCCGCGCGGCGTGGCGGCGTCCAGCTCGGCCAGCAGCTTGATCTTGAGGTCGAGCGTCTCCGGCGCGCTCTCCTGGACGAACTCCGCCTCGGACACGGCCTCGGCCAGGGTGGGGGCCACGGTCAGGTTGTCCCGCGACGCGCGGGGGGCCAGGCCGAGCTCGGTCAGCGCGGGCCACGCCGCGTCGACCAGCCGCCGCAGCCGCGTCTCGGCGTCCGGCGCGGGGTCCCACGCCGTGACGTCGTAGCCGCGGGCCAGGAAATGGGCGACCCAGCCGCCTCCGATGACGCCCGCGCCGACGCAGGCGACCCGTCGTACGTCCGCGGGTTCGGACACGAATTCCACGTACTAGCTCCCGGACTTCAGCTTGAGGATGCGGCGGGCGTCGTCGGGCGAGGCGACCTTCGCGCCCATCGCCTCCACGATGGTCACGGCGCGCTCGACGAGCTGCCCGTTCGTGGCCTTCACGCCGCGCGCGAGGTACAGGTTGTCCTCCAGGCCGACGCGCACGTGGCCGCCGAGCAGCACCGACTGCGCGACCCACGGGAACTGCAGGCGGCCGAGCGCGAAGCTGGCCCACTGCGCGCCGTCGGGGAGCTGGTTCACGATCGTGGCGAGCAGCGCCGGGTCGGCCGGCATGCCGTACGGGATGCCCATGCAGAGCTGGTACAGCGGCGGGTCCTCGATCAGGCCCTCGGAGACCATCTGGTTGGCGAACCACAGATGGCCGGTGTCGAAGATCTCCATCTCCGGGCGCACGCCCAGGTCCCTGATCTTCCGCGCGCCGGCGCGCAGCCAGTCGGGCGTGGAGATGTACGTCGAGCTGCCCTCGCCGAAGTTCAGCGTGCCGCAGTCGATCGTGCAGATGTCCGGCCGGATGTGCTCCACGTGGACGAGCCGTTCGAGGCCGTTCACCAGGTCGGTGGCCGGGCCGTACGCGAACGGGTCCTCGACGCCGAACTCCAGGTCGCCGCCCATGCCCGCGGTCAGGTTGACGACGACGTCGACCCCGGACTCCTTGATCCGCTGCACGACCTCGGCGTAGTACTCCGTCCTGCGCGACCCCTGGCCGGTCTCCGGCTCGCGTACGTGCACGTGGACGACGGTGGCGCCGGCGTTGGCGGCCTCGATCGCGGACGCCGCGATCTGCTCCGGCGTCACGGGTACGTGCTCGCTCTTGCCGACGGTGTCACCCGCGCCCGTCAGCGCGCAGGTGATGATCACCTCGTTGTTCATGAGGCGCCCCTTCCTTTCGTCGTTTCCCTGATCGGCCCCGGCGGGCCTGACCGGACAGTCAGTTCGTTGGCGACGAACCCGGTGAGCGCCTCGCGCATCTCCGTGACCGCCGCGTGGCCCGCGCGCCCTGAGGCCGCGAGCACCTGGAGGGCGAGGCCGTCGATCAGCGCGGTGAGGCGTACGGACATCGCCTCCGGGTCGACGTCGCGGAAGACGCCCTGCGCGACGCCGGTCGCGATGATCTCGGTGACGACCCGCCGCCAGTCGCGGTAGAAGTCGGTGTGCAGTTCCGACAGCGCCGGGCTGCGCGCCGCCTCGGGCCAGAGGTCCAGCCACACGGCCCACTCCTGGCGGAGGTCGTCGTCGTCGGGCACCTGGCGGTCGACGAGGTGCAGGAGCTGGCGGTGCGCGTCGCCGGCCGCCTGCATGCCCGCCGACCGGCGTTCCAGCGCGCGGTCGAGGCAGTAGCGCAGCGCCGCTTCGAGGAGGTCGTCGCGGCCGGGGAAGTGGTAGTGGATGGTGGCCGTCGAGATGCCGCAGGCGGCGGCGATGTCGGCGACGCGCACCGAGTGGTAGCCGCGTTCGGCGATCAGCGCCACGGACGCCCGGATGATCTGTAGTGGCCGCCCGTCGTCGGGCTGGCGGTCGCGTTCGGGCTCGCCGACGGGCACGCCGCCGGCGCCGAGCAGCCAGCCCAGCTCGACGCGCCCGGTGTCGGCGATGCGGGTGATCTCGGCGAGGGTGAACCGGCGCGTGCCGTTCAGCGACCGGGACAGCTTGGACGGGTCCATCACGATGCGCCGCGCGAACTCGCGCTGGCTGCACTCGAGCGCCACGATCACGGAGCGGACACGCTGCGGCAGATCTTCCCCACCCGACGACGGCATGCCGGAAAACCTACGCCAGGTGTTGAGAAAAACTCAACCCGCCTGACTCTGGAGTCGAAACCTCAACACCTAGAGGAACGTCCGGCCCTCGCCCCGGTACGTCGGCACCGTGCGCACCACGCGGTCGCCGCTGACCAGGTGCAACTCGGCGAACCGCTCGCACAGCTCGCCCGCCTTCGCGTGCCGCATCCACACCCGGTCGCCGACGTCCAGGCCGTCCGCGGCGCGGCCGAGCAGCGGCGTCTGTACCTCGCCCGCGCCCTCGTCCGGGTCGTACGCCAGGCCCTCGGGGAGGTACGGCTGCGGCAGCCGGCTCGGGTCGCCGGTGCCGGACGCCAGGTAGCCGCCGCCGAGCGCGGTGGCCACGCCCGGCCCCGGCTTGCGCACGACCGGCAGCGCGAACAGCGCGGCGGGGCGTGCGGTGAAGTTGCGGTAGTGGTCGAACAGCCGCGGCTGGTACAGCCCCGACCCGGCGGCCACCTCGGTCACCGCGCGCTCGGCGGTCGTCGACTCGACGCTGCCGGTGCCGCCGCCGTTGACGAACTCCAGCGGCTCGCCCGCGTCGGCGCACACCCGGCGTACGGCCGCCACGATCGCGGCGCGCCTGCGGGCCAGCTCCACCCGCGACCGGCCCTGCATCGCGCGGATGACCCGGCCGTACACCGGGCGCCCCGGCGGCGCGTTGCCCACGCCGGCGATCTGCGCCTCGTACGCCATGATCCCCGCGAGCCGCAGCCCCGGGCGCGCGGCCACGAGCCGGGCCAGCGCCGCCGCGTCCGCCGGGGTGCGCACGGGGGAGCGGCGCGCGCCCACCCGGAAGCGGCCGCCGAAGAGCTGGTACGACGTGTCGACGTCGAGGCACACGCGCACCCGCGACGGCTCGGGCACCGACGCGGCGGCCTTCTCGACGAGGTCCAGGTGGGCGGGGCCGTCGACCATGATCGTGATCACCCGGGCGGCCGCCGCGTCGCCGGCGAGCGCGGCCAGCGCGCCGCGGTCGGCGGTCGGGTACGCCACCAGGATGTCGTCGCTGACCCCCTCGCGGGCCAGCCACAGCGCCTCGGGCAGCGTGAACGCCATGATGCCCGCGAAGCCGTCCATCGCGAGCACGCGGTCGAGCAGGGCGCGGCAGCGGACCGACTTGCTGGCCACCCGGATGGGCTTGCCGTGCGCGCGGCCCCGCAGGGCCGCCGCGTTGGCGTCGAACGCGTCGAGGTCGACGACCGCGAACGGGGGGTCGAGCGCCGCCGTCGCCGAGTCGTACCTGCGCCGGTCGGGGACGGATGTAGCCATATTCGCAGCCTGCCACAGTATGCGGCTTTTACGCGAGGATCATTCGCGTTCGGCCTGTGTCACCCCGAGGCGGCGCAGCACCGCGGGCAGGTCCGGCGGTTCGAGCCGGTCGACGCCCGCGAGGTCGTCCGGATGCGCCCAGAGGTGGCCGCGGTACGTCTCCGCCTCGGTCGCGGTGAACCCGGCGGGCCGTACGTCCGGCACCCCGGCGAAGCGGGCGAGGAAGAACGGCTCGGTCTTGCCGAACGGCGTGCCCAGCCAGGTGAACGTCCGCTCGACCGGCACCCAGTGGTCGGTGACGGCCGCGCCGGGCAGCCCCGTCTCCTCGTACAGCTCCCGCCGGGCCGTCTCGATCGGCGCCTCGCCGTCCTCGACCCCGCCCCCGGGCGGCTCCCACACGGTCACCTCCGCGACGCGGTCGTGCCACCCGACGAGCAGCACGCGCCCCCGCCCGTCGACGCAGACGATCCGTACGGCGGGCCGGTCATACGCGTCGTCGTCCACGCCGCCCATGTCATCACCCGGACGCGGCGCGCGCCAGGCCGCGGTACGCCACGACCGCGCCGGTCAGCTCGACCGCCGCGCCGACGAGGAGGGCCACGCGCAGGCCGTGGCCGAAGCCGGGCCCGTGCGCGGCGCCGTGCCCGGCCGCGGCGAGGACCGCGCCCATGATCGCGACGCCCAGGGTGGCGCCGGTCATCCGGGCGAGGTTCGCGATGCCGGACGCCAGGCCCGCGCGGTCCGGCTCCACCGCGGCCACCGCCACCCCCACCACCGGGCCGGTGTTCAGCGCCAGCCCGGCCCCGATCACGGCGAACACCGCGAGCAGCGCCACCACCGGCCCGTCGCCGCCGAGTCCGGCGTACGCGAGCAGGCCCAGGCCCATCAGCGCCATCCCGCCCGTCATCGCCGGGCGCGGCCCGTAGCGGGTGACGAGCCGCCCGGTGAACGGCGACCCGAACGTGATCACCAGCGCCAGCGGCATCAGCGTCAGCCCCGCGAGCAGCGCGCCCAGGCCGCGCTGGCCCTGGAAGTCGAGGCTGATCAGCATGAACATGCCGTACATGCCGAACGTCATGCAGGCGGCGACCACCGCGGCCACCGGCAGCCGTCCGCGCCGCAGCAGCCCCAGCGGCAGCATCGGATGCGCGCGCCGCCGCTCGACCAGCACGAACCCGGCCAGCGCCAGCGCACCGGCCGCCGCCGCGCCCAGCACCGGCGCGGACGCGACGCCGAGCCCGCCGGACTCCACGACCGCGAACGTCAGCCCGCCGAGCGCCACCACGGCCAGCAACTGCCCCTGTACGTCCACCGGCCGGGCGCGCCGGTCCGCGGACTCCGGCGCGGCCAGCGTCAACGCGAGCGTGCCCAGCCCGACCGGCACGTTCAGCCAGAAGATCGACGCCCATCCGAGCCGGTCGACCAGCACGCCGCCGAGCGTCGGACCCACCGCGAACGCCACCCCGGTCACCGTCGACCACGCGGCCATCGCCCGGTTCCGCTCGGCCCGGCCAGGAAAGACGACGGACAGGATCGCGAGGCTCTGCGGAATCGCCAGCGCCGCCCCCACGCCCTGCAGCCCCCGCGCCGCCACCAGCACCCCGAACGACGGCGCCGCCGCGCACGCCACCGACCCCGCGACGAACGCGGCCAGCCCGTAGCGGTAGACCCGCCGCCGCCCCAGGCGGTCGCCGAGCGTCCCGCCGGTCAGCAGCAGCGCCGCGAACGCCAGGTTGTAGCCGTCGACGACCCACGGCAGCGCCCCGACGCCGCCCCCGACCGTGCGCCCGATGGCCGGCAGCGCGAGGTTCACCGCGGTCGTGTCCGTCTGCGCGAGGAACAGCCCCAGGCACATGGCCACCAGGGTGAGCCGCTGCCCCCGCCGCCCCACCGGCCGTTCCGTACGTACGCCCACCGCTTCCACGCGTGGAAGCTACGTCGCGCACGTTTCGCCCCGGCTCGAAGTGGGCCGGTCCGTACGCCGGGGGCGGGTCAGGGCCAGGTCAGGGCGAAGTGCTCGGCCAGGCCGCGTTTGCCGGTCTCGGTGATCTGGACGGCGCGGTTGGCCGGGTGGCGGTGGAGCCAGTCGAGGTCGGTGAGGCGGGCGAGGAGGCCGTGGCCCACGCCGCCGGCCAGGTGGTGGCGCTGCTCGCTCCAGTCGACGCAGTAGCGGACGGCGGTGCGCCGCGGGGGGAGGTGCACGCCGAGGCCGGCCAGGAACGCGCGGCCGGAGTCGGTGAGGGTGTAGTCGATGTCGGAGCCGTACGCGGACGGGCGGTCGCCCACCGCGGTGGCCGGGTCGTACTGCCCGTCGCCGCCGGTGAGGTGGCCCTTCGCGAGCATCGCGGACATCAGCTCGACGCCGAGGCGGCCGGCCAGGTGGTCGTAGCAGGTGCGGGCGGCGCGCAGGGCGGCGGCGCGGCTGCCCTCGCGCAGCGAGCGCACCGGGCGCGGCGGCGCCAGCCGCATCATGACCTCGAGGAGCTCGCCCACGCGGGCGCTGGTCAGGCGGTAGTAGCGGTGGCGGCCGTGGCGCTCCACGCGCAGCAGCCCGGCGGCGGTGAGCTTCGCCAGGTGGGCGCTCGCGGTGGACGGCGCCACCCCGGCCTCCGCGGCCAGCACGCTCGCGGCGAGCGCGCGCCCGTCGCCGAGCGCGAGCAGCACCCGGCACCGGCCCGGGTCGGCGACCAGCTCGCCGACGGCCGAGATGTCCACGTCCCCGTACGCCTCCGGCTTCGCGACCGCCATGGCCCCGACCCTAACCTCGCCTGCCGACACACCCGGCGGCGGTCGGCTTCCGGTGGTTCGTCCCGGTACGGATCCGGCGGGTTCAACTGCGTCGAGTTTTTCTTCGTCACTGTGGGTATCCGCATCGGTGAACGCGCGTCATGACGCACGTACGTCGTGACGTCCCGTACGCGGTTCCGGGGGGAAACCTTGGCTGACATGAAGACCGACAAGGGCGTTGCCAACGGCTCGGTCGACACCAGTGACATGCCCGCGCAGCGCGGCTCGTCGGATAAGACGGGGAACCTGGTGTCCTCGCACGGCAAGACCAGCATCGCCGACTCCGTCGTGGCGAAGGTCGCCGGAATGGCGGCGCGCCAGGTCACCGGCGTCTACGACATGGGCGGCGGCATGGCGCGCGCCATCGGCGCCGTACGCGAGCGGTTCCCGGGGAACTCCACCACCAACGGCGCGGCGCGGGGCGTCGCCGTCGAGGTGGGCGAACGGCAGGCCGCCGTCGACATCGGCGTCGTCGTCGAGTACGGCGTCTCCATCCCCGACCTCGCGTCGGCGATCCGGCGCAACGTGATCCAGGCCGTCGAGCACATGTGCGGCCTCGAGGTCACCGAGGTCAACATCACCGTCGGCGACATCAACCTGCCCGGCGACGAGTCGGACAACGGCAACTCCGATGACCAGCCACGAGTCCAGTAACGACACCGAACCGGCGCGGCTCATCGCCGACGCGGTGCTCGCGTGCCCGGACGTGGCCGCGCTGTCCCGCGGCCCGTTCGGCACGGTCGCCACCTATCTGCCCGGCGCGTTCGTCGGCGGGGTGGCGGTACGCGACGACGAGGTCGAGGTGCACGTGGTGGCCCACTACGGGCGGCCCGTGCCGGAGATCGCCGCCCGGGTGAGGGACATCGTCACGCCGTACGCCGGGGACCGCGAGGTGACCGTCGTCGTCGACGACATCGACATCGGAGCCGGTGTCGGCGCGTGACCGTACGAAGGGAAGCGGATCGTGAGGAATGAGTTCCCGATCTGGTCGATCGTCGGACTGGCCTTCGGCACCGTGCTCGGCGTCACCGGCGCGTTCGCGGGGTTCGGCGCGTTCCTCGTCGTCCTGGTGCTCGGCGCCGTCGGGTTCCTGGTCGGCCGCGTCGTCGAGGGCGAGATGGACGTCACGGCGTGGTTCGCGAGGCGCCAGTGACCCGGGGCGGTGACCGATGAGCGAGGGCACCGACCCCGGCGCGCGGGGCCGTACGGTGATCGCCGACCGCGTCGTCGAGCGGATCGCCGCGCACGCCGCCACGGAGCCGGGGCCGGTCACCGGTCCCGGCACCGGCCTTCCCGGGCTGCGCGGATCCGCCCTGCGGCCCAAGGTGTCGGCCAGCGTCAGCGGACGGGTGGCCAGCGTACGGGTGGCGCTCGGCGTCACGTACCCGTCGCCGGTCCGCGCGATCACCCGGCGCGTACGCGACCGGGTGCGCGCCCGTGTGTGGCAGCTCACCGGCATCGACGTACGGCAGGTGGACATCGCGGTGGCGCGGCTGCCGGAACCGGCGGAACGGGGGCGGGTGCGATGACGACCGTCGAGCAGAACACCGGTGTGCCGCGCCAGCCGGGCGAGCCGCGGCACCGCGCGGAGCCGTCGGCCGGGGCGAGCCGGGCCACCGGGGGGCGGCCGCGCGTACGGCGGCGGGTGTTCCGGCCGCGCCGCATGGTGCCCGCCATGATCGTGGCCGCGGTGCTGGTCGTCGTGTCGGCGCTGGCCGCGGCCGGGATCATCGCCGCGCTCGCCGGGCGGCGCCTGGACATCCTGCACGCGGACGCCGCTACCCGGTGGCTGGCCGGGCTGAGCTGGTCCGATCCGGTCGCGAAGGTCATCGGCGCGGTGGTGGTGCTGGTCGGGCTGCTGCTCGTCGTCACCGCGATCGTGCCGGGCCGCCCGCGCGTCGTCGCGCTGAACTGCGCGGAGCCCGACGTGGTCGCGGGCATCACGCGCCGGGGCCTGCGCTGCGTGGCCGCGGTGGCCGCCGCGGACGTGGACGGCGTCGACCGCGTACGCGCGAAGGCCCGCGGACGGCGGGTGCGCGTCAAGGTGAACACGCCGCTGCGCGACTCCGCGGACGCGAGCGCCGTCGCGGGCCGGACCCGTAAGGCCGTCGAACAGGCCATGGACGACCTCGATCTGGCGCGCCCCGTACGGGTGGCGGTGCGCGTGCGCAGGAGTGGGTGACCGATGAACCGACGGACCGCGCGGGGCAACCGCCTCGGCCTCATCATCGTGGGCGTGCTGCTGATCGCCGCCGGGGCGTTCGCGCTCGGCCGGGGGTTCGGCGTGATCCCCCGGCTGCCGGGCGGCGCGCCGGTGCTGTCGGCGCCGGAGCGGCGCATGGCGAACACGGCCGACTGGTTCTGGCCGGTGGCCGCGATCGTCGCGATCGTCGTGCTGCTGATCGCCGTGCGCTGGCTGTTCGTCCAGGGCCGCAGCAGCAAGATCGCGAACCTGCGGGTCGACGGCGGCTCCGCCGGGCGTACCCGGATGCCCGCGCGCGTGGTGACCCGCGCCGTCGAGCAGGACGCCGCGGAGGCGGCCGGCGTGCTGCGCGCCCGCGCCACGCTGATCGGCTCGCGGGCGCGCCCGGGGCTGCGGCTCGACGTCACCGCCGACGAGCGCGCCGACTGGCCGCGCATGCGCACGGACATCACCGGGCGCGTCCGCCACGATCTGCGCGACTGCCTGGAGCTCGACCGGCTGCCCACGGTCGTCCGGGTCAGGATGGCGACCGCGGGCGGGCGCAACCCCGATCTCGTCTGAGCCCGTACGGTTGCGTGCATGGCGGATGACGAAGGCGGCGGAAGCAGAGGCACGATCCTCCTGGCGCTCGCGGCCAACCTCGGCATCGCGATCGCGAAGGCCGTGGCCGCCGTCATCTCCGGGTCGTCGGCGATGGCCGCCGAGGCCGCCCACTCCGCGGTCGACACGATCAACGAGGTGCTGCTGCTCGCCGGGCTGCGGCGCAGCGCGCGCGGCGCCGACCGGCGGCACCCGCTCGGCTACGGGCGCGAGCGGTTCTTCTGGTCGCTGCTCACCGCCGTCACGATCTTCGGCGCGGGCGCGCTGTTCGCGTTCCTCGAAGGCGCCCGCACGATCATCGACGGCGAATCAGGCCAGCCCGACCCGCTGATCGCCTACATCGTGCTCGCCGTGTCGTTCGCCCTGGAGGGCACGTCCTGGACGCGGGCCGTACGCCAGATGCGCGCCGAGGCACGTACGTCGCAGGTGTCGTTCCTGGACCACGTGCGCCACACCGACGACCCGACCGCGAAGTCCGTGCTGCTCGAAGACTCGGCGGCGCTGCTCGGCCTGCTGTTCGCGTTCGCCGGCATCGGCCTGCACCAGCTCACCGGCTCACCGGTCTGGGACGGCATCGGCTCGCTGCTGATCGGCGCCACCCTCACGCTGGTCGCGTACTTCCTGGGCCGCACCAACATGGAGTTGCTCATCGGAACCCAGGCCGACATGCGCCTGGTCCGCGCCATCGGCGCCATGCTCGGCGAGCAGCCCGAGGTGGACGCGGTCGTCGACCTGGTCACCCTCACCACGGGCACCGGCCAGGTCCTCGTCTGCGCCCGCCTGGACTTCCACGACGAGCTCACCGCCGCCGACCTGGAACGCGCCTGCGTCCGCATCGACGACGACCTCCGCGCCCGCTGGCCGGACGTCCACGAGGTCTACCTCCAACCGGTCCCCCGTACGGACCCGGAGGTCCGCGCCCGCGTCATCTCCCGCTACGGCCACGAACTCGGCGGCACGTCCTAGCCCCCGGCCCAGCGGCCGTCGAATGGCCCCGAATGGCATTTTCCCGATCGCCTTGCGCGCGGCCGAATTCTGCGAAAGAACTGACTCGCTGGTTCACGCGGAATGAGGCACGGCAGATGAATCGACCCACGGCCGCCAGAAAACGATTCGGCGCGCGTCTGAAAAAGCTGCGCCAGAGCAAGCGCTGGCGCCAGGACGAGCTGGCCGCGATGCTCGGCTACTCCACCGACTTCTATCGCCACGTCGAGGCGGGCCGCCGCACCCCGCCGTCCACCATGGGGCTCAAGATCGACGAGATCTTCGGACTCCCTGGCGAGATCATGGCCGACCTGTGCGACGAGGCCCAGCGCGACCAGACCCCGATCAACGAACTACGCGAGAACGAGCAATCCGCGAAACACATCCGGATTTGGGAGAACCGCGTCATCCCTGGGCTTCTTCAGACCGAGGACTATGCGCGCGTCGTGCTGGATTCTGACACCGATGTCGCCGACCGAATGGAGCGGCAGAAGATCCTTACCCGCGAGGATCCCGTACGTCTCCACGTCGTGCTGGACGAATCCGTGCTCTGGCGGAAGATCGGTACATCGGAGCAGTTCAGAGCGCAGCTCCTGCGTCTACTCGACTTTGACGTGCAGATCGTCCCGATGTCGTACGGATATCACTACGGCTGGTCGGGCATGCAGATCATCCTTGAGTTCGACGGTCGGCCCACGCTTCTCTGGCGTGAAGCCAGAGGCATCGGCACGATCGTGGACGCCGAGGAGGCAGTCCGCGAAGCGTGGGACGTCTGGGAGAGAGTACTCGTAATGGCCTTGTCGCCCGAATTGTCCAAAGAGATGATCGAGGCCATAGCCGACGATCTTCCGGAGGATGAATGATCACCGCATGGCGCACATCCACATACAGCTCCAGCGAATCTACGCATGAGTGCGTAGAGGTCGGCATCGGCCCGGGCGCGGTCGGGGTCCGCGACACGAAGTCCCGCGAGCGGGGCCACCTGACCGTCTCCCGTACGGCATGGCGCGCGTTCGTCCGGCGCGTCACCGCGTAGGCCGGGCGGCGGGCGCCTCAGCGGCGGCGGGTGACGGTGAGGATGAACGCGGTCGCGCCGAGGCCGAGCAACAGGAGGGCGGCGAGGAGGGCGATGTACCAGCCGTACGCCGGGAAGGCCTCGGCGCGGGCGCGCAGGTAGGCGAGCGCCAGCGGGGGGAGGGTGCGGGTCAGGCCGGGCGGGGCGTACGTCGGCTTCGTGACGGCTAGCTGGACGGCCGTCAGGCCCGCCACGACCAGGGCGGCGATGCCGGGAACGGCCGCGGCGCCGGTCACCCAGCCGTTGCGGGTGATCGCGCCGGTCAGGCCGAGCGCCCCCGCCGCCAGCGCGCACATCAACGCCAGCACACCCCAGACGACGTACGCCCCGCCGAGGCCGCTGACCGCGTACGACGGGAACGCGTTAGCGGTCATGCCGGACGGGGGGCGTGCCGTCACCGTGACCCACGGCAGCACCGGTGCGACCAGCAGCAGCACGGCCGCGCCGACGACCGGCCACCCGAGCCGCCCGGCCACGCCCCCCGAAGGCTGATTCATCCGACCTCCCGAGGACGCCCGATTTCGTCTATGCGATCAGCATTCGATCACATTCACGGCCAGGCCGCCGCGAGAAGTCTCCTTGTACTTGTCGAGCATGTCGCGGCCGGTGTCGCGCATCGTCTTGATGACCTTGTCCAGCGAGACGAAGTGGCGGCCGTCGCCGCGGAGGGCCATGCGGGCGGAGCTGATGGCCTTGACCGCGGCGATCGCGTTGCGTTCGATGCACGGCACCTGGACGAGGCCGCCGATGGGGTCGCAGGTGAGGCCGAGGTTGTGTTCCATGGCGATCTCGGCGGCGTTCTCCACCTGGCCGGGCGTGGCGCCGAGGACCTCGGCCAGGCCGGCGGCGGCCATCGAGCAGGCGGAGCCGACCTCGCCCTGGCAGCCGACCTCGGCGCCGGAGATGGAGGCGTTCTCCTTCAGGAGGATGCCGATCGCGCCCGCCGTGAGCAGGAAGCGTACGACGCCGTCGTCGTCGGCGCCGGGCACGAAGCGCGTGTAGTAGTGCAGCACGGCCGGGACGATGCCGGCCGCGCCGTTCGTGGGCGCGGTCACCACCCGCCCGCCCGCGGCGTTCTCCTCGTTGACGGCGAGGGCGAACAGCGTGATCCAGTCCATCGCGCGCAGCGGGTCGCCGGCGTACTGCATCGGGTCGCCCTGCGTGAGCAACTGCCGGTACAGCCGGGCGGCCCGGCGCGGCACCTTCAGGCCGCCGGGCAGCACGCCCTCGGACGCGCACCCGCGCCGTACGCACGCCTGCATGACGTGCCAGATGCCCAGGAGGCCCTCGCGGGTCTCCGCGTCGGGGCGCCACATGCGCTCGTTCGCCAGCGTCAGCGCGGACACCGGGAGCCCGCTCTCCTGGCTCGCATCGAGGAGCTGCACGCCCGATGCGTACGGGTACGGCAGCTCACGGGTGTCCGGCACGATCCGCGCGGTGCCCGCGGCCTGCTCGTCGACCACGAAACCGCCGCCGACGGAGTAGTAGATGCGGCTCGCGACCTCGGCGCCGGCCGCGTCGTACGCGGTGAAGCGCATGCCGTTCGGGTGGTGCGGGAGCCGCTGCTTGCGCTCGAACACGAGGTCGGCCACCGGGTCGAACGCGACCTCGCGGACGCCGAGCAGGTCGAGGTGGCCGCGCGCGTGGACGGCGGCGATCCGGGAGTCGACCGAGTCGGTCTCGACCGTCTCCGGTTCCGCGCCCTCCAGGCCGAGCAGGACGGCGCGGTCGCTGCCGTGGCCCTTGCCCGTGAGGCCGAGCGAGCCGTACAGGATCGTCTCGACGCGCGCGACCTGGTCGAGCAGGCCGTCGTCGCGCAGCGCGACCGCGAACATGCGGGCCGCCTTCATGGGGCCGACCGTGTGCGAGCTGGACGGCCCGATCCCGATCTTGAAAAGATCGAAGACGCTGATCGCCATTGATCCGCCTCCTCACGGCGGCCGCGCGGCGCACCCGGTGCGAAACCGGGCGCGCCGCACTCCCCTACAGGGTCGGGTACAGCGGGTGGCTCTCGGCGAGCGCGGCGGCGCGCGCCTTGAGCTTGGGCAGGTCGGCCTGCGGCTTGAGCGACTCGGCGATGACGTCGGCGACCTCGGTGAAGTCGTCCGCGCCGAAGCCGCGCGAGGCCAGCGCCGGGGTGCCGATGCGCAGTCCGGACGTGACCATCGGGGGCCGCGGGTCGAACGGCACGGCGTTGCGGTTCACCGTGATGCCGATCTCGTGCAGCCGGTCCTCGGCCTGCCGGCCGTCGAGCTCGGAGTCGCGCAGGTCGGCGATGACGAGGTGGACGTCGGTGCCGCCGGTCAGCACCTTCACCCCGGCCGCGGTGGCGTCCGGCGCGGTGAGCCGCTCGGCCAGGATGCGCGCGCCCTCCAGGGTCGTCGCCTGCCGCTGCCGGAACTCCTCGCTCGCGGCGATCTTCAGCGCGACGGCCTTCGCGGCGATGACGTGCTCCAGCGGCCCGCCCTGCTGGCCGGGGAACACCGCCGAGTTGATCTTCTTGGCGTACGGCTCCTTGGTCAGGATGAGCCCGCCGCGCGGCCCGCACAGCGTCTTGTGCGTGGTCGTGGTGGTCACGTCCGCGTACGGCACCGGGCTGGGGTGCAGGCCGGCGGCGACCAGGCCGGCGAAGTGCGCCATGTCGACCAGGAGGTACGCGCCCACCTCGTCGGCGATCTGCCGGAACGCCGCGAAGTCGAGGTGCCGCGGGTACGCCGACCAGCCCGCGATGATCATCTTGGGCCGGTTCGCCCTGGCCAGCTTCGCGACCTCGTCCATGTCGACGATTCCGGTGTCCTCACGCACGTGGTAGGCGACCACGTTGTAGAGCTTGCCGGAGAAGTTGATGCGCATCCCGTGGGTCAGGTGGCCGCCGTGCGCGAGGTCCAGGCCCATGATCGTGTCGCCCGGGTCGAGCAGCGCGAACATCGGCGCCTCGTTGGCCTGCGCGCCCGAGTGCGGCTGCACGTTCGCGTGGTCGGCGCCGAACAGCGCCTTCGCGCGGTCGATGGCGAGCTGCTCGGTGACGTCGACGAACTCGCAGCCGCCGTAGTACCGCTTGCCCGGGTAGCCCTCGGCGTACTTGTTCGTCATCACCGAGCCCTGCGCCTCGAGCACGGCCGGTGGGACGAAGTTCTCCGACGCGATCATCTCCAGCGTCGTGCGCTGGCGGTTCAGCTCGTCCGCGATCGCGTTCGCGACCTCGGGGTCGACCGACGAGAGGTTCTGGTCGTCCATCCGCTGCGTCCTCCTCAGGCGATCAGTTCGGTGTACTGCTCGGCGGTCAGCAGGCCTTCGGGCTCGCCGTCCGTACGCACCTTGATCAGCCAGCCGGTGCCGAACGGCTCGGTGTTCACCAGCCCGGGGTCGTCGTTGACCTCGCCGTTGACCTCCACGACCTCGCCGTCGACGGGGGAGTACAGGTCGCTGACCGACTTCGTGGACTCGATCTCCCCGCACGGCTGACCGGCGGTGACCTTCGCGCCGACGTCGGGAAGCTGGACGTAGACGACGTCGCCGAGCTGCTCGGCCGCGTGCTCGGTGACGCCGATGGTCGCGACGCCGTCGGCCGTCGTGATCCACTCGTGCTCGGCCGTGTAACCCCGGTCGCTGGGGACGTTGGACATCTATGGCTCCTGTTGCTCACGTTGTCGACGAGACGCGCGGGGACCCGTACGGGACGGGACCCACGGGAGGTTAGCGGGACCGGCGGTAGAACGGCAGATCCACGCGGTCGGCCGCCTCAGGGCGCCCGCGCACGTCGACGGCCAGCTCACCGGGTGCGTCAGCGGAGTCGATGTACGCCATGGCGATGGGCGTGCCCAGCGTAGGCGAGGGGGCGCCGCTGGTCACGACGCCGCACGCGACGCCGTCGCGGAGCACGTCGTAGCCGTGGCGCGGCACCCGCCTGCCGCGGCCGGTGAGCCCGATCAGCGTGCGGCGCGGGCCCTCCTCGGCGCGCGCGGCCAGCGCGGCGCGGCCCACGAAGTCGCCGGGCTTGTCGAGCTTCACGACGCGCCCGAGGCCCGCTTCGTACGGTGTGACGTCGCGGGACAGCTCGTTGCCGTACAGCGGCATGCCCGCCTCAAGGCGCAGCGTGTCGCGCGCGGCGAGGCCGGCCGGGACGAGGCCGTCGGCGGTGCCCGCCTCGGTCAGCGCCGACCACAGCGGGATCGCGGCGTCCGGCTCGGCGAACAGCTCGAAGCCGTCCTCGCCGGTGTAGCCCGTACGGGCCAGGAGCACGGGGAAGCCCGCGACCGTGGCCGGGTAGCTGGCGTAGTACTTGAGGTCGTCGAGCGGCGCGTCGGTCAGCCGCCCGAGGATCGGCACGGCCAGCGGCCCCTGGAGGGCGAGCAGGGCGTACGCGTCGGTGCGGTCGGCGACCTCGGCGTCGAAGCCCTCGGCGCGCTCGGTCAGCGCGGCGAGCACCACGGCCGCGTTCGCCGCGTTGGCGACCACCAGGAAGTCGTCGCCGGCGAGGCGGTAGACGATCAGGTCGTCCAGGATGCCGCCGTCGGCGTCGCAGATCATGGTGTAGCGGGCGCGCCCGGTGGCGAGCTTGGACAGGTGGCCCACGAGCGCGTAGTCGAGGAACGCGGCCGCCGCGTCGCCCTGGACGGTGAGCTCGCCCATGTGGGACAGGTCGAAGAGGCCGGCGGCGGTGCGTACGGCGGTGTGCTCGGCGGTCTCACTGGCGTAGCGCAGCGGCATGAGCCAGCCGGCGAAGTCGGTCAGCGATGCGCCGAGGTCGGCGTGGATCTTGTACAGCGGGGTCAGGCGTGGTTCGGACATGGCAGGCACTCCATCAGGTCGGATGTCGCCGTCCTCCCCCTCTGTCATCGGCGCCTGAGAGCTTCGCCCTGGGGGCTTGCACCTTCGGCGAGGAGAACCGTCTCCTGCTTTCCAGAGATCACCTTGCCCGCGCGGTCCGTTTGCCTGAGAGGTTCCGGGGAGGAATTGCTCCTTCGGCGCCCCGGACTGGCTGCCCGGGGACTCTCCCGCATGGGGTCACTGGTGAAAGCCAAGGCTAGCAGCGCGCGGCCGCACGCCCTAGAGCCGTACGGCCGCTAATGCGCCGACGCCGCGACGAGGGCGCGGAACAGGGACGGGTCGGTGCCCGCCTCCGGGTGCCACTGGACGGCCAGGGCGAACGGGTGGCCGTCGAGCTCGGCCGCCTCGACGATGCCGTCGTCGGACCACGCCACCGGGACGAGGCCGTCGCCGAGGCGGTCGACGGCCTGGTGGTGGTGGGTCGGCACGGAGGCCGCCTCGCCGTCGACGATCTTGGCGAGCCGCGAGCCGGGCGCGATCGTGACGCGGTGGCGGCCGAACGTGCCCGGCGTGGGGGAGTGGCCGTCGTGGCCCACGAGGTCGGGGAGGTGCTGGTGGAGGGTGCCGCCGCGGAGGACGTTCACGACCTGCAGCCCGCGGCAGACGCCGAGTGTGGGCAGCCCCGCGGTGAGCGCGGCGTCGGCCAGGGCCAGCTCGGTGTGGTCGCGGAACGCGCGCGGCGGGTCGGTGCGGGGGTCGCGCTCGGCGCCGTAGCGCGCCGGGTCGACGTCGCCGCCGCCGACCAGCACCAGCCCGTCGAGCCGGTCGATCAGAGTCTCGGCTCCGTCGACCGGCGGCAGGATGACCGGCCGCGCGCCCGCCTCCGTCAGCGAGCGGACGTAGTCGTACGGGAGCAGGTTCGCCGTGGTGTCCCACAGCCCCCACCGAGCCGGCTCGACGTAGCTGGTGAGCCCGATCACCGGTCCGTTCATGATCCCCCCAGGTGTGGTCCGTCCATCATGGTCTTCAGGACGCCGCCGGAACCCGGTTATGACGCGGTTCGCTGAGGGGATCGCCCGCGTCAGGCGCGGGTGGTGTGCTTGTACTCGATCTCGACGAACACCATTTCGGTGTCGCCGCCGTTGGCCACGTCGTGCCGCGCGCCCGCGGGCCGCTGGTAGCAGACGCCGCGGCGGATCTCGTTGACGAGCGTGCCGCCGTCGGCGTTCGTGACGTGCTGGGTGCTGTCGGTCATCGGCACCACCACGTAGTCGTACTCGTGCAGGTGCTCACCGGTATGCGCCCCCGGCGCGAAGCTCCACCTCGTCACCCGTACGTCGTCGTTGTCGACCTGCGTCTCCGCGTGCGCGTCCGCCATGACCCTCCCTTTCGCCGTACCGACGAGCGTAGCCGCAGGCGATCAACGGGAGCGCGCGCGGGACGCCGTACTACAGCGGGGTCACGTACGCGCCGGAGATGCCGCCGTCGACGAGGAACTCCGCGCCCGTCATGAACGAGGAGTCGTCGCTGGCCAGGAACGCGACGGCGGCGGCGATCTCGGCGGGCTCGGCGAAGCGGCCCATCGGGACGTGCACGAGCCGGCGCTGGGCGCGCTCGGGGTCCTTGGCGAACAGCTCTTTCAGCAGCGGCGTGTTCACCGGGCCCGGGCACAGCGCGTTCACCCGGATGCCCTCGCGGGCGAACTGCACGCCGAGCTCCCTGGTCATCGCCAGCACACCGCCCTTGGACGCGGTGTAGGAGATCTGCGACGTGGCCGCGCCCATGACGGCGACGAACGAGGCCGTGTTGATGATCGAGCCGGCGCCGCGCTCCCGCATGTACGGGAGGACGTGCTTGCAGCAGAGGTACACCGAGGTCAGGTTGGCCTCCTGGACGCGGCGCCAGGCGTCGATGCCGGTGTCCAGGATGGAGGCGTCGTCCGGGGGCGAGATGCCCGCGTTGTTGAAGGCGACGTCCACCCGGCCGTACGTGCCGTGCGCGGTGGCGAACAGGTTCTCGACGTCCGCTGAGCTGGTGACGTCCGTACGGACGAACAGGCCGTCCGCCTCGGCGGCGGCCGCGCCGCCGGAGTCGGAATCGATGTCCGCGACGACGACGCGCGCGCCCTCGGCGGCCAGCCGCCGCGCCGACGCCAGCCCGATTCCGCTTCCGCCGCCGGTGACCACCGCGACCCGTTCCTCCAGACGCCGCACGCCCGCTCCCTCCGTAGCCGTCAAGATCGCCGACAGCCTTACATGCGCTCGAACCCGCGGTACAGCTCCCAGTCGGTGACGGCGGCGTCGAAGGCGGCGAGCTCCACGCGGGCGTTGTTCGCGTAGTGCGCCACGACGTCCGCGCCGAACGCCTCCCGCGCCAGGTCGCTGGCCTCCCACAGGGCGAGCGCGTCGCGCAGGTTCGCCGGCACGGCCGGGCCGCCGTCGGCGTACGCGTTGCCCGCGCACGCCTCCTCCAGCGGCAGCTCACGGTCGATGCCGTCCAGGCCGGCGGCGATCAGCGCGGCGTTGGCGAGGTACGGGTTCACGTCGCCGCCGGGCGTGCGGTTCTCCACGCGCAGCGACGGGCCGTGGCCGACGAGGCGCAGCGCGCACGTCCGGTTGTCCACGCCCCAGCGCACCGCGGTCGGCGCGAAGCTGCCGGGGACGTAGCGCTTGTAGGAGTTGATGTTCGGCGCGAAGAACAGCGTCAGCTCGCGCAGCGCGGCGAGCTGCCCGGCGAGGAAGTGCTCGCCGGCGGGCGACAGGCCGTACGCGCCGTCGCCGGCCAGGACGGGCGCGCCGGACGTGTCGCGTACGGAGACGTGGATGTGGCAGGAGTTGCCCTCGCGCGCGTTCGGCTTCGCCATGAACGTGACGCTCATCGCCTCCTGCGCGGCGATCTCCTTCGCGCCGCTCTTGTAGATGCTGTGGTTGTCGCAGGTGGTGACGGCGTCGGCGAAGCGGAACGCGATCTCGTGCTGGCCGAGGTTGCACTCGCCCTTCGCCGACTCGACGTACAGCCCGGCGCCGCCCATCTCGTTCCTGATGCGGCGCAGCAGCGGTTCCACGCGCGCGGTGCCGAGGATGGAGTAGTCGGCGTTGTACTGGTTGGCGGGGGTGAGGTCGCGGTACGCGCGGGACCACGCGTCCTCGTACGTGTCGCGGTAGACGACGAACTCCAGCTCGGTGCCGGACATCGCCTGCCAGCCGCGTTCGGCCAGCCGGGCGGCCTGCCGCTTGAGGATCTGCCGCGGCGAGGCGGTGACCGGGGCGCCGTCGAGCCAGGCCAGGTCGGCGAGGACCAGCGCGCTGCCCGGGTGCCAGGGGAGGCGGCGCAGCGTGGCGAGGTCCGGCACCATGACGAAGTCGCCGTAGCCGCGTTCCCATGACGACATCTCGTAGCCGCCGACGGTGTTCATGTCGACATCCACGGCGAGCAGGTAGTTGCACCCCTCGGCGTGGTTCGGCACCACCTCGTCGAGGAAGAACTCCGCGGACAACCGCTTCCCGGCCAGGCGCCCCTGCATGTCGGTGAACGCGAGCACGACCGTGTCGATCTCGTCGTCGTCCACCAGGAGCCGCAGCTCCTCGAGGCTCAGCATGCCCGTACGGCCCATGCGCGCTCCCGTCATCCGACCTGTTTGAGGTCGTCCTCGATCGCGGCCAGCTCGGCCGCGCTGCCCTGCACCTTCGGCCCGGTGAACCACCGCCGCGCGGACACCAGCCACCAGACCCCGGCGAAGCCGAGCACGACCAGCACCGCGACCGGCGTGTAGTTGAACGTGCCCGCCGTGACGGGGTTCGCCGTCGGCAGCATGAACAGCACGGAGATGAACACCACCCACGCCACCGCGGCGATGCCGACCGGACGGCTCCAGCGGCCGAGATGCCACGGGCCGCGGCGGAACTCGGAGCCGCGCAGCAGCCGCAGGAACGTGGGCAGCACGTACGCAATGTAGAGGCCGATCACCGAGATCGACGTGACCGCCGCGTACGCCGTGGTGTTCCAGAGGTACGGCAGGCCGAGCACGAACGCGCCCGCGGCGGCCAGCCAGATGGCGTTCGTGGGGGTGCGCGAGCGCTTGTTGATCTTGTGCCAGAAGACGGAGAACGGGAGGGCGCCGTCGCGGGAGAACGCGTAGATCATCCGGGAGTTGGCGGTCACCGAGGCCATGCCGCAGAACAGTTGCGCGCCGATGACGATGAGCAGCAGCAGCTTGCCGCCGGTCGCGCCGAGGGCGTCCAGGAAGATCTGCGCGGGCGGCACACCCGTCTTCGTGTGGACCGTGCCGTCGTAGTTCTGGATCGCGAACGTCAGGCCGACGAGCAGCACCCAGCCCGCCACCAGCGAGACCACGATCGACATGACGATGCCGCGCGGTCCGGAGCGCGCCGCGTCGTGGGTCTCCTCCGTCATGTGCGCGGACGCGTCGTAGCCGGTCATCGTGTACTGCGCCAGCAGCAGGCCGAGCAGCACCACGTACACGGTCGAGGACCATCCGGTGGTGTTGACCAGGTGGCCGAACACGAACCCGGCCGACTGGTGGTGCGCGGGCACGATCGCCAGCGTGCCGACGATGACGAGCACGCCGATGATGTGCCACCACACGCTGATGTTGTTCAGGATCGACACGAGGCGCACGCCGAACTGGTTCAGCAGGCCGTGCACCGCGAGGATCACGCCGAACAGGGTGATCGTGTGGCCGGGGGTCGCGGTGAAGCCGAACTGGAGGTCGCAGAAGGCGTTGAGGAACGAGGCCGCGCCGAAGTCGATCCCGGCGGTGACCGCCACCTGCCCGAGGAAGTTGAACCACCCGGTGAACCACGACCACGCCCCCGGATGCCCCGGAGCCAGCTTCGCCGCCCAGTAGTAGAGCCCGCCCGCCGTGGGAAAGCTGGAGCAGACCTCGGCCATGGCGAGCCCCACGATCAGCGTCATGACCCCGACGACGGGCCACCCCCAACTGATCAGTACCGGCCCGCCGGTGTTCAGCCCGTAGCCGTACAGCGTGAGACACCCGGACAGCACGGAAATGATCGTGAACGAGACGGCGAAGTTCGAGAACCCCGACATATGCCGCCGCAACTCCTGCGCATAGCCGAGCTCATGCAACCGCCGCTCATCCGCCCCGACCCCCCCACCACCCACGGAGCACCTCCCAGAGGACGACAACCCCCAAGACCGCCCCCATGCTCCCCGAACCCCCCACCCCGAACAACCCCCACACCCACCCCACACCCAACCGCGCCCCCCCGGCACCCACCGCACACCCCTCAGCTCGCGCACCTGCACGCATCTCACACCACCCCACCGCCCCCACCTCAGCGCCCGCCTCACGAGCCACGACCCAGCACACGCAAAACCACGACTCCGCGCACGGAGAACCCGAGCGCGGCGCGCGGGGACCGGCGCGCGGCGCACGGGAACCGGCGCACGGGGAACCGGAGCGCGGCGCACGGGAACCGGCGCACGGGGAACCGGAGCGCGGCGCATGGGGAACCGGAGCGCGGAGAACCGGCGCACGGCGCACGCAGCCCACGGAAACCGGCGGATGCGACCCGCGAGCGCCCGCACGCAGGACCGGGCACGGCGCAAGCGAAACCAGGACACGCCCACGGGAACCCAGAGAGCAGCGCATGCAGGGCCAAGGAGCTGGGCCAGGCCGGAAACCCGGGCACGCGGCGAACGCAGTGCACGACCGCCACACTCAGGAAGCCAAGCGCAGGGGCAGTGCGGCTCACCACGGGCGACAGCCTCGCGGCCCAACCCCGAGAACGCAGAACTGAGGTCGCGGGAAATCAGTCGCGCGCAGCGCGGCCTTTGCCAGCGCGGCATGCCCCATCCCACACTCCCCACCCCAGCCACAGCCACGCTAGGCCCGGGGGCGTGAGGCGCGAGGCCCGGGGCGCGGGGGTGCGGAGTGCGTGGCGGGGCGGGGTGCGTGGCGGGGCGGGGCTTGCGGCCGCGCTGGCCTCCGTCAAGCAGGAGCGGCAGGCTCGTGGCCCGGCAGGGGAGACGCAGAACCCGGATCGCGGGAAGGCGGTTGCGCGCAGCACGGTCTGCCCGAGAACGCCTCAAACCGCGTCAGCCAAGGGCGGAGCCTCGCGGCCCAACCCCGAGAACGCAGAACTGAGGTCGCGGGAAATCAGTCGCGCGCAGCGCGGCCTTTGCCAGCGCGGCATGCCCCATCCCACACTCCCCACCCCAGCCACAGCCACGCGAGGCCCGGGGGCGTGAGGCCCGGGGGTGTGAGGTGCGGGGTGTGAGGTGCGGGGTGCGGGGCGTGAGGTGCGAGGTGCGGGGCGCGGGGTGCGAGGCGGGGCGGGGTGGGGCTTGCGGTCGCGCTGGCCTCCGTCCAAGCAGGAGCGGCAGGCTCGTGGCCCGGCAGGGGAGACGCAGAACTCAGGTCGTGGGGAGGCGGTTGCGTGCAGCACGGTCGCCTGAGAACACCTCGAACCCGCGTCGGCCAAGGGCGAAGCCCCGCGGCCCAGCCCCGAGAACGCAGAACTGAGGTCGCGGGAAATCTGTCGCGCGCAGCGCGGCCTTTGCGGGGCGGCATACCCCATCTCACACTCCCCGCCCCAGCCACAGCCACGCGAGGCCCGGGGGCGTGAGGCGCGAGGGCCGGGGCGTGAGGCGCGAGGCGCGAGGCGTGAGGCCCGGGGGCGTGGGGCGTGGGGTGCGGGGCGTGGGGTGCGGGGCGTGGGGTGCGGGGCGAGGGGCGCGGGGCGAGGGTGCGGGGCGAGGTGGGGTTGGGTGGGCCGGTGGGGTGGGTGGACCGTCAGCTTCGGAGGTTGGGGAAGTCTTCTTCCCAGAACTCGGCCTCTGCGCGGGTGGTGTCGGGGTGGGCTGCTGCGTGGGTCTCCTGCTCGCGGCCGCGGAGCTCGACGCGGCGGATTTTGCCGGAGATGGTTTTCGGGAGGTCGGCGAACTCCAGGCGGCGGACGCGTTTGTACGGGGCGAGGTGTTCGCGGGCGTAGGCGAGGATCGAGCGGGCCACCTCCGCGTCGGGGGCGTGGCCGGCGGTGAGCGTGACGTACGCCTTCGGGACGGCGAGGCGGATGGGGTCGGGCGACGGGACCACGGCCGCCTCGGCGACCGCCGGGTGCTCGAGCAGCACGCTTTCCAGCTCGAACGGGGAGATGCGGTAGTCGGAGGCCTTGAAGACGTCGTCGGTGCGGCCGACGTACGTGATGTAGCCGTCGTCTCGGCGGGCGACGTCGCCCGTGTGGTAGTAGCCGCCGCTCATGGCCTCGGCGTTGCGCTCGTCGTCATCGGCGTAGCCGGTCATCAGGCCGACCGGCCGCTGGGCGAGGTCGATGCAGATCTCGCCCTCCTCGCCCGGCTCGCCGGTGGCGGGGTCGACCAGCACGATGGGGAAGCCCGGCAGCGGGCGGCCCATCGAGCCCGGCCGGATCGGCTGGCCCGGGGTGTTGGCGATCTGCACGGACGACTCGGTCTGCCCGTAGCCGTCGCGGATGGCCACCCCCCAGCCGCGCTTGACCTGCTCGATGACCTCGGGGTTCAGCGGCTCGCCCGCGGCCACCACCTTCTCCGGCTTCGTCTTCAACTGCCCGAGGTCGGCCTGGATGAGCATGCGCCACACGGTCGGCGGCGCGCAGAAGCTGGTCACGCCGCAGCGGTCCATCTGGGCCATCAGGGCGGCGGCATCGAACCGGGCGTAGTTGTAGATGAAGATCGTCGATTCGGCGTTCAGCGGGGCGAACACGTTGCTCCAGGCGTGCTTCGCCCAGCCCGGCGAGGAGATGTTGAGGTGGACGTCGCCGGGGCGCAGGCCGATCCAGTACATCGTCGACAGGTGGCCCACGGGATAGGTCAGGTGGGTGTGCCGGACGAGCTTGGGCTGCGCGGTCGTGCCGGACGTGAAGTAGAGCAGCATCGGGTCGTCGCTGCTCGTCACGCCGTCGGGCGTGAAGGCGGAATCGGCCGTGTCGGCGTCGGAGTACGCGCGCCAGCCCTCGGGGGCGCCGCCCACCGCGACGGGGGTCCAGCCGCCGCCGAGCTCGGCGAACTTCGGCGCCTGGTCGGCGCCGGTCACGACATGGCGCACGCCGCCGCGGTCGATGCGGTCGCGGAGGTCGGCGGGGCCGAGCATGGTCGTGGCCGGGATGATCACGGCGCCGAGCTTGATCGCGGCGAGGATCGTCTCCCACAGCTCCACCTGGTTGCCCAGCATCAGCAGCAGCCGGTCGCCGCGGCGGACGCCCTGCGCGCGCAGCCAGTTCGCCACCTGGTCCGACCGGGCGGCCAGCTCGGAGTACGTCAGCTTCCGCTCCGCGCCGTCCTCCTCGACGATCCACAGCGCCGGGCGGTCGCGTGACTCGCCGGCGGCGACGACGTCGAACCAGTCGAGCGCCCAGTTGAACTCCGCGGGACGCGGCCAGGTGAACTCGCGGACCGCGGCGTCGTAGTCGTCGGCGCGGGCGAGCAGAAGGTCGCGGGCGGCGCGGAACTCGCGCGTGGCCGGGCGCTCGTCGCTCACGTGCATCCCCTCTCGATCGCTTCAGGCGAGGTCCATGTAACACCGCGCGGACCACCGGCAACAACCACCGATCCCGGCCCTGTGGATAACCGGCACCCGAGGCGCGAGCGCGTCTGGGATGCGGCACTCTTATGTGTCATGCCTTCGCCCGTACGCCGCCGCGTCGCGGTGGCCGCCCTGCTCGCGTCGCTCGGCCTGGCCGCCGGTGCCCTGGCCTCGTGCGGCGGCGCAACGCCCGCGCCCGGCCGGAAAGCGGCCGCCGCCACGTCGCCCACGGCGTCGCCGACGCGCCCGCCCGTACGCCCCGTGAAGGCCGCGACGCGCGGCGGCTACGTCGCGCTCGGCGACTCCTTCACCTCCGGCGGCGGCGCCACCGCCCCCTGCCACCGCTCCGGCGCGGCGTACCCGCACCTCGTCGCGAAGCGCTTCACGTTCGCCGCCGCGCCCGCCTACACCGCGTGCGACGGCGCCACCATCGCCGCGCTGACCGCCTCCCAGAAGGGCCGCCCGCCGCAGATCGCGCCGATCACCGCGCGGACGAGCCTGGTCACCGTCCAGATCGGCGGCAACGACCTCGGCTTCACGCCCGTCCTGGCCACGTGCGTGCTGCAGAGCGCGGGCTCGTCCGCCTGCCGCGCCCAGGAGCCCGACATCCGCCACCGCGTGACGAAGCTGCGTACGGACCTCCGCGCCGCCCTGGCCAAGATCCGTACGAACGCGCCGCGCGCCCGCGTCCTGGTGCTCGGCTACCCGCACCTGTTCCCGTACCGCCCCAAGCGCACCACCGCCGAGCTGGCGCCGCGCGACCAGCGGTGGCTCAACGACATGACCAACGTGGCGAACGAGGCCGTGCGCGCGGTCGCGAAGTCCGCCGACGCCGCGGTCACGGGCGCGGGCAGCGTCGAGTACGTCGACGTCACGGCCGCGCTGTCCGGCCACGAGCTGGGCCGCCCCGATTCCGACGTCCACGACCTGAACGTCGACTTCCAGAACTTCACCGTCGACCCGAAGAGCTTCCACCCCACCGACGCGGGCCAGAAGCGCATGGCGAAGGCGGTCGAGGAGCAGGTCACTTCCGGCCCGGGGCGGCCGCTGCGCTGACCGGCCCGCGCACCGCCGCGTACGCCCCCACGACGCTCACGATCGGGCCGAACACCGCGACCCCCAGCGCGACGACGGCGAGCACGGCCCAGGGCGAGTCGCCGGTGCCGACGTCCCCGGCCAGCACCCGGTACGCCCACGGAATGGGCAGCAGCCAGCCGGCGACGGCCACCATGATCTCCCCGACCGCGAGCAGCGTCATGCCGAGCTTCAGGCCCGCGCCCGGCGGGCCCATCCGCCCGGCCATCCACCGGTTCATCCCGTCGAACGCGAGCGGCACCGCCGCCATCGCCGCCGACACGCAGATCCACCCGCCGGGTGCCATCGCGGCGGTCGAGGGGGCGACGGTGGACAGCCCGTCGGCGAACCGCTCGTACGGGACGAAGAAGGCGAACGGCAGCCCGATGCCCAGCGGCAGCACGCACAGCGGCGCGGTGAACGGGTGCGCGCGTTTCCGGCCGGCCTCGGTGAGGACCAGGAGGCCGGCGCCGATCACGACCGCGAACACCCAGGGATTGTCCTTGGCCAGCGCGAATCCGGTCACGCCGCGGCCCGGTCCGTACGAGAGGACTGGCAGGAAGAAGAACGCGGGCAGCGCCGCGATGCCGAGGTAGACGCCGGTGAGCTCGGCCGGCGTCTGCGCGCGCGGCGCGGGCGCGGACGGATCCGCGGCCCGGGTGGGCTCCGGCGGCCCCACGACGGTGGCCGCGGGCACGCCGGACAGCTCCGCCAGCACCGCGGCCACGCCCGGACGGTCCGCCGGGTCCTTCTCCAGGCAGGCCCCGACCAGCGGCAGCAGCGCGGACGGGACGCCGCCGAGGTCCGGCGGCTCGTTCAGGACGCGGTGGACCAGCGCCGGGATCGACGCCGCCTGGAAGGGCGTGCGCCCCGTCGCGGCGTACGCGAGCACGCACCCGAGCGCGAACACGTCGCTCGCGGGACCGGCAGGCGCGCCGGCCTCGGCGCGGATCTGCTCCGGCGACATGTACGCGTACGTGCCGATGGCCACGCCCACGGTGGTGTGCGCGGTGGCGTCGGCGGCGCGCGCGATGCCGAAGTCGATGATGCGCGGCCCGTCCTCGGCCATGATCACGTTGCCGGGCTTCAGGTCGCGGTGCACGAGCCCGTGCCGGTGGATGGCCGCGAGCCCTTCCGCGAGCCCGGCGCCCAACGTGCGCAGCCCCGCGGTGTCCAGCGGCCCGTCCGCGCGTACGGCCTCGATCAGCGACCGGCCCGGGATGTACGCGGTCACCAGCCAGGGCGACGCGGCGGACGTGTCGGCGTCCACCACCTGCGCGGTGTGGAACCCGCCCACCTTCCGCGCCGCCGCGACCTCGGCGGCGAACCGGGCCCGGAACGTGGGGTCGCCGGCGAACTCCGGCCTGACCACCTTCACCGCGACCCGCCGCCCGCCCGGCGAACGCCCGAGGAACACCTGGCCCATGCCCCCGGCACCGAGCCGTGCGTCGATCCGGTACGACCCGACCTGGCGCGGGTCGTCCGCCCCGAGCGGTTCCGTCGGCATGGTCCGCGAACCCCGTTCACCCGGCAGGAAAACCACCCAGAGTCTCGGCCAGGCGTACAACGCGTGTCAACAACGGCCGAACGGTACGGACCCGGCGATCACGTACCGTGCAGGTCGTTCACGGCGCGCCAGGCCGCGTCGATGGCGGCGTCGGTGTACGCGCGCGGCACGGAATCGGAGTTGGCGATCGCGATGCGGCCCACGCGCTGCCGTCCGATGTCGGCGGGCAGCGGGCCGTCCGGCCAGAAGGAGTCCCACGGGCGGCAGTACTCCCGCGCGTAGCCGTGCGCCCACCGGTTGACGGTGATCGCCTCGATGTCGCGCGCCGGGTCGAACCCGCCGGGGCCCACCGCGCGGACCAGGGCGTCCCGCGCGGCGCGCTCCAGGTACGAGAACGGCGTCTTGTACAGCACCTGCCGCCCCGCGATACCGCCGTCCGACGGGGCCATGCCGCCCTGCGTGGGCACCGCGATCATCTGGACGACGGCCGGCTGGGACGGGTCCTTGGTGAACTCGTATCCGCCCATGCTGACCGGGTAGTCGAGCTGCGCGACCGCCCAGAACCCGCCGGTGAAGCGGATGACCTGGGCGCCCATCTCCACCCACGGCCGCCAGTTCCGCACGACGACGTTGCCGTACAGCAGCGGCACCTTCACGCCCTCGTGCAGCGCCTGCGCCTGATCCGGGCCGAGCTCCGGGCAGAGGTACGGCACCATCGCGTTCCAGCAGGCCATCACCACGTTGCTCGCGGTGAGCGTGCGCACGCCGCCGTCGGCGTAGTAGCCGACGTTCACCGTGCCGGACGTCATCGGGTCGCCCTGGTGCTGCGCCTTGACGACCGGCGACGACAGGCGGATGCGCACCGGGCGGCCCGGCCTGTCGAGCTGGCCGTAGTCGAAGTGGTCGAGCACGATCGACCGCATGCTGTGCTGGTGGTCGCGCGGCGCGACCTGCGGGATCATCGCGCGGACCAGCGAGCGCGCGATCGACGCGTTGCCGTCGGGGAAGTGGTAGATGTACGGGTCGTCGTGGCCCCACGACCACTTCAGCGACTTCGAGACGTACTTCGGCGGCTCCTTCGTCCACTTCAGCCCCATGCCGTCGAAGCCGGGCCACCCGTCGTCGGTCGCCCAGGCGTCGAGCGCGCTGAGCGTGTCCATCGGGTAGCCCCACTCGTCGCAGGACATCGTGTGGACGTACTGGAGCACCTGCGGGTGGACCTTCGCGTAGCGGGTGAGGAACTGCTCGTACGTCACCCCGGCGAGGCGGTTCTTCTTCTCCTCGTCCGACAGCCCCGGCATCCAGTCCTTGGGGTCGTCGTACAGCATGACCAGGTCGCGCAGCGCCTGCGGGTCCAGCGGCGCGTCCTTGTACGTGTCGTGCGCCGAGCCGCCGCGGTTCACCGCGAGGTAGTCGCGGCCGAAGGTGTCCTTGTCGAAGAACGTGCAGTCGTCGCTGACCTTCCAGCGTTCGTAGAACTTCGCGTCGTAGAACTTCGTGAACTCCTGGACCTCGATGCCGACGTCCTTCAGCAGCCCCATGGCCTGCTTGCTGTACGCGGACGGCGTGTCGATCGCCTGCGTGCCGCCGTAGCCGATGAGCAGGCCGCCGTCCTCGGGCCGGCCCGGCGCCTGGAACTCGTTGCGCCGGGCGTGGCCGCCGAAGTCGTCGTGGTTGTCCAGGATGAGGATGCGCGCCCGCGGGTTCCGCTGGTGCCAGAAGTACGCCGTGGCCAGGCCGCTGATGCCGGCGCCCACCACGACCAGGTCGTAGTGCTCGCCGGTGGACGACTGGTCGGGCGTCGCGTCCCAGAACGTGTTGTCGCGCAGCGAGTGCGGCACGCTCAGCGCCGCGGGCGTCTGGCCGCGCAGGCCGGTGAGGTCCGGCGGGTACGACGGGTGCGGCAGGTCGTCCGGGATGTGCTCGGGGCTGATCCGGCCCGGGTCGGGGTCGCCGTAGCCGCAGCCGGCTACCGAGGCGAGCGCCGCGCCCCCGGCGGCGAGCGCCACCCCGTCGAAGAAGTCGCGCCGGGTGATCGTGCGGTGCATGCCGAGCTCGGCATCGGAGTACTCCGACTGCCCGTCGCTCCCGGACGGTGTCTTGGCCACCGGACCTCCAGCCCCTGCCGCCGCGTACCAGCTCGACCACAATAAGTGATCAAGTGAATTCGTACGGTGGCGACACGGCGGAGGCCGCGGTGGCCCGCGCTCACTCGGCGAGTCCGGCCTCCCGCAACCGGGCCCGCATCTGCTCGGCGCTGTTCTCGTGCGGGAACGGCTCGTCCGGCACCGGTACGCCGAGCGCCGCGCACAGCGGCTCCCAGCCGTCGCCGGGCGCCCACTCCAGCAGCCGTCCGGCCGGCGCGTCCGCGCGGACCCCGGCGAGGTAGCGCTCGTACGCGGCCATCGTCGCCTCCGGGTCGTCCGGCGCCGCGAGGAGGTCGCCGCCCATGGCGTGCCACATCTCGTCCATGGCCCGCATGTGCTCCGGCGTGGCCGACGCCATCCACGGCGGCGGCGTGCTCCCGGCGTGCGGTTGAGCGCCGCCGCGCAGGACGCGTTCGCGCGCCAGGATCGTCTTGTCCATGCTGGCGTACCAGGTCGCGGCGCTGTCGCGGCGGGACAGCAGCACGACCGCGTCCGGATACCGCGCGGACAGCTCGCGCCAGAACCGCGAGATGGGCCAGTCGACCCCGGCCGCGTAGCCGGACAGGAACACGTCCCAGTCCGGCGGGTTCCCCTGGAACGCGTCGCGCCAGGTCAGGACGTCGTCCATGCGGCCGATGAGGTCCCTCATGTGGTAGCAGGGCGCGTCGAGCAGCCGTCCGAGCGCGTACTTCAGCGAGGTGGTCCCCGTACGCGGCAGCCCCGCGCCCACGACCCGCAGTGTCATGTCGGCCTCCGTTCGATCGTGAACAACGGTGGCCACCCTGCACGTACGCGCTGACGCCGCCCTGTCAGCCCGCTGCCACACCGAGCACGCGCCGCCGCTACGCGGGCAGCCCCAGGTCGCGGGCGATCAGCATGCGCTGCACCTCCGACGTGCCCTCGCCGATCTCGAGGACCTTCGCGTCTCGGTAGAAGCGCGCGACCGGGTACTCCTCCATGAAGCCGTTACCGCCGAACACTTGCGTCGCGGTACGCGTAGCGGCGACCGCGGCCTCGGTCGAGTACAGCTTCGCGATCGCGGCAGCCTGCTTGATCTGCGCAGCTGGGCGGCCCGCGTCCTTCAGCGCCGCCGCCTTGTACGTGAGCAGTCGCGCCGCGTCGACAGCCACGGCCAGATCGGCGAGCTGGAACG
>DASXYG010000117.1:0-94824 GCA_036502625.1 Streptosporangiaceae bacterium
CGCTGGCCCTCGCCGCGCGGGTCGGCCCGGTCAGGGCCGTGCCCGCCGCCGTGCCGGACGTCCTGACGGCGCGCGAGGAGGAGATCGCCCGCCTCGTGGCGCGGGGGCTGAGCAACAAGGAGGTCGCCGAGGAGCTGGTGATCTCCCCGGCGACGGTCGCGCGCCACGTCGCGAACATCTTCACGAAGCTGGACCTCTCCTCGCGTGCGCAGGTCGCGGCGTGGGTCGCCGGGCGCGGCGCGGGCGGTCCGGCATGAGCGTGCGCACGGACGCCGGCCACCTGCCGGCGGAGGCCGACGAGTTCGTGGGGCGGGAGCGCGACGTCGCGGAGGTCGGCGCGCTGCTCACCCGTACCCGGCTGCTGACGCTGTCCGGGCCCGGCGGCATCGGGAAGAGCCGCCTGGCGCTGCGCATCGCCGCGCTGACCGCGGGCGGCGCCGCGCCACCGCCGGTCTACTTCGCCGAGATGGCCGACCTGGACGCCGACGAACTGGTCGCGCCGCGTGTCGCGGCGGCCATCGGCGTCACCGCGGAGCCGGGCCGCTCCGTCGGCGACACCCTGCTCGACGTCGCGCGGGCGCGGCCCATGCTGCTGGTGCTCGACAACTGCGAGCACCTGGTCGACGAGTGCGCGCGGCTGTGCACGGCTTTGCTGTCGGTCGGCGGCGACGGGCTGCGGCTGCTCGCCACCTCGCGCGAGCCGCTGCGGGTCCCCGGCGAGGCCGTCTGGCGGGTGCCGCCGATGGCGCTGACCGTCGCCGACCCGGACGGCCCCGAGTCGTCGGGCGCGGGCGCGTCCGAGGCGGCGCGGCTGTTCGTCGCGCGCGCCACCGCGGCCCGGCCGGACTTCCCTGACAGCCCCGGCGCCCGCGCGGAGATCGACCGCCTGTGCCGGGCGCTTGACGGCATGCCGCTGGCCATCGAGCTGGCGGCGGCGCGTGTCCGCGTGCTGTCCGTGGCGCAGATCGCCGCGCGGCTGGACGACCGCTTCCGGCTGCTGGCCTCCGGCGACCGTACGGCGCCGCCGCGGCAGCGCACGCTGCGCGCCGCGATGGACTGGAGCCACGCGCTGCTCGGCGAGCCCGAGCGCGTGCTGTTCCGGCGGCTCGCCGTGTTCTCCGGCGGCTGGACGCTCGACATGGCGGAGGCGGTCTGCGCCGACGCGGGCGACGGCATGCCGCTGTCGGAGGTCGAGGTGCTCGACCGGCTGGCCGACCTGGTCGACAAGTCGCTGGTGACGGTGGCCGGCGAGGTGGCGGGCGAGATGCGCTACCGCATGCTGGAGTCCGTACGCCAGTACGCCGCCGTCCACCTCGACGAAGCGGGGGAGCGCGACGAGCTGCGCGACCGCCACCTGGCGTACATGGCGGCGTTCACCGACCGCGCGCACGACGCCGCGCTCGGCCCGCACCCCGCGCCGTGGCCCGAGGTGTTGCAGATCATGCACCGTACGGCGGTCGAGCAGGGCAACTGCTGGGCCGCCATGACCTGGGCGCTGCGCACCGGCGATCTGGCGCCCGGCCTGGCGATCTGCCGCGCAATGGTGCGCGGCTGGTGGGTGCCGCAGGGCGAGTTCGAGGTGGGCGCCACCTGGTGCGAGCGGTTCCTCGACGCCACGGAGGGCACCACGAGCGCGGGCCGCGCCCGGGTCCTGGTGGGCCGCGCGGAGATCGCGTTCGAGCGGACCGACCTCGCGACCGCCGGCGAGTACGCCCGGCTCGGGCTGGCCGCCTCACGGGAGACCGGCGAGGACCACTCGGGCGTCTCCGCCCTGAACATCCTCGCCGCGAACGACCTCTACCAGGGCGACGCCGACGGCGCCGCGACCCACCTCGCCGAGGCGCTCGACCTGGCGCGGGCCACCGGCGACCGCTGGGACCTCGTCCTCGGCCTGTCCGTCGACGCCACCGCCGCGCTGTTCGGCGGCGACCACGACCGCGCGCGTGCCCGCTTCGAGGAGGCCGCCGAGGTCGCGCGCGACGTCGGCAACAACTGGCTCATCGGCCGCACGCTGCTCGGCATGGGCGCGGTCGCGTCGGCGTCCGGCGACCGTACGCGCGCGACGCGGCTGTACGAAGAGGCCCTGGTGCTGCTCAGGGAGGACGAGGCGCGCACCGAGACCGTGCGGTGCCTCGTCTTCCTGGCCCGTATCGCCATCGACGACGAGGCGTTCGCGCTCGCGGGCGACCGGCTGCGCGAGGCGCTGCGCCTCAGCGAGCAGGTCGGCCACTGGCGTGCGGTGACCCGCTGCCTGGAGTCCGCGGCGGTGCTCGCCGAGCGGCAGGGCGCGTACGAGGACGCCGGGCTGCTCGGCGGCGCGGCCGGCCGCCTGCGCGCGGACCTCGGCGCACCGCCGCCGTCCGGCGGGTCGGGCGCGGGCCTGCGCGAACGCCTCGCGGCCGAGTGCGGCGAGGCGGCCGTCGCGCAGTGGTGGGAGCGCGGCCAGGAGCTGTCGCGCGCCGAGGCCGTCGACCGGGCCGTGCGCGCCAGGCCGTCGGTGCCGGCGCAGGCCCCGCCGCCCGACGACGGCGGTGTGGCGCTGCCCGGCGGGCCCGGCGGGCCGCTGACGGCGCGTGAGGTGCAGATCGCGGGCCTGCTGGCGCGCGGCCTCAGCAACCGGGAGGTCGCCGCCGAGCTGGTGATCAGCCAGGCCACGGTCGCCCGCCACGTGGCCAACATCTTGACGAAGCTGGGTTTCTCCTCGCGCGCCCAGGTCGCGGCCTGGTTCGTACGACACGGTGTTGACGGCGCCGGGAACGGAGCGGTGCCATGACCCCCGGGGCGGAACGTACGGAGCCGGGCGCGCTGCCCGCCGAGCCGAACGCGTTCATCGGCCGCGAGCGCGACGTCGACGACGTCTGCACACTGCTCGCCGCGACGCGCCTGGTCACGCTGTGCGGGCCGGGCGGCATCGGCAAGAGCCGCCTGGCGCTGCGCATCGCGTCCCGCGTGGCGGCCGGCGAGACCGCGCTCGACGACGGCGCCGCGCCGTACCGCGTGTACTTCGTGGAGCTGGCCGACCTCGACAGCCCGGAGCTCATCGCGGCGCGGGTGGCCGCCACCATGCGGATCACCGCCGAGCCCGGCAGGTCGCTCGAGGACACCCTGGTGGAGTCGCTGCGCCACCAGCGGCTGCTGCTCGTCCTCGACAACTGCGAGCACCTCGTCGACGGCGCCGCGCGGCTGAGCTCGACGCTGCTGGCCATGGCCGACGGCGTACGGCTGGTGACCACCTCACGCGAGCCGCTGCGCGTCTCGGGGGAGACGGTGTGGCGGGTGCCGCCGCTGTCGCTCGCCGCCGAGGCCGTCGCGCCCGACAGCGACCGCGACCCGCTCGACTCCGACGCCGTACGGCTGTTCGTCGCGCGCGCCGCGGCCGCGCGCCCGGAGTTCCGCGTCGGCTCCGGCAACGCGTCCGCCGTCCTGTGGATGTGCCGCGCGCTCGACGGCATGCCGCTGGCCATCGAGCTGGCGGCGGCGCGGGTACGCGTGCTGTCCGTGGAGCAGATCGCGGCCCGGCTGGACGACCGGTTCCGGCTGCTGGCCTCCGGCGACCGTACGGCCCCGGTACGCCAGCGCACACTGCGCGCCGCCGTCGACTGGAGCCACGACCTCCTGGGCGAGCGCGAGCGCGTGCTGTTCCGGCGGCTTTCGGTGTTCTCCGGCGGGTGGACGCTGGAGATGGCCGAGCGGGTGTGCGCCGACCCCGACGCCGTGGCGCTGCCGGAGATCGAGGTGCTGGACCGGCTCGCCGACCTCGTCGACAAGTCGCTGGTCACCGTCGTCGGCGAGGTGGGCGGCGAGGTCTGGTACCGCATGCTGGAGACGATCAGGAAGTACGCCGCCGACCGCCTCGTGGACGCCGGGGAGCGCGACGAGCTGCGCGCGCGGAACCTCGCCTACACCGGTGCGTACGTCAAGACCGTCGACGAGCGGCTGCTCGGCCGCGACCCCATCCCGTGGGACGGCGTGGTGGCGGTGCTGGAGCGGCTGCGGGCGGAGCAGGGCAACGTCCGCGCGGTGCTGACATGGGCGCTGGAGACCGGCGCGCTGGAGACCGCCATGGAGATCGCCGCGGTGCTCACCCGCGCGTTCTGGATCCCCACCGGCGACCTCACCGAGGGCGTGCGCTGGGTGGACCGGCTGATCGCCGCCGACCACGCCGGCGTCGACCCCCTCGTCCGCGCCCGGCTGCTCATCCGCCGCGCCGACCTCGCGCTGGAGACGTACGAGTTCGCCCGCGCCCGCGCGTGCGCCGCCGAGGCGCTGCCGGTGTGCCGCGCGGCCGGCGACGACCGCTACGTCCTCGAGGGGCTGCTCGCGACGGCGAGCGCGGACCTGCGCGAGGGTGGCGTCGCCGAGGCGAAGGAGCACATCTCCGCGGCGCTGGCGATCGCCCGCGACCGCGGCGAGCCGTGGGGGCTGATCCTCGGCTACAGCGCCGCCGCGATGGCCGCGCTCGCCGACGGCGACCCCGAGGAGGCCACCCGCAGCCGCAACGAGGCGATGCGCGCGGCGCGCGAGATCGGCAACTACTGGATGGTCGGCCGCATGCTGCTCGGCCTCGGGTCGCTCGCGGCGGCGCGCGGCGACCGGCGTACGGCGCGCCGCCAGTACGAAGAGGCCATCGGCCTGCTGCGCGGCATCGACTCCCGCAACGAGCTCGCCCGCTGCTACCTCAACCTCGCGCGTGTGCTGTTCGACGACGGCGAGGTGCGCACGGCGCACGCCCACCTGAGCGAGGCGCTGCGGCTGAGCGAGGCGGCCGGGCACGGCATCGCGGTGGCCCGTGAGCTGGAACTGTTCGCCGAGGTCGCCGAGCGTTCCGGGGCTCCGGCCGAGGCCGCGCGGCTGGTGGGCGCGGCCGAGCGGCTGCGCGCCGACCTCCGCGTGCCCGACTCGACCGGCCACCGGGTCGGCGACCTCGTCGGCCGGCTCCGCGCCGAGCTCGGCGCCGACCCCGCCGACCGCATGCTGGCCCGCGGCCACGACATGTCGCGCGCCGAGGCCGTCGCCTTGGCCGGCGCGATCGTCTCCGGGCCCGTCCCGCCGCAGCGCGGCGCGTCCGATGCCGCGGAACCCGCGGCGCCGCTGACCGCGCGCGAGTGGGAGATCGCGCGGCTGCTGGCGCAGGGGCTGAGCAACCGGGCGGTCGCCGACGACCTGGTGATCTCCCCGGCGACCGTGGCGCGCCACGTCGCGAACATCCTGACGAAGCTGGACTTCACCTCGCGTGCGCAGGTGGCCGTGTGGGTCATCGAGCGCGACACCGGCGCCGAGGGCTGACCGCATCCCACGCTGTACGACCTGACCTGCGATTGGGCCGCCCCCGTACGCATCGCGTCCGGGATGTGTACACATCCGCCGCCGCTTCTGCACATGCCCGCGTACGGCGAATACACCGGTCAGATGGTCTGTATGGCGCATCCGCCCGGCCGCGGTGATCCGTACGTTCGAACCATGTCCGCAGGCGCCGCCGGCCGGGAGGGAGCCGGAGCGCCGGGACGGAGCCGAAGGCCTGCCACCGACAGGAGGGGCGGCGGGGTGCCCTCGGCGTACGGGACGGGCGGGCTCGGTTTCTGAGGGGGGACCGGGTCCGTCCAGCAGGGGTCGCCGCCGTCACGGCGGCCCCTGCCTCCGTGTGCGGGGCCCCCTGCGCGGACGGGCGGAACGGGGGCCGGCGGGCCGCGGACCGGATATGTAGGCGCCGGCCGCGGCCATCTACATACCCGGCTACACATCTTTGAGGATGTGCCGCATGTGGCCACTCGCCTAGCTTCGACACATGATGTCGCAGCAGGCCGCCAACGCCGGCCCGGACCACTTCGAGACCGCCGGGACGCTGGTCGACGCGGTGTTCGGCGATGTCGCCCGCTGGGGTGACCGACCCGCCGTTCTGGACCTCGACGGCGGCGAGCACATCGGCTACGCGCGGCTGGCCGAGACGGTCCGTGCCGCGGCGGGCGGCCTGCTGCGGCGCGGCCTGCGGCCCGGCGACGCGGTGGGACTTGACGTCATCCCGTCCCCGCAGTGCGCCGCCGCGGCGTACGCCGTGCTGGCCGCGGGGGGCGTGGTCGCACCGGTCGGCGGCGACCCGGTGTCGGACGCGGCGCATCTCAGCGCGCACGACGCCCGGCTGCTGCTGGCCGCGCCCCAGCGCGCGGACGCGGCGATCGCGCTGGCCGAGCGGTCCCGCGTCCGCCAGGTCATCGCCATGGGCGAGGTCACCGGGGCCACGTCGTTCGCCGACCTGCTCGCCGACGACACCGGCACGGCGACGTGCCCGCTGTCGCCGGAGTCGCCCGCGCTGCTGCCCGCGGACGGCTCGGGCCCGTACGACCACCGCCACCTGCTCGACCGTGTCGTACGGATCGGCCGCGTCGCCGCGCCCACCGACCTGGACACCGTGCTGATCGCCGCGCCGCCCGGCGACGGCGCCGCGCTGCTGGCCGTGCTCAGCCTCGCGCTGCTGCGCGGCGCGACGGTGCTCACGTCGGCGACGATGGACCTCACCCGCTGCCGCCGGGTGATCACCGACCAGGGCGTACGCCTGGCCCTGCTCGCCGCGCCCACGCTGCGCGCGCTCGCCGGGCCGCGGCTCGCCCGCGACCTGCCGTCGCTGGCCGCGGCTTTCAGCCCGGCGCCCGCCCTGATGCTCACCCGGGGAGATCCGGAGCCGAAGGCCGCGGACGCGATTGTGTGATCAGTTTTTCGACTAGCCTCACTCACGTGGAATTCGCACCAGGTGAGGGGCCTCGACGTGGGTGGCGACGCTACGCCTAGCCGAAGACCGCCCGCGCGTCCGCGGGCGCGCCCATGTTGACCGCGGTCGCCGGCCTGCTGGCCGTCGTCGTCCTGACGATCGGCACCGGCTTCTTCGTCGCGCAGGAGTTCGCGTTCGTCGCGGCCGACCGCAACCGCATGCAGGCCGACGCCGAGACCGGCGACAAGGCCGCCGCGCGCGCGGTGTCGGTGATGCGGCGCGTCTCGTTCGTGCTGTCCGGCGCGCAGCTCGGCATCACGATCACCGGCCTCGTGGTCGGCTACATCGCCGAGCCCGCCATCGGCGCCGTGTTCCGGCCGCTGCTGGAGTTCGCCGGGGTGCCGGACGGCGCGGTGCCCGGCGTGTCGGTGGCCATCGGATTCGTGCTGGCCACGGTGGTCCAGATGGTGCTCGGCGAGCTGGGCCCGAAGAACTGGGGCATCGCCGACCCCGAGCGGGTCGCCCGCATGCTGGCCGCGCCGACCCTCGCGTACGTGAAGGTGTTCGGCCCGGTCATCCGGATCTTCGACAGCGCCGCGAACTGGGTGCTGCGCCGGGTCGGCATCGAGCCCGCCGAGGAGGTGCACGGCGGGGCCACCGCGGACGAGCTCGACCTGATCATCGAGGAGGCCACCCGCGAGGGCCACCTCCCGCCGCACCTGTCCGACCTCCTGGACCGCGCGCTCGACTTCGCCGACCACACCGCGGCGCAGGCCATGGTGCCGCGCCCCGAGGTGGCGCACATCAACGCCGACGAGACCGCCGACCACCTCGTCGACCTCCTCGAATCGCCCGGCCACTCGCGCTACCCGGTGCTCGGCAGCGACGACGACGACGTGGTCGGCGTGGTGGGCGTCAAGGAACTGCTGACGCTGCCGCCGCAGCGCCGTCCCGTCACGCCCGTGCGCAGCCTGGCGCGCCCCGCGGTGCTGGTGCCCGGCACGCTGCCGCTGCCCGACGTCCTCGACGAACTGCGCGCGCAGAACGACGAGTTCGCCTGCGTGGTCGACGAGTACGGCGGCCTCGCGGGCGTGCTGACCCTGGAGGACATCGCCGAGGAGCTGGTCGGCGAGCTGCACGACGAGAACGACGCGGCCGAGCCCGAGCCGGAGCGCGAGGAGGACGGCTCGTGGACGCTGCCCGGCGACACCCGCATCGACGAGGCCGAGCGCGCCACCGGCATCGTGCTGCCGCAGGGGCCGTACGAAACGCTCGGCGGCCTGGCGATGTCGGTGCTGGGCCGGATGCCCGCGCTCGGCGACGAGGTGGACGTGCCGCTGGACGAGCCGTACGAAGAGCACGACCGGGTGCGCATCCGGGTCGTGGAGCTGGACCGCAGGGTGCCGGACCTCGTCCGGATCATGCTCTGCGACGAACCGCCCGTTGAGGCGCCGCCCGAGCCCGGGGGGTCCGTGTGAGCCCCGCGTCCGCCGCCGTCCTGAGCCTGGTGCTGGTCGCCGTCAACGCGTTCTTCGTCGCGTCGGAGTTCGCGATGGTCGCGGCCAAGCGCCACCGGCTCGTCGAGCGTGCCGAGCGCGGCAGCCGCGCCGCGCGGTCGGCGCTGCGCGGCCTGCGCGAGCTGTCGCTGATGCTGGCCGGGGCGCAGCTCGGCATCACGCTGTGCACGCTCGGCATCGGGCAGGTCGCCGAGCCGCTGCTCGAACACGCCTTCAAGCCGCTGTTCACGCTGGTGGGCCTGCCGGATACCGCCGGCCACGTGCTGTCGTTCGTGGTCGGCCTGATCGTCGTGACGTTCCTGCACATGGTGATCGGCGAGATGGTGCCGAAGTCGTGGGTGATCGCGCACCCCGAGGCGTCCGCGCTGATCATGGCGCCGCCGTTCCGCGGGTTCACGTGGCTGGTGCGGCCCGCGCTGTACGTCCTGAACGCGCTGGCCAACGGGCTGCTGCGGATCGTGCACGTCGACCCGAGGGAGAACCTCGAAGAGCACACCGACCCGGCGCAGCTCCGGCTGCTGATCGCGGAGTCGGGGCGGCTCGGGCTGATCGACCCGTCCGAGCGCACGCTGCTGACCCGGGCGCTGGAGACGCAGACCGCGCCGATCCGGCCGCTGCTGGTGCCGCGGTCGCGCATCGCGATGGTGTCCCAGATCGCCGACGCCGACACGATCCAGGCGGTGTCGCGGCGCACCGGCCACCACCGGCTCCTCGTCCACGGCCGCACCCGCGACCAGGTCGTCGGGGTGCTGCACGTACGCGACGCCGTCGTGGCGCAGGCCCGCGACCGGACGATCACCGCCGCCGACCTGGCGAGGCCGGTGCCGCGGATCACCATGCGGACCCCGGTGCCTGAGGCCGTCGAGCTGCTGCGCCAGCACCGCACGACCCTGGCGGCGGTCATCGAGGCCGACCGTCTCGTGGGCCTGGCCAGCCTGCACGACCTCATGAACGCCCTCCTGGTGGGCGGCCGCCCGCAATCGGCGGCCGCCGAGTAGGTTCCGGGATTGCGGGCGAATGTGCGTGATACCAGTCCGCCGCGTTTTCCTGGCACGCGATTCACCGTCGAACACGGTGGGTAGTCTCCTGATTGCTCACCGGAAACACCCCGGGAAAACGGTGGGTGAAATGCAGTTCTCGGCCCGTCGGGAAAACCCCTGTAATCACCCATGAAAGGCCGCTCATAAATGAGCAGTGAACGTACGCGCGTGCCCGGTGCGCTCGCGGCATTCGGCGGCATTCCCGCGGCGGCGGTCCGCAACTCCAGCTCGGCAACCTCGGGCAACGCCAACGGCAGCCGCGCGACATCCGGTAACGGCAACCTGACGGGCCCGCGCCAGGTGCGGGTCCGGGGGCTGCCGGGCATCGGCTAGAGCTCTCCTCCACCCCCCGACACGTGGGGGGCGTCCCGTATCCACCGCCGGCGGGGCGCCCCCCGCGTGCTGTCCGCCCTCGTGCCGGACCGGCGCTAGACGCCGCCGGAGCGGCGCATGACCGCGCGGAGCAGGGGGAGCGGCAGGAGCCGGGTCAAGACGTCGGCGAGCTTGTACTGCGCGCCCGGCACCGCGCGGGGGCGGCCCGCCGCGAACGCGCGCAGGGTGTCGGCCACGACGCGTTCGACGGGCACCCAGGCGATCGACGGCGGCGACTGGTCCTGGAGGCCGCGGGTCATGTCCGTAGGGGAGAAGCCGGGCCAGACGGTGGTGGAGCGCAGGCCGCGGGCGGCGAACTCGGCGGCGAGGCTCTCGCCGTACGACCCGAGGAAGGCCTTGCTCGCGGAGTAGACGCCGCCGTCGGGCTGGCCGGGCAGCATGGCCGCCGCCGACGCGACGTTGATCACCCCGCCGCGCCCGCGCTCCAGCAGGCCGGGCGCGACGGCGCGGGTCAGCCGGATGGGGGCGATGACGTTCAGCCGGACGACGCGCTCCTGGTCGTCGGCGCTCTGCTCGGCGAGCGGACCAGACTCGCCCATGCCGGCGTTGTTCACCAAGAGGTCGACCGGGTGGCCGGGGTCGGCGAGCCGCCGCTCGACACCGGCGAGCTCCACGGGGTCGCTGAGGTCGGCGGCGTGCACCTCGGTGCGGGTGCCGTACGCCTCGGCCAGCCGGGCGGCGATCTCCTTCAGCCGTTCCTCGCGGCGCGCGACCAGGACGACGGCGCAGCCGCGCGCGGCGAGCGCGCGGGCGAACTCCTCGCCGAACCCGCTGGATGCGCCGGTGACCAGCGCGGTGCGTATCAGGCCCATGGGCGCCGACGATAGCCGATCGGCATGGGTCGTACGCTCGTACGTTTGCGGCGGTCCACCCGGCAAAGTTAGGGTAAGCGATTCGTAAGACATCGTCGATGGCGTAGGGGTTTTGCCGCATGGCCGATGGGGCCGATGACCTGGCCGGTGACGCGGATGGCGCGTTCCACCGCGCTACCGGGCGTGTCGCCGAGGGCGGTGAGGACAAGCCGCGCTACCGCCGCTACCAGTACGACCTGATCGCGCCGCACTGCGGCCGCAGCGTCCTGGAGGTGGGCGCCGGGCTCGGCGAGTTCGCCGCCCTGTTCACCGGCCGCGACCGCGTCGTGGCCACCGACGTCGACCCCGGAGCCGTCGCCGTGATGGCCGAGCGGTTCGCCGACCGCCCGGAGATCGAGGCGCGGCAGCTCGACCTCGACGGCGAGGTCGGCATCGACGAACCCGTCGAGTCGGTCATCGCGATCAACGTCCTGGAGCACTTCGAGGACGACATCGCCACGCTCAAGGCGCTCGCCGGCCTGGTGAAGCCGGGCGGCACGATCGTGCTGTGGGTGCCCGGCTACCAGTCGCTGTACGGCGACTTCGACCGCAGCGTCGGCCATTTCCGCCGCTACAGCCCGCAGATGGCCGGCGACGCCGTCACCCGCGCGGGCCTGGCCGCCGAGGTGGCGCGGCCGGTGAACCTCCTCGGCGGCCTCGCCTGGTGGGCGGCCGTGCGCCGTGGCGGCACGGGCTCGCCCAACTCCAAGCTGGTCAGCATCTACGACCGCGTGGTCGTCCCGGTCAGCCGGGTGCTCGACCGCACGCTGCCGGTCCCGTTCGGGCAGTCGGTGCTCTGCGTCGCGCGCGTCCCCCGCTGACCGCGCACACCGTGTCGTACGCCCCGGTCAGGCGCCGATGCCGTCGAGTTCGGCGACGGCGTCGGCCGGGAGCGCCAGGTCCGCGGCGGCGATGTTCTCCCGCAGGTGGGCCACCGACGACGTGCCCGGGATGAGCGCGATCGCCGGCGAGCGCTGGAGCAGCCACGCCAGGGCGACCTGCTGCGCCGAGGCGCCGAGCCGTACGGCCACCGCGGCGAGCGCGTCGGACTGCAGCGGCGTGAAGCCGCCGAGCGGGAAGTACGGCGCGTACGCGATGTTCTCCGCCGCGCAGCGGTCGACGAGCGGGTCGTCGCCCCGGTTGGCCAGGTTGTAGAGGTTCTGCACGGTGACGACGGGCGCGATGGCCTGCGCCTCGTCGAGCTGGTCCGCGGTGGCCTCGCTGAGGCCGAGGTGGCGGATCAGGCCCTCCTTCCGCATCTCGGCGAGCGCGCCGAACGCCTCCGTGACGGACGCCACGCCCTGGTGCGCCGAGGGCAGCCGGAGGTTGACGACGTCGACCGCGTCCACCCCGAGGTGGTCGAGGTTCTCCTGGACCTGCGACCTGAGGTCGGCGGGCGTGTGCGACATGTGCCAGCCGCCCTCGGCGTCGCGGCGGGCGCCGACCTTGGTGACGATGCGCAGCTCCGCCGGGTACGGGTGCAGGGCCGCGCGGATGAGCTCGTTGGCGACGACGGGCCCGTAGAAGTCGGCGGTGTCGATGTGCGTGACGCCGAGCTCGACGGCCGTGCGCAGCACCGCGATCGCCGCGTCGTGGTCGCGGGCCGGTCCGGTGGCGCGCGGCCCGGGGAGCTGCATGGCGCCGAAGCCCATACGGCTGATGGTGAGGTCGTCGGCGAGCGTGAGCGCGCCGCCGGGTACGTGGTCGGCCACAGTGGTCCCTTTCACTGAAGTGCATCTCCAACGTTGCGGTTGGTGTTTCGAGCCTAGCCGCGGACGGACACAACTGCAACGTTGTGGTTGGAATCTTCTATGATGGCCCCATGGCCTGGGACACCGAGGGAACGCGCCGCAAGCTCAAGGAAGCGGCGACGGTCGAGTTCGCCGAGCACGGGCCCGACGGCACGACCATGGCCCGCATCGCCGCGCGCGCCGGCATCAACAAGGAGCGGCTGTACAAGTACTTCGGCGACAAGCAGAGCCTGTTCGCGACCGTGCTGACCGACGAGCTGGAGAAGCTGGCCGCCTCGGTGCCGCCGCCGGAAGGCGGGTTCGCCGACGTCAGCGACTTCGCCGGGCGCACGTTCGACTACCACACCGCCCACCCGCGCCTCGCCCGCCTGCTGCTCTGGGAGGGCCTGACCGGCCAGCCGGTGGCCGACGAGGAGAACCGCACCGCCCTCTACCGGCGCAAGGCGCGCGCGTACGCCGCGGCCCAGGAGGACGGCATCTTCGACGACGCGATCGACGCCGACCACCTGGCGTTCCTGATCATCGCCCTCGCGGCGTGGTGGTCGGCGGTGCCGCAGCTCGCGCACATGCTCACCGGCGCGACGGGCGCCGAGCGCGCGGAGCACGCGCGGCGCCGCGCCACCGTCATCCGCGCCGCCGAGCGCCTCGCCCTGCCGCACGACGCGCCCGCGCCCCGCGCCCCCAAGAAGAAGGGGAGCGCGGGGCGCGGGTCCGGATGAGCCCGGGTCAGCCGGCCAGGACGTTCGTCGCGGCCTTCAGGCTGTCGTACAGATGCGCCTCGTACGCCCGCGCCTCCGCCGGGTTCTTGTCGGTGAAGGTGGCGTCGTACAACGCCGGGAGCGTACGGGTGGCGTACCCCGTGTCCAGGCCCGGCGCGTAGATCTGGTGCCGGTACCACGGGCGTCCGGGCAGCCCGGCGCTCGTCAGCAGCGTGCGCTCGGCCTTCTGGAGCCGGGTGTTGAGCCTGTTCAGCGTGGCGGTGTCACCGCGCTTGAGTGCGGCGTTCGCCTGGGTCGTCAGGGAGTCGGCGGCGCGCTGCCAGGCGCCCGCCTGCGTGACGTCGCGGCTCACGTCGACCTGGACCGTGCCGAGCTGGCTCTTCTGGTCGGAGGTGTAGGTGTTCAGGTATCCGGCCACCTCGGAGGCGTAGCCGCTGTAGCTGAGCGGCAGCGCGTCGGCGTTGGCGATGCGCAGCGTCGTGATGCCGACCAGCTTCGCCGTGGCCACGTGGTAGATCCAGCCCGGGTCGATGAACTTGGACTCGGTGTAGTACTCGTCGCAGGCACAGTGGTAGTCGCCGCTGTCGGTGCCGGACCCGAGGTTCAGCGCGGGCACGCCGTAGCGCTGGAAGAAGGCGGTGTAGTCCGAGCCGCTGCCCAGCCGCCCGATGCTCGGCGTCTTCCCGCCGCTGTCGTTCTTCCAGTCGTCGTAGACGCTGCCGCTCGTCCCCGGCCAGGCGACGTCCTTGGTGGTGTTGTAGATCAGGTTGTCGAAGACCGGCACCGCGGAGGCGCCGAAGTGCCGCCCGGCCGCGCCGTCCATGTTGAGGTACGCGACGACCTTGTTGAGGTCGGTGCCGCGCTGCTCGGCGTACTCCGTCGAGCCGTACAGGCCGATCTCCTCGCCGTCCCAGGTGGCCAGGCGGATCGTGCGGTTCGGCCGCCAGCCCGTCTTGAGCAGCTTGCCGAGGCCGCGGGCGATCTGGAGGACCGCCTCGGTGCCGGACAGGTTGTCGTCGCTGCCGTACGTCCACGTGTCGCGGTGGCCGCCGACCAGGACCTCTTGGTCGGGGTGGACCTTGCCGGGGATCGTCGCGAGGACGTCCCAGATCGGCTTGACCTTGTAGTTGATCTTCAGGTCGAGGTTGACCTTCGTCGGGCCGGGGCCGAGGTGGTACTTGAAGGGCAGCCCGCCCTGGAAGGCCTTCGGCGCCTCGGGGCCGGTCATGGCCTTCAGCAGCGGCTGGGCCGCGCCGTAGCCGATCGGCGTGGTGGGCAGCTCGGCGAGCTCCTTCGCGTCGGACGGCTTGATCCGCGGCGCGCCCTTCGTGGCCGCCCAGCCGGGCGTCAGCGGGTCGCCGGTGTAGTTCCAGATCTGGCCGACGCTGCCGCGCTGGATGCCGTCGGGGGCGCGCCAGGGGCCGTTGGGATAGACGGTGCCCTTAGTGAAGCCGTCATCGGCGGGGTCGGAGTAGATGATGACGCCCTTGGCGCCGTTCAGGTACGCCTGGTGCGTCTTGACCCCGCGGAAGTTCGAGCCGTACCTGATCAGCGCGATCTTGCCCTTGACGTCGACGCCGGCCTTCTTCAGCGCGGCGAAGTCGGCGGGAGAGCCGTAGTTCGCGTAGACGATCGGCGCGGTCACGTTCCCGGACGGCGAGAGGGCGTTGTAGCCCTCGACGACCTTGTTGAAGTCCTTCTGCCAGGGGCGCTGGATCTCCTTGGTCGGCAGGTTCCGGGTGTCCGGCGCGGTCTCCCGCACCGAAACGCTGCCCGGGTGCGACACGTACGTGTAGTAGGTCTTGATCTGGGGCGTCAGGCCGTACGACCGGAGGTCGTCGGCCACCATCTTCACGCGGCGCCAGTCTCCGGACGACGCCACCAGGCCGGGCTCGGCGGACAGTCCCTTGTCCAGCCGCTGCGCGGTCTTCGTGTCGGGGATCGCGGAGAAGGCGCTCTCGTATCCGCGTTCCCAGCGTGCGTGTGCGGCGGTGAATCCGGGGATCGGGCCGCTTCCCGACGCACTCGCCGGACTGGCGAGCGCGGCGGCGGTGGCCAGGGCCACCAGCGGAATTCCCGCGCGCAGAATCGGACGACGGAAGATCATCGGCTTTGTACTCCTCGGGGGTGTGGTGATCAAAGCCAACGGCGATCAAGACGCTACGCCGCGCCGTTTGACCGTTCCAGGCCAAAAGCGGCCATGGTGTCCGGGTTGTCGAACGGCGGATCGCGTGAAGCGAGAGGTCAGGATGCGGGCTGGTCGTCCTCGCGTGCCCGGTCGAGCGCGGCGCGGGTGAAGGCGCGGACGCGCGCGGTCTCCTCGTTGGCCCGCCACGCGAAGCCCCATTCGTACGGCGCGGCGTCGGAGATCAGGACGTACGCGACGTCCGGCCGCGGGTGGTACGCGGCGGCGCCCGCGGGCAGCGGATAGGTGCCGCGGCCGGCGCCGACCAGCGTCAGCATCTCCTGGGTCGTGGTGAACACCGGGCCGCGCTCGACCTCGCGGTCCGGGGTGGCCGGCGGCACCAGCGTGGCGTCCCAGATGGCGGGCACCGCGGCGGGGGAGCGCAGCACCTTCGCGGTGCGGAGGTCGGCCATCCTCACCGAGGCGCGCTTGGCGTACGGGTGGCGGGTCGAGACGGCGAGCAGCTTCGCCTCGTGGTACAGAACCTCGCTGACGGCGATGTCCGGCGCGCGCAGCGGGAACGTCGCCATCAGGATGTCGATCTCGCCGTCGCGGAGCAGGTCGACGCCGTCACCGAACTGGCTCTCCCGGATCAGCACGTCGCAGTCGGGATAGCGGGCCTGGAACAGCTCCGCGGCGGACAGCACGAACCGGCCGGACGCCGGGCCGAAGAACCCGACGTGCAGCTCGCCGCGCAGCTCGCGCCCGGCGGCCACGGCCTGGTCGACGGCGGCGTCGATGCGCTGGTACGCGGGCCGCAGCTCATCGGCGAGCCGCCGCCCGACGGGGGTGAGCGTCACGCGGCGGCTCGTGCGCTCGAACAGCGGCACGCCGATGCGCCGCTCCAGCTTCTTGATCGTCTGGCTCACCCGGGCGGTCGAGACGTGCAGCCGCTCCGCCGTACGGCCGAAGTGCAGCTCGTCGGCGAGCGTCAGGAAGATCTCGGCGTCCCGTCGCTCCAACCCCGGCCTCCCGCGTTAACCCGTGGATTAACGATCGTTGCGCACTTCCGCGTTGTTCGCGAACCGCCGGTGCCCCAGCCTGGACGTATTACACCAGATGAGGGAGTTGCCGCATGGGCCTGAAGATCGCGCAGAACGTGTCGCTGCTGGGCGCCACGATCACGACCGGGTTGATGGCGGGGCTGTTCGCGGCGTTCGCGTACGCGGTGATGCCGGGGCTGCGCGAGGCGAGCGACCGTACGTTCGTGGAGGCCATGCAGCGCATCAACACGGCCATCCTGAACGGCTGGTTCATGACGTGCTTCGCGGGCGCGCTGCTGCTGGCCGTCGCGGCCGTGGCGCTGCACATCCCGAAGTCCGGCCACGCGGCGCTGCCGTGGGTCACCGCCGCGCTGGTGCTTTACGGCGTGACGTTCATGATCACCGGGGCGGTGAACGTGCCGCTGAACAACGCGCTCGCCCAGGCGGGCAAGCCCGGCCATCCGCACCACCTGGAGGCGGTGCGGACGGCCTTCGAGGCGAAGTGGGTCACCTGGAACGTCGTGCGGGCGGTGACGAACGTGCTGGCGTTCGCCGCGCTCGCCTGGGCGCTGGTGACGTCCGGCCGGGGCTAGGCGTACGGCGGTGCTAGGGCGACGCGGGGTTCTTCTCCACGTCGCCCGTGCTCCCGCCGAACGCCACACCTCGCGCCTCACCTCCCAGCGCCGTCAGCACGATGACCGCGACGAACACCGGGGCCATCACGACGAGGAACGCGTAGCCGTAGCCGTGTTCGTCGGCGAGGTGCTGCTGGAGCGGGAGGTTCAGCGCGGCGAGCAGGTTGCCGAGCTGGTACGTCACGCCGGGATAGAAGGCGCGGATGGAGTCAGGCGAGAGCTCGGTGAGGTGCGCGGGGATCACGCCCCACGCGCCCTGGACGAAGAACTGCATGAGGAACGCGCTGATCGCCAGCAGCGCGGTGGTCTTCGAGAACGCGAACAGCGGCAGCACGATCAGGCCGAAGACGGCCGCCACGATGATCGACCGCCGCCGCCCGTACATGTTGGACAGCGCGCCGACGATCATGCCGCCGATGATCGCGCCGATGTTGTAGATGACCGCGATCACCACGGAGAAGTCCGGCGAGTGGCCGAGGCCCTTCTTGATGAAGGTCGGGTAGAGGTCCTGGGTGCCGTGGCTCAGGAAGTTGAACGCGGTCATCAGCAGGATCAGGAACAGGAATCTCCCGAAGACCCGCTTGTTGAACAGCACGGCGCGCAGCGGGGTCCGGGTGGCCTTCATCCGCTCGTTGGTGCGCTCCCACGCCTCGGACTCGCCGACCTTGAACCGTACGTACAGCGCGAGCAGCGCGGGCAGGGCGCCGACGATGAACACGCCGCGCCAGCCGAAGAACGGCACGACCGCGAAGTAGACGATCGCGGCGAGCAGGTAGCCGAACGCGTAGCCCTCCTGGAACAGCCCGGAGAAGAAGCCGCGCTTGCTGGCCGGGATCTTCTCCAGCGCCAGCGACGCGCCCAGGCCCCACTCGCCGCCCATGCCGATGCCGTACAGGAACCGCAGCACCAGCAGCATCGTCAGCGAGGTCGAGAACCCGCTGACCAGCTCGATGACGGAGTAGAGGATCACGTCGACGATCAGCGGGAGGCGGCGGCCCGACTTGTCGGCCCAGATGCCGAACAGCCAGGCGCCGAGCGGCCGGGCGATCAGCGTCAGGGTGGTGGCGAAGGTCACCTTCTCCACTGATGCGTGGAACTCGTCGGCGATCTCGGTCACCAGGAACACCAGCAGGAAGTAGTCGAATGCGTCCATCGTCCAGCCGAGCAGCGCGGCGAGGAAGGCGTTGCGCTGATCTCGGGTGAGGCCGGTGGCTTGCGCGCGGAAGTCCGCGATGATCGCCATCACACGTCTCCGGGGGGTCAAGATCGGGTTTTCGCGCTCACGATCTCCCCGTCGCCCGAACCGCTCACCCTTGGCATTACCAAACCTTTTATCGCGGGTTGTCCGTGATGTGTGCCGACCGGGTACGGCTGGACTTCGCGACAATCTGTCGTATTGTTGGCGACGAGATGTCGTGAAAGGGAGGCGGGCCGTGGGCACCGAGGGCACCATCGAGGAGACGCGGGCGTTCTCGGCCCGCCTGCGGCTGGCGACGCGGGGCGAGCACCGCAGCGCGGAAAGCGGCGCGTTCATGCGGCGGCTGTTCGCCGGGGAGCTGCCCGAGGCGTCGTTCGCCGCGCTGACCAGCCAGCTCTACTTCGTGTACGCGGCGCTCGAACGCGTCGCGGCGCGGATGCGCGACGACCCGGAGGCCGCGCCGTTCCTCAATGGCGGCCTCGCGCGGGTGCCCGCGCTGGAGGCCGACCTCGCGCACTTCCACGGCGACCGCTGGCGGCGGGCGATCGCGCCGGGCCCGGCGGCCCGTGCGTACGCGGACCGCGTCGCGGCCACCGCGGGCTGGCCGGGCGGCTTCGTCGCGCACCACTACACCCGCTACCTGGGCGACCTGTCCGGCGGGCAGGACATGGCGCGCGCCGCCGCCGAGGCGTACGGGCTGACCGGCCCCGGGCTGGAGTTCTACGCGTTCCCCGAGATCACCGACCCGGTGGCGTTCAAGCGCGGCTACCGCGGCCGCCTCGACGCGCTCGCGGCCGGCGACGAGCCCGAGCGCGACCGGATCATCGATGAGGCGCGCGCCGCGTACGGGCTCAACATCGCGCTGCTCGACGAGGTCGGCGCCGCCTAGGCCGCGGAACGGGCCGGATCCGCGCGCCTGAGGTCTATCGTGAAATCCGCAGGACCGGTTCCGGCCACGGCCGGTCACCTCAGGCGGGGGGCTCGGCGGATGCCAAAGATCAGCGCGGACACGCTCGCGCAGCACCGTACGGAGACGCGCGGGCGGGTGCTCGCCGCGTGGGCCGAGCTGATCGCCGAGCGCGGCTACGACGCCGTCTCGCTCGCCGACGTCGCCGCGCGGGTGGGCCTGGCGCGTACGGCGATCTACAACTACTTCCCCGACAAGGAATCGCTGCTGCTCGCGCACACCGACTGGCAGATCGAGCGGTTCCTCACCGGGGTCCGCGAGGAACTGGCGGCCGTCGACGGCGCCGCCGCTAAGCTGCGGGTCATCGTCGCGCGCCACGTCGCCGACTTCGCCGCCCGGCCGCTGCTGCCCGGCCCGAGCCTGGCGAGCTTCGTCGGCGCGCAGACGTACGAACGCCTGGAGAACCACCTGGCGCCGCTGGAGCACCTGCTGCGCGACGTCATCGCCGACGGCGTGAAGACCGGCGAGCTCCGGGTCGGCGACGTGGAGTCGGCGACCGCGCTGGCCTTCGCCTGCATCGGCGCCGAGCGTGTGCCGGTGGGCAGCGGCGCGCACACCACCGGCCAGGCGGTGGACAACATCCTCGCGTTCGTGCTCCGGGCCCTCGGCGAGCGCGCGTGAGGCGCGGCCGGTAGAAATGGGTCAGGTGCCGTCGACCGGGAGGACGCGCGTGACCGAGCGGATCGTACAGCGCGGGCTGTACTACGAGGAGCTGCGGACCGGCGTGGTGTACGAGCACCGCCCCGGCCGAACCGTGGGCGAGGGCGACAACACGCTGTTCACCACGCTGACGATGAACCCGCAGGGCCTGCATCTGGACGCGGGGTTCGCGGAGACCACGGAGTTCGGCCAGCGGCTGGTGAACAGCATGTTCACGCTGTCGACGCTGGTGGGGCTGTCCGTCGGGCAGCTCACCCAGGAGACCACGGTCGCGAACCTCGGCTTCGGCGAGATCGCGTTCCCGAAGCCGGTCTTCCACGGCGACACGCTGTACGCCGAGACCGAGGTCGTCGAGATGCGCCCGTCGAAGTCGCGGCCGGACGCCGGCATCGTGACGTTCGAGCACCGCGCCCGCAACCAGCACGGCGAGCTCGTCGCGCGGGCGCGCCGCTCGGCCCTGATGCGCCGCGACCCGGGCGCGGAGGGTGGCGCGTGATCGGGTGGCGCCCGGTGGGCCCGGCGCTGCTGTTCTGCCCGGCCGACCGCCCCGACCGCTACGGCAAGGCCTACGACCGGGCCGACATGGTCATCCTCGACCTCGAGGACGGCGTGGCCGAGGCCGACAAGCCCGCGGCGCGCGCCGCGCTGCTGGCCGCGGCGGGCGGGCTCGACCCGGCCCGTACGGTCGTGCGGATCAACGCCGCCGACCCGGGCGGCCACCGCGCCGCCGACCTGGCGCTGCTCGACGCGCTCGACGCCGCGAGCGCGGGCCCGGCGGCGGTGATGGTGCCGAAGGCGACTGGTGCGGCCGACGTCGCGGCGCTCGCGCCGCGCCCGGTGATCGCGCTGTGCGAGACGGCGGCCGGGGTGCTGAACGCCCCGGAGATCGCCGGCGCCGCCAACTGCGCGGCGCTGTCGTGGGGCGGCGAGGACCTCATCGCGGACCTCGGCGGACGGTCCAGCCGCGGGCCGGACGGCCGCTACCGCGACGTCGTGCGCGCGGCGCGGTCGCGGGTGCTGCTGTCGGCGGCGGCCGCGCGGGTGACCGCGCTCGACGCGATCTGGACGGCCATCCACGACCTCGACGGCCTCGCCGCGGAGGCCGAGGACGGCGCGGCGAGCGGCTTCGCCGGGAAGATCCTCATCCACCCGGGCCACGTGGCCGCCGTGCGCGCGGCGTACCGGCCGACACCGGAGCGGCTCGACTGGGCGCGCCGGGTGGTCGCGGCGGCGGAGACCAGCGCGGGCGCCTTCACCGTCGACGGGCAGATGGTCGACGCCCCGGCGGTCGCGCACGCCCGCGCGATCATCGCCGCGGGGGAGTAGCGCCGCCGGTCAGCGGCGGTACGGGTCCTGCGGCGGGTACGGCTGGCCCTGGCCCTGGTACGGCTGCTGGGGCGGGTAGCCCGGGTCGGTGTACGCCCCGGCCTGGCGGCGGGCGACGATGCCGCGGCTCATGCGGAACCCGGCGTAGCCCGCGGCCAGGCCCGCGATCACCGTGAGGGACGCGGCGAGCGTGCCGTACAGGCCGATCACCCCGACGAGCACGCCGACCACGACCGTCCCGACCATGAACCCGCCGAGGGAGCACACGGCGCGAATGATGAATCGGGTCATGCTGCTCATGGAACTCCTGCGGTCGTGTACGGAACGTGGGCGACGGACCGTAAGGATAGTGCCGCCGGATGAACCCCGGTTAACCGGTGAACAACACCCGCCAGGTGCCGAACCCGGCCGAAACCAGATGTGCCGCCGTGACCAGGATGAGCGCCCCGGCCATCAGCGCGTAGTCGCCGGGCCGGAACACGCTCGTGCGCGCCCGGCCGCGCGGCCCCGTGCCGAAGCCGCGCGCGTCCATCGCGGTGGCCAGGAGCGTGCCGGCGCGGATCGCCCTGACCAGCAGCGCGAACACCTTGCCCGCGAAGATCCGTACGGCGGCGAGCGGGTTGCGGCCCGCTTCGAGGCCGCGCGCACGCCGGGCCAGCGACAGCGTCCGCCACTCCGCGGCCAGCATCGGCAGGAGCCGCAGCGCCGCGAGCGCGCCGACGGCGAACCGCTCGGGCAGGTGCAGCCGCTGGACGAGGGCGTCGCACAGATCGGTCGGATCCGTGCTCGCCGCGGTGACGATGCCCGGCACGGCGATGGCGAGCAGCCGTACGGACAGGCCGAGGCCGCCCCAGACGCCGCCGGTGCCGATGATCGTGTTCACCACGCCCAGCGACACCGCGCCGACCAGCAGCGGCACGCCGAGGCGGAGCAGCGCGCGCGGCCGCAGCCCGCCCGCGGGGAGCAGCACCAGCTCCACCGCCAGCACGATCCCGCTGGTCACCGGGTCGATGGCGACGAGCAGCGCGGCCGCGATGACGAGCGTCGCGATGAGCTTGGCGGCCGGGTTGGCGCGCGCCGCCCACGCGTCCGTACGGGCCAGGGGCGCCGTGCCGATCATCGGACCGCCTCCGTGGCGAGCGCGCCCGCGGCCATCGGCAGCACCCGGTCGGCGAGCGCGGCCAGCAGCCGCTCGTCGTGCGTGGCCACCGCGATCGCGTGCCCGGAGTCGCGCAGCCCGGCCAGCAGCGCCACCAGCTCGCTCCACGTACGGGCGTCCTGCCCGAACGTGGGCTCGTCGAGCAGCAGCACGTCCGGCGCGGTGGCCAGCGCGGTCGCCACCGACAGGCGGCGTTTCTCCCCGCCGGACAGCGTGAACGGGTGCGCGTCGGCGAGGTGGTCAAGGCGCAGCCGGGCCAGGAGGTCGTCCGCGCGCGCGTCGGCGGCGCGGTGGCCGGTGCCGGTGCGCAGCGGCCCGAACCGCAGCTCGTCGCGGACCCGCGCCGTCACGAACTGGCTCTCCGCGTGCTGGAACACCGTGCCCAGATGGCGGGCGAGCAGCCGCGCGGGCCACCGGTGCAGCGGGCGCGGGTCCGCCTCGGCCAGCCGCCCGGCCGGGACGACCTCGCCGCGGTCCGGCCTGGCCAGCCCGGCGAGCAGCATCAGCAGCGTGGACTTCCCGGCGCCGTTCGGCCCCGTCAGCGCGGTCACCGCGGCGTCCGCCAGGTCGGCGTCGACGTGCCGTACGGGATCGGGCGCCTCGGCCGTACCGGGGCCGCCGGGCGCGCGGACGCCGCAGCCCCGCGCGCTGATCACCGGCGGGCCCGGCACGGCCGCGGTGACGGCGGGGGAGGGCTCCCGGCCCGGCACCCACACGCCGCGCGCCGCGAGGTCGGCGCCGCGCCGCGCGAACACCTCGCCCGGCGCGCCGTCGGCGACGACGCCCGCGCCCGGCTCCACGACCACGACCCGGTCCACCAGGTCGACCACGTCGGCCACCCGGTGCTCGACGAGGATCATGGTGACGCCGCCGAGCCCGGCAAGGACGTCGCGCACCAGCGCGGCGCCCGCCGGGTCGAGGTTGGCCGTGGGCTCGTCGAGCAGCAGCAGGCCCGGCCGCAGCGCCAGCGTGCCCGCGATGACCAGCCGCTGCTTCTCCCCGCCGGACAGCGCGGCGGTCGCGCGCCCGCGCCCGTACGGGAACCCGGCGCCGGACAGCGCGGTGTCCACCCGGGGCCAGATCTCCGCCGCGCCGAGCCCCCGGTTCTCCAGGCCGAACGCGACGTCGTCGCCGGCGCGCGCCATGACGATCTGCGTCTCCGGGTCCTGCGCGACCAGGCCCGTACGGCCGCGCGCGTCGCGCGCCGGGCGGCCGCCGACCAGGAGCGTGCCCTCCTCGTCGCCGGTCAGGGACGCGTCGTCGCCGGTCAGCCCGGCCAGCGCGTGCAGCAGCGTGCTCTTGCCCGCACCGGACGGGCCGAGCAGCAGGACACGTTCGCCCGGCGCCACCGTGAGGTCGACGCCGCGCAGCGCCCACATCTCGCGTCCGGCGTGCCGCCAGCCCCAGCCGCGCAGCTCGGCGCCGACCGGGCCGTCCGCCGCCTCCGTCGCGGCCATCAGCCGCGCGCCGACGCGAACGGGGTGAGCGCGCCCGCGCGGGCCAGCGCCCGGGTCAGCCACCAGCTCCCGGCGCCCGCGACCACCGTCGCGCTGATGATGATCAGCCCGCCGTACGTCGCCATCCAGCCGAACGGCCAGGTGGCGTAGGACGTGATGAGGTCGTTGACCGTGTTGCCGAGCCCGGCCATCGCGCCCGCGCCGATCGCCACGCCGAGCCCCCACCGCCGGTACGCGAAGACCGCGAAGACCAGTTCGGGGCCGACGCTCTGCGCCAGGCCCGACACGACGTCGAGCATGCCCCACGACGAGCCGAGCAGCGCCTCGATCAGCGCGGCGACCAGCTCGCAGAAGATCGCGGCGCCCGGCTTGCGGATGATCAGGCCGCCGAGCACGCCCGGCACCAGCCAGATCGACGTCATGAACCCCTGGGCGGGCGGGAAGGCGACGAACACCGGCGCCACCGCGTTCCACAGAATGCCCCAGGCCCAGAAGACGACGCCGAACGCGACCGCGATCGTCGCGGCCACCACGATGTCGACGGTTCTCCAGCGGCGGATCGTCCTCGCTGCTGCGTTCATCGGTCCTCCCAGTGCGTCAGCACGGGAGAGCTCGCCGCACCGTACGGGGCCGGTACGGCGATGGCGCGCCACCGCCGCCGCGATCGCTCGCGGAGGTGGTGGGCGCGCCATGGCTGAAACCAACGACTCCCTGCGCCGGCATGACCCGGATCAGGTTCGAGGGTCTGCGGGCGGTGTGCCCGCACTCTCAGCGCTCAGCGCTCCCCTGTCGTGCAAGTGTGTTTTCGCCGCCAGTGTAGCGGTCGTCCGATTCGTGTCGAGCTTCGGTCACGACACGGCCGATCTTTGCCCGTAATCGTGTGAACCGTCGGGCGATACTGGGAACCTGTTCCTCGCTCGGGGGAGCCGACAACCGAAAACAGCAAACAGGAGACGTCAGTGCCCACGGTGGGGACTTTCACGGGGAGGATCGCGCTCACCGGCGTGATCTGTTCGAGCGCGATCTGCGCGGGCGTGGCGGGTACGGCGAACGCGGCGGTGGCGGCACCGGCCGCGCCGGCGGCCGTACGCGCCGTCAAGGGCCACATCACGTCGTACGACTACGGTTCCGGCACACGGCAGAACCTCACGGCGTACTGGTACACCGGAACGGCGACGGCGCGTCCGGTCATCGTCATGGTGCACGGCGGCTACTGGATCGAGGGGTCCAAGTCGAGCTGGGACAGCCAGGCACGCTGGTGGGCCGGCCACGGGTTCGCCGTCGTGGCGATGAACTACCACTACGCGACACAGGCGCGCTGGTCCGCCCAGCGCACCGACGTCTCGAAGGCGCTGACCTGGGTGCGCGCCCACGCCAGGGGCCTGAACGCGAACACCAAGAAGATCATCCTGATGGGCGCGTCGGCGGGCGGCCAGATGGCCGTCAGCGCGGGCGCGTACGGCTGCGGCGGGTGCCGGGTGCGCGGCGTGGTCGCGCTGTCCCCGGTGGCCAACCCGTGGTCGTCCTGGTCGATCGGCCACAATGCGTCCGGCAGCCGCAAGAAGCTGGCGAACGCGGCCGTGACCCTCGCCGGCTGCACCCCGCGCAAGTCGAACAAGGCCTGCTGGAACCGCTGGGTCGACATGGCCGCCCGCTACCACGCGAGCTCCGACGACGCCCCGATGCTCATCTACCACTCGCAGCACGACCTGGTCCCGGCGTCCCAGTCCAAGGGCCTGGCCTCGGCGATGCACGCCAAGGGCGTCGGCGTCACGGTCCGCGTCGTGTCCGGCAAGAAGCACGGCGGCGGCATCCTCGGCGTCAGCGGCGTCCGCAGCCAGATCTACACCTGGATCCGCACCCGCGTCTGAGGGCATCCGAGGGGCCGGTCTCGTCACGCGTCGTGACGAAACCGGCCCCTCGGCCTGTGGAGACGGGCAAGCGCGGCGCGAACCGGCGGGACGTCCGCGATCTCTGCGACATCTACCAGGTCGGCGAGCGCCGTCAGCGCGGCTGGCTGCGGCAGCCGTGACCGCTCAGAAGAACGCCGCGGCGCGGCCGGTGACCGGGCGGCGGAACAGCCACCACAGCAGGGCCTGGAAGACGAGGACCACGGCCAGGGCCGGGGGCAGGACGGTGCGCGCCACCTCGGAGGCGTCCACCGCGGCCAGCACCGTGCCGGCGGTGCCCGCGCCGACCGCGGCTACCGGGGCGGCTACGGCGAGGGCGCTCCAGGCGAAGGCGCGGCCCGGGCGCTCGGCCGCCCGGGTGCGGCAGAGGAGGGCCGCGGCCGGTGCGGCCAGGGCGATCAGGGCGTACGGCGAGGCGGTGACGTACAGGCTCACGGCCACCGCCACCAGGCTCAGCCCGGCCGCGATCGGGGCGAGGCGGCGCGCGGCGGACGCGGCGCGGGCGGCGGGGTCGCCGGTGAGCCTGGCGCGGAGGAAGACCGCGCCGTGCAGGGCGAACAGCACGGCCATCGTCGCGGCGCACAGCAGCGGGTACGGGCCGTACGCGCGGACCGGCGACACCATTCCCGACCCCGGGACGCCCATCGCGACGTTGCCGAGCACGAGGCCCGTGCACGCGGCGAACACCGCGCCCGACGCCACGAACGTGCGGTCCCACATGCGCCGCCACAGCGCGCCCGGCCTGCGGCTGCGCAGCCACACCGAGGCGTCGCGCAGCACCCAGGCGGCCAGCAGCGGCACGAACACGGCGTACAGGCCGGACAGCACGCGCGCCTCCAGGGTGCCGAACGCGCCGACGAGCAGCCCGGCGGCGGCGACCAGCCACATCTCGTTGGCCAGCAGGAACGGGCCGTACGCGGTGAGCAGGCGGCGCCGTTCGACGGCGGCGGGCGCGACGCGCGGCGCGACCAGGGCGGCGCCGACACCGAAGCCCTCCAGCACGAACCAGCCGACGACCAGCAGCGCGAGCATCGTCATCCAGAGGTAGTCCATTGCCGTCTCCTAGATGGTCCGCGCGTACGCGGGGGCGGGCGGGTCGATGGCGGCGTCGCCGGACTCGGCCTCGTCGAGGGTCGAGCCGAGGGCCATGCCGTACGGGCCGCGGCGGGCCAGCCGGGCCATCAGCAGCCAGTCGGTGGCCGCGAGCACGGCGAACAGCAGCGTGAAGACCACCAGGGACGCGGCCACGGCACCGGTGCTCAGCGGCGCGGCAGCGTTCGACGTGCGCAGCACCCCGTAGATCACCCACGGCTGGCGGCCCACCTCGCGCACCAGCCAGCCGCACACCACGGCGACGAACGGCAGCGGCAGCATCCAGACGAGGAACTTCAGCAGGATGCGGCGGCGCACGATCCACCGGCGGATGAGGAACGGCGGCAGGAACAGCGCGATGTAGGAGAAGACCTCGCCGTACGTGGCCATGATCGTGAACGGGGTGGCGATCCAGCTCGGCGGCGCCTGGCCGCCGGCGGGGAGCGTCATGGGGTCCCGGGTGAGGCCCAGCGCGACGAGCTTGAACGGCTGGTCCGTACGGAGGTAGTCGAGCTGCGCCCAGCCGAGCGCGAACGTCGCGAGCGCCGCCACCACCATGGTGATCATCCCGATGCGCATGGAGCGGACGAAGAAGACCTCGTCGCGCGGGCGCTCGGCGCGCCGCTCCGCGTGCGTACGGCCGACGCGCCTGCGCAGGTGGTACGCGCTGACCGCGGTGACGAGCACGCCGCCGGTCATCAGCGCGGCCGGGATGAGGTGCGCGAGCGCGCCCACGGTGTTCGGGTTGGCGGCCATCGCGGCGAAGTCGGTGATGCGGGCGGAGCCGTTGCCGGTCAGCGCGGCGCCCACCGGGTGCTGCATGAACCCGTTGGCGATCATGATCCAGTACGCCGAGGCGTACGCCGTGGCCGTGACCAGCAGGAACAGGCCGAAGTGCAGCCACTTCGGGATCCGCCCCCAGCCGAAGATCCACAACCCGAGGAACGTCGCCTCGGCGAAGAACGCGATGATCGTCTCCAGCGCCAGCGGCGCGCCGAACACCTGGCCGGCCACGCGGGAGACCCCGGTCCAGTTCAGGCCGAACTGGAACTCCATCACGATGCCGGTGACGATGCCGAGCGCGTAGTTCACCACGTAGATCTGGCCCCAGAACCGGGTCATCCGCTCGTGCACCTCGCGCCCCGTCACCACCCAGCGGAGCTGCATGAACGCGATCAGCGGCGCGAGCCCGAGCGTGACGACCACGAACAGGAAATGCGCGTTGGTCGTCACGGCGAACTGGATCCGGGCGAGGTCGACGGCGGTCACGGTGCACCCCCACGTAGGCGTCCTGCGGCCAACGAGTTGTCGGCTACATGTAGGCACGCTACATGCGAGGCACCGTGCACGCCACGGAAAACGGGTCCATCTCGGAGAATTGCGGCTTTCCTCAGGGCGGGAAATTGGGTAGGTTGCCTACATGAAGCCGGACGCGCTGCGCGGACACCTCGACGCACTCCTGCTCGCCGTGCTCGAACGCGGCCCCCTCCACGGCTACGCGATCATGGAGGCCCTGCAGGTCCGCAGCGACGGCGCGATCGAGCTCCCCACCGGCACGATCTATCCCGCGCTGCGCCGCCTCGAGCGCGGCGGCTACCTCCGCAGCGAGTGGGCCACGGTGTTCGGCCGCAAGCGGCGCACCTACCAGCTCACCAGCGCGGGCCGGAAGACCCTCGCGACCGAGCGCGCCGACTGGAAGCGGTTCACGTCCGCGATCGGCGGAGTGCTCGGCGGGGCGTGAGCCTCCGGGCTAGCGGGCCAGCGCCAGGCACCGGTGCGCGCCCCGGCCCAGCGTGAACGACGTCGCGCCGCCCGGCAGCAGGATGGCCGCGAGCGTGCCCACCCCGGCGAGCACGCTCGCCGACGCCAGCGGCGTGGACATCATCAGCGTCACGGCCGAGGCCAGCATGAAGCCGAGCACGAAGAACGTGAGGGCGCCGGTGGCCCGCAGCAGCGCCCGTGCCGGGACGTAGCGCGACAGCGGGCCGTACGCGAGCAGCAGCGCGACGAGCGCCACGACGATGGCGTACTGCGCCAGGTCGGTCACGCGCGCGATGGTGAGGTAGGCCGTGCCCGGGTGGTGGCCCTGCCAGAAGTCGAAGAGCCGCCAGCTCAGGTTGCCCTCGACGGCGACGGCCAGGTGGACGATCAGAATGCCGAGCGCGGTGCGCCGGCCCTGCGCCGCGGCCAGCTCCTCCTGGTACGCCGGGGCCACCTCGGCGACCCCGCCGAACTCCGCCAGCGCGCGGCGCGCGGCCTCGGCCGGCCGCAGGCCCGCGGAGACGTACGCCTCGGCGGCGTCGGCGAGCCCGTCGCGCGCCTCGGCCAGGAGGTCGGCACGGGCGCGCCGCGGGCCGCGCAGCGCGGAGTCCAGATCGGCGATGTAGGCGTCGATCTGCTCGGATGACTCGCTGGCCGTAAGGGCGGTCGGCGTACGCACGGGTCGAGCATCACATGACGGGCACGGGGCGTCGAGCCGGGCATCCACACAGTACGGCTGAGGCCGTCCACAGCAGCCACAGGTGGCCAATCGGCGGGTCAGGCGCGCAAACGGACCCGCGGATCCGGGAGGATCGCCCCATGACGAGCATGGGGAGGGCTCGACGTTGGGTCGAGATCGTCAACGAGACCGGAGAGTTCCGCGGCGCGTCACCGGTGGAGGAGGCGCACGGCGCACCGGGACGGCTGCACCGCGCGTTCAGCGTGCTGCTCTACGACGCCACATTCCAGGTGCTGGTCCAGCGCCGGGCCGACGACAAGAGCCGGTTCCCCGGCCTGTGGGCCAACAGTTGCTGTAGCCATCCGGGGCCAGGGGAGGACCTGGAGGAGTCGGCGCGCCGCCGCGTGCGCAGCGAGCTGGGGATGAACGTCGGGAGGCTGTCCGAGGCGGGCACGTTCACGTATCGCGCCACCGATCCCGTCACCGGGTCCGTGGAGCACGAGTACGACCACGTCCTGGTGGGCCGGGCCGCCGGCGAGCCGCACGTCGACCCGGCGGAGGTCGCCGAGTGGCGGTGGCGCGACCCCGAGTGGCTGCGCGCGGACCTGCGCACACGGCCCGCCGCGTACGCCCCGTGGTTCGCCGCCGTGCTGGACATCGCGGAGGCCGCGCCGCCCGCGCCGGAGGGCGGCGGCGAACCGGCGTGACCGCGCGCCCCGATTTCCCGGCTCCGCTGCGAGGGGCGCATAACACGTTGTAGCGTCCTTCGTACCGACTGTTGGTCCCGGGGGAGAGCGTGATCGGGACGACGTAGGGGTGGGTGAACGTGTTGGTGACGGATGGCAGGGTCCGTACGGTGCGGACCGGTGACGGCGCCCCCGAGGCGGCGCCGTCGCTTCTGCACCAGGTCGTCGGGGTGGCCAGGCTGGCGGTCGCGATCCTCGACGGCCAGGCGCGCATCACCCATTGGAACCGCGCCGCCGACGACGTGTTCGGCATCCCCGGTGCCGACGCCGTCAGCCGCCGGTTCCCCGACCTCCTGCGCGCCCCGGTGGAGCACCGGGGCGTCTTCGAGCCGACCCCGCGCCGGTTCCCGCACACCTGGTACGGCGCGATCACGTTCGTACCGGTGCGCGGCGGCAGGTCGCGCGAGCTGATCTGCTGGGTCTACCCGCTCGACGGGCCCGACGCGGCGCGGCTCGTCATCGTGGCGACCGACGCGCGGCGGCTGCGCGAGGAGGGCCCGGGGCTCGCGGTCGGCGACCTCCTGGCCGCGCCGCCGGGCGCGCACACCCGGCCGATCGACGGCGCCGTGCGCGTCCTGCGGGTCGAGCCGGTGACCGCGCAGGTCCCCGAGGAGGCGCGGCGCGGCCTCGGCCGCCGCATCAGCGACTTCCTGCCGCGCATGGGCCCGGACGCCGGGGCCGGCATCGTGGCGCAGATCCTCGCCCACGGCTATCCCGCGATCAACCTGTCCACGACGATCCGGCTGCCGGTCGGGTCGTACTGGTCGGGCATGCCCCGGGTGAAGCGCGTGCGCCCGGCGTACGGCCCCACGGGCCCGCCGGCCCCCGGCACCGACGACGCGCACGGGCCCACGCCGGAGCGCTCGGAGAACCGGCAGCTCAAGGAGCGGCTGTCGTTCCTCAACGACGCGAGCTCGCGCATCGGCGGCGAGCTCGACCTCTCCCGTACCGCGCGCGACCTCGCCGAGATGATCGTCCCCCGGTTCGCCGACTTCGCCAGCATCCAGATGCTCGAGGACGTCCTGCTCACCGAGCGCGTGCCGGAGGGCGCGCCCGGCGAGGCCGCGCTGCTGCGCCGGGTGGCGCTCAGCCATGTCGACGAGCCCGGCCGGTGGGACGACATCGCGCCGCTCGGCGAGGTCGGCGGCCACCCCGCCGACGTGCCGTACATGGAGGGCCTGCGTACGGGCAAGCCGTTCCACCTGCCGGTCGTGCGCCCGGAGCTGGCCGCCGAGCTGGCCGGGCACTACACCGACCGCGACATGGTGCCGCTGCTGGAGAACCGCTCGCTGCTGGTGCTGCCGCTGATCGCGCGCGGCCGCGTGCTCGGCCTGATGGTGCTGATCCGCCACCCCGGCCGCGCCCCGTTCGACGACCTCGACGCCGTCACCGGCGACGACCTGGCGACCCGCGCCGCGCTGGCGCTGCACAACGCGCTGCTCTACAAGCGCGAGCGCGCCACCGCGCACACGCTCCAGGAGAGCATGCTGGCGCGCCGCGCCCCCGACCTCCACTGCGTGGACGTCGCGCACCGCTACCTCCCGAGCGAGGCGGGCGTGGAGGTCGGCGGCGACTGGTTCGACGCGATCCGGCTGCCCGGCGGCCGCGCCGCCCTGGTCGTCGGCGACGTCATGGGCCACGGGCTGCACGCCGCGGCCATCATGGGCCAGTTCCGCATGGCGGTGCGCACCCTCGCGTCCATGGACCTCCCGCCCGAGCAGGTGCTGCGCCACCTCGACGACCTGGCGCAGCGCCTCGGCGAGGACTACCCGGCGCGGCGCGACAGCGAGAGCCACCTCGCCACCTGCCTGTACGTCGTCTACGACCCGGTCAGCCGCACCTGCGAGGCCGCCAACGCCGGCCACGTACCGCCCGTCCTCGTGCATCCCGACGGGCGCAGCGAGCCGCTCGACCCGCCGTCCGGCGCGCCCATCGGCGTGGGCGGCGTGGCGTTCGAGCCGTTCACCTTCAGCGTCGAGGACGGCAGCAGGCTCGTGCTGTGCACCGACGGCCTCGTCGAGGTCCGCGGCGAGGACATCGGCATCGGCCTGGCCGCGCTGTGCGAGAAGCTGGCCGGCAACGGACCCGAGGCGTCGGTCGACGAGCTGTGCGAGCAGGTCGTGCGCGCGCTGTGGAGCCCGCAGCGCGCCGACGACGTGGCGCTGCTGATCGCCCGCTTCCGCGGCATCTCCGCCGACGAGGTCGACACGTGGACGCTGCCGTCGGCGACCGACCCGCGCATGGTCCGCGCCGCGCGCGGCCGCACCCGCGAGGTGCTCACCCGGTGGGGCCTCGACGACCGCATCGAGACGGTCGAGCTGCTGGTCAGCGAGCTGGTCACGAACGCCATCCGCCATGGCGCCGGCCCGGTCACGCTGCGCCTGCTGCGCACCGGCCGGCTGCTGTGCGAGGTGTACGACACGAACCGCGACCTGCCCGTCCTCGTGTCGTCCGGGCCGGACGAGGAGCACGGCCGCGGCATGCAGCTCGTGTCGCGGATGTCCGAGCGCTGGGGCACGAGCCGCACCGCGGGCGGCAAGGTCGTGTGGTTCGAGTACGACCTGTCCACCGGCTGATACCGATTTGGCGGGCGCTCGGGGCGGTTCGTACCGTTGATCCGTGAGCGCTGAATGAGATCGTCCCGGGCCGTCGGCCTGCCCCTCGCCCTCGTGTCCGCCTTCGCGTTCGGCGGCTCGGGCCCCGCCGCGAAACCGCTGCTCGCCGCCGGGCTCAGCCCGCTGCACATCGCCTGGATGCGGATCGCCGGCACCGCCCTGATCCTCCTGCCGATCGCGCTGCGCCACCTGCCCGAGGCGCGCCGCCGCCCGCTGCTGGTGCTCGCGTACGGCGTCTTCCCGATGGCCGGGGTGCAGGCCTGCTACTTCGCCGCCGTCTCCCGCATCCCCGTGGGCGTCGCGCTGCTGATCGAGTACCTCGGGCCGGTGCTCATGCTCGGCTGGGTGCGGTTCGTCCGCCGCCGGCACGTCTCGTGGTACGCCGGGCTGGGCGCGGTGCTCGCGGTCGGCGGCATGACCGCCGTGGTGGAGATCTGGCAGGGCATGCGGTTCGACGGCGTGGGCATCGCGCTCGCGCTGGGGGCCGCGGTCTGCCAGGCGTGCTACTTCCTGCTCGGCGACACCGGCGGCGAGCCGGTCGACGCGACCGCGCTGATCTCCCAGGGCGCGGTCGTGGGCGCCGTGCTGATCTCCGCGCTGGCCCGGCCGTGGACGGTCCCGTGGCATGTGCTCGGCGACACCGCCGCGCTCGGGCCGTTCCGGTGGCCGGCGTACGTCTACGTCCTGTGGATCGTGCTGGTCACCACTGTCGTGTCGTACGTCACCGGAGTGCTCGCCGTGCGGCTGCTGTCACCGCAGGTCGCGGGGGTGGTGTCGTACCTGGAGCTGGTCGTGGCGACCGTGCTGGCCTGGCTGCTGCTCGGCGAGTCGCTGACCGGGGTGCAGCTCGCCGGGGGTGCGCTGGTGCTGGCGGGCGCGTTCGTGGCGCAGATGTCGACCCCCGCGCCCGACGTCGTCGTGCCGGCCGCGGAGGCGGACGTGGCGCGCGTTCACCAGACGTAGCGCACGTCGACGTACAGCGCGGCGGCCAGCGGCAGGAACGGCACGACCAGCGCCACCAGGTCGAACGCGCGCACCTGCGCGTGGGCGAACCGTACGTCCGCGGGTCCGGCGGCGATCTCGCGGCGCCACTGGTGGCCGATCTCGCGCAGCGACCGGGAGACCGGCAGGAGCAGCAGCCACGCGCCCACGCCGAGGCACGTGATGGTCAGGTGCGTGGCGAGGAGGGTGGGGCGGCCGGTGCCGACGACGGCCAGGGACATGCCCTCGGCGAGCAGCAGCGCGAGGATCGCGGCGAACAACTGGAACGTGGCGGCGCCGCGCCGCCGCGGGTTGCCGCGCGGCGCGAACCGCCGGAACTCCAGGAAGACCGCGATGATGAACGCCGGGACGATCTGCGCCACGGTCGCGTAGAACGCCGGTTCCAGGGTCATCCGCACAGCGTAGGAACCGCCGGGACCCGGCCCGTACGGTCCGGCGGCGTACGGCGCAATCATTACGGAACCTTTTGCCGGTGATTCGCCGCCAATGGCCAGGTCGGCGGGGTGTGCGTACGGAGATCCTATTGAACGCACTGTTCAATAGCGCTCGCGGTGGCTAGGGTGCCGATATGGCGCACTCCTCCCCCCTTGACGGCCGCGTCGTCCTCATCACCGGGGCCGCGCGCGGCATCGGAGCGCACACCGCGCGGCTGCTGGCCGCGCGCGGCGCGCGCGTCTCGCTGACCGGCCTCGAACCCGACCGGCTGAAGGCGCTCGCCGCCGAGCTCGGCGAGCGGCACGCGTGGTTCGAATGCGACGTCACCGACCAGAAGTCCGTGGACGCCGCCGTCGCGGCCACCGCCGACCACTTCGGCCGCATCGACGCCGTGATGGCCAACGCGGGCGTCGCCGCGTACGGCACGGTCCGTACGTACGACCCCGAGGCGTTCGCGCACACGGTCGACGTCAACCTGACCGGCGCGTTCCGTACCGTGCACGCCGCGCTGCCGCACGTCATCGAGCGGCGCGGCTACGTCCTGATCGTGGCGTCGCTGGCGTCGTTCACCCCGGTCGCCGGGCTCGCCGCGTACGCCGCGAGCAAGGCGGGCGCGGACTCGCTGGCCTGCGCGCTGCGCCAGGAGGTCGCGCACCTGGGCGTGGCCGTCGGCAGCGCGCACCCGAGCTGGATCGACACCGACATGGTGCGCGGCGCCAAGCGCGACCTCAGCAGCTTCGGCGAGGCGCTGCGCCACATGCCGCCGCCGGCGAACTCCACGACGTCGGTGGAGAAGTGCGCGGCCGCGATCACCGCCGGCATCGAGCGCCGTGCCCGCCGCATCTACGTCCCGCGCACCGTCGCCGGGGCCAACTGGCTGCGCGCCGTGCTGACCGGCCCGCTCGCGGACCGTGTCGCCGCGCGCACCACCCCCACCCTCATCCCGCGCATGGAGGAGGAGATCTCCGCGCTCGGACGCTCGTTCGGCGCGCACGTCCGCGAGTAGCGGACGCTGTCGGTGGACGCGCGCCGATGCCGTAGCCTCGCAGGGAGCAGGTTTTCCGACGTACGGACGGAGCGGCCCCCGCGTGCCACAGGTGACGGAGATCGAGGCGTTCCGGCTCAGCCTTCCGCTGTCCCGCCGCATCGGTGTGAACCGCCGCCGCGAACACGTGCTGCTGCGGCTCGTCGACGAGCGCGGCACGGTCGGCTGGGGCGAGATCGACCCCGGCGACGACGTATGGGACGCGGCCGAGAGCCTGCGCATCGTGACCGCCGAGCTGGCGCCGCGCCTGCTCGGCCTCGACTGGCACCGCCCCGAGGAGCTCGTCGATCCCCCGGGGCCGCTCGATCCCGGCTCCTCCGGCGCGGTCACGCCGTGGCTCCGCTGCGCCGCCGGGCTCGACATCGCCTGCTGGGACCTCTGGTGCCGCCGCCACGACGCGCCGCTCGCGCACGCCATCGGCGGCAGCCGTACGGCCGTCGCCGCCGGCACCCGGGTGGGCCGCGAGGCCACCGTGGAGGCGCTGATCGACCGGGTCAACCAGCGGGTGCGCGGCGGCTACGCCCGGGTCACCGTGGAGATCGGCCCGGGGTGGGATGTCGAGCCGATCCGGGCCGTACGCCACGCCTATCCGGGGCTGCTCGTCGCGGTCAACGGCGGCGGGCGCTACCCCGCGTCCGACGACGCGTTCGCCGCCCTGGAGGCCGTCGACGGCTACGGGCTGCAGGTCATCGAGCAGCCGTTCGACGCCGCCGACCGCGCCGCCCACGCCGAGCTGCAGCGCCGGGTGTCCGCCTCGGTGGGCATGACGCTCACGACCCTGCGCGACATCGACGACGCCGAGCGCCTCGGCGCCGCCCGCGCGCTCGACCTCCGCATCTCCGCCGCCGGCGGCGTCACCGCCGCGCGGCGCCTGCACGACCGCGCCCACCGCAACGGCTGGGCCGTGTGGTGCGGCGGCGGCGCCGAGTTCGGCGTCGCGCGGGTCGCCGCCGTCGCGGTGGCCAGCCTCGCCGCGTGCACGCTGCCGAGCGACGTCGCCGGCCCCGGCCAGCCGTACTCCCGCGACATCGTCGACCCCGCCGTGCGCGCCACCGACGGCATGGTCCCGGTGCCGATCGCCGCCCCCGGCCTCGGCCACGAGGTCGAGGAGGACATGGTCCGCCGCATGTCCGCGGAATGCGTCCGCCTCCCGGACCAGCCGGTCGCGGCGACCTGAGGGCGGTTCCGCGTCACAGGCACGGCCCGGTCGCCGTGACGATCACCTGCCCGGCCGTCTGCGTGACCCGGACCTGGTAGTTGTCGCCCGTGCCGCTGGGCGCGCCGCGGGAGTCCAGGGTGATGTGGGCGTCGTGGCCGCCCAGGCCGGAGCCGAACTCCGGCTCCACGCTGGAAATGGCGCGCCAGGAGTCCCACATCGCCCAAGGGAGCGCGTCGGCGCGCGCACGCGGCACGGGCGCGGAGACCGTGTCGGCGGACGCCGACTGGTCCGGGTCGCACATCGAGTCATCCGACGGCGTCGTCGGCGCCCCGGGGTGCGGCTTCAGGCCGGGGTAGGCGCGGCGGAGCAGGCGCACGGTGTCGTCGCGCAGCCGGCCGACGTACCGGTCGGCGATGGCCGAGGTCAGCTTCTTCGGCTTCGCGTCTGGCACCACCCAGGAGCGGCCCACCTTGCGGAGCGGGAGGTGGGCGCGCGGAGCGCCGGACACCGCGGGCCCGGCCGACGGCGGGGCGACCGTGACGGTGGTCCCCGGCGGCGCGGTGCCGGCATGCGGTGCGCCCACCGATACCAGCGCGGCCGCGGCCAGCACGATGCCCGCCAGTCCAAGGACGCCGGTCAGGACCCAGGCCGTCACACGTGCGCGCATCGCCGTCCTCAATTCGCCAGGCATGGGCCGCTGACGAGCAGTTCGAGACCCGCGTAGCCGGGCTGGACGTCGACTTCGTACACCGCCTCCAGGTCGTCCGGACTGCCAGGTGCGGCCGATGACGGTGCGTTCGCCTGCACGGTGGCCCAGGACGGCCGGACACCGCCGGTGGTGGTGACGTCCCAGCCGCGTCCGTCCAGGTAGGTGGTCAACCATGCGGTGACGCGCGTCCAGGCGGCGGGTGTGACGCCGCGGGTCGTCTCGATGGCGACCAGCGCGCGATGCCGGCCGGCGGCGGAGCAGGTGGCGTCCGGACCGCCGACCCGCTCATTCCACGCCAGCCCGCCACGGTAGCCCGCGTCGTGCAGCGTGCGGCGCAGTACGGCGCCGGTCTCGTTCGCCAGCAGCCGTGTGTAGCGACTCGCGGTGTCGGGGGTCAGGGAGTCCGCCGCGCCGTCGGCGACCGTCATCCTCCCGCCGTCGTCGTGCAACGGCACGGGCCCGTACGGACGGGCGCCGGGCCGTACGTCCACGCGGACGGCCGGATCCGGGCCGGGCGCCCGGAAGTCGCGGCGGATCTTCGCGAATCCGTGCGTCGCCGGCACGGCGAGAGCGGCGACGACGATGAAAGCCACGATGGGCGCGATCCAGATGCCGTAGCGGCGCCGCCGCCGGGGTGGCGCTTGCGGCGGGCCGAGCGAATACGGCTCGGGGTACGGCTCGGGGTACGGCTCCGGACGCATGTGTAACTCCTCCGACCGAGGACGGTCGCCCGTCCGGGAGTGGGACGCCGTGGGACGCGCGCGCGTTCCCGGTCAGAAGGCGTAGCAGGTGGCCGGGTTGCGTACCAGGAGCAGGTCGCGCAGGTGCGCGTCCGTCGTCCATACGTCGAGTTCGGCGCGGAGGTCGTCGGTGGACGGCGGGGTGCGGGGCGGGGCGACGTACGGCCAGTCCGAGCCCCACAGGAGGCGGGTGGGTACGGCGTCGAGGAAGCGGGCGATCCTGGGGCGCAGGGCCTTCGCGGCGTCGGCCGGGGCGAGGGCGGGGGCCAGGCGGTACGAGCCGGACAGGGTGATCCAGGCGCGGTCCTCGGCGGCCAGGTCGACCATCAGCGACACGGCCGGGTCGCCGGCGGGGACGTCCGCGTCGAGGAAGCCCATGTGGTCGAAGACGACCGGCACCGCGGACTCCCGTACGGCGGCGGGCAGCCAGGACAGGTGGTCGCGTACGTCGGTCCAGATCTCGATGTGCCAGCCCAGCCTGGCCACCCGGTGGGACATCGGGACCAGGGCGGACAGCGGGGCGCCGCCGGCCATGCGGTCCTGGAGGCGGAGGGCGCGGAAGCCGTGCGCGTGCAGGCGGTCCAGCTCGGCGTCGGGCACGTCGGCGGCGACCACGGCGACGCCGCGCAGCGCCTCGGGGCGGGTGCCGAGCGCGCGCAGCACCGGTTCGTTGTCGGTGCCGTGCGCGCTGGCCGTCACCAGCACGCCGCGGCCGGCGCCGAGCGCGGCGAGGTGCGCCTGGTGGTCGGCGGCGGTGGCGGTGAACAGGTCGTACGCGGCGCCGGGAACACGCCCGCGCGACGGGTCGAGGACGTGGCAGTGGGTGTCGACGGCCGCGGGCGGCAGCGGTTCGGGCATGTCAGGCGTCGGCCTCCGGTTCGATGTCCGTCAGTGGCACCCCGGGCGCCTCGCCGAGCAGCGCCGCCGCCACGCCGAGCAGGGCGTAGGCGATGCCGGTGAACACGGCGATGGCCACCGAGATGCCGATGCGGTCGGCGAGCAGGCCGACCAGCGCGGGGAACACGGCGCCGATGCCGCGCCCGAAGTTGTACGTGAACCCCTGCCCGGAGCCGCGCACCGCCGTGGGGTACTGCTCGCTGAACAGCGGCCCGATCGCGCTGAAGTACGCGGAGCTGACGAAGCCGAGCGGGAACGCGAGGATGTCGAACACGACGACGTTGAAGTCGACGGTGGCGTACGGGATGACGATCACGAACGCGAGCACGGCGGTGATGATGAGCGTACGGCGGCGGCCCAGGCGGTCGGCCAGCCACGCGCCGACGAGGTAGCCGGTGAACGCGCCGGCGATGACGATCGCGAGGGTGCCGCCGAGCGCGAACAGCGCGAGCCCGCGCTGCGTGGTGAGGAACTGCGGCAGCCACGTCGTCAGCGCGTAGTAGCCGCCCTGCGCGCCGGTGGCCAGCAGCGAGCACAGCAGCGTGCGCTTCCACAGCCCGCGTCCGAAGATCGCCAGCGCCTCGCGCAGCGGCGGCCGCGTGCCCGCGGCGTTCGCGGCGATGGGCGGCTCGGGGACGTAGCGGCGCAGGAAGAACACCAGCACGGCGGGCAGCACCCCGACGAAGAACGCGATCCGCCAGGTCAGCGACGGCGGGGTGAGCGACGAGACGAGAACGAACACGCCCACGGCGAGCGCCCACCCGACGGCCCACGCCGACTGGACGGTGCCCACCGCGCGGCCCCGGTAGCGGGCGCGCACGGTCTCGGCGATCAGCACCGCGCCGACGGCCCACTCGCCGCCGAAGCCGAAGCCCATCAGCGCGCGGAACGCCAGGAGCTGCCCGGCGTTCTGCGCGAACCCGCACAGCAGCGTGAAGACCGCGAACCACGCCACGGTGACCTGGAGCATCCGCACCCGGCCCAGGCGGTCGGCCAGCGCGCCGGCGAGCCAGCCGCCGAGCGCCGAGCACAGCAGCGTGACCGTCGCGATCAGCCCGGCCTGCGCCTTGTCGTGCAGGAACGCGACGCCGAGCAGCGTCGGCAGGACGAGGCTGAAGATCTGGACGTCCAGGGCGTCGAGGCCCCAGCCGGCGAAGCACCCCCAGAACGTCCGCCGTTCCGCGCCGTCCATGGTGGTGAACCACCAGCGGGTCGAGGCCGGTGCCGCCTGGCTCATCGGACCTCCCGGTGACCGGGATCGAAGGTACGCCGTACGGAACTCACATATGGTCGCTCGCCTCGGCGGCGTTGCCAATAGCGGTGAGCATCGCGGCGAGATCGGGCGTCTTCGCCCGGTCGCGGCCGAGGATCTCGCCGAGCTCGCGTTCGTAGTCGTCGATGCGGCGCCAGCCGTCCCAGGTGACGTAGCGGGTGCCGTGGCGGCGCAGCGTGGCGAGCACGTCGTCCGGCGCGGGCTCGGGCGCGCTCGGCACGTTGCCCGCCTCGGCGTCGGCGAGCAGCGAGCGCACGGTCTCGGTGGCGTCGGAGCGGTTGGTGCCGATCACGCCGGTCGGCCCGCGCTTGATCCAGCCGGCGGCGTACAGGCCCGGCAGCGGCGCGCCGTCCTTGCCGAGCACCCGGCCGGCGTCGTTGGGGACGGTGGCGGCGTCGTCGTCGAACGGCAGGCCGGGCAGCGGCGAGGCGCGGTAGCCGATCGACCGGATGACCATCTGCGCGGGCAGCTCCTCGATCTCGCCGGTGCCGGCCGCGTTGCCGGTGCCGTCGAGGTGGCTGCGCTCCAGGCGTACGGCGGTGACCTCGTCCGGCCCGACGATCTCGACGGGGCGGTGCAGGAACCGGAAGTGGACGCGGCGCGGCGCGCCCGTCAAAGGCCGCTCGGCCCAGGTGCGGAACAGCTCCACCATCGAACGGGTGGGCCGCCGCGCGGCCATCGCCTCCTCGCCCGCGGCGTCCACCTCGAGCTCGTCGGCGTGCACGACCACGTCGGTGCCGGGCAGCTCGGCCATCTCGCGCAGCTCGACCAGGGTGAACTTGGCCTGCGCGGGGCCGCGCCTGGCGATGATGTGCACGTCGTCCACGGGGTGGTCGGCCAGCGCGGCGAGCGCGGCGTCCGGTACGTCGGTGTGCGCGAGGCCGTCGGAGCCCAGCGCCAGCACCCGGGCGACGTCGAGCGCGACGTTGCCCGCGCCGATCACCGCGACCGACCTGGCGCCCAGCGGGAACCCCGGTGCGTACTGCGGGTGGCCGCTGTACCAGGCCACGAAGTCGGCGGCGGCGTGGCTTCCGGGGAGGTCCTCGCCGGGCACGCCGAGCCGCCGGTCGTGCGGCGAACCCGTGGCGAAGACGGCCGCGTCGTAGTGGGCGCGCACGTCGTCCAGGGTGAGGTCGTCGCCGTACGCGACGTTGCCGATGAACCGTACGCGGGGGTCCTCCATGATCTTCGTCAGCGTGCGCGCCACCGACTTGATCTTGAAGTGGTCCGGCGCGACGCCGTAGCGGACCAGCCCGAACGGGGTGGGCAGCGCGTCGATGACGTCGACCTGGACGTCGATCGGCGGGTCGGCGCGGAGCAGGGCCTCGGCGGCGTAGACGCCGGCCGGCCCGGATCCGATCACCGCCGCGCGCAGCGGACGCGAATGCTCCATCGGGTGGTCTCCTCGCAGCAGCCCGACCGTCCTGCGAAACTATGCGATCGCCCGTGCGGACGACAATCCGGGGTACGCCGCTGGCGTGTCGATCATGAATCCATTGGTCGGCGGGCGCGGAGGTGCTGTAATCCGGAGATGGCGGACATTCATGATCTGACGGCGTGTGACCTGGCGGCGGCGATCCGCGCACGGCGGCTGTCGCCGGTGGAGGTCACCGACCACTACCTGGACCGTATTGAGGCGCTGAGCGACCAGGTCGGCGCGTTCATCACGGTCACCGCCGACCGCGCCAGGGACGACGCGCGCAAGGCCGAGCGCGCCGTCATGGAGGCGGCCGACCCCGCGGAGCTGCCGCCGCTGCTCGGCGTGCCGATCCCCGTGAAGGACCTCGACATGGTCGCCGGGGTGCGCTGGACGTGGGGGTCGCGGGCGTTCGATGACCAGGTGGCGGGGGTCGACGACGCCGTGGTCGAGGCCATGCGCGCGGCCGGCGCGGTGGTCACCGGCAAGACGAACACCCCGGAGTTCGGGCTGCCGTGCCATACGGAGAACGCCGTTGCGCCCCCGGCCCGTACGCCATGGGACCTCACACGGTCGGCGGGCGGGTCGAGCGGCGGCGCGGCCGCCGCGGTTGCGGCCGGGCTGGCGCCGGTGGCGCAGGGCAGCGACGGCGGCGGTTCCGTACGCATCCCGGCGAGCGTGTGCGGGCTGTTCGGCATCAAGCCGACCCGGGGGCGCATCTCCGCCGCACCGGTCAAGCCGGACCTGATCGGCCTGTCCACGGCGGGCCCGCTGGCCAGGACCGTACGCGACGCCGCCACGCTGCTCGACGCCATGGCCGTCAGCCGCCCCGGCGACCTCTACCTCGCGCCGCCGCACGACGGCACGTTCGCCGACCGGGTGGACCGCGCGCCGGGACGGCTGCGCATCGGCAGGTTCGCCACGCCCGCCGTGCCGGGCGCCGAGCTCGACCCCGAGGTGCGCGAGGCGTACGAATCGGCGAGCCGGCTGCTCGGCGACCTCGGCCACGACGTGGAGGACATCGAGGCGCCGGTGGGGGAGGACCTCATCGCGCCGTTCCTGACGGTCTGGGCGGCGATGGCGACTCTCTACCCCGTCGCGCCCGACCGCGAGGAGCTGCTGCTGCCGCTCACCCGCTGGCTGCGCGACAAGGGCATGGCGCAGGGGACGCCGGAGTACCTCGGCGCCTGCACGGCGCTGCAATGGGCGATGCGCGCGGCCATGCCGCGGATGGACGCGTACGACGCGATCCTCGCGCCCACGGTGACGCGGACGCCGCGCCCGGTCGGCTACTTCACCGAGGGCGGCGACCCGGCGGAGGAGTTCGCGCGGATCAGCAGGTTCGCCTGCTTCACCCCGGCGTTCAACGTCTCCGGGCAGCCCGCCGTGAACGTGCCGCTGCACTGGACGGACGACGGCCTGCCGATCGGCGTCATGCTGGCCGGGCGCATGGGCGGCGAGGGCACGCTGATCTCGCTGTCCGCCCAGCTCGAGGCCGCGCGCCCGTGGGCGGCGCGGCGCCCGGAGATGTGGTGAGGCTCAGCGCGGCGGCACGTTCCAGCTCGCGATGACCGGATAGCCGTGCTCGGCGCCAAGGGTGGACACCGTGCCGGTGCCGAGCTGGAACAGCCGGCCGTCCTGCGGCGCGAGGCCGAGCCACCGCGCGGTGAGGATGCGCAGCACGTGGCCGTGCGCGACCAGCGCGACGTCGCCGTCGGCCAGCGCCGGGCGCACCTCGGCGAGCACGCCGTCGACGCGCGCGCCGACCTGCTCGGCCGTCTCGCCGGGCAGGCCGTCCGGCGCGGTGCCGGGCTCCACGCCGTCGCGCCAGAGGTACCACCCGGGCCGGTCGCGCTGGATCTCCGGCGTGGTGCGGCCCTCGTACGCGCCGTAGTCCCACTCCCACAGGCCGGGCGTGACCTCGGCGGGTTCGAGTCCGGCCAGCTCGGCGGTGCGCCGCGCGCGTGCCGCCGGGCTGACCAGCACCCGGACGATCTTGCGGCCGTCGAGCAGCGGGCGCACGGCCGTCGCCTGCTCCTCACCGCGCGCCGTGAGCGTGACGTCCGTACGTCCGGTGTGCCGCCCGGTGCGGCTCCACTCGGTCTCGCCATGACGCAAAAGGATCAAGTCCCCCATGCCCCGGTCCTTCCCAGACGCTCCCGCCATACGCGAACGCAGGCGCCGTACGGTACCCCCGACCGTACGGCGCCTGTGGAACGCGTGGATCAGATAATGTCCTCGAGCTTGACTGCGGTGGTGCCGTGGGCGTCGGCGACCGGCTCGTTGGTGAGCTGGCCGTCGTGGGTGTTCAGGCCGAGGGCCAGGGCGTGGTCGTCGGCCAGGGCGGCGCGCCAGCCCTTGTTCGCCAGCGCGACGACGTACGGGAGCGTCACGTTGGTGAGCGCGTACGTCGAGGTGTGCGGCACCGCGCCGGGCATGTTGGCGACGCAGTAGAACACCGAGTCGTGCACCGGGAACGTGGGGTCGGCGTGCGTGGTGGGCCGGGAGTCCTCGAAGCAGCCGCCCTGGTCGATGGCGATGTCGACGAGCACCGAGCCGGGCTTCATGCGGGAGACGAGCTCGTTGGTGACCAGCCGCGGCGCCTTGGCACCCGGCACGAGCACCGCGCCGATCACCAGGTCGGCGTCCAGCACGGCCTTCTCGAGCTCGTACGCGTTCGACATGATCGTCGTCAGCCGGCCCTGGTAGATGGCGTCGGCCTGGCGGAGCTTGTCGATGTTCTTGTCCAGCAGCGTGACGTCGGCCTGCATGCCGACGGCGATCGCGGCGGCGCTCATACCGGAGACGCCGGCGCCGATGACGACCACCTTCGCCGGGTGCGTGCCGGGCACGCCGCCCATGAGCACACCGCGCCCGCCGGCCGCGCGCTCCAGGGTGTGCGCGCCGACCTGCGCGGACATCCGCCCGGCGACCTCCGACATCGGGGCGAGCAGCGGCAGCGAGCCGTCGGCCGGCTGCACGGTCTCGTACGCGATGGCGGTGGTGCGCGCCGCGAGCAGCGCGTCGGTGCACTCACGCGAGGCGGCGAGGTGCAGGTACGTGAAGAGCGTCTGGTCCGCGCGCAGCCGGTGGTACTCCTCGGCGATCGGCTCCTTGACCTTCAGCAGCAGGTCGCCCTCGGCCCAGACGGCGTCGGCGGAGTCGAGGATCCGCGCGCCGGCCGCGCGGTATTCGGCGTCGGAGATCGAGGAACCCGCGCCGGCGTCCCGCTCGACGAAAACGTCGTGTCCGTCCTTGGTGAGTTCATTGACTCCCGCCGGGGTGATCGCCACACGGTACTCGTGGTTCTTCACCTCGCGAGGCACGCCGACCTTCACGGGACACCTCCTCATATGCGCAGCTTGACGCCGTACCGGATTGGCGCGGCCTCCCCACACGGTGCCGCACGCAATGGGCGCGCGCTACGGGCAGTTCGTCAGCAGACCTCGGAATTGTCTGACACCGTGTAAACGCCGACGGCGTAGGCGATCCCGGCGCCGCGCGATGGCCGGAACAGGCCGCGCGGCGCGTCTCGGAACGAGCGTCGTGCGCTGCGCGCTTTGCCGGCGTTTAATACAGACATGTCAGGGCGAAGAGGGTCGCGCTCCTTTGGATGGGGCGCGGGAATCGTCGCCTACACATTGTTCGGCTTATTCACCCTCGGTGTCCTCCTCGGAGCGCAGCGCCTCGGGCTGCCCGAGCTGGTCGCGGCGCAGTCCAAGTCGACGGTGTGCCGCATCATCGGCTGCGCGAAGCCCGACGGCCCCGTCCAGCCCGGATCCGGCCTGACACCGGAGGTCCACGCGAAGCCCCAGCCGAAGCCGCCGGGCAACGGCTGGTCCGGCGTCGGCCAGGATCCCCGCAACGTCACCCGTGTCCCGTGGCCGTGGCTGCTCGGCGGCGCCGGCGTCCTCGTGCTGATCTGGTTCGACGTACCGTCGCGGCTGTTCGGCCGCAAGAACGCCTCGCCCGCGCAGTTCCGCAGGGAACGGGAGACGCTGGCCGCGCGGAAGGCCGCGGAGAACGCCGTGCCGCCGCCCGCCGAGGTCGTGATCGCCGCGATCGACCCGGGCCTGGCGTCCAAGGGCATGCGGCTGGCCGTACGCGACTGCCTGGTGACGCTGCGCGCGGGTGACGGGCGGGAGATCGCGCTTGACAAGACGTTCGCCGGCACCTCCGACCGAGCGTTCCAGCAGGCCGCGCGGCTGATCAGGCGGCGCCTCAAGGACCCCGGGTTCGTGGCCGCGCTCGTCGCGGAGACCCGCCGCGGCGCCGCGTACCTCGACGCGAACCCGCGGCTCGCCGGCGCGGAGCGGCGCCAGGCCGAGCTGCGGGCGCTGGCGCGGGCGCTGTCCGGTCCGACGGGCGGGGAGCTGTCCGGGCCGCTGGCGGAGGCGGGGCATGGATCACCTGGTTGAGCTGTGCCGCGAGGGGCGGATCGGGGGCGTGGGCATGGGCGTGCCCGAGGCCACCGCGCGCGCCGTGCTGGGCCGCCCCGACGACGAGTCCGTGTCGTACGACCCGCACGTGCTCGTCTACGGCGGCGTCGAGCTGGCCTTCGCCGACGGCGAGCTGGAGATGATCACGCTCGGGTTCGGCCACCTCCTGGAGGACCTCCCGGCGGCGCTGCCCGGCGTGATCCCGCGCATCTGGGGCGAGGGCGACCGGGAGACGGTGCTCGCGACGCTGTCCGGGCGCGGCGTCGCGCTCACCGCGCACCCCCATCCGGGCGACGGCGTCCACGACTACACCGCGACGACCGCGATGGGCGACGTCGTCAACGTGCTGTTCACCGGCGACCGGCTGAGCGGTGTGGCGTGCTCGCGCGCCGAGCGCGCGGCGCCGCGCATCCTGTTCCTGCCCGCGCCGGCCACCCGCCCCCGGTGATCACCCGGCCAGGGCGCGCCAGCGCGCGCCGACCGCAGCCGCGCCGTCCGGCGTGAGGTCGCCGAACAACCGCAGCCTGGCCACGCCGCCGTCGGGGAAGATGTCCAGCCGTACGTGCGTCACCGGCGGCGCGTCCGTGCCGTCCACGCGGAACCGGTGGCGGGTGTCCGGGCGCAGGGGCGTGCGGGGGAGCAGCGGGGTCCACGCGGCCGGGTCCTCGGGCGGTTCCGCGCCGGGCGCGGCGCGGAAGCCGAGGAGCGCGGCCTCGCCGGGGCTGTTGCCCTTGAAGTGGCGGGTGTCGAGGTCGACGACCCGGACGACGCCCTCGGCGGCCAGCGCGATCGTCACCCAGTCGTTGCCGGCGCCGCGCCGCCGCCGCGTCTCCCAGCCCTCGCCCATCACCTGCGCGAGGCCGGGCAGCAGCAGGTTGCCCGGCGCGCCGAAGAACCGGTCGCTGCACCCGGTGATCCGCCCGCCGTTCTCCATGGCGGCCAGGTCGAGCGGCATCCCGGCCAGCATCGCCGGGTCGGGTACGGGCTCGCCGTGGGCGCGCAGCCGGGCCACGCCGCCGTCCGGGTGGATGGTCAGCCGCAGATGGGTGGCGTAGCGCGCGTCGGACACCGGGAACTCGTGGCGGTCGCCGCCGGTCAGCGGCGACCGCGGCACGATCGTCGTCCATTCGGCGCCGCCGAGCGCGGCGGCGTCCGGGTAGCCGGGTGCGTGGCACGCCTCGACCGCGCACGACTCGGGGAAGTTGCCGAGGAAGTGCGCGGTGTCCACCACGACCGCGCGCACCACGCCGGGCACCCCGAGCCTGACCAGCGCCCAGTCGTCGCCGGGCGTGCGCCGCCTGCGCGTCTCCCAGCCGTCGTACACCTGCCCCTTGGGCCCGAAGGTGTACGGCTGGTGCGCCGACTCACCCGGCTTCAACAGGTTGTCGACCTCGGCGAAGAACTCGTCGCTGCACGCGACCACGGTGCCGCCGACGGCGTGTGAGGCGAGGTCGGGCAGGGCGAGGGCGGGGGTCTCGGGTGCGGTGGTCACGCGTCCTCCCGGGTGAGCAGTCGGCCGTGCGGGGTGTCGGGGTCGATGGGGGTGCCGCGCAGCCAGGTGGTGCGTACGGCGCCGCGCAGGGTGCGGCCGGTGTACGGGGTGACGGGGTTGCGGTGTTCGAGCGCCTCGGGGTCGACGGTGAACCTGGCGTCGGGGTCGAAGGCGACGAGGTCGGCGTCGTTGCCCGCGGCGATGGCGCCCTTGCGGGACATGCCGACGAGGGCGGCCGGGCCGCGCGCCATCCACGCGGCCACGTCGGACAGGCCGAAGCCGTGGCGGGACGCGGCGGTCCACACGACGGACAGGCCGAGCTGCAGCGACGCGACGCCGCCCCACGCGGTGGCGAAGTCGGCGGACGCCTTGAGGTCCGGTGTGCACGGTGAGTGGTCCGACACCACGCAGTCGATCTCCCCGGCGGCCAGGCCCCGCCACAGCGCGGCCCGGTTCGCCGCGTTGCGGATCGGCGGGCAGCACTTGAACGCGGTGGCGCCGTCCGGCACCTCCTCGGCGGCGAAGAACAGGTAGTGCGGGCAGGTCTCCACGGTGACCGGCAGGCCGCCGCCCTTGGCCGCGGCCAGGATCGGCAGGCACTCGGCCGCCGAGAGGTGCACGATGTGCGTACGCGCGCCGGTGGCGCGGGTCGCGCCGATCACCCGCTCGATGGCGCGGCGCTCGGAGATCCGCGGCCGGGACGCCTCGAACGCGGCGTGGCCGGTGCTGCCGGGCGGCAGCGGTGACAGCTCGCCGTCGTCCTCCGCGTGGACGACCATGAGCGACCCGAGCGGCGCCAGCGCGGTGAGCGCGCGGCGCAGCGCGGCGTCGTCCAGCGGCGGGAACTCCGCGACGCCGGAGTCGGACAGGAAGCACTTGAACCCGAACACCCCGGCGGCGTGCAGCCGTTCGAGCTCGGTGGTGTCCGCGCCGGTGTTGGCGGGCACCGCGCCGCCCCAGAACCCGACGTCCACCGCGCACTGGCCGTACGCCGCCGCGCGCTTCTCCTCCAGCGCCGCGACCGTGGTGGTCGGCGGCAGGGAGTTCAGCGGCATGTCCACGATCGTGGTGACGCCGCCGGCCGCGGCCGCGCGCGTCGCGGTCGCGAACCCCTCCCACTCGGTGCGGCCCGGCTCGTTGACGTGGACGTGCGTGTCGACGAGCCCGGGGAGCAGCGCCAGCGTGCCCAGGTCGGTGCGCTCAGTGGCCTCCATGCCCGTGTCGTACGGCAGCACGCCGGTGATCCGCCCGTCGCGCACCGCCACCGCCGCCGGACGCGTGCCGTACGGCGTGACCACGCGGGTCGAACGGATCACCAGATCGTGCATCACTCACGCACCTTTGACACCGAGCAGTCCCTCGACCGCGCTGATCGCGAAGTACACCACGAATACCAGCGACAGCGCCCAGACGAGCCAGCCCGGCTCGCGCCACTTGCCGCGCGCGACCTTGATGACGGTGTACGCGATCAGGCCGGCGCCGACGCCCACGCTGATCGAGTACGTGAACGGCATCAGCATGACCATCAGGAACGCCGGGATGTAGATCTCCGGGTCCTGCCAGTCGATGTGCTTGGCGTGCGTCATCATCAGCGCGCCGATCAGCACGAGCGCGGGCGCGGCGGCCTGCTGCGGCACCACCTTCACCAGCGGCGAGAAGAACAGCATGAGGCCGAGCAGACCGCCGGTGACCAGGCTGGCCACGCCGGTGCGCGCGCCCTCGCCGACGCCCGCGGTCGACTCGATGAACACGGTGTTCGCGGACGCGCCCGAGGTGCCGCCGATCACCGCGCCCGCGCCGTCGACGAACAGCGCCCGCCCGATGCGCGGCATGCGGCCCTTGTCGTCGACGAGCCCGGCCTCGCCCGAGACGCCGATGATCGTGCCCATGGCGTCGAAGAACCCGGCGAGCACCAGCGTGAACAGCAGCACGAGGGACGTCGCGACGCCGGCGCGGGCGAACCCGCCGAACAGGTCGATGTGGCCGAACAGCCCGAAGTCGGGCAGCGCGACGACGGCGTGCGGCAGCCGCGGGGTGATCAGCCCCCAGCCCGTCGGGTGGCCCACCGCCTCGACGACCACCGCGAGGACGGTGGCGGCGATGATGCTGATCAGGATCGCGCCCGGCACCTGCCGCGCGTACAGCGCCATCATCAGCAGCAGGCCCGCGCAGAACACCACGATCGGCCAGCCGGTGAGGTGGCCGGTGAGGCCGAGCTGCAGCGGCGTCGAGCCGACCGCGGGCTTGCTCACGAACCCGGCGTCGACCAGGCCGATCAGCGCGACGAACGCGCCGATGCCCACGATGATCGCGTGCTTGAGCGGCAGCGGGATCGCGTTCATGATCGTCTCGCGCAGCCCGGTGACGACCAGCACGATGATCACCAGGCCCTCGATGACGATGAACCCCATCGCCTGCGGCCACGTCATCGCCGGCGCCACCTGCACCGACACCACCGCGCTCACGCTCAGCCCGGCGGCCAGCGCCAGCGGCACCCGGCCGACCAGCGCCATCAGCACGGTCGTCACGCATCCGGACAGCGCCGTCGCCGTGGTGAGCTGCGCCGAGTTCAGGTGCACGTGGTTCACGTCCGCGGCGCCGCCCAGGATGATCGGGTTCAGCAGCACGATGTAGGCCATCGCGAAGAACGTGGTCAGGCCGCCGCGCGTCTCCGCGCCGAGCGTCGAGCCGCGCGCGCTGATCTCGAAGTAGCGGTCGAAGGCGCCCGTACGCGGCCTTCCGGTGTCCGCCGGCGTTCGCGGCGCGGACGTGCGCGGGCGGGCCATCAGTACGCCACCCGGTCCGGCTTGGCCAGCCAGGAGTCGAACGGCCGGGTCCGGTCGGCGGCGTCGACCCGCTCCACGGACACCGGCCACATCTCGCGCGGCCGGGCCATGAGGTCGTAGAACGCGCGGTCGTCGAAGCCGGCGCGCGCGGCGTCGTCGCGGTCGGCGGCGTACACGATGCGGTCGACGCGCGCCCACAGCGCGGACGTCAGGCACATCGGGCACGGCTCACACGACGTGACCAGCGTGCAGCCGGTGAGCGCGAACCGGCCGAGCGCGCGGCACGCGCCGCGGATGGCGGTGACCTCGGCGTGCGCGGTCGGGTCGAGATCGGCGGTCACCCGGTTGAGCCCGGTCGACACCGTACGGCCGTCGTGGACGACGAGCGCGCCGAACGGCCCGCCGCCCGCCGCCACGTTGCGGTCGGCGAGGCGGAGCGCCTCCGCGATCCAGTCGCCGATCCCCGGTGCCTGCTCGCGTACCGTCATCGGACCTCTTCCTGTGCGTCGGTGGGGGAGCCGGGCGCGGGGACGGCGGCGATGTCGTCCGGGCGGACCGGGATACGGGTCAGCGCACGCCCGGTGGCGTCGCGGATCGCCGCGACGATCGCCGGGGTGGCGGAGATCGTCGGGGGCTCGCCGACGCCGCGCAGCCCGTACGGCGCGTGCGGGTCGCCGAGCTCGAGCACGTCGAGCCGCATCGGCGGCATGTCGAGGATCGTGGGGATCAGGTAGTCGGTGAACGACGGGTTGCGGACGATGCCGCCGCTGACCTGGATCTCCTCCATCAGCGCGAGGCCGAGGCCCTGCGCGGAGCCGCCGTGGATCTGCCCCTCGACGGCCAGCGGGTTGACGGCCTTGCCGACGTCCTGCGCGGTGGCCAGCTCCACCACCTTCACCAGGCCGAGCTCGATGTCGACGTCGACCACGGCGCGGTGGGCGGAGAAGCCCCATTGCACGTGCGCGTCGCCCTGGCCGGTCTCCGGGTCGAGCGCGGTGGTGGGCCGGTGCCGCCAGGGGAGGTGCACGTCGATCGGCTCCGCGAGCAGGTCGGCGATGTCCGCGACCACCTCGCCCTGGTGGACGACCTTGCCGCCGTCCAACGCCAGCTCGGCGGCCGTGGTGCCGGAGGCCGCGCGGGCGCGGGCGAACAGCTCCTCGCGGACCGCGCCGCAGGCGTTGCGCACGGCACCGCCGGTGACGTACGTCTGCCGGGACGCCGACGACGACCCGGCCGAGCCCACCGAGGTGTCCGCCGTACGCACCACCACGCGGGTGACGCCGAGCTCGGTGCGCGCGATCTGCGCCTGCACGGTGACCAGGCCCTGGCCGACCTCGGCCGCGGCGGTGTGCACGGTGGCGACGGGTTCGCCGCCGGTCAGCTCCAGCCGCACCCGGGCGTGCGAGACGTCGTCGAACCCCTCGGAGAAGCAGACGTTCTTGATGCAGGCGCCGTAGCCGACGCCGCGTACGACGCCCTCGCCGTGCGTCGTGTTCGAGACGCCGCCGGGCAGCGTGCGCGGGTCGCGCGGCCCATCGGGGGTGTCCGGCAGGGGCGCGGCGGCGACCCGGCGCACCAGCTCGGCGACCGGCGCCGGCTGGTCGATGACCTGCCCGGTCGGCCCCGTGGCGCCCTCGGCGAGCGCGTTGCGCACGCGGATCTCCGCCGGGTCGATGCCGCAGGCCGCGGCGAGCCTGTCCATCTGCGACTCGACCGCGAACCCGGCCTGGACCACGCCGAAGCCGCGCATCGCGCCGCAGGGCGGGTTGTCGGTGTAGACGCCGTACGCGTCGAACCACACGTTGTCCACCTGGTACGGGCCCACGCAGTGGGTGGCCGCGTTGCCGACGACGGCCGGCGTGGACGAGGCGTACGCGCCGCCGTCGAGCACGATCCGGCCCTTGACGTACACCAGGCGGCCGTCGCGCGTGGCGCCGTGCTCGTACCTGATCGTCGCGGGGTGGCGGTGGACGTGGCCGACGAACGACTCCTCGCGGGTGTACATCATCTTCACCGGGCGGCCCGTGCGCAGCGCCAGCAGGCACGCGTGGATCTGCATGGACAGGTCCTCGCGCGCGCCGAACGCGCCGCCGACCCCGGCGAGTGAGATGCGCACCAGCTCCTCGTCGAGGCCCAGGCTGGCGGCGACCTGCGCGCGGTCCACGTGCAGCCACTGGGTGGCGACGTAGAGGTCGACGCCGCCGTCCGGCGCGGGCACCGCCATGCCGGACTCCGGGCCGAGGAACGCCTGGTCCTGCATGCCCACGCGGTACTCGCCGGTGACCACGACGTCGGCGGTCGCGGCCGGGTCGCCGTACGCCGGGTCGCCCTTGCGGATCTTGGCGTGCCGCACCACGTTGCCGCCGGGGTGCAATGGCGGCGCGTCCGGGGCCAGCGCCGCCTCGCCGTCGGTGAGCGGTTCGAGCACCTCGTACGCCACCTCGATCGCGGCCAGCGCGCGGCGCGCGGTCTCCGGATGGTCGGCGGCCACGATCGCGACGGCCTCGCCGAAGTAGCGCACCTCCTCGGCCAGCACCGGCTGGTCGGGGATCTCCAGGCCGTACGTGGCGCGGCCGGGTACGTCCTCGGCGGTCAGCACGGCGAACACGCCCGGCCTGGCCAGCGCGGCGGCGGTCTCGATCGTGGTGATCCTGGCGCGCGGGTGCGGGCTGCGCAGCGTGGCGCCCCACAGCATGCCGTCCATCCACAGGTCGGAGGAGAACGCGAACTCGCCGCGCACCTTCAGCGCGCCGTCCGGGCGCCGGGCGCTGTCGCCGACGCCGTCGCGTCCCGGGTGCACCGCCGTGGTCGTGGGCCGCCGGGTGTCGTGTGCCGTCATCGGTCCTCCCGCATCGTGCGCGCCGCGCGGGCCCCCGCCCGTACGGCCTCATCCGGTGCCACACCGGTCGTCCCGCCGGCGTCGGCCACCGGGTGGCCGCCGACCAGCACCAGCTCAAGTGGCGGCGCCACCGGGGGGAGGACCAGCGCGGCCACCGGGTCGGGGATCTGCGCGTGGCCGGGGCCGTCGACGCGCCACAGGGCGACGTCGGCGAGCTTCCCCGGTTCGAGGCTGCCGAGCTCGGCGTCGCGGCCCAGGCAGCGTGCGCCGCCGATGGTCGCCAGCATGAGCGCCTCGCGTGCGGTCAGCGCCGCCGCGGCGGCGGGCTCGCCGCCGACGGCCGCGCGGGTCCGCGCGGCGAGCACCGCCTGGTGGGCCTCCGCGCGCACGGTCGTGGCCTCGGCGGACGCGGACCCGTCCACGCCCAGCCCCACGGGCGCGCCCGCGTCCAGCAGCGCGCGCACGGGCGCGATCCCGGACGCGAGGCGGGCGTTGGACGTCGGGCAGTGCGCCACGCCGGTGCCGGTCGCGGCCAGCCGCCCGACCGTGGCGGCGTCCTGGTGCACCGCGTGCGCCAGCCAGACGTCCGGGCCGAGCCAGCCGAGCCGCTCCAGGTAGCCGACGAGGGTGGTGCCGGTCAGCTCCCGGCAGTACGCCTCCTCCGTACGGCCCTCCGCGAAGTGCGTGTGCAGCCGGGTTCCGGTGGCGCGCGCCAGGTCGGCGGAGCCGCGCATCAGCGGCTCGGACGCGGAGAACGGCGAGCACGGCGCCACCGCGACCCGTACGTACGCGCCCGGCGCCGGATCGTGGTGGGCGGCGACGGCCGCGGCGGTGGCGGCCAGCGCGGCGTCGGTGTCCTCGACCAGGTCGTCCGGCGGCAGGCCGCCCGCGGACGTGCCGAGGTCCATCGAACCGCGGCACAGGTGCAGCCGTACGCCCACCCGTCGCGCGGCGGCGACCTCGGCGGCCACGAGATCGCCCGCGCCCGGCGGGAACAGGTACGCGTGGTCGGCGACGGTGGTCGTGCCGGACGCGGCCAGCCAGGCGAGGCCGGACAGCGCGGCGTCGTGCGCGGCGTCCGCGTCCAGCCGCGCCCACACCGGGTACAGCGCGGTCAGCCAGTCGAACAGCTCGGCGTCCTGGGCCAGCCCCTGCGTGGCCCACTGGTACAGGTGGTGGTGGGTGTTCACCAGACCCGGCGTGGCCAGGCACCCGCGTCCGTCCACGCGGCGCGCCCCGGGCATCTCGGGCGCGGGCCCGGCGCCCACGGCGGTGATCACCCCGCCGTCGGCCACCACGTGGCCGTCGGCGTACTCGGTGCCGGCGCCGTCCGCCGTGGCGACCGCGCACCCCTCGATGACCAGCGCGTTCACGACGCGCCCGCCGCGGTCCGTACGGCCTCGATGATCTTCTCGTAGCCGGTGCAGCGGCACAGGTTGCCGGACAGCGCCTCGCGGATCTCGGTGTCGGCGGGGATGCCGTCCGTACGGGCGATCAGGTCGTGCGCGGCCACGACCAGGCCCGGTGTGCAGAAGCCGCACTGCACGGCGCCCGCCGCGACGAACGCCTCCTGCACCGCGGACAGCCGTACGGGATCCGCGTCCTCGGCGGGGTCGCCGCCGAGGCCCTCCACGGTCACCACCGCGCGGCCCTCCGCCTGCCCGGCCGCGACCAGGCACGCGCACGCCGGGCGGCCGTCGAGGTACACCGTGCACGACCCGCATTCGCCCTGCTCGCAGGCGTTCTTCGCGCCGGGCAGGCCCAGCCGCTCGCGCAGGACGTACAGCAGGCTCTCGCCGGGCCACACGTCGTCGGCGGTGCGCTCCTCGCCGTTGACCGTCATGTTCACGCGCATGCTCATGCCGTTTCAGCCACCCCGTCGCGGTAGTCGTGCCAGGCCCACAGGAACGCGCGCCCGGCCAGCACGCCCAGGGCGTGCCGCCGGTACGCCGCGGTGCCCCGCACGTCGTCGATCGGCGCGGCGGCGTCGGCGACCAGCTCGGCGAACCGTGCGACGGCGGCGGGGGACGGCGGGCTGCCGCGCTCCCAGCCGCCGCAGGCCGCCAGCTCCGCGGCCAGGAACTCCTCGGCGTCGCGCGCGGGCAGCGGCACCGGGCCGGCCGAGCCGATCCCGGTGCCCACCGTCCGCCGCTCCGGGTGCAGCGCCAGCGCGAACGAGCACACCGCGATCACCATGGCGTTGCGGGTGCCGACCTTCGCGAACTGCTGCGGCCCGTCGGCCGGCGGCGCGTGGAACGCGGCGATCAGCTCGTCGGCCGCGCGTACGGACCGCTTCGGGCCGGTGAAGAACTCCCGGATGGGCACCAGCCGGGTGCCGCGTACGGACGCCAGCTCGACGAGGACGTCGTCGGCGAGCAGCGGCGGGTGCGCGTCGCCCGCGGGCGAGGCCGACCCGAGGTTGCCGCCGACCGTGCCGCGGTTGCGGATCTGCGGCGACCCGACCGTACGGGCGGCCATGGCCAGCCCCGGCAGCCGGTCGCGCAGCCCGTCGATGAGGTCCGAGTACGGCACCCCGGCGCCCACGCGCAGCCGTCCCTCGACGGTGTCCCAGCCGGTCAGCTCGGTGATCCGGGTGAGGTCGAGCAGCGCGGCGGGCCGGGCGCGGTCGAAGTTCACCTCGACCATGACGTCCGTGCCGCCCGCGATGGGCACGGCGCCGGGGTGCCCGGCCAGCGCCTCCAGGGCGTCGCCCCAGGTGGCGGGGCGGAGGAATTCCATACTCGGTCCTTTCCCCGGTCAGGCCGGGTCGTCCGCCGTGGCCGCTCCGGTACGGCGTTCGGCGATGAGGTGGTTGAACAGCAGGTTCAGCAGGATCGCGACGATGGCCCCGGCGCTGATGCCGGAGTTCATGACGATCTGGAAGCCGCTGGGGAAGTGCGCGTACAGGTCGGGCCGGGCGACCGGGGCCAGCGCCACGCCCACCGCCACGGCGACGATCAGCAGGTTCGCGTTGCCGTCGAAGGAGACCCGGCTGAGCGTGCGGATGCCGGACGCCGCGACCGTGCCGAACATCGCGATGCCCGCGCCGCCGAGCACCGGCGACGGCACCGCGGCGATGACCTCGCCGAGCTTCGGGAACAGCCCCAGCACGATGAGGATCACGCCCGCGGCGGCCACGACCCAGCGGCTCTTCACCTTCGTCAGCCCGATCAGTCCGATGTTCTGCGCGAACGCGGTGTACGGGAACGTGTTGAAGACGCCGCCGAGCACGGTGGACGCGCCGTCCGCGCGCAGCCCGGCGGCCAGCCGCGCCGGGGTGACCTCGCGGTCGACGGCCTCGCCGATGGCCAGGATGTCGCCGGTGGTCTCGGCGGTGGACACCAGCATCACGATCACCAGCGAGACGATGGCCGCGGCCTTGAACGTGGGCAGCCCGAAGTGGAACGGCGTGCTCACGCCGATGACCGCGGCGTCGGCGACGTGGCTGAAGTCGGTGAAGCCGAGCGGGATCGCCACGAGCGTGCCCACCACGATGCCGAGCAGCACCGACACCCGGCCCAGGAACCCGCGCGCCAGCTTCTGCACGACCAGGATGAACACCAGCACGCCGAGGGCCAGCGCCAGGTTGCGCGGCGCGCCGTAGTCGGGCGTGCCCGCGCCGCCGGCCGCCCAGTCGGCGGCGTTGGGCAGCAGCGTGAGCCCGATGATCAGGATCACCAGGCCGGTGACCAGCGGCGGGAAGAACCGCAGCAGCTTCGCGAAGTACGGCGCGAGCAGCGTCATGGCCAGCCCCGACACGATCACCGCGCCGTAGATCGCGGGCAGCCCGCCGCCGGTCGTGCCGATCAGCACCATCGGCGTCACCGCCGCGAACGTGCAGCCCTGCATCAGCGGCAGCCGCACGCCGAACCTCCACACGCCCACGCACTGGATCAGCGTGGCGACGCCGGACACCAGCAGGTCGGCGTTGATCAGGTACGCGAGGTCGTGGCTCGGCAGCTTCATGGCGCCGCCGACGATCAGCGGCACGGCCACCGCGCCCGCGTACATCGCGAGCACGTGCTGGAAGCCGTACGCGGCGAGCCGCCCGACCGGGGGCACCTCGTCGACGGGGTGGACGGGAACGGAAGGGGCCGTACGGGATCTCATGTGGGGTCCTCTCGGCGACGTCTCTGCTGCCACCGCATGATCTCGGCCGACGATGACGGTCAGGTCACCAGGCCGGCGCCGGTCTCCGCCCAGGCGGGCCCGGCCGGCGGCGCGCCCTCGCGGAGCACGCTCCCCTCGATCAGCCCGTACGGACGGTCCGCGGCGATGTACACCTCGTCCGGGTTGTCCAGGCCGAACGGCGCGAGGTCGACCAGGAAGTGGTGCCGGTTCGGCAGCGACAGCCGCACCTCGGCCAGCTCGGGGCGGCCGTCGAGGGCGGCGCGGCCCATGGCGTACAGGGTCTGCTGGAGGGAGTAGCTGTACGTGCCGGTGAACGCCGCGAGCATCAGCCGCCGCGTCTCCGCGTACGACTTCTCCCAGTCGGTGGCCGGCCCGGGATCGGCGTGCCGCCACCGGGCGTCGACGGCGGTGGCCAGGATGCGGTCGCGGGTCTCCGGCAGCGTCGTGTACGGGTCCTTGACGTAGCCCCAGAACTCCGAGTCCGTGGTGTTGGCCACGACCAGGTCGCGCAGGCCGCAGACGACCCACTCGCCGCCGGTCTCCGTGCCGGTTCCGCCCGCGTCGACCGTGGCCGACACGGTGCGCACCTCTTGTCCCCGCCGGGCGAAGGAGTGGTCGCCGAGCCGCTCCCAGGCGTACGCCTCGACCGACACCCGCGCCCGCCGCACGGTCGCCTGCGTGGCCGCGAAGTGCCGGGCGAGCGTCAGCGCGAACTCCTCGGGCGTGGCGATGCCGTGCTCGCGGGCGAACGCGTACACCGTGTTCTTCTGCGCGTCGGTCGTCAGCACGCCACTGTTGTCGCCGGTCAGGTGGGTCGCGGCGAGGTCGCCGGCCAGCGAGACGCTGACGTTCAGGTCGGTGAGGGTGTGCCGCGCCCCGTCGCGCACCACCCGCACGACCCGCGTCTCCGCCTTGCCGTACTGGTTCGGTCCCAGGTGGATCGCCAACCTAGCTCCCTCGGTAGGTGGAATAGGCGTACGGGCTGAGCAGCAGCGGCACGTGGTGGGGCTCGTCCGGGATGGCGACCGTGAAGGCGATCGCGACCTCGGGGTAGAAGGCGGCGACGTCGTGGGCGGCGAAGTACGCGCCGGTGGCGAACACGAGGCGGTACGTGCCGGGGCGGGTGACCTCGCCGCCGGACGCCCAGGCGCGGACGCGGCCGTCGGCGTCGGTGCGGCCGCGGCCGATCTCGGTGTACGTGTCGCCGTCGGCGTACTCCAGCCGTACGTCGACCCCGGCCGCCGGGCGGCCGGTGGCCGCGTCCAGGACGTGCGTGGACACCCCCATTAGCCCTCCGCTTCCGCGAGCTCGCCGTCGAGGAGCCGCTCCAGCCGCAGCCACGCGATGCCGCCGAGCTGGCGGCGCACCTCGGCGCGCTCCTCCTCGGGCTCGTGTTCCAGGCGGGCGCGCAGCGCGGCGAGCATCCGCTCGGCGGACAGCCCGGCGGCGCGGATCAGGAACACGTGGCCGAAGCGCCGCTCGTACGCCAGGTTGCCCGCGGCCAGCGCCGCGCGTACGTCGTCGGGCGCGGCGGCGGCGCCGGACTGCTCGCCGCGCGACCAGGCCGCCGAGCGGTCGTCGCCGGCCGCGCGGTCGCCGATGCGCGGGTGCGCGTCGAGCGCTTCGGTGATGTCGTTCCAGGTGAGCGCGGTGAGCTCGGCGTCGGCGCGGGCGCGCAGCGCCGTACGGTCCGGGTACGGCCGCGCGGCCGCCAGCGCGTCCGCCCACCTCGTGGCCGCGCAGCAGGCGAGCAGGGCGCGCCGGGCCTCGGCCGCGTCCAGCGCGTTGAACCTGGTCAGGCCGGGGTCGGTGAACACCGGTGACGCGGGCATCGGCACGGGGTCTCCCTTCGGCTGTCCGCCATACAACAAGTCGTTCGTACCACCGGGTAGGGGATGAACACATGAAAGGCGATGCCCGTACGGCCGCCGGACTTGTAGATTCCTCCAAAAGCCCCCGCCACCGGGAGCCGCCGTGCTGCTGCGTGAACTCATCGCGATCCCCGGGCTCGGCCTGCGCGTGCTCACCCCCGAGCCCGCGGAGCCGGCGCCCGACCGGCCCGTACGCCGCGTCTTCACCACCGACCTGCGCGACCCGGGCCGCTACATCGCCGCCGACGACCTGATCCTCACCGGGCTGACCTGGCACCGCGGCCCCGCCGACTCCGACGCGTTCGTGGCGCGGCTGGCCGGGCGCGGCGCGTGCGCGCTCGGCGCCGGCCAGGAGCTGCTCGGCCACATCCCGGACGACCTCGTCGCCGCGTGCCGCCGCCACGGCCTGCCGCTGTTCGCCGTGCCCGCGGACACCTCGTTCGCGACGATCACCGAGCAGGTGTCGCGGCGGCTGTCGGGGGAGTGGGGCACGGCGCTGACGCGCGTCCTCGGACGGCATCGGCGGCTGGTGTCCGCGGTCGCCGAGGGCGCCGGGCTGGACGCGCTGTTCGGCGTGCTCGCCGACGACCTCGGCGTGCGCTGCCGGCTGATCGCGCCCACCGGATGGGCGATCGCGGGCACCGCGCCGCCGCTGCCGCCCGAGCGCGCCGCCCGCCTCGCCCGCGGCTACCTCGCCGCGGACAAGCTGCCGTGCGTGCTGCGCACCGACGACGGCGACGTGACCGTCTACCCCGTGCCGTCCGGCTCGGGCCACCGGGCGACGAGCTGGCTCCTGGCCTGCGACGGCGACGAGGAGCGCTGGCCGGAAGAGTCGCGCGAGTCGGTCCTCGAACTGGTCGCCGACGTCGCGCTGGAACGCGCCAGGCTCGACGCCGGGAGCGGCGTGGAGCAGCGCCTGGCGACCCGGGTCGTCGAGCTGGTGGCCGCCGGCGACCCGGGCTCCGCGGAACTGGCGTCGCTGGCCCGCACCCTCGGCCTGGACGACGGCGAGGCCGGCGAGGGCGACGGCGCCGCGGGGGAGGCCGCGTACGCCGCGGTCGCGCTGCGGCTGTCCGGCGACCGCGACGGCCCCGTCGAGCCGGGCCGGCTGGCCCGCGGCGTGCTCGGCGAGCTCGTGCGCGGCGGCCCCGGCCCGTGGCCGCCCGCCGTCGTGGCCTCGGGCACCGACCTGGCCGCGCACCTGGGCGCAGGGCAGGCGCGCGCGGCGATCGCGCTCGTGCGCTGGGGGCGTACGGAGGAGGACTTCGCCGAACGGGTGCGGGGCGCCGCGGCGGCTCTCGGGCCGGGGCTCGGCGGGCTGCGGATCGCCGCCGGGGTCAGCGGGCCCGCGGACGGCTACGCCGGGCTGCGCGTCGCGGTGGAGGAGGCGCTGAGCTCGCTCCGGCTGGCCGACGCACGCTCCGGACGGGTCGTCGTGGTGTCGGCGGACGAGATCGATTCCCACGTGCTGCTGCTCGCCAGCGTGCCGGACGAGGTGCGCCGATCATTTCGGGAACGGCTGCTGGGTCCGCTTCTGGACTACGACGAACAACACGGCTCACATCTGGTACCGACACTTGAGGCGTTTCTGGCGGAGTCGGGATCTTGGCAGGCGTGTGCTGCCCTCCTGCACGTGCATGTCAACACTTTGCGCTATCGCATTCAACGTATCGAGCGCATCACAGGGCGTGATCTCGGGTCGCTGGAGACCCGCGTTGATTTCTTCCTCGCCACCCGTGGGGGACAGCGGTGACCGGTCCCGGCCGCATCGGAAATACTTTTCAGAAAACGCGTCTATCAGCGCTGACGTTCACCACCACGGTTCTCCCGAGTCACCCGACGGGGCCGATTCCCTGACGGCCCGCGCAGATTGATGTGCCATGGCGATGGTCGCTGAGTGGTGATCCGGCGTACCATTCGAGATCCGGGAAGGGCTGGGGAGGGCTTCGGCGGACGCCGGCGCTACGCCCCCGAGGGCGAGGACAGCGAGAAATGCGAGAACCGAGACGGCCGTTCTCGCAGGGCGGCGGAACACGTTAGTCGCTCCAATCGGTTCGGTATTTTGCTAGTTATGCTCAGTCAAGGACGGTCGCTTTGATGGGTCAAGACTCCCTGGGGCAAAGGATCAGAGCCTTAAGGCGCGAGAAAGGACTGTCCCAGGCTGAGCTCGCGCAACCGGACCTATCGGACAGTTATATCTCCCTTATCGAAAGTGACAAGCGGACACCGACCGCCGAGGTCGTCGAGCTGCTCGCCGGGAAACTCGGCTGTTCGGCCGCGTACCTCAGCAGCGGTACCACACCACAGGTCCGCGCGGAACTGCAAGAACAACTCAGCTACGCGCGCCTCGCGCTCGACAACGGCGAGATCGACGAGGCGGTGCGGCGCTTCGCCGACCTGCTGCGCGACGACCGCGCCGGCGGCGTGCCGGTGATCCTCGCCGAGGCGCGCTGGGGCCACGCGCTCGCCCTGGAGGCCGCCGGCTCCCTGGAGGCCGCGGCCACCGAGCTGGCCGCCCTGTGGGACGGCTACTCCGCCCATCCCGACAGCGCCGACCTGGAGCGCCGCGCCGAGCTCGCCATCGTCTACTGCCGCTGCCTCCGCGAGTCGGGTGCGCTGTCGGAGGCGATCACCGTCGGCGAGGCGGCGCTCGCCGAGCTCGCCGAGCCGGGCGACCCCCTCGGCGGCCGCCGTGACGTACGGGCATGGAGCGACGTCACCGTGCCGATCGGCGCCACCCTCCTCGCCGCCTACCACGAGCGCGGCGACCTCGCGCGTGCGCAGCAGCTCGCGGCGCGGCTCGTCGCGGTCGCCGAGTCCGGCGGCGGCAACCGCGCCCGCGTCGCCGCGTACTGGAACGCCGGGCTCGTCGCCGCCGCGCGCGGCCGCCACGAGTCGGCGCTGCGGTTCACCGAGCGCGCGCTCGCCATCGCCGACCTCGTGCCCGACCTGCGCAACCTCGCCCGCCTGCCGATGCTGCACGGCATCCAGCTCGTCCGGTCCGGCCGCGTGGCCGAGGGCCACGACCTGCTCGCCAAGGCCGAGAAGGCCCTGGTCGACAGCCCGGCGAGCGCGGTCGACATCGCGCTGTGCCGCGCCCAGCGCTCCTGGGCGCGCACGCTGCTCGGCGACCCCGAGGAGGCCGCCGTCCTGGCGCGCCGCGCGCTGACCGGCCTCGGCGCGGGGCAGCGGCTCGTCCGCGCCACCGCCCTGCTGTCGCTCGGCCACGCGCTGCTGAGCCTGGGCCGCATCGAGGAGGCGCGCGAGGCGCTGGCGGAGGCGGCCGAGCAGCTCACCGAGATGCAGTCGTCGCGCGAGGCGGCGCAGGCGCTCTACCAGCTCGGCGGCCTGCTCGGCGGCATCGGCGACCGCGACGGCCAGATCGGCGCCTACCGCAGCGCGCTCGCCAGCATCGGCCTGTGACCCCGGTCTGGTGCGCGCTCGGCGCGCCGGGTTAGGTTGATCTTGCCGCCGAGGCCCGGCGGCACCGATGAGTTGCGGAGGTGCGCCGGTGGCGGTTGTCGTCGTGGCCACGATCACCCCGAAGGACGGACTGCTCGACGAGGTCGTCGAGGTGTTCCGGCAGAAGATCCCCGACGTGCACAACGAGGAGGGCTGCCTCCTCTACGCCCTGCACCGCTCGAAGGACAAGATCGTCATGGTCGAGCGCTGGGCGACCCCGGAGGCGCTCGGCGCACACGGCAAGGGCGCGACCATGGCGTCCATCAACGCCGGCCTGAAGGGCAAGGTCGCGGGCCCGCCGGACATCGTCGTCACCGAGGCCGTACCGGCCGGCGACACCGCCAAGGGCGCGGTCTGAGCCGTACGGGCAGGTCCGTCAGCCCATGACGGAGACGACGGCGCCGATCGCGGCCGTGCCGAGCACGGTCATGCCGAGCGTCATGCGCGACGGGTGCAGTGTGTGCGCCTCCGGGAGGATGTCGCCGGTGGCGATGTAGAGCAGGAACCCGGCGAAGAACGCGAGGTACGCCCCGAGCACCGGCGTGGGCACGTGGATGAACCCCGCGGTGGCGGCGCCGAGCAGCGGCGCGATCGCGTCGAGGCCCAGCATGAGCTGCGCGGGCCGCCGCTGCGCGCCGTGGATGCGCATCACGCTGACGGTGTTGAGCCCGTCGCAGAAGTCGTGCGCGATCACCGCGGTGGCGACGAGCACGCCGATCATCGTGCCGGCCTGGAACCCGATGCCGATCGCGAAGCCGTCCATGAACGAGTGCGCGGCCAGCGCCAGCGCGGAGATCACGCCGAGCGACGGGTCGTGGCGGTGCCCGGCGTACTCCTGCTCGTGCGCGTGGTGCAGGGAGACCGCGCGCTCCAGGACGTGCAGGACGAGGAACCCGGCGGCGAACGCGACCATGAACCAGCGCATGTTCGCGCCGGTCTCCTTGGCCAGGTCGGCGACCTCGGGGATCAGGTCGAACGCGATCACCCCGAGCAGCACGCCCGCGCTGAACCCGAGGATCAGGTGCAGCCGGTCGCGGCTGCGCAGCGCGACGACCCCGCCCACCACCGTGGCCACCACAGAGCCGAGGGCGACCAGAATCGCCACGTCATCCCCCCTCAATCCGTCCGAACAGTGTCCTCCATCCCGGAGACGGCCGCGTACGGGACGCGCGCGGTTCGATCTTGACCAAGCGCTCACTCGGATGCAGCGTGGACCGCATGGCACCGGGACCCACGTTCGCGCGGATCCTCCTCGCGCGCGCCGACGACGACGCGACGGCCCTCCTCTTCGAGGACGAGCGGCACACCTGGGCCGAGGTGGTCGCCGCCGCGCGGGCGCGCGCCGCGTTGGCCCGCGACCTGCTCGCCGACGGCGCCGGGCCGCCGCACTTCGGCGTGCTCATGGACAACATCCCGGAGTACGTCCACTGGATCGGCGCGGCGGCGCTGTCCGGCACCGTCCTCGTGGGCATCAACCCGACCCGGCGCGGCGCCGGCCTCGCCGCCGACATCCGGCACACCGACTGCCGGTTCGTCGTCACCGAGACCCGCCACCTGGCCGAGCTCGCCGGCCTCGGCCTCGGCATCCCGGTCCTCGTCACCGACGACCCCGCCGCTCCGCTCGACCTCGCCCGTCCGGACCCATCCCGTGCGGAACCCGCACCCGGCGACCCGCTGCTGCTCCTGTTCACCTCGGGATCGACCGGCGCGCCCAAGGCCGTCGTGTGCTCGCAGGGGCGGCTCGCGGTGATCGCCGAGCGCGGCACGGCGCTGTTCGACATCGGCAGGCGGAGCGTGACGTACGCCGCGATGCCGCTGTTCCACGGCAACTCCGTGATGGCCAACCTGGCACCGGCGGTGCACGCGGGCGCGACGGTGGTGCTGCGCCGCCGGTTCTCCGCGTCCGGCTTCCTCCCGGACGTGCGCAGGTACGGCGTCACGTACGTCAACTACGTGGGCCGCGCGCTCGCCTACATCCTGGCCACCCCGGAGGGTGACGGCGACGCGGCCACGCCGCTGGCGCGGGCGTTCGGCACGGAGGCGTCCGGGCCGGACATGACGGCGTTCGCGCGCAGGTTCGGCTGCCTGGTGACCGAGAGCTACGGGTCGAGCGAGGGCGTCATCTCGATCAGGAAGACGCCGGGCTGCCCGCCGGACGCGCTCGGCCGCCCGGCCGACGGCGCCCGCGTGACGATCCGCGACCCGGAGACCGGCCGCGAGTGCGCGGTCGCCCGCATCGACGCGTCCGGGCGGGTGGCCAACCCCGGCGAGGCGGTCGGCGAGATCGTCGGCGAGGGCGTCACCGGGCTGTTCGAGGGCTACTACAACAACCCGGAGGCCGACGCCGAGCGGCTGCGCGGCGGGATGTACTACTCGGGCGACCTCGGCTACCTCGACGCCGACGGGTTCGTCTACTTCGCCGGGCGCGGCGGCGACCGGCTGCGGGTCGACGGGGAGAACTTCGCGGCCGCCCCGGTCGAGCGCGTCCTGGCCCGGTGGCCGGCCGCCGTGATGTGCGCCGTCTACCCGGCGCCCGACCCCCGTACGGGCGACCAGGTCATGGCGGCGCTCGAACCGCGTCCCGGCGCGGGCTTCGACCCGGCGGGGTTCGCGGCGTTCCTGGGGTCTCAGCCGGACCTGGGTACGAAGTGGGCGCCCCGGTTCGTACGGCTCGTCGCGGAGATGCCGCTGACCGCCACGGGCAAGGTCGACAAGCGCCCGCTGCGCGACGCGGCCTGGCACACGTCCGACCCCGTGTGGTGGCGCCCCGGCCGGGAGACCGCGTACGCGCCGTTCACCAGGGCGGACGCTGACGCGCTCCGCGCGGAGTTCGCCCGCCACGGCCGTACCGCCGTCCACCCGGAGGTGCCGGGATAGCCCGTCTGCCGCGCGTGGGCGGCGCCTCTGGCGCGGCGTTCGGGGTGGGCGCGGCGGTGGTGTTGCGGGGGCGGGGCGCGGGGGCGGGTGGTGGCCAATAGTGTGGTGGCGTCGCGTAGCCATCCCGCCCCGAGGACCCGCCGCCATGACCGCCCGGACCCGATCAGCACCGTCCCGTCCCGCCGCGCGCCCCGCGCGGACCATCGTCGTGCCGATCGTCGTCGCGGTCGTCACCGCCGTGGCCGGGCTGGTGATCGCGCTGCTCGCCGGGGGCGCGGTGGTCGAGAAGATCATCCCTGGCCTGCCGGACGCCGGAACGCTCACCCGGTGGGCGCTGCCGTTCGCGAAGCTCGTCATGGACCTCGCGTCGATGCTCACCGTGGGCGCGCTCGTCGTGGCCGTCACGCTGCTCCCGTCGAAGAAGGGCGCGCTCGGCGCGTCCGCGCAGACGTACCTGCGCGCGGTGTCCTGGTTCGCCGCCGCGTGGGCGGTGGCCGCGGCGGTCACGCTGGTCTTCGCGGTGTCCGACATCGTGGGCCTGCCCGTACGCCAGATCCTCGGCAACGAGCTGACCAGCTACGCCGGGTCGGTCGACCAGGGCGTCGCGCTCATGCTGGTGATCCTGCTGACCACGGCGGTCGCGCTGTTCGCCCGTACGACCACGTCGCTGAACGCGGCGGGCGGCCTGCTCGCGCTCGCGGTCGTCGCGGTGCTGCCGGTGCCGCTGACCGGCCACTCGGCGACCTCGCCCAACCACGAGGTCGCCGTCACCAGCCTCGCGCTGCACGTCGTCGGCGTCACGCTGTGGGTGGGCGCGCTGGCCGCGCTGCTGCCGTACGCCCTGCGCCACGGCCAGGACACCACCGCGGCGGCGAACCGGTTCAGCCGCATGGCGGTGTGGTGCTACCTCGCGGTCGGCCTCAGCGGCGTGGCCAACGCGGCCACCCGCCTGACGTCCGTCTCCGACCTGTGGGCCACCAGGTACGGAATGCTGATCCTGGCGAAGGCGGTCGCGTTCGCGCTGCTCGGCTACATCGGGTGGCTGCACCGCGAGCGCACGCTTCCGGCGCTCGCGGCCAAGGGCGACGACGCGCGGCGCGGACTGTTCACCCGGCTGGCCGCCGTCGAGGTCGCGATCATGACCGCCACCATCGGCATCGCGGTGGCGCTCGCCCAGACGGCGCCGCCGCCGGTCACCTCGACCGGCGACGCCGTACGCGACCTCCTCGGCTACAGCCTCCCGCCGCCGGTCACGCTCGGGCGGCTCGTCACCCTCTGGCGGCCCGACCTGTTCTTCGGCGTGCTCATCGTGGTGCTCGGCGGGTTGTACGCGGCCGGGGTCGTCCGGCTGCGCCGCCGCGGCGACACGTGGTCGCTCGGCCGCACCCTCGCGTGGTTCGCGGGCCTCGTGGTGATCGCCGCGTCCACGCTGACGGGCGTCGCGACGTACGCACCGGTGCTGTTCAGCGTGCACATGGGCCAGCACATGGCGATCAACATGCTGGCGCCGATCTTCCTGGTGCTCGGCGCGCCGGTGACGCTGGCGCTGCGCGCGCTGCACCCGGCCGCCCGCCGCGGCGACCGCGGCCCGCGCGAGTGGCTGGTCGCGATCCTGCACAGCCCGGTGCTGAAGTTCCTCACGCACCCGCTGATCGCCACCGTGATCTTCATGGGCAGCACGTACGTCCTGTACTTCACGAACCTGTTCGAGACCCTCATGAGCGACCACCTCGGCCACCTGCTCATGACGATCCACTTCCTGGCCAGCGGCTCCCTGTTCTTCTGGCTACTCCTCGGCGTCGACCCGGCGCCGCGGAAGCTCCCGCACCTGCTGCGGCTGTTCATCTTCTTCGTGACCATGCCGTTCCACGCGTTCTTCGGCATCGCGCTGATGAGCATGCGGACGGCCGTGGCCAGCGGTTGGTACCTCTCGCTGCACCGCGACTGGGGCGCGTCTCTGGTCACCGACCAGCACACCGGCGGCGCCATCGCCTGGGCCTTCGGCGACATCCCAACCCTCCTGGTGATGATCGCCATCGCCTTCCAATGGGCCAACGACGACGACCGGAAAGCCCGCCGCCGCGAACGCCACGAGGACCGCACGGGCGGCAACGAACTCAACAAGTACAACGACTACCTGGCGTCGCTGGACAAGCACGGCTGAGCCGGGGCGCTCCTGGCCCCTGCGCTGAGCCGCGAGGGCAGGCCGCGCCGCGAGGGCGTCCCCGCGCCCCGCACTCTCTCCCGGGCCGTGCTCCCAGGCTTCCCTCCCTGCACACCCTCCCGGCTCTTGCTCCCCTGGCCTTGGTCCAGCCTCTTGCTCCTGGGCCTTGCTCCCGGGCCTCCCTCCCTGCGCTCGCGCACCCTGTGCTCGGGTCTTGGTCTCGGGTCTTGGTCCGCCGCTCCTGGCCTGGCCTTGCGGGAGCCGAGTGCGGAGGGCCGTGCGGTGTCGGGGTAGCCGCGTTGCGGCGGCTTCTGGGTTCGACGGGGGCTGTGGCTCGTGACGCGCGGGTCGGGAGCTGGCGGTGTGGGTGGGGGGTTGGGGTACCGGAGACAAAGGCCGCGCTGCGCGCGACTGTGTTTTCGCGCCCTGGGTTGGGCGTGTTCGGGGTTGGGCCGCGGGGCTGTCGCTCTTGCTTGGGCGGGCTGGGGGTGTCGCGGAGCGCGTGCACCGGGCCGGGCTGGTTTAGGGCGTCAGCCTCGTGGCTCCGCTGAGAACTCGCAGGGCTGAGGGCGCGGGCAATGAGTCGCGCGGAGCGCGGCCTCTGGGGTGCGGGTTGGGGGACACGGGCGTGCCGCTCGCGATGAGTGGCCGGGGTCGGGCTGGCTTGGGGCGGCAGCCTCGCGGCTCCGCTGAGGATTCGCAGGGCTGAGGGCGCGGGAAATCAGTCGCGCGGAGCGCGGCCTTTCTGTCGCGGGGTTCCGGGCCGATGCCGGACGGGGCCGCCGCGGGTTTCGGGGTGGGAGGTGGTGGGTGTGAGGTAGGTTATAGGCGGTAATTCCTACCAGTTTAGTTGACATTGGTTCTGGCGGGACTCAGGCTTGGGGTATGTCTTCTCCTATTGCGTCTGCCCCATCGGGTGCGCCTCCGTCACCGTCCCCGCTCACTGAGATCTGGTACACCCGCTGCCCGGTGCCCACCGCGTCCGGGGTGGCTATCGACCTTGGGCTGCTCGATCGGGAGTTCGGGGCTGACGGCATCTCTGTCGGCTCCTTGCGGTCCGCGCAGACTCGGGTGGCGCGGGAGTCGCATTACGACCACACGCTGCCGGCGCTGTTCCGTGAGGGCGGGAACGTGCCCGCGTTGTGGGCGCGCGCTCGCGGGGCGGACACGCGGCTGATCGGGCTGACCTGGGTGGAGGAGCGGCAGCTTGTGCTCGCCCGGCCGGGGGAGCATGCGGGGGAGGCCGGGGCGCTGCGCGGGCGGCGGCTCGCGCTTCCGGCGCACGGCCGCGACCGGGTCGACTTCGCCCGTGCCATGGCGCTGCGCGGTTTCCACGCCGCGCTCGCGGCCGCGGACTTGACCCCGGACGACGCCGCGTTCACCGACGTCGCGACCGTGCCCGGCGACCTCACCCGGCGCACCGGGCCGGGCGCCGGCGCGTACGCCGCGGAGCTGGCCGCGCTGCGCGTCGGCGAGGTGGACGCGATCTACGTCAAGGGCGCGCCCGGCGTCGACCTGGCTACCGCGTACGGCCTGGCGACCGTCGTCGATCTGGCCGGGCTGCCGGACCGGCGGCTGCGGATCAACAACGGCACGCCGCGCACGCTGACCGTCAGCGGCGCCCTGCTGCGCGACCACCCGGACATCGTCACGCGGTACGTCGCGCGGCTCCTGCGCGCCGCGTCGTGGGCGTACGGGCACGGCGACGACGTGGCCGCGATCGTCGCGACCGAGACCGGTGGCGGCATCCCGGCCGTGCGCGCCGCGTACGGGCCCACCCTGCACCGTTCGCTGCGCCCGACCATCACCGACGACCTGCTGGCGGCGCTCGCCGACCAGCGCGACTTCCTGCGCGCGCACGGCTTCCTGGCCGGCGACGTCGACATCGACGCGTGGGTGGACGAGCGGCCGCTGCGGGCCGCACTGGAATCGAACCGTACGCACGTGACCGAGGAAGGCGCCGCATGACCGTCCGCGTCGGGGTCCACCCGAGCAACCACACCCTGTTCATCACCAGCCACCTGCCCGCGCTGCGCGCCGCGCTCGGCGACGTCGAGTGGGTGCGCTACCCGGGCGGCGCCAGCACGGTGCACCGCATCGGCGCGGGCGACATCGACGTGGGCGGCACCGGCAGCACGCCGCCGATCACCGGGCAGGCCGCGGGGGTGGACCTCGTCTACCTCGCGACGTCCGCGCCGCGCCCGGCGCACGGCAAGCTGGTGGTGCCGCGCGGCTCCTCGGTCCGTACGGTCGACGACCTGCGCGGCCGGCAGGTCGCGTTCGGCATCGGCTCCTGGCAGACCCAGCTCCTCGCCGTCCTGCTCGACCGCGCCGGGCTCGCGTACGACGACATCGAGCCGGTGCCCGCCGGCCCGGACACCTACGGCCGGTTCACCGCCGGGCGGATCGACGCCTGGGTGGCGCCGAACCCGCCGCTCGACCGGCTCGTACGGGACCTCGGCGCGCGGGTCGTCGCCGAGACGACCGACTACATCTCCAACCCGTCGGTGTTCTTCGCCGACCGCGCGTTCGCGACGGAGCACCGCGCGGAGGTGGCGCACGTCCTCGCGGGGCTGCACGCCGCCGACCTGTGGATCGCCACCCATCCCGACGAGGCCGCCGCCGTCTACTCCGAGCACGCACCCGCGGGCGCGACCTTCGAGGAGTGGGCGGGCGCGCTGCTGGCCCGCCCGTGGGGGCTGCGCACGCCGGACGCGGAGTTCCTGGCCGAGCAGCAGCGCGCCGCCGACGTGTTCCACCGGTTCGGGATCATCGCCGAGCCCGTCACGGTCGCCGACGCCACCCTGGCCGACCCGGTGCCCGTACCGGACGCGGAGCCGAGCGGCGGCGCGGACGAGCCGGCGAGGAGCTTCTGACGTGGAGGTCCTCTGGTATCTGACCGCGCCGGACGGGCGGTATCCGTGGGCGCCCGAGGGCGCGCGGGTGATCGACCACGCGTACCTCACGCAGATCGCCCGCGCCGTGGACCACCTCGGCTACACGGGCGCGCTGCTGGCCACCGGTCCGCACGACACGTGGGTGCTCGCGTCGTCGCTGCTCGCCTACACCGAGCGGATGCGGTTCCTGGTCGCCGTGCACCCGGGGCTGGTGTCGCCGACGCTGCTGGCGAAGATGTCCGCCACGTTCGACCAGTTCTCCGGCGGCCGGCTCATCCTGAACATCGTCAACGGGGAGTCGCGGCAGCTCGCCGGCTATGGGCTGCACCTCGGCCACGACGAGCGGTACGCGCACAGCGACGAGTACCTGACCGTGTGGAAGCGGCTGATGGCCGGGGAGACCGTCGACTTCGCCGGCGAGCACGTACGGATCGACGGCGGAAGCATCGCGCTGCCGCCGGTCCAGCGGCCGCACCCGCCGCTGTGGTTCGGCGGGTCGTCGCCGGCGGCGCTTGACGTCGCGGCCAAGCACATCGACACGTACCTCTCGTGGGGGGAGACGCCGCCGCAGGCCGCGGAGAAGATCGCCGCGCTGCGCGGCCTCGCCGCCGGGTACGGCCGCGCGGACGGGCTGCGGTTCGGCATCCGCCTGTACGTCATCGTCCGCGACACCGAAGAGGAGGCGTGGGCGCAGGCCGACTGGCTGCTGCGGCGCATGGACCCCGAGGTGGTCGCGCGCGCCCAGGAGCGGTTCGCCGCCAGCGACTCGGTCGGCCAGCGCCGCATGTGGTCGCTGCACCGCGGCGCCATCCCGGACGAGGTGCGCGACCTGGAGATCTACCCGAACCTGTGGGCCGGGATGGGGCTGATCCGCCAGGGTCCCGGCACGGCGATCGTCGGGAACCCGGAGCAGGTGGTGGACCGGATCAACGAGTACCGGGCGGCCGGCATCGAGACGTTCATCGTGTCCGGCGTGCCGCTGCTCGAAGAGGCGTACCGGGTCGCCGAGCTGGTGCTGCCGCACCTGCCGGTCGACGGCCGTACGGAGCCGGCCGCGCCCTCGTTCACCTGGGAGTCGCGCGCCGAGCCCGCGCCGCAGGGGGCGGCCGGATGAGGACGCGTACGGGGCGGGCACGGCCCGTCCTCGCACTGGCCGCCGCCGTCGTCGTGGCCGCCGCATCGCTCGGGGGCTGCGGCGGCGCGGCGGCCGGCGCCGGCACGGGCGGCACGACCGTCAGGATCGCGCCGCTGCAGAGCGCCGACGCGCTCACGCTCGGGCAGGAGGACGGCGGCATCGCCAAGGCGCTGAAGGCCAAGGGCGCCCGGGTGGCGTTCACCGCGCCGTTCCCGGCGTTCGCCCCGGCCGCCGAGGCGGTGCGGGCCGGGAGCGTGGACATCACGACCGGCAGCATCACGTCGGTGGTGGGCGCGCTGTCCGGCGACAACGACGTCACGGTGTTCGCCGCCCAGCCCAGCGACCCGGCGTCGGAGGGCATCGCGGTGCCCAAGGGCAGCCCGGTCCGTACGATCGCGGACCTGCGCGGCCGTACGGTCGCCGTCAACCGGGGCGGTACGGGGGAGTACCTGCTGCTGAAGGCGCTTCGGCAGGCGGGCATTCCGGCGGGCCAGGTGACCAGGCGCTACATCCCGCCCGCCGACGCGGCACCGGCGTTCGCCGCGGGCAAGGTGGACGCCTGGGCGGTGTGGGGCACGTTCTTCGCCACCGCGCAGACGGCGTACGGCGGCCGGGTGCTGACCACCGGCGGCCGGATCGGCTCGCAGAACGACGTCGTCTACGTCGCCCGCACCGCGTTCCTGAAGGCCCACCCGGACCTCGTGAAGACCGTCGCGGACACCGTGTTCGCGACCAGCGCCAAGGCGCGCTCCGACCCGGCGCGCACGGTCGGCGTCTACCGCGACCGGCTCAAGCTGCCGGAACCGGTGGCGGCGTACATGGGCCGGCACATCGCGCACCCGGCCGTACCCGTCGGCCCGAAGACGGTGCGCCGCTACGAGGACGTCGCCGCGTTCTTCGCGCAGGAGAAGGTCATCCCCGCACCGGTGACCATCGCCGGCCACGTCGTGGACGTCCGCACGCTCACCTGACGCGGGGGTTCAGCCGTGCGCGGACGCGCCCGTGGGGGCGCGTCCGCCATGGCAATCTGCGGGCATGAACGACATCCGTTTCGGTGTGAACGTCCACGCGGCCGACGACGGGTTCGCCGCGCACGCGCGCGAGCTCGAGTCGCTCGGCTTCGACACGATCTTCCTCCCCGACCACCTCGGCATGCCGGCGCCGTTCCCCGCGCTGACGGCCGCCGCCGCGGCCACCGAGCGCGTACGCGTCGGCACGTACGTCCTCAACGTGGGGTTCTGGAACACGGCGCTGCTGGCCCGCGAGGCGGCCACCGTCGACCGGCTCAGCGGCGGGCGGCTGGTCCTCGGCATCGGCGCCGGCCACATGAAGTCCGAGTTCGACATGGCGGGCCTCGCGTTCGAGCCGTTCGAGCGGCGGCTCACCAAGCTCGTCGACGTCGTGGACGACCTGGACGAGCTGCTGAGCAGCCCGGACCACGCGCCGCAGGCGGTGCAGCGGCCGCGCCCGCCGCTGCTCATCGGCGGCACCGGTGACGGCGTCCTGACGATCGCCGCCCAGCGCGCCGACATCCTCGGCCTGGCCGGGACGTGGCAGCTCCCCGGCCGTCCGCCGGGCACGTTCCGGCTGATCAGCGCCGAGGAGACGGACGAACGGCTGGCGTTCTTCCGCAGCGCCGCCGGGCCGCGCGCCGCGGACATCGCGATCGACGTGCTCGTCCAGAGCGTCGAGATCACCGACGACCGGAAGGGCGCGGCCGAGAAGTTCGCCGCCGAGCTGGACAACACGCTGACGCCGGAGGAGGTCCTGGAGACGCCGTACGTCCTGTTCGGCACCGTCGAGGAGATCGCGGAGCAGGTGCGGGCGCGGGCCGGGCGCTGGGGCATCGGCGGCTTCACCGTGCACCAGCCGTCGTACGCGGCGATGGCGAAGGTGATCGCCACGATGCGGTGACGCGCGGGTCATGGCCGGGCCGTGACGGCAAATTCTCGGCTGCCGCCCTGCCAATGTCCGCCCTCGTCGCCGTGGACGGGGTTCCGGGCGGCGTTACCGTCGGGGCATGGCGCAGAACTCGCGGGAGGCGCCCGCGCTGCCGGAGGCCGTCCGCGGCGAGGCCGACCTCGACCGTGCCGACGCCCTCGTACGGGAGCTGGCCCGGAACGACGGCATGAGCGCGTGGTACGCCGGGCTGATCGACGGCATGGGCTGGACCCGCGCGGGGCGCCGGCTGCGCTCCCCGGTGGGCCACGAGCCCACCGAGGGCGCGGCGCCGGACCCCGCGGCCATCGACGCGGAGATCGCCGCGTGCGACGACGCGCTCGCCGGTGTCACGAAGCCCGGCACACCGCTGGAGTGGGTCGCCGCCGTGCGCGGCGCCCTGCTGTGGGTCGTCGGCACGTACGCCGAGCTGCCACTGGAGCCCGAGCCGTCCGTCACTTCTCTCCTGGACGGTCTGGGCGAGGGGCCATGAGCGGCTCCAGCAGCTTGAGCACCTCCGCCTCGACCCGTTCGGTGGTCAGGTCGTCGTCGCGCAGCACCTCGGCCGCCATGCCGGAGTCCTCCGCGATCAGGCCGAGCAGGATGTGCTCGGTGCCGACGTAGTTGTGGCCGAGGCGCAGCGCCTCGCGCAGCGTCAGCTCCAGGGCCTTCTTCGACTTCGCGGTGAACGGGATGTGCGCCGGCACCTCCTTGCCGCTCGGCCCCGGCATCCGCGCTTCGACGTCGGCCGTGAGGGCGTCGACGCCGACGCCGCACGCCTCGATCGCGCGCAGCCCGACCGTCCCCTTCCCGGCCAGCACGCCCAAGAGGAGGTGCTCGGTGCCGATGTAGTGGTGCTCGTGCGTGCGCGCGGCCGCCTCCGCGGCGACGATCGACGCCTTGGCGCGCTCGGTGTAGCGGCCGAACACCTTGTCCTTGGCCGCCGACATGGAGTCCGGCGTGTTCTCGATGGTGAACCGCTTCTGCGCGGCCTGCTTGGTGACGCCGCCCATGCGCTCGCCGATCTCCGTCCAGGACGCGCCGGAGCGGCGTGCCTGGTCGACGAAGTGGCCGATGAGGTGATCGGCCTGGTCGCTGAGGGTTCCGGCGATGGCGTACGCGGCTTCCAGCTTGTCCAGCGGGCCGCCGCGCGCGCCGTCCACGTAGTCGATGAGCGTGCCGAGCTTCTGTGGGATCTCGTCCATGGCGACAACCCTAGGTTGACGATGCGCGTGCGTCAACCCAGGGTTGTCGACGGGTTCGGGTGGGCTCAGCCGGTCAGCCGTACGGAGCGGTACCGGCCGCCGGTCCACTGGCCCGCGTAGCCGCCGACGGCGACGTCCGCGCGGGTGATCCGCGGGCTCGCGTGCCGCGTGATCGCGATGCGGATCGCCGTGTGGAAGGTGCCGCCCGGCCGCAGCGTGAAGCCGCCGGACGGCCACAGCGTCTGGCCCAGGGTCGGGTCGCAGCCGGTCTCGAGCCTGACCTGGCGCCAGCCCCTGCCGCGGATGTACTGGTCGATGCGGACGTCCTTCGCGGTCAGGAAGACGGCCTGGCCCTTGGCGGCCGGCGCGGTGCCGAACGCGCTCGCGTCGGTGCGTACGTGCGTGTATGTGCGCCGGGTGCCGTTGTGCACCGTCAGGTCGATCCGGGTCGGCGCGGCGCCGCGGCGCAGGGCGGCGGGCAGCTTCGCGGTGACCCGCGGTGCCGCGGCCGGCCGCGCCGCGGGAGCGGACGCCGCCTCACCGCACCGCGCCGCCGCGCCGGTCGCCGGCCGCACCCCCGCCTGCGCGGACGCCGGCGCGAGCGCGGCGGCCGTGACGAGCCCGGCCGCGAGCACCGCGGCTCCGCCCGTGGCGGCCCGGCGGGCCGGATGACGGCGCGAGTCCCCGTGCATATTGCCTCCTGTGATCGTCGATTCCCTCCGGAACGACCTACACCGCTTGCGCCGCCGTCACTCCTGCCGTTGGTCAACACCGCGTCCCGTTCCGCCAAAGGGTTGGTGGGACCGCCGTACGTAACGGGCGCGGCGGAGCTTCTCCAGAGAAATCGGCGGACCCGCGTCATAAGGCCGTCCATCGCCCGTCGGTAGCGGATGTGAAGGGGGCCGACATGTTCGCAGTGGTGAAGGGCGTCAGGGCACGGCACGCGATGCGGGACGAGGTGGACCAGGACCGGGGGCGCGAAGGGACCGGAGGCGGCACGGACCCGGACGGCGGCGCGGCGCCGCCAGGGGGAGACGGGCCGCGCGCGTGCCTGCTGACGTTCGCGTCGCTGCCGAGCACGCCGCGCTGGGCGCGCGCGCTGGCCCGCGACACGCTGCGCGGCTGGGCGCTCGACTCCGTCACCGAGACCGTGGAGCTGCTGCTCTCGGAGCTGGTCACCAACGCCGTCAAGGCGGGCGCGCCGGACGCCGTCGTCCGCGTGGCGATCCGCGCCACCACCGACCGGGTCCGCATCGAGGTCGCGGACGGCTGCGCGGGCAGCCCGCACGTCGACGACCCGGACCCGGACACCGAGGGCGGCAGGGGGCTCCTCCTCGTCTCCACGATCAGCGCCGAGTGGGGCACGTACCCGGTGCCCTTGCGGCCGGGGAAGGCGGACGGGAAGGTCGTCTGGTGCGAGATCCCCACGGCGGGAGCGCCCAGTTGAGGGGGCCTGCGGGCGTTGGTCCCACCTTGGCCACAGTCGCCGTCGGCGTGCGCCGGGGTGCCCGCTAGGTCGTAACGTTGTGGGCTGTGGCGGAGGACGGGATGAACTCAGGCGGCGGCGTTGCCGGGGGCGGGGAGCTCGACCGGCTCGGCGCGTACGCCTACCTGACCGTGCCGGACCCCGCCACACGCGCCCAGTACATCGCGATCATGCGGGTGTTCACCGGCACGCTCATGTCCGACCTGTCCGCGCACGACATCGCCGAGCGGCTGGCCGCCGTAGGCACCGAGCTGCCGGTCGACGTCGTCGCCCAGCGGCTCGACAGCCTCCGCGACTGGGGCGACCTGCTGACCAGCTCCCGTCCCGTACGCGCGACCAGCATCAGCGAGTACCACCGGGTCCGGTCGCGCTACCAGCTCTCGCCGCTGGGCGAGAAGGTGCAGCGCCACGCGGAGGAGATCCTCGCCGGCGCCGACAGCGCGCGCGAGGTCAGCCGCGAGCTGCTGGCGCTGGTCGCGCGCGGCCTCGCCGAGCTCGACCGGCTCACCGCGACGCCCGGCGGCCCGGACCCCCAGGAGGCGCTGGAACGCGTCTCCACGGTGTTCGCGCAGTTCGGCGCCTTCGCCGACTCCGTACGCGACTTCTACGCCTACCTCGGCCAGGTGATCTTCCGCTACGACCTCGACGCCGCCGAGTTCGCCGGGTTCAAGGAGCTGTTGCTCGACTACGCCGAGACGATCACCGACGACGTCGCCCATTTCGCGCCGCAGATCGAGCGCGGCCTGGCCCACCTGTGGCCGCGGCTGCCCGGCCTGCTGCGCCTCATCGACGACGCCGACCAGGGGCTCGCCTCGCTGGAGCGGGCCGGCGTCCGGGTCGGCCGCAGCCGGGGGCGCGACCTCGCCGACTGGCGCGGCCTGTCGTCCTGGTTCTTCGACTTCGACGGCTCGGGCAGCGAGGTCAGCCGGCTCCGCGACGCCACGCTGCGCGCGCTGCAGGCGCTGCTCGCCAACGCCAAGCGCATGATCCGGACGACCTCGGGCGAGCTGTCCCGCCGCCGCGACCTGCTGCGGCTTGCCGCCTGGCTCGACGCGTCCGACGACGAGACCGCGCACGACGTCTTCGCCGCCGCGTTCGGCATGTACGGCGCCCGCCACCTCGGCATGCCGGGCGACCCGGAGACCGAGGTGTCGGCGGTGACGAGCTGGTGGCACGGCCCCGCCGTCGACGTACCGGTCAGCCTGCGCGAACGCGGCTCGCGCTCGGTGCGGGGGCGCACGGCGCGCGCCGAGGACTACACCGGCCAGCAGGACCTCCTGCGCACAGCCGCGGAGGAGCAGGCCGCCCGCGAGCGCGCCGCCGCGGCCGAGCTGCGCGCCGCCGCGCGCCGCCTCGGCCAGGCCCGGCTGTCCGGCCCGGCGTCGCGGCTCCTGCTCGACCTCCTGGCGCGCTGCGTCGCCGGCGCCGCGCCGGGTTTCGCGTCCGCCACGACCACCGACGACGACCTCGACGTCGACATCGAGCTGCGCCGCACCCCCGGCGGCCGTACGACCGTGCACACGGTCGACGGCGACCTCGTCCTCGACGACCTGGCGCTGGTCATCGGCTCGCACCGGGCCGCGCGCACACGGGAAGCCGCCGGATGACGGAGTTCGAGGCCGAGCTGGCCGCCGAGCGCCGCGCCGTCGCGCGGCTGCTGCTCCGCTGCCCGCTGGTCACGCCCGGCAGCCATCCCGAGGAGTTCGCGCTCGTACGCCGGCACGCCGACTGGCTCGTCCGGCAGTTCCACCAGGTCCTCGGCTACCGGCTCACCGTCGAGGGCCGGTTCGCGCGGCTGCACAAACCCGGGCCGGGCGCGGGCGCCGGGCGGCGGCTGGAGCGCACCGGCGGCGGCCCGTTCACGCCGCGCGCGTACGCCTACCTCGCGCTCGCGCTGTCGGTCCTGGTGACCGCGCCGGAGCAACTGCTGCTGTCCGAGCTGGTCACGCGCACCCGCGCGGCGGCGGCCGAGGCGGGCGTGGACCTCGGCGAGCCGAACCGGCCGGCCGAGCGGCGCGCCCTGGTCGCCGCGCTGCGCCAGCTCACCGAGTGGCGGGTGCTGCGCGAGGACGAGGGCACCGTGGACCGCTTCGCCACCGACGACGGCGAGTCCGAGGCGCTGCTCGGCATCGACAGGGAGATCGCCCGCCGCCTGGTCAGCGGCCCGCTCACCCGGGTGGCCGACGCGGGCGAGCTGGTCGCGGCCGCCACCGACCCCGGTCCCGGCGGCACCCGGCATGCCGTACGCCGCAGGCTCGTCGAGTCGCCCGTCGTCTACCTCGACGAACTGACCGACGACCAGCGCGCCTGGCTGCGCCGCGAGCAGCGCGCCGAGCAGCGGCTCTTCGAGGACTTCCTGGGGCTGGACACCGAGATCCGCGCCGAGGGCGCGGCCATGCTCGACCCCGCGGGCGAGCTCACCGACCTGGAGTTCCCCGGCACCGGGACCGTGCCGCAGGCCGCGCTGCTGCTGGTCGAGCGGCTGCTCGCGGACCTCCGCCCCACGCCGGACGGCCCCGTGCCCATCGGCGTGCACGTCTCGGCCGCGGCCATCGAGGGGATCCTCGCCGACCTCGTCACCGCGCACGGCACCCACTGGGCGCGCGCCCACGTCGACCACCCCGACCTGCTGTTCGACGCCGTCACCGGCCTGCTGATCCGCATGAAGCTGCTCGCCCGCGACCCAAGCGGCGACACCTGGACCCTGCGCGCCGCCGCCGCGCGCTACCGTCCGGACATCGCGAGCGCGCCGAAGGAGCCCCGTACGTGACCGACACCCGCACGGCGGACGCCCCCGTCACCCCGCTGCCGCGCCGGCCCAACCGCTACCGGCTGCGCCGCGCCGGCATCCACCAGGTGTGGCAGTACGACCAGGTGTTCACGTTCGGCGACGGGCGGCTGCTGCTGCGCGGCAAGAACGGCGCGGGCAAGTCCAAGGCGCTGGAGATGCTGCTGCCGTTCCTGCTCGACGGCGACATCCGCCGCTTCGACGCGGCGGGCGGCGCGAAGACGTCCCTGAAGTGGCTGATGCTGGACGGCTGGACCGGCGGCACGAACCGGCTCGGCTACGTCTGGATCGAGTTCGGCCGCACCACCTCCGACGGCGAGGAGCACCGGCTGACCGTCGGCGCGGCCGTCACCGCGTCCACCGCCACCGGCGAGGCGCGGCCCGTCTTCTTCGCCACCCGGCTCGCCGTGGGGGAGGACCTCCCGCTCGACGACCCGGCGCGGCGCCCGTCCATCGCCCAGCTCCGCGAGCTGATCGGCCCGGACAACTGCTACGACCGCGGCATCGACTACCGCATCCGCGTCGCCCGCGAGCTGTTCGGGCTCACCGACCCGGCCCGCTTCCGCAACCTCGTCCACCTGCTGTACGGCCTGCGGCGGCCCACGATCGGCGACCGCATCGAGTCGGGCGAGCTGGTGAAGGTGCTGACCGAGGCGCTGCCGCCGCTCGACGACGACATCCTCGACCGGGTGGCGCGCAACCTCGACGACCTCGACGCCGTACGCGACGTCCTGGCCCGCCTGGAGGCGACCGGCGCCGCGCTCGCCACGTTCCTCACCGCCTACCGCGGCTACCTCCACGGCGAGCTGCGCGGCCGGGTCGCGGTCGTCCGCGAGCGGCTCGGCGGCCTGCGCGACCGCCGCAGCGCCGCCGGCCGCGCCGAGTACCACGTCAGCGAGCTGACCCGCGAGGAGGCCGAGGCGCGCACATCGGCCGAGGGCTACGAGAGCGCGATGGCCACCGCCGAGGACGACCTCCGCGCCGTCCGCGCCAGCGGCGGCTACCGCGCGCTCGGCGACCTGAAGGAGCGGGCCGCGACCGTACGCGCGGTCGAGGGCGCGGCGCGGGTGGCCTGGTCCGCCGCCGTGGCCGCGCGCGGCGCCGAGGACGACGCCGCGGCCCGGCTCGACACCGACGTCGACCGCGCGTCCGCGGACCTCACCGAGCTGCGCGCCCGGCTGCGCGAGGCGCGGCGGCAGGCGCGCGCGTGCCGCATGGCGGAGACGCTGTTCGGCGAGGCGGTGACCGCCGACGTCCAGGTCGTCCAGCCGGCCCGTACGGAGACGCTGCACGACATCGACGGCACCGCCCACACGGTGCAGCGCCCGCGCGCCCGCGGCGTGACCGCCGGCGCCGTGCCCGGCCTGACCGCGTGGCGCGCGCGGCTGACCGACGTCGCGCGCGTGGTGACCGACCGGGTCCGCGCCGCCGACACCCTGCACCGCCTGCTGGCCGACGTGACCGAGGCCGAGTCGCGGCTGCGCGAGTCCGAGCACGACGTGGCGCACGCCGAAGACGCCGTCGCCGCCGTGCGCGACCGCCGCGCCGAGCGGCTGGCCGCGCTGGCCACCGCGGGCACCGCCTACACCGCGTCCGTACGCGAATGGGCGGTCCGTGTCCACGCCCTCAACCCGGACGTCAACGTCACCCCGCTGCTCCAGGTCGCCGAGCCGCCGGACCCGTCCGCCGCCCCCGACGGCCAGGCGCCGGGCCGCGACGCGCCCTCGGCCGTGCGCGAGGTGGCGCACGAGGTGGTCGAGCCGGTGCTGACCGCCATCGTGGCCGAGCGCGACGCCCTGATGCCGCGGCTCGGCGAGGTCCTCGCGGAGCTGCGGGCCGTACGCGAGGAGCAGCACACCTGGCGCGGCCAGTCCGACCCCGAGCCGCCGCGCCCGCACCACGCGACCGCCGGCCGCGACCCGTCCGCGGGCGCGCCGCTCTACCTCCTGATCGACTTCGCCGGCCGGCTCGACGACACCGCGCGCGCCGGCCTGGAAGCCGCTCTGGAGGCCGCGGGCCTGCTGTCGGCGTGGGTCGGCCCGGACGGCGCCCTGGTCGACCCGGCGACCCGCGACGTCGTCCTCACCCCCGGGCCGCCCCAGCCGGGCGCGACGCTCGCCGAGGCCGTCCGTCCCGTCCCGTCCGACGCGGTGGACGCCGACCGCGTCACGGCCGTCCTGAACGGCATCGGCTACCGGCCCGCGGGCGAGGACGGCCCCGCGGAGGCGGGCGGCTGCTGGGTCGGCGACGACGGCCGCTGGTCGCTGGGCGTCACCGGCGGCACGCACCACAAGGAGCGCGCCGAGTACATCGGGGCGGGCGCGCGTGCGGCCACCCGGGCGCGGAAGCTGGCCGAGCTGGCCGAGCGCGCCGCCCGGCTCGACGTTCGGCGCGACCGCATCACCGCCGAGCGCACCGCGCTCGACCAGCGCCGCGGCGCCCTCCGCGACGCGCTGCGCGACCTCCCGCCGGCCCGGGCGCTCACCGCCGCCTGGCACGCCTGCGAGGAGACGCGCGCGGAGGAGGAGCGGCTCGCCGTGGCGGCCGGCCAGGCGCGGCGCGACGCCGAGCTGGCCCGCGCCGACGCCGTACGCCTGCGGAACGCGGCGCTGGCCCGCGCCAGCTCCGACGACCTCCCGACGGACGCCGACGCGCTGCGCGACCTCCGCACCTCCCTGGCCCGCCTCCGCGACGCGCACACCACGCTGGACCGCGAGATCGCCCGCGCCGCCGGCGGCGTCACCGACGTGGACGCCGCGCGCGCCGGATGGGAGCGGGCCCACGAGGCGCGCATCGCCGCCGAGCGCGCCTACTCCGACGCCCGCGCCGACCGCGACCGCGCCCGCCGCGAGCTGCGCGTCCTCGAAGAGTCGGTGGGCGCGGAGGAACGCGCCGTCCTGGACCGCGAGCGCGACGCCGCGGAGCGCCGCGACGAGGCGCGCACCCGGCTGACGCGGGCGCGCGACGTCCTGGCCGACGTCCACGACCGCCGCATCCGCGCCGAGGAGGCGCGGCAGCGCGCCATGGACGACCTGCACGCCCAGGAGCAGGACGTCGTCGGCGCCAGCGGCCAGCTCCGCCGCCCGCTCGGCCTGCCCGGCCTCGCGGTGGCCGCCGACCTCGGCGACCCCGTGGAGATCGACGACCGGCTCGCCGCGTTCGACACCGCGACCGACGGCGTACGCGCGCGCATCACCGCGCTGCGCGCGCTCGCCGACGACGTCGAGGCGCGGCTCGGCCCGGACGACGCCGACGTCACCGCCGACGAGATCATCAACCGCGGCCAGGAGCTGCGCGACGGCCTCGCGGGCGGCTACGACGCGGCCCGCACCCAGGTGGAGGGCGTCCACCGCTACGAACTGCACGACGACAGCGGCGCGCACGACGTCGCCGTCGTGGGCCGGCGCATCGCCGAGGCCGCGGAACAGGCCCGCGCCCAGTTGTCCGCCCGCGAGCAGGAGGTCTTCGAGCGCTACCTCCTCGGCGAGCTCGGCGACCACCTGGCCCGCCAGGTCGCCGGCGCGGAGACGCTGGTGGAGACGATGAACCGCACCCTGTCCGACGTACGCTCCTCGCACGGCATCGGCGCCCGGCTGGTCTGGGAGCTGGCCGCCGACGCCGACCCCGAGGTCCGTACGGCCGTGGGCCTGCTGCGTGGCTCACCCGCCGGGCGCCCGCCCGGCGCCGCGGACGACACGCCGCGCGTCACCGACCTCCCCTGGCTGCGCACCCGCGAGCAGGCCGCGATGCTGCGCGACTGCCTGCGCCGCCGCATCGAGGCCGCGCGGCTGGCCGACCCGTCCGCCGGCTACGCCAGCCACCTGCGCACCGCGCTGGACTACCGGGCGTGGTTCTCCTGGCGGATCCGGGTCACCGACGCCCACCCCGGCCGCGAGCGCGCGCTGAACCACCGCACCGCGCTCAGCCAGGGCGAGCAGCGCGTCGTGTCGTACCTCGTGCTGTTCGCGACGGCCGCGGCGCACTTCTCCTCGCTCGCCGACGCCGCGCCGGACGCGCCGCGGCTCATCCTGCTCGACGACGCGTTCGCCACGGTCGACGAACCCACCCACGGCCGCCTGCTCGGCCTGCTCGTCGACCTCGACCTCGACTTCGTGCTGACGAGCGAGCGGCTGTGGGGCGCGTTCCCGACCGTGCCGAGCCTGCACATCTACGAATGCCTGCGCGACCCGCACGTCCGCGGCGTCGCGACCGTCCACTACACCTGGGACGGCCGGGCGAAGCGCCTCGTCAGCGTGTGACCGGCGCGGCCACGCGGCGTACCGCCAGCCAGGTCGCGGCGGACGCGGCGCCGAGCACGGCCATGGCGACGGCCATCGGCACCGCGCTGACACCCCCGAGGCCGACGACCGGGGCCATCAGCCCGCCGAACGCGAACTGCACGAGCCCGAGCAGCGCGGACGCCGTGCCCGCGGTGCTGCCGTGGTCGCTGAGCGCGAGCGCCGTGGTGTTCGGCATGATCAGCCCGATGCTCGACACGGCGACGAACATGCCCGGCATGATCGCCGGGAGGCCGAGCCCGAGCACCGCGGCGACCAGCACCGCGACCCCGCCCACCGCCACGCACACGACCCCGGTGGTGAGCATGCGCCGTACGCCGGCGCGGCCGAGCAGCCAGCCGTTGAGGCTGCTCGCCGCCATGATCCCCACGCTGTTCAGGCCGAACAGCAGGCTGTACACCTGCGGCGACACACCGAACAGGTCCTCGTACACGAACGACGAGGCGGAGATGTACGCGAACAGCGCGCCCATCGCGAACCCGCCCGTCAGCGCGTAGCCGACGAACGCGCGGTCGCGGACCAGCGCCGACAGCGCGCGCCCGGTGGCGCGCAGCGCCGAGCCCCCGGCCCGTACGGCGGCCGACTCCGGGATCCACAGCGTCACGGCCATCAGCATCAGCGCGCCGATCGCGGCCAGCACGAGGAACAGCCCGCGCCAGGGCGCGACGCGTAGGAGCTGCCCGCCGATCAGCGGCGCCGCGATCGGCGCGACCCCCTGCACGGCGGCCAGCACGGAGAAGTAGCGCGCCGCCGCGTTCCCGCTGTACAGGTCGCGCACGATCGCCCGCGCGAGCACGATGCCGCCGGCGCCGGTCAGCCCCTGCACGGCGCGCGCCGCGTCCAGCTCCCACACCGACGTCGTCAGCGCGCAGCCGGCGGACGCGACCACGAACAGCGCGAGGCAGACCAGCAGCGGACGGCGCCGGCCCAGCGTGTCGCTGAGCGGACCGGCGATCATCTGCCCGACGGCCAGCCCCGTCAGGCACGCGGTCAGCGTGAGCTGCGCCTGCGACGCGCCGATGCCGAACCCGCGCGCCACCTCCGGGAGGCTCGGGAGGTACATGTCGGTGGTCAGCGGGCCGAACGCGGACAGGCTCGCGAGCGTGACCACCAGCCTGACCCGGCGTGACCGGATGCGGTCAGCGCGCGCCTCTGCCGCCGCGTCCCCGTGGGGGCCGGCGAATGTCCGGTCCATGGCGTACAAGCGTAGACATGCCGATCTGTCGGTTCGTACCGGACCGGTGGAGCGGCGGTCACGGGAGACTGTCCGATTAGGTGCGCTCGCCCGATTCCGGTGGCGCGTCCCACGAATGCGGGTCATCGTGGTGATAGCCGACAGGAGCCAGCGATGAGCGATTGGGCGTACAGCACGCGGTTAACCCTCGCCGCACGCCCCAGCGCGCCACGCTGGGCCCGCGCGCTCATGCGCGACGCGCTCACCCGCTGGGGCTTCGCCGACTTCGTCGAGACCGCGGAACTGCTGGTATCCGAGCTGGTCACCAACGCCGTCGAGGCGCTGACCGCCCCCGGCACCGCGGTCGTCGTAATCCGGGTGTCGGCCGACGACCGGGTGCTCATCGAGGTGTGGGACCCCGACCCGCGACCGCCCGTCCTGATCCGCGTAGGCCCCGACGCCGAGAGCGGCCGGGGCCTCTTGCTGGTCGAACGGCTGGCCAAGGACTGGGGCCACTACCGCGACCCGTACGGCGGCAAGATCGTCTGGTGCGAGCTGGTGCGCTGCGCCTGACGCGCCCCTACTTGAACCAGCAGTTGGGGTTGTACCACGGGCAGCTCGGCGTCGGGCTCGGCGACGGCGAGTGCGACTTCGTGGGCGTGGGGTCCGGCTTCCGCGTCTTCGACGGCCCGGAGCTCGGCTGCGGCTGCGTCGAGTGGTGCGGCTCGCGGCTCATCTGGCCGCCGCCGTCCGGGGCGTGGGACCGGTGGGACGTCTGGGAGCTGTGCGAATCCGACGGCTGCGCGCTCGTGGTCGAGGGGTCGGGCGTGTGGCTGTGGTGGCGCGGCTGGTGCGAGGGCCAGGCCGTCCAGTCCGACGGGCCGCTGCTCGGCTGGTCCGACGGGCCGGGGTTGCTGGCCGCCGGGGTGGACTGCGCGTTCGTGCCGGTGTCGCTGCTGCTGTTCGTCATCGTGATCACGCCGAACGCCGACGCGGCCACCACGACGATGCCCACGCCCGCGAACACGGCGGCCATCGGCAGCCCGCGGCGGCGCGCCGGCGCGCCGTTCTCCTCGGCGGCGCCGGGGTCGGGCGGCAGGGCGTACGCGGCGGCGAACGGGCCGAGCACGGCGCCGCCGACGAGCTCGCCGAGGCTGCCGTCGATCTCCGCGACGTCGCGCGACACGGCGCGGCAGCGGTCACAACTGTCCACGTGCTCGTCGAGGGTGTTGCGCTGGCGGCGGGACAGCCGGCCGCGCGCGTCGTCGGCCATGAGGTCGCGCATCTCGTGGCACTCGCGCGGCAGGTCGTCGTCGAGGTCGGCCTGGAGGTAGACGCGGCGCAGCCCGTCACGCGCCCGCTGCACGAGCGTCAGCACCGCGCTCGGCGACAGGCCGAGCAGCGGCGCGATGTCCGTCGTGGACTCGCCCTCGACCGCGGTGTGCCACAGGGCGACGCGCCAGCGCTCGGGCATGCGGGCGAACGCGCGCGCGGCCAGGGAGTCGTCGCCGACGGCGTCGCGCGACGCGGCGAGCGCGTCATAGCTGTCGGCGAGCAGCAGCCGCTTGCCGTCCGACGCCCACTCGGCGGCGACGTCGCGCACCAGCGTCAGGAGGTACGGACGGAACGCGAGGTCAGGACCGTCGCCGCGGGCCAGCTCGGCGCGCGCGATCTCGAACGCCTCGGCGAGCAGGTTCTCCGCGGCGTCCTCATTGCAGGTGAGCTGGACGGCGAGGCGTCGCGCGGCCTCGACATGGCGCTCGCCCAATTCGTCGAAAACGTCGTCCTCGGATGACTCGCGATACCGCGAAATCAGTTCCGCGTCGGTCGCCGGTCTCCCGGTCGTCGCGTCCTCGCGGCCTCGCATCCTCATCGCCCCTCGAATTTCGCCGGGTACTGCACGTGACAAGATATGCATAGTGGGGCACATCGGGGCGTTGTGTCATGGGTTTCGCGGATTTCCGCCCCTGTGATCGGCGTCATACCGTGCGCGAACGCTCACGCGCTGGTCAGCCCGCCCGTGCCGCCAAATCGTAGGCGAAAACCGCGTCCGGGTAGGCCGGATCGTCGTCGTAGCCGACGAAATCCGTACGGAACGCGCGCTGGTAGACGGTCGTGCCGAGCAGGACGGCGGGCGCGTCGCCGAGCAGCGCCACCTGCGCCTGGCGGTAGGTCTGCGCCGCGGTGTCCTTGTCGGCGGCGGAGGCCGCCCGCGCGCCCGCGAGGAGCCGGTCGAGCGTACGGCTGGAGTAGCGGCCCAGGTTGCCGGGCGCGCCCGTCGCGAACGAGTCGGCGAACAGGCCGTACGGATCGGGCCCGTCGGGCCTGCGGTACACCACCGCGATGTCCTGCCCGCCGACTGCCGGCTTCGCGTCCTCGACCTTGACGCCGACGCCGATGCGGCCGAGGTCCTTGGCCATCCGCCGCGCCGCGTCGCCCGCCTCGGCGTCGTGGTCGTACCGCAGCGTCAGCTTCAGGCGCTTCCCGCCCGGCCCGTCTCCGGCCTTGGCCAGCAGCGACCGGGCGCGCGCCGGGTCGTACGGGTACATCGGGAGGTCCACGAAGTGGCCGTACAGACCGTCGGGCACCACGCCCGCCGGCTTGGTCAGCGCGCCCCGCACCGCGTTGACGATGCCGTCGCCGTCGACGCCGTAGCTGATCGCGCGGCGGACGCGGACGTCGTGCAGGCGGTGGGTGTCGAGCAGCGCGAACATCTCCTGCCACGACGTGACCTGGGAGGTCTGCACGCCTTCTTCCCCGCGCAGCCCGGCCCAGGTGCCCGGCGTGAGGTGCAGGGCGATGGACGAGCCGTGCGCGCGCAGCCGGCGCGCCGCGGCGGCCGGGTCGTGCTCGACGGCGAAGGCGACGCCGGTGAACTGGCCGTCCTTCCAGCCGCCCCAGTAGCCGGGCACGCGCGCCAGCGTCAGCGGCGTCGCCGACTCCGGATGCCAGGACGCCACCCGGTACGGGCCGGTGCCGCCGTCCTTGGCCGGGGTGCCGCCGGCGGCGCGCACGTCGTAGATGAACGCGCCGTGGTCGGCGGCGGCGAGGTCGGCCAGCGGCAGCGGACGCGCCAGGGTGACCGTCACCGTGCCGTCGTTCGGCGTGGCCACCGAGCGGACCGCGTGCCACACCGAGGCGGGGGAGCGGCGCGCGGAGTCGAGGATGGACGCGCGGACGGCCTGGGCGTCCACCGCGCGGCCGCTGTGGAAGCGCACGCCGTCGCGCAGCGAGAACCGCCACACGGTGTTGTCGCCGTTCGGCTCCCACTGGGTGGCCAGCAGCGGGCCCACCTGGTGGGTGGTGGAGTCGTAGCGGGTGAGCGTCTCGTAGATGTCGCCGAGCGCGGCCGACGACCCGTCGCCCGCGGTGGCGGGGTCCCAGTCGTCGACCGGGGAGGCGTCGCCGATGACCGTGAGCGTGCGCGGCGTGACCGGGCCCGGCGACGGCGCGCCGCCGCCGGGCGTGCAGGCCGCGGTGGCGAGCACGGCCAGGGCCGCCAGCGCGGCGAGGGCGCGTAACCGGGTCATCGCGCCGACCCTAACGGGGCGCCCACCACGAGGCCAGCGTCTGTGTCGGGATCGGGCCGACCGCGCGGAAGGCGAGCAGCCCGATCGCGGCCAGCAGCAGCGGCGTGACCAGCCACCGCTCCACCCGCCCGCCGGTGCTCGGCACGAACGGCACGCTGAAGCGGGCCGTCCAGGGCCACAGCAGCGGGCACCCCTCCGTGGTGATGCAGTCGCCGACGAGGTGCATCAGGCAGCCGAGGCCGACGGCGATGCCGATCCATTCGTACTGGACGTTGAGCAGCGCGAACGCGCCGAGCAGCCCGGCGTTGAGCATCAGGTTGACCACGCCGCCCCAGCCGATGCGCGGCCCGCGGACGCCGATGCCGAGGCCGCGCAGCCCGATGCCGATGAGCAGCGCGCAGAAGACCTGCACGGCCGCGGGCGACAGTTGCGCCATGCCCTCGGTGACGCCGGCGGCGAGCAGCACGAAGAAGAAGGAGTGCGTGGCGTGGCGGTGGCCGCCGGAGATCGCGTTGACGGCGCGGGACAGCGCGTGCGTGATGAAGCCGTAGGTGTGCGCGATGGTGGCGCTGGGGTGGTCGAGGTCGGGGAGCAGCGCGGCGCCGGAGCAGATGATGGCGCCGGCGGCGATGTCGGGCACGCGGAGGGGGACGTCGAGCGCCCCGATGACGGGGACGGCGGCGAACCACACCGCCGCGCCGCTCAATGCGTGCGTATGCCCCATCATGCGGACGGACCCGGGCGATCCAAGATCAAATTCACGGACGGTGACTCTATCGCCCGGGTACGACACCGCCGTACGCGTCAGGAGGCGAAGCGGTCGCGCAGCGCCGCGAGCGCGGGCGCGAAGATGTGGTCGCCGAACGTGGCCGCCAGGGACTTCTCGTCGGACGGGTCGCAGTCGTAGGTGTTGGACCACGCCACCAGGCTGCGGTCGGGGCCGCCGTCGGCGACCGGGGTGACGCTCAGCGTCGCCAGGTAGTCGCGCGCCGGGAACGGCGCCTCGACCAGCGTGTAGGTGTAGGACCGCGCGACGTCGTCGAGCGCGGTCAGCCTCTCGCGCGCGACGCCGCCGTTGCCGAGGTCGAACCTGCGTACGCAGCCGACCGTGGCGGGGTCGAGGCCGTCCTCGATCACGCTGACGGTCATCGCGGGGCTCCAGGTGGCCAGCCCGTTGAAGTCGCGGACCAGCCCCCATACGGCGTCGGCCCCGGCCTCGACGATCACGCTGCGGACATTGCTCGGCATGTGCCCTCCCGAAGGTCACCGGCTGGTCGCGCCCATCCTCCCCGCGGACCGCGGGCCGGACAATGCCGGGCGTACGCCGAACGGCCCGCAATCGTTATGGACCGCCCGGCGGCGCGTGCGGATACTGGGGATCGGGAGCCCTGCCATGACACCTGCCGCGCGATCCGATGAGTCCGGCACACCGCAGCGCCCGAGCTGGCCGCTGCGACTGCTCCGCGCGCTGCGGCGGCTGAACGCCGACCAGCTCGACCTCTGGGAGCGGTGGGTGCGCGCGCAGCGGCCGTGGGAGCAGGGGGAGTGGCTGCACTGGGTGCGCGGCGAGGACGGCGCGCTGCGGCTCGAGGGCGACGTCGCGCCGCCGGACCCGGGCCGCGACACGTATCCGTGACCGCGTGAAGCGTCAGTCGTACAGCCCCACGGCGACGCCCGGCGGGTAGCCGTAGCCGTCGACGATCTTGTTCAGCTCGGCCTGGTAGTACCACGTGACGGCGCCGAACAGCGGGCTGAGCAGCAGGCCGAGCCCGGGGCGGCAGGTCGGTTCGAGCCCGGCCGCGTCCTGCGCGCGGCCGATGCGCCGGCCCAGCCGGTACCACGCGAGGCACGCCGGGACGATCAGCAGGACGCCCGGCACGACGGCCAGGGTCGTACGCCTGAGGTCGACGGCGGCGCGGTCGTCGAAGTCGGCGAGGTCGCGGCAGACGCGGCGCAGCCAGCGGACGTGCCCGATCCCGAGGGTGAGCGTCTGCGCGAGCCACGCGCCGCCGGGGCTGCGGCGCGGCATCTGGATGCCGAACCGCGCCGGGCGTACGGGCGCCTCGGTCGCCACCGGCTCCGCGGCCGTCACCGGTTCCGCGGGCTCCGCGGGTTCTGCGGGCTCCGCGCGGACGACCGGGAAGGGCTCGGTGCGCAGGGCAAGAGAATGTCGACGTGGCGGCGCGGCCATGGTTCCCCCAGATGTGGCGAATGACCGACATGCGAAGAGACTGCCGGTTAATAACTAATGTCCCCGATGGAACGGCTCGCGACATCTACGGATCGTGACCACATGCGGCCGAGCGCCGACCCGGGGAGGGAATCCACGAGGCTAGCGTCAGTACGTGTTCACGCGAATACGAAACGAGATGAAAGCTGTTCAGGGAAGCGTCAAAATCTCGCTTCCGTCGTCCGTTACGAGCAGTGTGTGCTCGAATTGCGCGGTTCGCTTCCGGTCGCGCGTTACGGCCGTCCACCCGTCCGGCCACACGTCGTAGTCGATCGTGCCGAGTGTCAGCATCGGCTCGATCGTGAACGTCATGCCGGGCACGAGTTCGGTGTCGGTGTCGGGGTCGTCGTAGTGCGGCACGGCGAGGCCCGAGTGGAAGGTCGTGCCGATGCCGTGGCCGGTGAAGTCGCGGACCACGCCGTAGCCGAAGCGGCGGGCGTACGACTCGATCACCCGGCCGACGACGTTGAGCCGCCGCCCCGGCCTGACCGCGCGGATGGCGCGCATCGTGGCCTCGTGGGTGCGCTCGACGAGCAGGTGCGACTCCTCGTCGACGGTGCCGACCTCGAAGGTGGCGTTGGTGTCGCCGTGCACGCCGCCGATGTACGCGGTGATGTCGATGTTGATGATGTCGCCGTCGTTCAGCACCGTGTCGTCCGGGATGCCGTGGCAGATGACCTCGTTGATCGACGAGCACAGCGACTTCGGATAGCCGCGGTAGCCCAGGGTGCTGGGGTAGGCGCCGCGGTCGACCATGAACTCGTGGCCGATGCGGTCCAGTTCGTCGGTGGTCGTGCCGGGGGTGCAGTGGCGGCCGACCTCGGCGAGCGCCTGCGCCGCGATCCGGCCCGCGACGCGCATCCGCTCCACGATCTCCGGCGACTTGACCTCCGCCTCGCCGAGCGTCGGCCGCTTCTTGCCGACGTACTCCGGGCGGGTGATCGACGCGGGGACCTTGCGCTGTGGGGACAGCCGGCCGGGGCGGAGCGTGGTGGACATGGACGCGAGTGTAGTTCGTGGCCCGCCGCGGGATCATCAAGCCGACCAGTGCCGTTTTTGACGCGGACGCCCGGCGTTCGGCATGATGCGAGACGTCTAGACGTCTTTCCCCCGTCAGGAGGCCACCCGTGGCGGTGCGTACCGATGGGCCGTCCCGGCCGCCGGTCACCTGGAAGCTCGCCACGGCGAGCATCATCGGCAACACGATCGAGTTCTACGACTTCACGATCTACGCCACGCTCACCGCGCTGGTGTTCACGCGGCTGTTCTTCCCGGCGCACGACCCGCTCGTCGGCACGCTCCTGTCGTTCGGCGCGTTCGCCGCCGGGTTCCTCGCGCGGCCCATCGGCGGCATCGTGTTCGGCCACTTCGGCGACCGGCTCGGCCGCCGGAACACGCTGATGTGGAGCCTCGGCGTGATGGGCGTCGCGACGTTCCTGATCGGCCTGCTGCCGACGTACGCGTCCGTCGGCGTCACCGCGCCGATCCTGCTCACGGTGCTGCGCGTCGTGCAGGGCTTCGGCATCGGCGGCGAGTGGGGCGGCGCGGTCAGCCTGATGGTCGAGTCGGCGCCGCCGCGGCGCCGCGGGCTGTACGGCAGCCTCGTGCAGACCGGCAGCGGGCTCGGCATCATCCTGTCGTCGCTGACGGTCTCGGCGCTGCTGGCGTTCTGCACGCCCGCGCAGCTCCTCGCCTGGGGATGGCGGGTGCCGTTCCTGGTCAGCCTGGTGCTGGTGGGCGTCGGCGTGGTCGTACGGTGGCAGATCTCCGAGTCGCCGGCGTTCCGCGCGACGGCCGGGCGCGCGCGTGCGGTGAAGGTGCCGCTGTGGGAGACGCTGCGGCGGCACCCGCGCAACGTGCTCGTCGCGACCGGGCTGCACGTCTCCGACGCCGCGTTCGGGTTCCTGATGGGCGTGTTCACGATCTCGTACGTGACGAACCAGCTCCACCTGCCGAACAAGATCGCGGTGGACATGAACCTCGTGGGCGCCGTGTTCTACCTGGTCGCCACCGTGGTCGGCGGCGCCGTCTCGGACCGGGTCGGGCGCCGCCGCGCGTACCTGGTGTTCGCGGCGCTGATGATCCCCGCGGTGTTCGTGTTCTTCTGGCTGCTCGGCCTCGGCTCGGTGCCGCTGCTGTTCGTGGCCGGCGCGCTCGCGCAGACCGTGCTGGGGCTGGTGTACGGCATCCAGGCGGCGTTCTTCTCCGAGCTGTTCAGCACCGAGGTGCGCTACAGCGGGATCTCGCTGGGCTTCCAGCTCGCCACTGTGCTCGGCGGCGCGCTCATGCCGACGATCGCGTCGCTGCTGATCGCGTCGTCCGGCGGCGCCACGTGGTCGGTGTCGGTCTACATCACCGTGCTCGTCGTCATCACGCTCGTCGCCACCCTCGCCGCGAAGACCGTCCCGGTCGACGGCCCGCGCGGCGCCCACCACCGCACCGAGGAGGCCACCCCGTGACCGCGCCCGCGTCCCCCGGCCGTCCGGACGTCATGCTCGTGATGGTCGACCAGCTCGCCGCGCGGTGGCTGGAGCGCGCCATGGACGACCAGATCGTGCCGCTACCGAACTTCGCGCGGCTGCGGGAGTCCGGCGTGACGTTCGCGAACGCGTTCACCAACAACCCCGTGTGCAGCCCCGCGCGCGCCACCATCGCGACCGGGCTGACCGGCCAGGGCCACGGCGTCACCGAGTGCGGCTACGACCTCGACCCGGGCGTGCCCACGTTCATGCGGGCGCTCCAGGAGGCCGGCCACCGTACGGGCGCGTTCGGCAAGCTGCACTTCCGTACGCAGCTCGAAGGCCTCAACCCGGACTACCGGCCGTACGGCTATGACGTCACGGAGATCACCGAGGACCCGCGCGCCGGCGCCTGGCTCGACTGGGTGCGCGTCACGCATCCGGAGCACTACACGGCCGCGCAGGCCACCGTGTGGATGACGATGGTGCCCGAGCTGCGCGCCTACGGGCCGGACCGCGAGGACCTGGCCGCGGAGATCGAGCGGGTGCGGGGGGCGTTCGGCTGGGCCACGGAGGGGTTCCCCGAGAACACCGCCGAGGCGTACACGCTGCCGTTCCCCGCGGAGGTGTCGCAGACCGCGTGGATCACCGACCGCGCGCGGGAGTTCATCGCGTCCACGCCCGCCGACCGCGCGATGTTCGCGCACGTCAGCTACGTCCAGCCGCACAACCCGTTCGCCCCGCCCGCGGAGTACGCGGACCTGGTGGACGTCGCGCGCATCCCCGAGCCGGTGGCCGCGGAGTGGTACCCGGGCCGTGATCCGGCGTACTTCCGCGCCGAGCACTACCCGGGGCCGAGCTACGACCGGGTGGACTGGCGGCACGAGCGCCGCATGTACTTCGCCGACCTGGCGCACCTCGACCACGAGCTCGGCCGCCTGCTCGACGCGCTGTCCGCCGCCGGGCGCCTGGACCGCACCTACGTGATCTTCACGTCCGACCACGGCGAGCTGCTGCACGACCACGGGCTGACCGGGAAGTGGGAGCGTCACTACGACCCGTGCGTACGGGTGCCGCTCATGGTGTCCGGGCCGGGGCTCGCCGGAGGGCTGGTGCGCGAGGAACTGGTCGACCACACCGACATCGCGCCGACCGTGTACGACATCGCCGGGCTCCCGCTGCCGCTGCTGAACCGGCCGTACTACGGGCGGCCGCTGAACCCGTGGGAGATCCCGCTGCTGCCCGGCCGCTCCGTGCTGCCGCTGTGCCGTACGGCCGGCGGGGCCGGGGAGTGGCGCGACGCGGTGTACGTGCGCAGCGACAACAACCACTGGGAGGCGTCGCCGCGGAGCTGGGCGCGGACGGTCCGTACGGTGCGGCACCGGTACACGCGGTTCCTCGGCGGCGGCGGTGAGCAGCTTTTCGACCTGGTGTCCGACCCGGACGAGCGGCGGAACCTGGCGGGCGACCCGGCGCACGACGGGCTGCGCCGCGCCCTGGCCGACCGGCTGTTCGAGCTGGTCGCGGGGGAGGGGTACCCGAACTCGCCACGCCAGCTCTACGGGATCGGCACGTGGTGACCGGTCGAACTTGCCGCCGTACGGGAGGCGTCTGGCGGCCGTCCGTGCCGGACCGCCTGCCTCCCAGGACGTCTACGGTGATCAGGTGAGGAAGCCCCCGAAGCGCGCCGCGCTGGCCGCGCGCGAGCTGCGTGAGCTGATCGCCGACGAGCTCACGCCCGGCGACCGGCTGCCGTCGGAGCAGGAGCTGGCCCGGCGGCTGGACGTCAGCCGGGTCACCGTACGCGGCGCGCTCGGGCAGCTCTGGGTGGAGGGCCTGGTCACGCGGCGCTGGGGGGTGGGCACGTTCGTCCGCGACCGCTCCGCGTGGGCCGCCCCGATGGCGCAGACGCTCATCGACGTCGACGAGCTCGGCTCCCTGCCCGCGATGATCACCGAGGCCGGCCATACCCCGTCGCTGCCGCACTTCGCCGCCGAGGAGACCCCCTGCCCGCCGGACGTCGCCCAGAGCCTCGACCTGGCGGAGGGCGCCCCGGTGTGGCGCATCGAACGCTGCCTCGCCGTGGACGGCACCCCGGCCATCGTCCTCCGCGACCACGTCCCCACCATGATCAACGGTCACCCCCTCGACCCGAAGCCGCTGCGCCGCGTCACCGGAGACCTGCCCACCCTGTGCCGCCGCGCCTCCGCCCGCCTGGTCCGCATGGAGGCCCGCCTCGGCGCCGAGGCGGCAACGTCCGACGTAGCCGCCCTCCTCACCGTCACCCCCGGCACGGCCCTGGTAACCGGCCACCAGATCGCCTACGACGAATCAGGCGCACCAGTGATCGACACCCGCATGTACTACCGAACGGATGTCTACGCCCTGGTAGTCGTCCGCACCGTCCCCTCCTAACCTCCCCCAGCCCAGCCCAGCCCAGCCCAGCCCCGAGCCGAGCCCGTCCCCAGCCCAGCCCCCGTCCCGGCCCCGTGCCCCGTCCCTGGCCCCGTCCCTGGCCCCGTCCCTGGCCCCGGCCCTGGCCCCGTCCCTGGCCCCGTCCCTGGCCCCGTCCCTGGCCCCGTCCCTGGCCCCGTCCCTG